>JABCNV010000068.1 GCA_013333935.1 Prevotella sp. | reverse complement strand
GCCGCCGGAAAGACCTATACTTTTGTGAAAGGAGCCCCAGAAATGGTGCTTCGGATGACGAATCTTTCAGATGCCGACCGTCTCAAGGTAAAGGAAATACTGCTTACCTATCAGCGTCAGGCCATGCGCACACTGGCCTTTGCCTATTGCGAGGGAGGCTTCCGCACAGAGAACCTCACCTATCAGGGCGTGACAGGCATCTGCGATCCCGTGCGCACTGACGTGCCTGCAGCCGTGAGGCAGTGTCGCCGTGCGGGCATAGAGGTGAAAATGATAACCGGCGACACATCGGCCACAGCCATAGAAATAGCCCGCCGGATAGGCATCTGGCCGAAGGATGACGATGTAACCGAGGCCGAAAAACATTCGAAGGAATGGCACATTACGGGCGCCGACTTTGCCGCTCTCACCGACGACGAAGCCTACGAACGTGCCAAACATCTGCGCGTTATGAGCCGCGCCCGTCCTGCCGACAAGCAAAGGCTCGTGCAATTACTACAGAAACGCGGAGAGATTGTGGCCGTTACGGGCGACGGAACAAACGATGCTCCCGCACTGAATCATGCACATGTGGGTCTTTCTCTGGGTACAGGGACATCGGTTGCCAAGCAGGCTTCCGACATCACGCTGCTTGACGACAGCTTCCATTCCATCGCCTCGGCCGTGATGTGGGGCCGTTCGTTGTATAAAAATATTCAGCGGTTCCTCTTCTTCCAGCTCGTCGTGAATCTCTCGGCACTGCTGCTTGTGCTCGGCGGCTCTATTATAGGAACCGAAATACCCCTCACGGTAACACAGATTCTGTGGGTGAACATCATCATGGATACCTTTGCGGCCCTGGCCCTGGCTTCGCTTCCGCCGTCGCGCGAAGTGATGAAAGACCAGCCCCGGCGGACATCCGACTTCATCATTACGCATGCCATGTGGCGCGGAATCAGCTTTTGCAGCATCAGTTTCTTTGTGGTCATGTTCTTCTTTCTCATCTGGTGCGAGCGCCACGGACAGGGCAGCATCATCGACGTTCACGAGCTAACGCTCTTCTTCACCACCTTTGTGATGCTACAGTTCTGGAACCTTTTCAATGCCAAGAGCCTTGGCTCGGCTTACAGTGCCTTCCGTTACTTCTGGCGCGACCGCGGGCTTGTGCTCGTGCTTACGCTGATTCTCCTCGGCCAGTGGCTCATCGTCACGTTCGGAGGACGCATGTTCCGCACGCAGCCTATGAGCCTGAGCGAGTGGCTTGCCATCATCGCCTCAACGGGATTTGTGGTTTTGGGCAGCGGCGAACTGTGGCGATGGGTGAAGCGAATAAGGGAAAGAAGCCGTACTATGTAGCAATTTCTCTGAAGACAGGCATAAGACTTGTCTCTTTCCTGCTACATAGATAAAAAGAAAAAGCTTACTTATTTTCTTTAAACATCGCTATCTCCTTCTTGAATTGATGGGTAATAGCATCATAATGTGGATGATTATTCTGAAGTATCATTGCAACATACTCATCTTCATCACCACTTGAAACTTTAGCAGTGATTATCGTAAAGCGACCTTTACCGTATCTGTTGAACCAACTAAGAAAGAGTCTTTCACGTTGAGCTTGCTGGTTATCAATTGTATCGCAGATATATAACAGAATGTCAGGATTCTCATTAAAGAAGTCTTCCAGTAAAGCAAATATTGTTTCTCGTATTTTATGGTCGCGCGGAGATTTTCTGTCAGACGTATTGGAAAGATTAAACCAATAAGCTTTATCTTCCTGAAAAGCTTCTTCTTTATCAAAGCTGACCATGTAAATAATATCATTATCAGTTTTGAAATAATACCTTTTGTCTTGTCTCCAAATAGAATATGGAGCCGACATATTGATGTTATTAAGATTCAGCAACTTCATCTTAACGACTCTTGACACGTGCCTTGTTGTTGGCAATGCGTTCTGACATTTCACGAAGCTCTCTTTCAGCCTGCTTTTGCCATTCTGCCTTTCGAGTCTTTGCTTTTTTGAAGATGTCAATGAATTCTTCCCTTGTATAATTTGTTAACGTAACCATAACTGTAACTCTTTTATGCAAATATACCGTATCTTCTTTATACTTACAAATATAAATCAAAATAATTTCTTTTGGCGTAAATAGCAGAAAAAAAGTAACATCTGGCTTCCGCACGATCTTTACGTGCCTTATCTTGAACAGAGACGGCCCTGCCCCTTTTCCTTTTAAGCTGTAATGCTGACTTGTCGGCGGCCGTCGTACGCACATTGTCACGGCCGCCATACACATATTACTACGGCCGTCGTACGCTCGTGCGGCGGCTGCCGTAAGCCTAACGTGAAAACGTAAAGGCAGAGCCTGCGCATCAGCAGCACGGCAAGGGGGTGTCATGGGACTGTAACCATTCCACCGACAGGGGTGAAAAGGTAAAACGCCGGAGATTTTCCTTGCTATTGTTGGCGTTTCTTCGTAACTTTGCCTGCCCGGGCAGGCGCAACCGCAGACGTCCGGGGCATAAACAGCGCGAGCAATGAAAACCATATATGTTGACGGCGGCACGCCGGTGAACACAACAGCTTGTGTGGCAACAATAGGCTTCTTCGACGGCGTGCACCGCGGGCACCGGTTCCTTATCAGCCAGGTGCGCGAGCAGGCCAGGGCGGAGGGACGGGAGGCTATGGTCATCACCTTCGACCGCCATCCGCGGCAGGTTCTGCAGGACGATTATCAGCCTGCATTGCTTACAACTACCGACGAGAAGCTGCAACTGCTGGAAGAAACGGGCATCGACACAGTGGCCGTGCTGCATTTTGACAGGGTAATGGCCTCGTTGTCGGCCCGCGATTTTATGGAACAGGTGCTGCTTGGCAGGCTCAACGTGCGCACGCTGGTGACAGGCTACGACAACCGTTTCGGCCGCGGGCGCACCGAAAATTTCAATGATTACGTGCGCTATGGGCAGGAATTGGGCATCCGTGTCGTCCAAAGCGAGGCCTTTATGCTGGGCGGAGAGCACGTCAGCTCATCTCTCGTCAGGTCGGCCTTGCTACGTGGCGACGTTGCCCATGCCGCCCGATGTCTGGGTCGTCCCTACGTGCTGACGGGACGTGTTGTGAGCGGTCATCAGGAGGGAAGGAAGTTAGGGTTCCCCACGGCCAACGTAGACGTGTCTGCTTCGGCCTGTCTGGTGCCTGCCAATGGCGTGTATGCGGTGAAAGTCGGCATCATGGCCGACGGTTCCCATGCGGCTTCTTCCGCCACCTTTGAGGGGATGATGAACATCGGTATGCGCCCGACATTCAGCGGACACCGGCAGACTCTGGAGGTATATCTCTTTAATTTCAACGGCGATATTTACGGCCGCGAACTGTCAGTAGCCTTCATCCGGCACATTCGCGAGGAGCAACGCTTCGACAGTGCCGACATGCTTGCCGCGCAACTCAGGCGCGATGAGGCCGAAATCAAGAAACTTTTTGAACAAGATAAAGCAAATGAATAAAAACCTTCGTGCACTTTTAGACATCGTTTTCTACGTTGTTGTGTTCTTTCTGATACAATTGTTTTTCATCTATCTCGTACAGATTGTTGGGCTTTGGACGAGCGGAAAGTCTTTGCTTTACGTGCTGGACGAATTGAGACAGGCCCCTCAGCTGACGGGCGAAATGCTGGCAACGGTGAGCATTCTCTTCGGCGTGTTCAGCATTTGCCTGTTTACATGGCGCAAGTGGACGCCGGTTTCGCGCGCCTGGATAGGCGGTAAGCCGTGGTTCGTACTGTTCTGGGTGGCAGTGGCGGCGCTGGGTTCTATTCTGCCTTCCGAGTGGGCTATTGAGCAAATACAATATACCATGCCCAAGGCTGTGGAACAACTGTTCGAGGATATCATGCGCGAACCGCTGGGATATATCGCTATCGGCATTGTGGCGGCGGTGGCCGAGGAGATGGTTTTCCGCGGAGCTGTGCTGCGGCGACTGCTGGACGTGAGCGGCGAACGGTGGCACTGGGCAGCCATTATCGCCTCTGCGCTGATATTCGGAGCCGTGCACGGCAACGTCCCGCAGTTTGTACACGGTGCGCTGATGGGGCTGATGTTGGGCTGGATGTATTACAGAACGCGGTCGGTTATCCCGGGCATTGTGTTCCATTGCGTCAATAACACGGTGGCTTATGTCATGTTTAATCTCATGCCACAGATGAACGACGGCAAGCTTATCGACCTTTTCCATGGCAACGAACGCCTGATGTGGATGGGGCTGCTGTGCTCGGTGCTCATCTTCCTGCCCGCATTATTACAACTAAACTTGAGGTTAAAGCGGGGAGAATAACCGTTTTCCACTCTTTAAAATAAAGGAATTTCCTAATCCT
This sequence comes from Prevotella sp., assembly GCA_013333935.1. Lineage (GTDB taxonomy): Bacteria > Bacteroidota > Bacteroidia > Bacteroidales > Bacteroidaceae > Prevotella. The sequence continues at coordinate 13,100 of JABCNV010000068.1, read as the reverse complement.
TTAATTCTTTATTTTAGTTGGGTGCGTTGGTATTGTCTTAACTCCATTAACTCCTTAACTCCTGACTCCTAAAAGAAATTCTCCTGTTTACTAAATAAAATACCCCGCCAGAAGATGTTCTGGCGGGGACTTTTCTATACTTTTCGCAAGCCGACGCGCAAGGGCGTCGGGACAATGATTACAGTTTTATTCGATATCGTTGTTGTTATCGAGCTCTGTTGAGAAGTCTTTCGGCTCGTCCTGCTGCTCATTTTCATGGTGCTCAAAGCGGCGGGAACGATACTCTCCGCGCTCTTCGCGGTGGTCGTCACGACGTGGACGGTCTCCCTCACGGCGCGGACGACGGTCACCTTCGCGCCTTGGGCGGCGCTCACGCTCTACATAACCCTCGGGCTTTTCGAGCAAAACACGGTGCGAAAGCTTGTATTTACCTGTCTTTGGGTCTATTTCAAGCAACTTCACATCAATGTGATCGCCTTCCTTTATGCCTGCATCCTCAACGGTTTCGAGGCGTTTCCATTCTATCTCAGAGATGTGAAGCAGTCCCTCCTTGCCTGGAAGAATCTCAACAAAACAGCCATAAGGCATGATACTTTTAACGATACCGTCATACGTTTCGCCTACTTCGGGTAAGGCTACAATACCTTTTATCTTAGCCAGAGCGGCATCAATGCTCTCCTTGTTGGGGGCCGAAACCTGTACATGACCCTTACCGTCGGCCTCGTCAATGGTGATAGTGGCACCCGTATCTTCCTGCATTTGCTGGATAATCTTTCCACCCGGGCCAATGACAGCACCGATAAACTCCTTCGGTATGTCAATACTTACGATGCGTGGAACCTGCGGTTTCATCTCCTTGCGAGGCTCCGAGATGGTCTTCATCATCTCATTCATGATATGTTCACGACCTGCCTTGGCCTGCATAAGAGCCTTTTCGATAATATCAAACGACAGTCCGTCACACTTAATATCCATTTGTGTAGCGGTCAAACCGTCCTTGGTACCGGTGGTTTTAAAGTCCATGTCGCCGAGATGGTCCTCATCTCCGAGAATGTCGCTTAAGATAGCGTACTTGTCTTCTCCCGGATTCTTGATCAATCCCATGGCTATTCCCGATACCGGCTTTTTGACAGGTACACCCGCATCCATCAGAGCGAGGGTTCCTCCACATACGCTTGCCATTGACGAAGAACCGTTAGACTCGAGAATATCGCTCACAACGCGAACGGTATATGGGAAGTCTGCAGGAATCTGTCCCTTTAAAGCGCGCCATGCTAAGTGGCCATGACCAATCTCACGACGGCCTACACCGCGCTGCGATTTGGCCTCACCAGTAGAGAATGGCGGGAAATTGTAGTGGAGAAGAAACTTTTGATAGCCTCTGTTTACAGCGCCGTCGACAAGCTTTTCGTCCATCTTCGTACCGAGGGTACATGTTGCAAGCGACATGGTTTCGCCGCGCTGGAAGATAGCTGAGCCGTGAGGCATGGGAAGAGGAGACACTTCTGACCAGATAGGACGGATGTCAACGGTCTGCCTTCCGTCCATACGGACGCCCTCATCCAATATGCAACGGCGCATTGCGTCGCGCATAACGTCACCGTAATAACGACCTGCTTCAGCGTGCTTTTCTTCGAGTTCTTCCTCCGAAAGCTCTGTATGGGCAGCGTCATACTTCTCTAAGAAGTCGGCCAATACTTTGTCAAAAGCATCGTTACGCTCCTGTTTCGGCAGAGCCTTACGATTGATTTCGTAAACCGAATCATACAGTTCGGCGTGGATTTGCTTACGTAAATCCTCGTCGTTTATTTCGTCATTGTATTCGCGTTTCTTGTCTGTTCCCAGTTCCTTTGCAAGCTCATCCTGCAGTTCGCACATCGGGATGATAGCCTCCTGCGCGGCTTTAAGCGCTCCGATAAGGTCCTGTTCTGACACCTCGCTCATCTCACCTTCAACCATCATCAGGTTATCTTTCGTGCAGCCTACCATGATATCGAGGTCCGATTCCTCCATTTGTTCGAAGGTTGGATTGATGACATATTCGCCATTTATGCGGGCAACGCGGCATTCTGATATTGTATGTTCGAAAGGAATCGTAGAGCAAGCCATTGCGGCAGAGGCAGCAAAGCCGGCCAATGCGTCCGGCTGGTCAACGCCGTCTGAGGACAGAAGCATGATCTGTACGAAAACTTCGCTATGATAATCTGATGGGAACAACGGGCGAAGAGCACGGTCAACAAGACGCGATGTGAGGATTTCTTCGTCACTTGCTTTACCTTCGCGCTTAGTAAAACCTCCAGGAAAACGGCCCGTTGCATAATACTTTTCTCGGTAATCAACAGTTACCGGCATGAAATCGGTACCTGGAACAGCTTCCTTGGCTGCGGTAACAGTAGCTAAAAGTACCGTGTTGTTCATACGAAGAACCGCTGCACCGTCAGCCTGTTTGGCAACCTTTCCTGTCTCAATCGTAATGGTTCTTCCATCAGGCAACTGGACAGATTTTGTAATTACGTTCATCTAAATCTTAAAAAATTATTGTTTTGACTTACATCTTAAATATAGAAATCGGGGCAAAGTTACCTATTAAAAATGAGAGATAAGAAGAAAACATATATATTTTTTGTTTTTTTACTGATTTACTGTATCTTTGCAATCATCAAAAGAAATCATATTGAAATGAAAATTTCACGCTTATTCTCTGTAGGAGCCATCATGGTGGCTGCATTTTTCCTGGCTTCCTGTACGGGAAAAAAGTTTCATTTGTCAGGAAATATCAGCGATGCAAAAGACTCTTTACTGTATTTTGAGAACATGAGTCTTAACGGACCGGTTACCGTCGACTCCGTAAAGCTCGGCAAAGACGGTTCATTTTCGTTCAGCGAGAAGGCGCCCGAGAACCCCGAATTCTATCGTCTTCGCATTGCGAATCAGATTATAAACATTGCCGTCGACTCCACAGAGAACATCACCGTAAAGGCTTCTTATCCGACGATGTCGTCGCAATATGACGTTCAAGGCTCCGGCGAATGCGCAAAAATTAAGGAGTTAGCGCTCATGCAGATGAATCTTCAGGCCCGAATCAATGCGCTGACAAGCAACCCGAATGTTCCGTATCAGGCCGAAGGTGACAGCATACAGCGCCTGCTCGATGCCTACAAGAATACGGTAAAAATGCAATATATTTACAAGGAGCCCATGTGCGCCTATGCCTATTATGCGCTGTTCCAGACCATCTATGTGGGCAACCAGACGACTCTTATCTTCGATCCGAGGAGCAAAAAAGAGGATGTTCAGGTGTTTGCTGCCGTGGCGACGAGCTGGGATACCTATTATCCAGGGTCGGAGCGCGGCAAGAATCTGCACAACATCGCCATTGAAGGCATGAAGAATGTGCGCATTATCCAGGCCGAACGCAATCAGACTATCGATGCCAGCAAGGTGAATACGTCGGGTATTATCGAAATAGCCTTGCCGGATAACAAGGGTAATGTGCGCAAGTTAACGAGTTTGAAAGGCAAAGTCGTACTGCTCGATTTCCACGTATTTGCATCGCAAGGCAGTACGGCGCGCATCATGAAGCTGCGTGAAATATATAATAAATACCACGCCCGCGGACTGGAAATATATCAGGTCAGCCTTGATCCCGACAAACATTTCTGGAAAGAAAGCGTAGCAGCTCTGCCGTGGATATGCGTTCACGATGACGACGGCACCAACTCTTCATACGCTGCACAGTATAACGTTCAGACGGTTCCGACCTTCTTTCTCATCGACCGTCAGAATGTTTTACAGAAACGCGACACACAGATTAGCGACCTTAATGCTGCCATTAACAGCATGCTCTAAGGCTTCATCTTGAATAAACACAAGGTAACTATTGCCTGTAAACCAACTGAAGACATCAGAAATCAATAAACCACAAAGGCAAGCTGCACGACGATTGCGGCTTGCCCTTTTTCTTTAAACCATGCACCCGTTAAATCATTTCACCCATTGCCCTGCGTGTGGCAGCAGTAATTTCAATGTCAACGATGCCAAAAGCAAGCGCTGTAACGCTTGCGGCTTCGTTTATTACCTTAACCCGAGCGCAGCCACTGCGGCTTTTATCCTGAGCGAACACAATGAGCTGCTTGTCGTTGTACGCAAGCAAGAGCCCGCCAAAGGCACGTATGACCTCCCCGGAGGCTTCTGCGACATGGACGAAACAGCCGAGCAAGGCATTGCGCGCGAGGTGAAAGAGGAGACCAACCTCGATGTTACCGATGTGCGATACCTCTTCAGCCGGCCGAACATCTATCCCTATTCGGGTTTCGACGTGCACACGCTCGACTTGTTTTTCCTATGCCGCGCTTCCAACTATCAACAAGTTAAAGCTTGCGACGATGCCGAAAGTTTTCGTTGGATACCGCTGAACGAGTTAAAACCTGAGCAATTCGGGCTGACTTCAATCAGCCAAGGCGTACGACAATTCTTGACTTTACACAAACGGTTCGTTTAGTACATTCACCACAAAACCTTCATGACCACTTGCGAAGATTATTGTCTTCGCAACACCTTTTTCTTTAACCAAGCTCGCATGGGTTCATCATAGAGCTTCAGAAAAGCCCATGCCATAAACACCGATACAAGCACAACGCCCACATTCAGCGATATATGTATCCACAAAGGCGCATTTGAATGACGCTCAAACCATGCCATTTGCATATACATTAACGGGTAATGGGTAATATAAAGCGGATAGGAAACAGCGCCCAAAAACTCGCACCAAGCCCCACTTCGCTTATCAGTGGTCTTGCTTCCTGCGCCAATAAGCACAACAACAGGGAACAAAACTATGATGCTAAACGCCTGATACAGTCCGTCGGCAAAGCCTGTATGACCACCTATTACAGGCATAGAGAATATCACTACCAGCAGTAGCGACGCCCACCAAAAGCCTCCTCGCATTCCCAACATGCTGCCACTGGGATTAGACGCCGTAACACGGGCCGACAGAATACGCGATATCAGCAATCCGCAAAGGAAAGGATAGCCCAACCGAACAAACCCAATATACATTTGATCAGGCGTTAAACTCCATCCGCCTATAACGGTATATTGCGGTCCGCGCGGCAGCAAATGGAACACATCCCACCCTAACGTCAAGTCGAGCGTAAAGAAAATACTACCCAAACACAGCACCGCAAGCATGACAGTAGGCAGTCGGCACAAAACCAACGCATATAAAATATTACCGATATACTCAAAGGTGAGCGACCAGTTTGGCCCGTTCAGCGGATTGGTTTCGCCCCACCCGCGAATGTCTAAACCCGTAGGGCACGGAATCATCAACAGTCCCAGCACGATGCAAAGCACAAATTTCCAAGCCTCAACCTGCATAATCATAGGGAAATAACTTCCTGCGGCAAAAAAGAAAAGCGCGGCACCCGTAAGCGTTCCTGCCACAACCATCGGGTGAAGACGTACCAGTCGGCGTTTAAAAAAGCCCCAAACGGTCATTGCATTCCACCTCTCATCGTAAGCGTAACCAATTACAAAACCTGAAAGAAGAAAAAAGAAATCGACCGCCAGATAACCGTGATTGATAATCTGCGTGCCCACACGCGGAATATAAGTTTCAAAGCAATGGAACACAATTACCATCAGAGCGGCTACTCCTCGCAACCCATCGAGAATTTCGTATCGCGGTTTCGAGGGCAAATACAGGTCTTTTTGTGACATCTTTTCTTCGTTTTTTAGGTTCAGAATACAAAGATAACGAAATAAATTTTCTTCATCCTTACTTTTCGCCTGTATGAGAATTTTCACTCCTTTACAAACTTAAATTATCGGTAACAGAAACTTTCTGCAACTCCAAAATGCCGCGAAATAATATTACAAACATCGTATTATAACGCCCCTTTTTACCCACAAACAACTTGTTGGCTTCAAATACGCTAAAAGCAAACACTGTTACAAAATAGCTAATAATCAACAGATTACACCTCACACCGTCAGGTTTTCACTTGGTTTTCACCATTTTCCCGCTGCCATTACGCTGTAAAGGCAGGCGTTGAACAACCATAAAAGAGAACCTTTTTATACAATGCGAACAAATACAACACCGCAAAAAGCAGAACAAATACCTGTTTTTACCGCCCCTTTACGATGTAAACCCCATGCGATTACGCCGTAAAGACAAGCCCTTTACGTCGTAAAGACGAAACGATTACGATGTAAAGGCAACACGATTACGGCGTAAAGGGCAAAAACATACACCCTAAGAGCAACACCATTCCCCTTTTTCCTGTCAAAAGCAACGAAAATACGCGCTTTCGCCTACAAAATAATGCTAAAACGTTCATTAAAACATGCCTGAAAATTCAGAATTGTTTTTACAAACCGCTACTCTAAAACTGAAATACAAACAGAGGCATACCAACCCGCAATACATCAAGAAATATACCCCTGAAACCTAAAAACCACTGATTGACAACTATGTTTGCGCATTTTTATTTAATTTTGCAAACATCAATAGGTAAACGTTTTGAAGACAGACAACTATACTTTTCTTACGCAGGGTCCTATACCACGGGTGATTGGTACCATGGCCGTTCCGACGATAATCAGTATGCTGATTACGAGCCTTTACAACATAGCCGATACGTTTTTCGTGGGTCATATCAACACCCAGTCGACGGCAGCCATAGGCGTTGTCTTCACCGTAATGTTCCTGATGCAGGCCGTAGGCTTCTTCTTCGGGCACGGCAGCGGCAACTATATTGCCCGCGAGCTGGGCGCCAAACGCCACGATAACGCCCGCACCATGGCGTCGCTGGGTTTCTTCTGTGCGTTCTTCGCAGGGTGTCTGGTCTGTGTGGCAGGTCTCCTGCTGTTACGCCCCATCGCCTCTGCCCTCGGCAGCACGCCCACCATCCTGCCTTATACCGAGCGCTATATGGGCATTATCCTCTGCGGTGCGCCCTTTTTCATGAGCTCGCTCACGCTGAACAACCAGCTCCGCCTGCAAGGCAACGCGCGCTATGCCATGGTAGGCATCGTGGCCGGAGCCTTGCTGAACGTTGTGCTTGACCCGCTGTTGATATTCACTGCCGGCATGGGCATAACGGGAGCAGCCCTTGCAACCGTCATCGGGCAGGTGGTAAGCTTCTGCATTCTCTTCGCCATGACCTATCATGGAGGCAATATTCCCATCCGCTGGACTGACTTCCGGTTCAGCCTCGGCGGGCTTAAGGAGATATTCTACGGCGGTTCTCCCTCGTTCTCAAGGCAGGGACTGGAGGCCATTTCAACCATGATGCTGAACCTTGCTGCGGCCAATTACGGCGACGCTGCCATTGCAGGCATGTCGGTTGTCAACCGCGTTTGCATGCTTATCATGGCTGTTATCATCGGTCTGGGGCAGGGATTCCAACCCGTCTGCGGTTTTTGCTACGGTGCCCACTTGTATAAACGGCTCAAGACGGGGTTCTGGTTTACCGTTCGTCTGGGTACAGTCTTTCTGCTTGTCTGTACGTTGGGAGGGTTCGCTTTCACCGATACGATTATAGCTATATTCCGCAACGACCCTGCGGTTATTGCCATTGGCAGCACGGCTTTGCGCTGGCAGCTGGCTACCCTGCCCTTTGGTGCCACCATCATGATTAGCAACATGATGATGCAAACTTGCCGCAAGCCCTGGCGTGCCAATCTGCTGGCCGCCGCCCGCAGGGGCATTTTCTTCATCCCCCTCGTCATCATCCTTCCGGCATGCTTCGGCCTGCAGGGCGTAGAAATGTGCCAGGCGTGGAGCGATACACTCGCTTTTGTTTTCACTGTATGGGTAATGTACGGAGCCTTTAAGGAATTTTCGCGCGAAGAGGCCGCTTTGCAACAGACCGAAACAAACCAATAGGGCTTTCGTTTTTCTGTATTATTTCACCGCATTAACACCAATGAGCAACTTGCTTTCGCCTGAAAAGACAGCCCTCCTGCATCGTCTGGCCGATGCTTATGAAACACCATCGTTCATCAACGGTGACCCTTCGTATTTCATGCATCAGGTGAAAGGCAGGCTGAATCAGGAGGCAACAGCATGGGTGGCTTCCGTACTGAGCTACGGAAACCGTCGGCAGTTCATGCCGAAGATACAGCATTTGATCGACCAGAGCGATGGCGAGCTTTATCAATGGATACGGGAGGAAGGCTTCCGCCAGGCGTTTCCTGATGACGACAGCTGCTTTTATCGCCTGTATACCCATCGTGCCTTTTCGCTTTTTCTGTCGGCCACGGCACGGCTTTTCAATAAGTATGGCAGCCTGAAAGGTTATCTTCATCATGCGAATGCACGCACGGGACTTGACGTTGTCAGTGCTTTGTGCCGGTGGTACCGTATATACGAGCTGGACGGTATCGTGCCCAAAGATGCCCGGTCGTGCTGTAAACGCGTGTGCATGATGATGCGGTGGATGGTTCGTGACAACAGCCCCGTTGACCTCGGACTATGGAGCGACCTTGCCGACAGGCGCACATTAATCATTCCTATGGACACACACGTCATCAGTACAGCCGCCGGTCTCGGCCTCATCACATCGAAATCGGCCACTATGTCGGCTGCAATCCGACTTACAAATGTGCTTCGTGAGGCGTTCCCTACAGACCCGTTGAAAGCCGATTTTGCCCTCTTCGGTGCAGGGATAGCCCGTGAACTTGATTGAACCAGAACGAAAAAAAGGCCGCTTGCGCGGGCTTTAGCTCTGTGTTTTTTACTAACTTTGCATGTTATAACATCTAAAACAAGATCTCATTAGCCATGGTGCTTAACTATATTTGGGTGGCCTTCTTCGTAATTGGCTTCGTCGTTGCATTGATAAAACTGGTGTTTTTAGGCGACACATCGGTGTTTCCGGCCATGATGGATTCCACATTCACCTCGTCAAAATCGGCTTTTGAAATTTCCATTGGCCTTACGGGTGTGCTGGCTTTGTGGCTCGGCATCATGAAAATTGGAGAGAAAGCTGGTCTCATTAACGCACTGGCCCGTTTCCTTTCGCCCGTTTTCACCCGTCTTTTCCCTGATATTCCGAAGAACCATCCGGCCATGGGGTCGATATTTATGAACATAGCCGCCAATATGTTGGGTCTGGATAACGCGGCCACACCGCTGGGACTAAAGGCCATGTCGCAGCTGCAGGAACTTAATCCACGAAAGGATACGGCCACGAATCCGATGATCATGTTTCTTGTTTTGAACACATCAGGCTTGACCATTATACCGGTAAGCATCATGAACTATCGTGCACAGCTGGGGGCCGCACACCCTACTGACGTCTTTATTCCTATTCTTATAACAACGTTTATAGCCACTTTGGTGGGTGTTATTGTGACGTCGTTGTTCCAGCATGTCAACCTTTTGAGTCGCACATTAGTGCTTGCCCTGGGTGGCATGTGCGCGGTATGCGCAGCCATTGTCTGGGGATTCATGCAGCTTGATGCGGCTACGATGAACACGACAAGCATATCCATCGCAGCCGTTTTGCTCATGAGCATTATTACCGGCTTTATAGTTGCCGGCCTCTTTAAGAAGATAAATGTATACGATGCTTTCACCGAGGGTGCGAAAGAAGGCTTCACAACGGCCGTCCGTATTATTCCCTATCTGGTTGCTTTCCTCGTAGCCATTGCTATTTTCCGTGCTTCCGGCGCCATGGACGGCTTGATAAGCGGTATAAAATCTTTTGTCACTTGGATTGGTGCAGACGCCACTTGGGTAGACGCTCTGCCCACAGCGCTGATGAAACCCCTCTCAGGAAGCGGGGCCCGAGGCATGATGCTTGACGAGATGACGCACTTTGGAGCCGATTCTTTCGTCGGCCGCCTGAGCTGTCTCTTTCAAGGGTCCACCGACACTACGTTCTATATCCTTGCTGTTTACTTCGGTTCGGTAAGCGTTAAATATACGCGCCACGCCGTCACCTGCGGCTTAATTGCTGATGTTGCAGGCGCTGTGGCAGCAGTGTTTATATGCTATATGTTTTTTTAAAGGTAAAAAGGTAAAAGAGTAAAAAGGTAAAAAGAAGGCCAACGAGCCTTTTAGAGGTGTGGAATGGTTGTTATAAATATAAAGCAAATCATACTTTAAGACAATCAACAACGGTAAAATAAGACCAAGATGAAAACCGACAGTACTGTGTATATTTTAAGCAAGCAGTTTGCACTGCGTATAATAAAGCTTTACAAATTCCTTACAGAAGAGAAGCATGAGTACATCATGTCAAAACAGATATACAGGAGCGGGACAAGCATTGGGGCTAATTTTGCAGAAAGGAAGTTCGCTTCAAGCAGGGCAGATTACCTAAATAAGATGCGCATTGCTCTGAAAGAGGCCAACGAAACCTTATATTGGCTTGAACTTCTAAAGGATGCTGATTACATCAAAATAAAAGAATTTGAATCCCTTTCCAACGATTTGAAAACTATCATTGGCACTACTGTCAACATCATCAATAAAGTTAAAGAAAACTACAAAATAATAATCACACAGATAGAAAGTAGGGAATAAAAGACTGCGAACCTGAAAAAGGGATTTCTTTCTTTTACTTTTTTACTCTTTTACCTTTTTACTTTTCAATCGTGTCCAACTTAAAATCACTGCTTAAAGACACTGCAATATATGGGATTAGCTCCATTGCAGGCCGTTTTGTCAACTATTTATTGGTACCCATTGAGGCTTATGCCTGGCTCTCTGACGGCGGACAATATGGTATTATAACCAATATCTATTCGTATATAGGCATATTAATCATTATCCTTACGTTTGGTATGGAGACCACTTTCTTCCGTTTTGCAAGCAAAGAAGGTGAGAATCCGCGTATGGTTTATTCTACAGCGTTACGCATGGTGGGCACTGTGGCATTGGGTTTTGCGCTGTTAGTCATTGCATTTCTGAAGCCTTTGTCGGTCGCTATGGGCTATGCCGAACACTCTTCATACATTGGAGTCATGGCCATTTGCGTGGCAATTGATGCATGGACTGCCATTATGTTCGACTATTTACGACAGCAACACCGCCCCTGGAAGTTTATGTTCCTCAAGCTTGCCAACATTCTCATCAATGTTACATTGGTAGCTCTGCTTCTGCTTGTGTTGCCAAGCATGGGCGTTATCGTCCCGGGCCTCTATGCTTCAGACGGTACTCCCGACGTGGCTATTGTGTTTTACGTAAACCTTTTCGTATCAGTTGTTACGATGTTATTGCTGGGAAAGGAGATGCGTGGCGTTGGTTTCGGCTTCGATAAAAAGCTTTGTCGCCGAATGCTTTCGTACACTTGGCCCATGCTTATTCTCGGTGTGGCAGGACAATTAAACCAGAGTGCTTCAACACTTCTGTTCCCATACCTCTACGATGGCGACAGTAAGCAGGCTATGGCACAGCTTGGAATATATGGCGCAACGATTAAAATTGCCATGATTATGGTCATCATCACACAGGCCTTCCGTTTTGCTTACGAGCCTTTTGTGTTTGGAAACAAGGACGCTGACAAAAAGGGGACGTATGCTAAAGTGATGAAATTCTACATTATCTTTACGCTATTGGCTTACCTTGCTGTCATTGGCTACATGGACATACTGCGTTATGTCGTTGCGCCAAGCTACTGGGAGGGATTGCGTGTTGTACCAATCGTCATGGCTGCAGAGATAATGTTCGGTATCTATTTTAACTTAAGCTTTTGGTATAAGCTCACCGACAGAACCATTTGGGGCGCTTATTTCTCGGGCCTTGGCTGCTTAGTGCTTATTGCTATCGACGTTATCTTCATCCCCCGCTTTAGCTATATGGCGTGCGCATGGGCAGGCTTTGCAGCCTATGGTGTGTGTATGGTGACAAGTTACTTCTTTGGACAGAAGTATTATCCTATCAATTATCCGCTCAAGGACATTGGTATTTACGTGCTTCTTGCCGCTGTCGTGTTCGCGGGTATGACATTTAGTAATGCCAAACTTTCTACAGTCCCCTCGTTAGTAGTCAACACTTTGCTGCTCATGGCTTTCTTGGGAGCTATTATCAAGCGTGACGTTCCGCTCTCTTCTCTGCCCTTTATCGGGAAAAAGATTAAATAATTTCTTTTCTTTGAAGTTAGAAAGATGACGGAATTAAGACATTCGTTTAACGGCGCTACCATAATAGAATCAATACATATTGGCATATCAAGCAATCTTTTGCACGTTCGTTTCTTTTTATTTTGTTCTTTCATACATCAAATATATAATATTAAACAAGCTCACCAACGTATAAAAAGTAGCATATTTATCAGTTCTTAAAGTTCAAGAAAGTTAATTACTTTTGCACTTATTGGTTGATTTTACCTTTACATAAAGGTGTAAAAAATATGGAGCATTTGCTGTATTATTCAAAAAGTTTAGTAATTTTGTGGGGTAAAGGTGTTTTTATGTCTGCTTAATAAACAGACTAAACGCGATGGTCCTGGTTTGCGTCAATACATTGTTGCGCCTACATTATTTTTACCTTATGAAAAAACAATACACAATTCCTGTTATAAATACTATCCCTGTCTTTGTTTATGGAATGATACTTGCAGGCTCTGGCAGGAGCTTAAATCAGCAAAATTCTACTTCTGGTCTTGAGAATACGCCTGGCAATGGCGGCCAAAGCGATGGGTCGCATAGCCCCGGAGCTAAGACAGGATATGTTGATTACAAGGTATGGGAGGAATAATTTCTTTGTTTTTTCGTTGGTAAAATCAGAAAGAAAGCAGATAAAAGACAGTTGATAGTTATGGATAGCCCATTTAATCAGGAGGTGAAAAATGTTAAAAGAATAAATGAATTGGATTTCTTCAAATCATTGTTTATTCTTCTTATGATTTCTTTCCATCTTAGCTATATTGGTGACGGCTATCCTTATTTAAAACAGTTTGTCTACACTTTTCACATGCCTGGTTTCTTGATCATATCAGGCTACTTGATGAATATTAACAAATCCTTGCATAATTACGGTAGCGTGAATTCAACAAGCAAGTGCAAATTTACTTAATTTGTTCGTAAAAGCACTCATGTGGTGTTTTAAATTCTAATTTCTTTCTTGGTCTGATGTTAAT
>JABCNV010000024.1 GCA_013333935.1 Prevotella sp. | reverse complement strand
GGTAATAGACGGACTCGGTTAAATCCTTGCCGGTATTCTCTACCCATATCCAAAAGGCACTCACATTCATACCGTCCAAATTCTCCAACTCGTCCCTCAGTTCAAAGAAGTTGCTATCCAAATGCCCCTCGTCAATGAGTTCTTCGGGTATGTTCCCCCAATCTTGGAACATCAATTCGGGTTCTTCCTCGTCTTGGTGGAGTTCGTGGCATACTTCCATAAACTCGTCTTGGTCGTAACACTCTGAAAGGTCTATCCACTTACCTCTTAGTGAGCCTTCGTTGTACTTGGCGTAAGTGCCTACATAGATGCGTGCTTCGCTTAAATCGTATCGTTCCATAGTCTTTGCTTTTTAGAAGTCAAACAATGAAGGTTGTGCAACCTCTGCCGTTTCTCTCTTTTGTGGTCTTGCGTTACGGCTCTGTATCTTGGCAAGTTCCTCGCGTTGGTACTGCTTGATGGCTTCCTGCCGTGCTTCGGCTTTCTCCTCCTCCGTGAGTTCCACAATATGGTTTACTGCCACTCTGCAAGTGATAGCCTTACCCACCTCGATTTCGTCCTCGTCATAGTAGTGATTATCACGACTCGTGATAATCACTATTATCCAAAGTAAAATATTATCCAGAGAATGCCTTTGGTATACTATGTATTTAACTGTATATCAGATTTACTGGTGATAATGTTTGGCGGATAAGAATATTGTGCTATATTGGAAGAGTACCAACAAATTTTTCAATATGAAACAAACAAACATCAAATCACTAATTACTACCTGTCAGGAGAAGATGATAAGCAATGGCTATAGTGAGAGCACTATTGCCACACACATGTCGAATCTTGAACGGGGTATCCTCGCCTACATGTCAGAGAGAGGAGTAGAGTTCTATAATCCCGGCATTGGAGACTCTTTTCTTGAAAGTCTTACTAGAAACACCCAATGGGAAAAGCACTATCGTTGCATCGGCATGTTGAACTCGGTGTTAAGGTATGGGCATATAATGGTAAATCGTCCTCCAAGCCAAAGGCATGAACTTCCTGGAGAAATAGGAGCAGTGGCAAGACGGCTTATTGAACTAAAGCGTTCGGAACGTGCTTCCCCGAAAACGATAGAGGTTTACCAACGCGTAATATCCCAGTTTATCGCAGTGGTTCAAATTAAAGGAGTCAAGCAAGTGGCTGAAATCACAGAGTCGCACATCATCGATTTCATCTCCACAAGTACAAACAGCAGAGGACAGCGACTGTATGTAATGAAGATGTTCTTCAAATATCTTTTGACGGAAGGGCATGTCAAGTATAGCCTTGGGGCATTACTTGATTCAGTAAAGGCTCCACAACGGGAGAAAGTACCGTCGGTTTACAATCAGGACGAGATTGCCCTTATAGAAAACTCCATTGACAGGAGCAATTTCGGAGGCAGACGTCTGTATGCGATGTTTCTGCTGGCATCAAGGCTTGGGCTGAGAGTGTCGGATATAATCCGGCTTCGCTTCGCAAATCTGGACTGGGATAAATGCACCATCTCCATCATTCAATACAAGACAAAACACGAGGTTGTGCTTCCGTTGCTGACGGATGTAGGAAATGCAATCATAGATTATCTCCAAGCAGAAAGACCGTCCTCGGATGATGAACATGTGTTTATTTCAATGCGTCCGCCATACAAAGGAGTGTCGCGTGATACCGTATGGCTTGGGTTGCAGAAGGCTATCCAACAGTCAGGTGTAAACATACAGCGTCGTCGGCACGGTATTCATGCGTTCAGACATTCCCTTGCATCTCAGCTCCTGTCCAAAGAAACTCCATTACCCATAATCAGCAGTACATTGGGGCATGTGTCCACGGCAACAACCTCCAATTATTTGAGGGTGGACTTGGCGAAATTGAAGTCTATATTGCTTTCGCCCTCGTTGGTCCCGGAAAGATTTTATACGCAGAAAGGAGGTATATTCTATGAATAAAGGATACGTCTTCCGTAGCGCTTTTGCCCCGTACATACTGGAGTTCTTGAAAATGAAAGGCAATCTTGTCGTCAATTCGGATGTTTACCGCCACACATTGCAGCAATGGGACGAAGCCATGTTGGAGAACGGGTTCAATGAGCTGTATGTCACAAGAGGGATGGTGTCGGCGTGGGAAAACTCTTTAAGGAACATCTGCGACAGGACATCCTATGCCAAACATACCCAACTCATCCAGTTCCTCAAATACATGTGTAGACTCGGCATAGAGTGCTTTGTGCCAAGGGTTCCAAAGCGTCCATCCAACATATACTTTCCCTATGTGTTCACACATGAAGAAATGTATCGAATCATGGAAACCATTGACAAATCGGAACAGAAAGGCTTCTGTCCCAAAAGTTGCCTTATCTGCATGCCATGCCTGTTCCGGCTGTTATATTCGACCGGAATGCGAATCTCGGAGGCTCTTAACATTAAGAATGGAGACGTCAATTTTCAGTCAGATGCAATTTTATTGACAAAAACTAAGAACGACAAGGAGAGGATTATCCCCATGAATCCAGAATTGAAAGCGGTATTGTTACAATACATGAAATATCGTGACATGATGCCGGTGGAAGGAATCTGCAAGCCGGAACGCCACCTGTTTGTGTCAGGAATAGGAAAGCCGTTCACGGCAACCACGCCATACACTTTCTTCAAAAAGATACTTCGGCAATGCGGGATAGCCCACAAAGGCAAAAAACAAGGCCCCCGGGTTCACGACCTCCGTCATACGTTCGCAGTACATACCTTACAAAAGATGGCAACCGAAGGCGTGGATCTGTATGCCGGATTACCAGTCCTGTCAGTTCTCCTCGGCCATGCGGGTGTCAGGGAAACGGAATGGTATCTGAGGCTTACGCGTGAGTTCTATCCCGAAGTGATTGATATAATATCTTCTACAACTGGAGGCATCTTCCCCGATGTCGACAAAAACAACATGTATTATGGAAAAAGAAACTGACTTTGCCCGGCACCTTACAATTTTCTTGTCGGACTATCTGATGAAAGAGCGGGGCGTTAGCCACCACACTCTTAGGAGCTATGCCTACACGTTTGACTTGATGCTGGACTATATGTTGGAGGTGGAGAAAATCCCGGCAGAACGAATCGAGCTGAAACACCTTACACGTGATTGCACGACAGGATTCTTAGACTGGCTACAGACTGAAAGAAAATGCACCGACAACACGCGTAACGCACGCCTTGCTGCGATACATGCGTTCTGCAAATATCTACAATACGAGGACGTTAAGAGAATCGGTTGCTGGCAACAAATAATGACAATAAAGGCCAAGCATAAAGCGTCAGGCCCCATATCCTCATTGAGCATCGAAGCAATGAAAACCCTACTTGCAGAGATACCGACTGACACAATGCAGGGAAGACGGCATCTTGCCATATTATCCCTACTTTACGAAAGTGGTGCCAGGGTGCAGGAGCTCATCAACCTTACTCCAACCGACTTGTCACTGGAACCGCCAGCATATGTGACTTTATTCGGAAAAGGCCGTAAGAAGAGGGTTGTTCCATTACAAAAGCGGCTGGTATCCATAATGAAACTGTATCTGTCCGAACATAAACTTGATTTGCCGGGAAGAGAGAGAAGGTATCTCTTCTACAATAACCGTGGTGCGAAACTCTCAAACTCCGGAATAGCGCATATCATTACATTGTATGCAAACGATGTAAGGGTTAAGCATCCCGGGTTTCTCCCGGATAAAATATCCCCACACTCTTTCAGGCACTCGAAAGCCATGCATCTGTTGCAGGCCGGCGTGAATCTTGTCTACATACGGGACATATTAGGTCATGCGTCCATCAAGACTACTGAAATATATGCTCGTGCAGACTCTAAGCAAAAGAGAGATGCGCTAGAGAAGGCATATGCAGACATCACCCCTGAACGCCCCGAGAAGGGAGAATGGGAAACTAAGCCCCACATAAAAAACTGGTTAAAACAGTTTACACGGAAGTAATATCATCAAATATTATCCCAAGCTATTATAGCAAGTAATGATGTTATATACTTAATAATCAATACTTATCGTTATTGGCTTGGGATAATCTTGAAGTGAGGATAATAGTGGACTGCCATTGAGTAGATTTCATCGTCCTCAAATCCATTGCAGCCACTCGCCTGCACTTGGTTCAAGATGTAGGTTACACACTCCTCGATGCTCTTGTTAGGCTTCATCAAGTTGGGAGCAAACAAAGGGTCTGTCGCTGCACGCTGATTGAGATACTCGGCTATTGCTCTCGTAAAATGTTCTGTTCCTTTCATATCGCTTAGTATTTAGGGATTTCTACAATTTGGTTTATCTGTCCGCAAAGGAAACTTCTTAGGCTGGTGCGGTCGGGTGCATAATACTCTGACCAATGTCCGTATTGATTGACCAAATACTTCTTCAATACGTCCATAAAGTCAAACCGATAACCCATTAGGGGAACGGCTGT
>JABCNV010000025.1 GCA_013333935.1 Prevotella sp. | reverse complement strand
GAGCGGCAAACGGGACTCGGACCCGCGACCTCGACCTTGGCAAGGTCGCGCTCTACCAACTGAGCTATTGCCGCATTTCTATTCCCTTACAGGAAGCATTTCGCTTAATGCGTTTGCAAAGGTACTAATTCTTTTTGAACATCCAAACTTTTTATATACTTTTTTTTCAAAAAACATGGCGGAGAGTTCCTGCACACGCGCATCATATATTGCAGTCTGTTGCTTCGCCCTTCCGCCACCCGTTGCAGGCCTGTATGACAGGCGGCAGCGGAACAGCTGTCCCTCCTGTAAGACGCCCCCGCATGAATTGCTGCGCGACGGCCTATGCTGCCGTCCCTGTTTATCCTCCCTGCGCAGGCAGATTCTGCCTACATGCTATAATCCGGCTGAAGCCGAGCCTCCCTCTCCATGCGCTCCGGCTCCCCGTACGGCGGCCGGCGCACGCCCGTATGGCAGCCGTCGTACACGCTTTACGGCGGCCGTCATAAAAGGTGTATGGCGGCCGCCGCACACTGACCCGCAGCACGCAAGGAGCCGCCCTCTCCGCCGCAGAAGTATAGACAGCACGGGATATCCCAACAGCACAACGCCCGTCTCGGGCCGGAAAAGCCGAAGGCGGGCGATGGCGATATGGGCACAGGGTCAGTCCATGCGCAGCTTATAGTCGTCATAGCCATATCGTCGCAGGACGGTAAGTTCGCCGTCGGGCGAAGCCATGGCAATGGCAGGGTGGCTGACGCCATTGAACATATTGGTCTTGACGGTGGTGTAATGGAGCATGTCTTCAAAAATAACGTTCTCTCCAATCTGCAGTTCATGGTCAAAGCGCCAATAGCCCATGAAGTCGCCGCTAAGGCACGAGTTGCCGCCAAGACGATATACATGCCTTCCCTCAGCCTGCTCCTGCTTCGACGCGTTGCGCACATCGGGCCGGTAAGGCATCTCAAGACAGTCGGGCATATGGCAGGTAAAGCTTACGTTCAGGATAGCCGTCGCTATGCCCTTGTCCTCTACCACGTCTGCAACCTGACTGACGAGCGGCCCCGTCTGCCAGGCGAAGGCGCTGCCCGGCTCAAGTATAACCTTCAGGTTGGGGTGCCGCGCGTGGAACTCGTTCAGCGTGCGAACGAGGAGTTTTACGTCATAATCCCTGCGCGTCATGAGGTGACCTCCGCCGAAATTAATCCATTTGAGCTGCGGAAACCACCGCGCAAACTTCTCTTCGATGCGGGCAAGCGTGCGCCTGAACGTGTCAGCGCCGCTCTCGCAATGGCAGTGACAATGGAAGCCGTCGATGTAATCAGGGAGCCTCGCGGGCAGCTTGTCGCAGGAAATACCAAAGCGGGTTCCGGGTGCGCAGGGGTTATAGAGCAGCGTCTCAACCTCGCTGTACTCGGGATTCACGCGCAGGCCCAGGCTGATTGCCGGGTTTACGCGCCTTGCCCGCTCGGCAAAGCGCTGCATCTGTGAGAGCGAATTGAAGCTCAGATGGCTTGAACAGCGTGCCATTTCGTCAATATCGTCGTCGGTATATGCCGGTGAAAAGGTGTGCGTAGGGCTGCCGAATTCTTCCAACCCCAGCCGTGCCTCGTTCAGGGAACTGGCTGTGGTGGCACTGATATACTGCCGGAAAATGGGGAAAGTTTTCCAAAGCGCATAGGCTTTAAATGCAAGGATAATCTCGACACCAGCCTCACGGGCCACACTTGCTATCAGTTTCAGGTTGTTGCGAAGGCGTTGTTCCTCTAAAATATAAACCGGATAATGCACCTGTTCAAAGGTCGTCAGATTCACTTTCATATACTGTTATTTTTGGCTGCAAAGGTAGTTTATTTTATATTATTATTGTTTATATAGATGATTTTTCATACTTTTGCACATGTAATGGAGACCACACTTTTATTATATAAAACGCAAACAAAATGAGTGACGAAAAAAACTCTTTTCTGGTGTTCTCGGGAACCAGCACGAGATACCTTGCAGAAAAAATCTGTGCAAGCCTGGGGTGCCCCTTAGGTAACCTGCTCGTTACCAAATTTTCGGACGGCGAATTTGCCGTTTCCTACGAGGAGTCGATTCGCGGACGTGATGTTTTCCTTGTGCAAAGCACCTTTCCCAACTCCGACAACCTCATGGAGCTGTTGCTTATGATAGATGCAGCCAAGCGGGCTTCGGCGCGTCACGTCATCGCTGTAATCCCTTACTTCGGCTGGGCACGTCAGGACCGCAAGGACAAACCGAGGGTAAGCATCGGCGCCAAGCTCGTGGCCGACCTGCTTAGTGTCGCCGGAATTGACCGCCTTATTACGATGGACCTCCATGCTGACCAGATTCAGGGTTTCTTCAACGTACCTGTTGACCACCTCTATGCAAGCAACATTCTGCTGCCTTACGTGCAAGGCCTGCACCTTAAAGACCTTGTTGTTGCGTCGCCTGACGTGGGCGGATCGAAGCGTGCCAACACATATGCAAAATATTTAGGCTGTCCGCTGGTGCTCTGTAACAAGACACGTGCGCGTGCCAACGTCGTAGCAACGATGCAAATCATTGGTGACGTGAAAGACAAGAACGTGGTTATTGTTGACGATATGGTTGATACAGCCGGCACCATTACGAAGGCAGCCAATATCATGATAGAGGCGGGGGCGAAGAGTGTACGGGCTTGTGCTTCACACTGTGTGATGAGTGGGCCCGCTACCGAGCGCGTACAGAACTCGGCCCTTGACGAAATTGTCTTCACCGATTCGATTCCCTATACGCAGCGTTGTGCCAAAATCAAGCAGCTGAGCGTAGCTGATCTCTTTGCCGAGACCATCAGAAGAATTGTCAATAACGCCAGCATCTCATCACAGTATTTAGTATAAAGAACCCTATAAAGCCATAAAGGGCACGGCTGGATTTCTATAAATCCTGCGTGTCCCCTTTGTTTGGGGGCGCCCTACATACGCAAACTCCATTGAAAACAAACAAAAAGGCCATCCGGAGACAATGCTCCGGATGGCCTTTTGATATATGAGTTTAATTATCTTTACTTGATAATGCCCTGCTCTACAAATATCTTTTTCAGAGCCATTACGCCACGCTCAACCTGTTCGGTGGTATGAGTGGCCTGAAGGGCAAAACGCACAAGCGTGTCCTGTGGCGCACAAGCAGGAGGAATGACAGGATTAATGAAGACGCCTGCGTCGTATGCAAGCTTCGTTATAAGGAAAGTCTTGGCATCATCTCGCACATAAAGAGGAATGATTGGGCTCTCTGTTTCGCCAATCTCAAAGCCCTCCTCGCGGAACCGCTTCAGTGCATAGTGGGTAACATCCCAAAGGCGTTCAATGCGCTCGGGCTCCTCCTGAATGATATGCAACGCCTCAAGAGCCGCAGCCGTAGCCGCAGGCGTGTCGCTGGCAGAGAAAATATAGGTGCGCGCTGTGTGCCTCAACAGATTGATAATATCCCAGTCGGCCGCGATAAAACCACCGATTGAGGCAAGGCTTTTTGAGAAGGTTCCCATAATCAAATCGACCTCATCCTGAAGCCCAAAGTGGTGACAGACACCCCGTCCCTGCTCTCCGAAGACGCCCAAACCGTGAGCCTCGTCAACCATGATAGAGCAATTATACTTGTGTTTCAGCTCAACTATCTCGGGGAGTTTGCAAAGATCTCCCTCCATTGAGAACACACCGTCAACGACAATCAGCTTGATGGCCTCATGGGGTAGCTTCTTCAGCACGCGCTCCAAGTCGGCCATGTCGTTATGCTTATAGTGCAATTGTGTCGCAAAACTCAAGCGACGGCCGTCAACAATCGAAGCATGGTCACGATCATCACAAATAAGATAATCGCCGCGGCCTACGACAGCAGGAATAACTCCCGAGTTAACCGAGAACCCCGTAGAGAAGCACAGTGCCTCGTCCTTATGCTCAAAAGCTGCAAGTTCTTTCTCAAGCTGTACGTGAATATCAAGTGTTCCGTTCAGGAAACGGCTTCCGGCACAACCTGAACCATACTTATCCAAAGCTGCTTTTGCTGCATCAATGACGCGCTGGTCGCCGGTAAGCCCCGTATAAGCATTGCTACCAAACATGAGGATATTGCGTCCGTCCATGATAACTTCAGGGCCTTGCTTGCTGGTAATCTCTCTAAAATAAGGGTAAACATTTGCCTCTATGTATTTCTGAGGCGCGCGATAGTGTTTGTATCTTTCCGTTAACTGTCCCATGTTAAATTAGATGTAGCCGAGCTACATTTTGTATTGATTAGGCTGCAAAGATACAAAAAACAAGTCATATATACATAAAAACGACAAGAAAACTTCAAAACACCTAAAAAAAGCAAACCCTAACAGAAGTTTCAAATAAAAAGGACTACATTTGCATAAGATTATAATTCGTATGAAAAAGAAAGTTCTTTTCATTATTAATCCCATATCTGGTACCGTCAGTAAAGCGCGTATTCCCGACGCAATCGACAAGTATCTGGATAAGGATAAGTTTGAATACGAAATAGCCGAGACGTGTTATGCCGGTCATGCTACAGAGCTCGCCCGCAAAGCCTCGGCTGACGGCTTCGACATCGTAGTGGCTATTGGTGGGGACGGCACCGTCAACGAGGTGGCCCGAGCCATTGTGCACACGCAAACAGCATTGGCCATCATCCCCTGTGGCTCGGGGAATGGACTGGCTCGACACCTGCTTATTCCCATCAATGTAAAGAAAAGTATCGCCATGATCAATGCATGCAAGATTCATGAATTGGATTATGGAATCATCAATGAGCATCCTTTCTTCTGTACTTGCGGAATGGGCTTCGATGCTTTCATCAGCCAGAAATTTGCAGAAGCTGGGAAAAGAGGGCCCATCACATATGTTGAAAAAATTCTTGAAGCAGGTCTTCAATACAAGCCCGAGACATACAAGATAGAAGATGACGACGAAAGCATCAGCTATAAAGCCTTTCTCATATCATGCGCCAATGCGTCACAATATGGCAATAACGCGTATATCGCACCGCAAGCATCAATGAGTGACGGACTGATGGATGTGGTTATCATGGAGCCATTCGATGCCATTGAAGCACCCCAGATTGCTATTGATATGTTCAGCAAAACGCTGAATAAGAGTTCTAAAATCAAATCGTTCAGGACAAAACATCTTTGTATTCATCGATCAAGCCCTGGTGTTATCCATTTTGACGGTGATCCGGTTATGACAGGTGCTGATATTGATATCAGGCTTATTAATAAAGGTATCCGAGTTGTTGTAAATCCTAATGGAAATAAAGCTTCGCGGAAACCAAACTTCATACAAAACAGTGCTGCCGATCTTTTCAACGAGCTCAATGCCATCCGCTCTGATATTCAGCGACGCACACGCAGAGGAATCGCCCTGACCCGCCTAATACAAAAGAAGATTGGACGTAATCTGCCAAGCATTTAGTAGGAGTTGGAACCCATTTTCAATTAAATTACAGGATATTAATCTCTCCAATAGGGTTTTTAATCATAATAATCGAAAAAACGCTGAATAAATTTCATTATCACGCAAAAAACATGTAATTTTGCAAACTCAAAACGAGAAGTAAATCAGAATAAGTTATAAACAAGAAAGATATTTACCCAAAATGACAAAAGCAGACATTATTAGCGAAATCACAGAGCAGACAGGTTTACAGAAAAAAGAAGTTGCTGTTGTAGTTGAGAGTTTTATGAATACCGTAAAAAGCAGTATGCTTGACAGAAAAGAGAATGTGTATCTCCGTGGTTTCGGCAGCTTTATTATCAAGCATCGCGCTGCCAAGACCGCACGTGATATTGGTAAGAAGACTTCTATTACCATTAAGGCTCACGACATTCCAAGTTTCAAGCCTGCAAAAGCTTTCATTGATGAGATGAAAGGTGAATAAAACGAATTTCAAAATTACATTATAAAAAATTTAATTACTAAAGCTATGCCAAACGGAAAGAAAAAGAAGGGCCACAAAATGGCTACGCATAAGCGTAAGAAGAGATTACGTAAGAACCGTCATAAGAGCAAGTAAGCCCAAGAGACTGTTCTAAGAAGGGGGCGTGCCTCACATGGCGTGCCCCTTTCTTTATGAAAAGTAACAATAGGGATAAAATAACATCCCTGATAACAACCAATGAGAAATGACAAGCGAAGTAATCATTGACGTAAAGCCAAAAGAGATTTCCATTGCATTGCTTGAGGATAAACGGCTGGTAGAATACCAAAACGAACCGCGCTCAGCTAACTTTACAGTGGGCAATATTTACATTGCCAAGGTAAAGAAACTTATGCCAGGACTCAATGCATGCTTTGTGGATGTAGGCTACGAGCGTGACGCTTTCTTGCATTATCTTGATTTAGGAAGTCAGTTCAATTCATACGCAAAGTACCTTAAACAGGTTCAAAGCGATCGCAAACGGCTGTATTCTTTCGATAAAGCAACCCGCTTACCTGACCTTCCCAAAGACGGGAGTGTTCAACAAACTCTGGCTGTTGGGCAGGAGGTTCTTGTGCAAATTGTCAAAGAACCTATCTCAACAAAGGGACCTCGCCTTACTGGTGAGCTGAGCTTTGCTGGGCGTTTCCTCGTCCTTATTCCCTTTGGCGATAAGGTCTCTGTTTCATCAAAGATCAGAAGTGGAGAAGAAAGAGCCCGACTCAAACAGCTTATCCACAGCATTAAACCCAAAAACTGCGGTGTCATTGTGCGCACTGTTGCTGAAGGAAAGAGAGTTGCCGAACTCGATGCTGAACTTAGAATCTTAACCCAGCGCTGGCAAAGTGCTATACAAAAAGTTCAAAAGACACAGCAACGTCCACAACTTGTATATGAGGAAACAGGAAGAGCCGTCGCTATGTTACGCGATCTCTTCAACCCCACATACGAGAATATCTATGTTAATGACGACGAAATCTGTAAGGAAGTAAAGGATTACGTATCGCTCATTGCAGCCGACAAGGCCGGTATTGTAAAAAAATATACCGGCAAAGTACCTATCTTCGACAATTTCAATGTCACAAAACAGATTAAGTCGAGCTTCGGAAAAACTGTCAACTATGCACATGGTGCCTATCTGATTATTGAGCATACAGAGGCCATGCACGTTGTAGACGTAAACAGCGGAAACCGTTCAAAGAACCAGAACGGGCAAGAAGCTACAGCCCTTGACACCAATTTAGGTGCAGCTGATGAGCTGGCACGCCAACTTAGACTACGAGATATGGGAGGAATCATCGTAGTAGACTTCATTGATATGAATCTGGCAGAGGACAGGCAAATGCTGTATGAGCGTATGTGTAAGAACATGCAGAAGGACCGTGCCCGACATAACATTCTGCCATTAAGCAAGTTCGGACTGATGCAAATCACGCGTCAGCGCGTGCGTCCAGCCATGGATGTCAATGTTGAAGAGACGTGCCCAACCTGTAATGGCTCAGGAAAGATAAAGTCAAGTATACTCTTTACCGACCTGCTTGAAGGCAAAATTGACCGACTTGTAAACAAGATAGGCATCAAAAAGTTCTATCTGCATGTCCATCCTTACGTGGCAGCATTCATCAACAAGGGTGCTGTCAGCCTGAAATGGCAATGGCGCGTCAAGTACGGCTTTGGCGTACACATCATTCCTTCTCAAAAGCTTGCTTACCTGCAGTATGAGTTTTATGATACCAACGGGCAGTTCATTGACATGAAAGAAGAAATCGAGACAAAGTAAGACAGCGTATTTCGTTTTCCTACAAAAGGTAAAAACGAAACGTATTTAAAACAAATCACAAGGCCACGTCACAATAATGATGACGTGGCCTTGTAAGTATAGATCAGGGATGAACCTTAAATCGTATTCTAAACATGTGCTTCTCACCGTCCCAATTCGTCCCAAGAATCTCGAAACGCCCTATCTGAGACGTCGACCTTACATGCTTACCTACACACGGGCACACATCAAAGTCTCCAATATGTACCAGGCGCAACGTCTCCGAAGCATCGTCCGGAAGGCGGTCAAGGCTCACATTCTCCGGCACATGGTCACGGTCAACAAACTCAAAAGTGACGGGCAGATCTTCATTGATAAGCTCATTCATACGATCTTCTATAGCTTTTTCTTCCTGACGTGTAGGCTTATGATCCAGTTCAAAGCTCATCTTGCTCTTCCTTCGCTCTATATGTGCATTGTGTGAACGGTCGCAACCGAACATTCTAACCATCACTTGGTTGAGCAGATGCTCCGCTGTATGGGCGGGCGCGAACTCGTCTTTATTATGCTCATTAAGAACAACGTTTTCTCCTTTCATCTTTATACTGAATTTGATTATTTTCCCACTATAAGGTTTCACCTCCATATCCACAATGCCGTTCTTCTGCAGTTCCAGGGCCATATGCTCACCAGTCAGCAGGTCAGTTGATGTAAACCTTCCCTCCCGTAAGCTCAAAGTGCTGAAAGCATGCTCGGGAATAGACACTCCCGTCTGCAGAGTCTCGCCCGAGAAATTGGCAACAACCAATATCACAGCACTGTCTTTCTTGCGCAAAAAGGCATATTCGGTGCGTGGATTAAACTTTTCCGTCTGTGGATTCACATACATCAAATCGAAGAAATCGCCTTCTCTTACAGCCTTTTCCTTATTGGCAATATGCAACACCGAGCGATAAATCTGGCACAATTGTTTCTCTGTCATCGTCAACCTGCGACGGTCAAAGAAACCGCGGTAAAGCGAACCTACCATCCAATAGTCAAAAATAGTCGTACGCCCGTCACGTCCAGAGAAGCCTTCGGCATCCATACCCCGTTCGCCAAATTCCTGTCCAGCATACAGCATAAACGGATTTTTCTGCAACAAAGCTCCTACGATAAGGGCCGGAACCGCTTTTAGAGCATTCCCACAAAAGAAGTCACTGGCTATGCGTTGCTCGTCGTGATTCTCCAGGAAATAAAGCATGTGGTCCTTAATATCATCTACACTCTGCCAGCAATAGGTTATAGCATTGGCAGGCCTGCGCCCACACACGACGTCGCGCAGGCAGTCGTACATGCCCACTTTGTCATACA
This sequence comes from Prevotella sp., assembly GCA_013333935.1. Classification (GTDB taxonomy): domain Bacteria; phylum Bacteroidota; class Bacteroidia; order Bacteroidales; family Bacteroidaceae; genus Prevotella. Next base: position 48,186 of record JABCNV010000025.1, on the reverse strand, counting down.
GATAGTCAAATCCCGAGTTAATATATGTGCGATACTGTGCTGTATCATACACTTCACCGATGAAAAGCAACTGCGGATACCGCTCTTTGACGATACCCGTGGCATAAGACCAAAACGCAGACGGCACCATTTCTGCCATGTCGCACCTGAAACCGTCAACGCCCTTACCTGCCCAGAAAAGCAGAATATCGGTCATTTTATTCCAAGTATCAGGCACCGGCGTAAAGTGATAACTTCTTCCTCCGGCATCGCAATAGTCAACACCATAGTTCAGTTTAACCGTCTCGTACCAGTCGTTTATGCTCGGACAATTATCAAAGCGGTCGTTACCGGTACATTTTGCCGGAAACTCTTCATAAGGCTCATCTAAGAATGACGTGCCGACAGGACAGACAAAAGGTTTACCCGGTCAGTAATAGAAATTGTTCTGTGCATCAAAATGCTTGCCTGTATCATCGTCCTCGCCCAAGTCTTTCACGCCTTCCGGCCTGCTTATTGAGTGATACTCACGTGCCACATGGTTGGGAACAAAGTCGATAATCACCTTCATTCCCGCCTCATGCGTCCGTTTTACCAGACTCTCAAACTCGTGCATCCGTCGGTTTACATCTGTCGCGAGGTCAGGATCAACGTCATAATAATCAGTAATGGCATAAGGCGAACCTGCCTTACCCTTTACAACTGATGCATGCTGTCGGGGTATGCCGAACGAAGAATAATCGGTAGTGGTAGCATGGCGTATAATGCCCGTGTACCAAATATGGCTTACACCCATCTCCCGAATCTGGTGCAGACGCTGACTGTCAAAGTCGTTCATCTTGCCCGTACCATTTTCAGCCAGTGTGGCATTGGGCTTACAGGTGATGTTACGGTTGCCAAAGAGGCGCGGAAGAACCTGATAAATAATGAATTTACCGTCCATGAGGATTTTAGAAAACAAGGAGACTGTGCTACATTTATAGGCAGCCAGTCTCCTCGTTTCTGTTATTTCTTATTACTTCACAATGCCATGAGCACTCACAGCCTTGTCAATTCGTCCAATCATTCCCTGCAGAGCCTTGCCTGGTCCGCACTCTGTGAAGTCGTCGGCACCGTCTGCAATCATGTTCTGCACGCTCTTGGTCCAGCGGACAGGGCTTGTCAACTGGGCAATCAGATTGGCTTTAATCTCTGCGGCATCAGTATGAGGCTTTGCGTCTACATTCTGATAGACAGGACACTTAGGCGCCGAAATAGTTGTCTTTTCAATAGCTGTCTGAAGCTCGTCCTTTGCAGGCTGCATTAGCGGAGAGTGGAAAGCTCCGCCCACTTTCAGCGGAAGAGCGCGCTTTGCACCTGCTGCCTTCAGTTTCTCACATGCTTCGTTTACAGCCTCTACATCGCCTGAGATAACCAACTGGCCCGGACAGTTATAATTCGCAGGGACAACTACCTTGCCGCCTTTGCTCACTTCGGCACATACTTCTTCCACCTGCTCGTCTGAAAGACCTATAATTGCAGCCATCGTGCCGGGGTTAGCCTCACATGCTTTCTGCATAGCGTTGGCACGTGCAGCCACTAATCGCAAGCCGTCATCGAAGCAAAGGGTGCCCGATGCCACAAGGGCAGAGAACTCGCCAAGCGAATGACCGGCTACCATTGCCGGCTTAAATTCGTCGCCCAGGCAAAGTGCCGATATAACACTATGAAGGAAAACAGCCGGCTGCGTAACCTTAGTCTCCTTCAGTTGCTCGTCAGTACCGGCAAACATAACATCCGTAATTTTAAAACCAAGAATCTTATCGGCCTTGTCAAACAGCTCTTTTGCCAAAGCGCTGGTTTCGTACAGGTCTTTACCCATACCCACAAATTGAGAACCTTGACCGGGGAATACAAATGCTTTCATCTTCTTATATATTAATAATGTGTATAAATGTTAGCCTTGCAAAGATAACAAAAAAATCCCAGTCATCACGGGGATGAGAGGGATTTTCATATCGATTTGTTTTACAGTACTAAAATAATCGAGCCAGATCTTATCCTTACTCTGCTGCAGGTGCTTCCTCTTCGGCAGCCTCTACGGGTGCAGTCTCAGCCTTGGGAGCCTCTTCTGCAGCTGCCTTGGCAGCTACGGGTTCCGGTGCATTCTCTGCAACAACCTTTACGGGAACTTTAACTTCAACCTCCTTATGGAAGTGGACGGTAGCCTCAAAGTCGCCAACCTTCTTGGCATCCTTCATGGTAATGATCTTACGATCAATGTCCAGACCTTTCTTTGCAAGCTCTTCTGCAACGATAGCAGCAGTAACCGAACCGTAAAGATAACCGGTAGCAGCAACCTTTGCGGTAACAACCACCTCTACATCCTTCAGCTGTTCAGCCTTCTTCTCGGCCTCTGCCTTTTTGGCTGCCAGCTTTGAAGCCTGCTGTTTCAGGTCCTCTGCAAGCATCTTGCGAGCGCTTTCAGAAGCAATTACAGCCTTACCTGTTGGAATAAGATAATTGCGGCCGTAGCCGTTTTTCACGTTAACGATATCGTTCTTGTATCCAAGTCCGATAATATCTTCTTTCAGAATTATTTCCATATCTTGCCTCCTTTTAAATTACTTCATCAAATCGGTTACGAAAGGAAGCAGCGCAATCTGGCGCGCACGCTTTACAGCCTGTGCCACACGGCGCTGATACTTCAGAGAAGTACCGGTGATTCGGCGGGGAAGAATCTTGCCCTGCTCGTTCAAGAACTTCTTCAAGAACTCAGGATCCTTATAGTCAATGTACTTAATACCGCTCTTCTTGAAACGACAATACTTCTTCTTTTTGGTGTCAATAGAAGGAGCTGTCAGATAGCGAATTTCTGAATTTTTCTGCTCTGCCATAATTAAGCCTCCAATTTTTTAGCCCACTTAGCACGACGCTTCTCTGCATAAGCTGCAGCATACTTGTCGAGCTTCACGGTCATGAAACGAATAACCTTCTCGTCACGGCGGTAGCCGGTCTCGAGGGTGTTAACAACAGTTGGTTCTGCCTTGAACTCCAGCAGGCAATAAAAGCCCGTAGATTTCTTCTCGATAGCATAAGCCATCTTCTTCAATCCCCAGGCCTCCTCGTTCAGAATCTCGGCACCTTTATCGGTGAGCAGCTTCTTGAATTTAGCGACCGTTTCCTTCATCTGTTCATCAGACAAAACGGGAGTCAAAATGAAAACGGTTTCGTAATGATTCATACTAACTTTGAATGAATTTAAAATATTGTTTTGCAAAATGCGAGTGCAAAGGTACTAAAAAATACTTTAGCGGGCGGCATGCGGCACTTGCCTTTTCCGCTTTTTAACATAAATTGTGTACCGCGAATACCTTTTCTTTGTATTTTTGCAGCCAAATCAGCGTATATCGGGCACGGAATGACAAAGACAACGAACCTCTTACATCGGCTTGCCGCCACCTGCAAGCGCTTTTTCAAACGTCTGGCAGACGCCACGGGTCTGCCTTGCGTCTATGCGGGCGTGTTGCTGATGGCTGTGCTGTATATCTTCAGGCTCACAAACTACGATGCCCTGCTTCTGCTGCCCGTGCTGCTTATCCTCGCCGGTATTGCCGGATACGTGCGCAAGCTGAAAGCTGAAAGCAATTATTGACCCATATTTCCGCCCTACTCCTTTTCTTTTCCGGTCCTGCACATTCCTGCATTCCATCCTGTACATCCCCACATTCCGACTTGCACAGCTCTGCATTCTGCCTTTTCGGCGGCATGTCGGCGGCCGCCATACACGCGTACCACGGCCGTCGTAAGATTCGTGTGGCGGCCGTGGTACGCGTGTACGACGGCCGCCGCACCTCCACCTCCGGCACATAAACAAGAAATAGGTGCTGCCCAGCCAGCCACCCAATACGCCCTTATGCCATCGGCAAATCACCATCATCCACATCACCTCGCCTGACATAACAATGCCATTTCCGCCCCTCGGCCGCCGGCAAATCACCATCATCCGCAGCCCTTCACGACAGGAAACAAAAAAGAGATAGTGCCACGCACGTGGCACTATCTCCCTAAAATGTATATCCCCATCGGGGGAAGAATGTTTATTCCTCTTCAGGCACGATGAGCTTATAGCCCTGACCGTGAATATTGATAATCTCAACCTGGTCGTCATCCTTCAGGTGCTTGCGCAGCTTCGTGATGTAGACGTCCATCGAGCGCGCATTGAAGTAGTTGTCATCAATCCAGATTGTGCGCAGCGCATCGTTGCGCTTGAGAATCTCGTTGGCGTGCGAGCACAGCAAGGCAAGCAGTTCGTTCTCCTTGGTTGTGAGCTTGGTTTGCTTTTCGCCAATGGTAAGCAGCTGCTTCTGCGTATCAAACGTGTAGCGTCCTATCTTGTATTTTGTGCTCTCGCGCGTGCGCTTGCCGCGGACACGACGCAGGATGGCCTCAACGCGCTTGACGAGTTCTTCCATCGAGAAGGGCTTCGTGATGTAGTCATCAGCGCCTTTGTCGAATCCTTCAAGGATGTCTTCCTTCTGCACGCGTGCCGTAAGGAAGATGATTGGCACCTGTGAATTGATCTGGCGTATGTCCTGAGCCAGCGTGAATCCGTCCTTTTTCGGCATCATTACATCAAGTACACAGATGTCGAACTTGTCTTTCTGAAACTCTCTGAAGCCCACTTCGCCGTCGGGACAAAGCACGGCATCGAAGCCTTTGGCTATTAAATACTCGCAAAGAAGCGTTCCGAGGTTCTCGTCGTCTTCACACAGCAGAATTTTCGTTTTTTCTTCCATAGTCGTATTGTTTTACGTTAAAAATATGTTTTTTCAATGTCTGGTTCTTATCATAAGCCGCGCAGCCGTCACTCTTCATCTCTGATAACCGGCAACCTGATGGTGAACGTTGTGCCCTTGCCCTGCTCACTGTCTACCTTAATATCGCCGTCATGCAAATCAACTACCCTCTTGACATAGGCAAGTCCGAGGCCAAAGCCTTTCACATCGTGCAGGTTTCCGGTATGGACACGGTAAAACTTATCGAATATTTTCTTCAGATCGTCGCGCCTCATACCCATGCCGGTATCCCTCACCGAAAGGTAGAGGTAGCGCTCGTCGTTCCATGTCTTCAGATAAACATCAAGCGGTTTGTCGGGGTTGCGATACTTCACGGCATTGTCCATCAGGTTAAAGATAACGTTCTGGAAATGTACTTCGTCAACGTAAATGGCTGAGTCGATGGCACCTACGTCCACGTAAACCTTGCCTCCGGTATGTTCAACGCGCAGCGTAAAAGAGTTGGCAATCGACTCTACCATCTCATTCAGGTCGAGATGCTTCTTCTTGAACGAAGCCTTCTTGCGGTCGAACATCGACATTTGCAGCACTTTCTCAACGAGGAAACGCAGACGCTTGGTCTCGTCTGACACCACACTGACAAGGTGTTTCGTCATTTTTCCGCTCTTCGGCAGGCTTTCGTCGTTCAGCATTTGCGCCGCAAGCGAGATGCTGGCAATAGGCGTCTTGAGCTCATGCGTCATGTTATTGATGAAGTCGTTCTTGATTTCGCTGTATCGTTTCTGTCTGAAGATAACTACAATAGTAAAGATAAACGTGACAAGCAGGATTATCGTGAACACCATGCTGGGAATCACGAAGCGCACACTGGAGAAGATATAGCTGTTGATATCGGGGAAATGCACGCGCACTACGCCCATCTTCGAAGTCGGATCGTTGCGGAAGAGCACCTGGCTATAGGTGTATTCGGCGCCCTGATCCGTATAGTCGGGGCAGCGATAAACCTCGCGCCCGTCCTGCGTCGACACCGTAAAATGGTAGGGAATATTGATGCCGTTATTCATCAGTTCGGCCTTCAGGTCCTGGTCCAGAATCTTAAAGTTGACCCTTTCCTTCAACGGTTTGTCGGAGGCAGAGTAAAGCATGTTCATGATTACTTCGTCAAGAAGCGCCTTTTGATAAACATATCGGTTCTTGACTATTTCCTGCAGCGACTTGCTTGCTTCGTCAATCGAGTTGCGGTCGGTGCGCAGAATCATGGCCTTGGGAACGTTTATGGGCTTGGTAGCCATCGTCTTCAGCTCGAAAGAAGAATACACGGTTCCGTCTTTTCCGGCCACGGAATACTGGTGCGAGTATTGAACCGTTCCGTCGTTAGCCTGTCCCGAACGCGTCCCCACGCTATCCTTGACATAGGCTCTGCGCTCGGTTTCGTTGACATCCTTCTCCAGATAACGCAGCGTTTCGTTGAGCTCCAGATTGCGCGAGGCCTGATAAAGGGCACGATTGACGCTTTCGTCAAACTGCTCCTTTTTCATATTGGCCATTTCCTGAATGTAAGTCAGCTGCAGACCAAGCAGAATAACAAAGGACATGCCCATGATAACGGCAATCGTCCATATGGTCTTCTTCTTCATATCGCAAAGATATATATATTCTTAAATGGTTAACATTTGAGTGTTAATAATCTTATTGATATTTGCCTTATTTAACATTAATGATATTTATATGCGTATATAGATAACCAAAACAAAGATTCCCGCACTATCATTACTGACAATGCGGGAATAAAACAGGGTGAAATCGTCTCATGATAAAGAGGAATCACTCCAATGAATCAATGTGTCTTTGCAATTAATATCGGCACAAATCTTTCTATTCGTCTTCGTTAAGCTCGGCCTCATGAGCCGCAATCAGCTTCTGCTGAATATCATTAGGCACAAGCTCATAGCTGGCAAACTTGGTTGTAAAGCTTGCACGGCCACCCGTCAAAGAACTTAAAGCTACACTGTAATTGGAAAGTTCCTTCAACGGTATCTTCGCCTGCAGTTTCTCATAACCGGCTTCAGAATCCATGCCCATGATGACGGAGCGACGTCCTTGCAGGTCACTCATGACGTCACCCATAAAGTCGGACGGCACGTAAACTTCAAGATCGTAGATGGGTTCCAGAATCTTCGGGCCGGAATTCTTAAAGGCATCCGAAAAAGCATGGCGCGCAGCGAGCGTAAACGACAGCTCATTCGAGTCGACCGGATGCATCTTTCCGTCATACACTACCACGCGAACGTCGCGTGCATAACTGCCTGTAAGCGGGCCCCGTTCCATGCAATCCATGACACCTTTCAGGATAGCCGGCATGAAACGCAGGTCTATAGCACCACCAACCACACTGTTGATGAACTGTAATTTGCCACCCCACGGAAGGTCGCGCTCCTCTTTCGACTTGATATTCATCTTGAATTCCTGACCGTCAAACTTATAACTTACAGGGTCAGGCATACCTTCTGCATAGGGCTCTACAATAAGATGAACCTCACCGAACTGACCGGCGCCACCACTCTGCTTTTTATGACGATATTCGGCCCTGCCCTTCTTCGTAATGGTTTCACGGTAAGGAATACGGGGCTCTACGTACGAAACCTGAAGCTTCTCGTTATTTTCAAGACGCCATTTCAACGTACGGAGATGAAATTCGCCTTGTCCATGAACAATCGTCTGGCGCAACTCCTTGTTCTGATCAACCACCCATGTAGGATCTTCCTGACGCATTTTCAACAACGCTGCCATCACCTTTTCGGTGTCTTGCGGATTATTGGTCTTGATAGCCCTTGCATATTTGGGACGCGGATATTCAATAAAGTCGAAGCGCTGACCGTCACATTCCTTTGCGTTCAGTGTGTTTCCGGTCTTGACATCCTTCAGTTTTACCGTGCAGCCCAGGTCTCCGGCCTTAAGCTCGTCAACAGGAATACGGTTTGCTCCTGCACAAGCGTAAATCTGTCCCAAGCGCTCCTTCGAGCCCCTGTCAGCATTTGTGAGGTCGTCTCCAGTCTTTACACATCCGCTCATTACTTTGAAATAAGACACCTCTCCAATATGAGGCTCCATACCCGTCTTGAAGAAATACAGGCTCTCTGGGCCGTCAGGATTGGGAGCTACTTCCTCACCACGCGTGTTTCTATAGGCTGGCATGTCGTTGACAAAAGGCACAACGTTACCCAAGAACTCCATCAGGCGCTGAACTCCCATGTCTTTATGCGCATCGACACAGAAGACAGGAAAAATGCTGCGCGTAACAAGGCCCTTGCGAATACCCATTCGAAGCTCATCTTCTGTAAGTGGCTTGTCATCAAAAAACTTTTCCATGAGCTCGTCATCATTCTCTGCTGCTGCCTCAACGAGATTACGATGTAGCTCCATTGCCTTCTCCATCTCCTCCTCCGGAATATCTTCTCGCTTAGGCTCACCGCCGTCTTTGCTCCATGAAAGCTTCTTCATGATCAGCACATCTATAAGGCTGTTAAAGTCGGGACCGGTCTGCAGCGGATACTGTATCTGCACACACTTGTCACCATATATATCTTTCATCATATTGATGATATTGTCAAAGTCGCACTTTTCCGAGTCAAGCTGGTTGATTAAAAAGATGACAGGCTTCTTGAGTTTTTCAGTATAACGAAAGTTATTTTGCGTACCCACCTCGGGGCCATACTGTCCATTGATCAGGATTACAGCCTGGTCGGTAACATTCAGCGCCGTAATGGCTCCGCCTATAAAGTCGTCAGAACCCGGGCAATCAATAATATTTAGCTTCTTATTGTTCCACTCTGTATGGAACACTGTTGGGAAAACAGAATATCCTAAGTTCAGTTCTACGGGCATAAAGTCTGATACAGTGTTCTTTCCTTCCACTGTTCCACGTCGCTTAATAACTCCAGCCTCGAACAACATACTTTCGGCAAGCGTGGTCTTGCCGCTACCTTTGGCGCCAATGAGCGCAATGTTTTTGATTTCGTTAGTCTGATATACTCTCATATCAAAAGATTTAAAGTGTTAGTATTATAAGTTTTTACGTCAAGGTCAGGTAAATAATTCCTAAACGTTGCTAAAGATAGAGAAAAAGGGAATACTGTCAAAAGAAACACCCTTAAATCTATATATTTTTAAAACAAATTAGTACTTTTGCCCGCAAATGGAAACCATGACGAGTCTATACTTTCATATTCCTTTTTGTGCAAGCCGCTGTATCTACTGCGGCTTTTACTCAACTACCCTTTCTGAACTTCAGAACAGGTACGTTGATGCCCTTATCAGAGAGATGGAAATGCGCCGTCATGATGACACTATCAGCACTATTTATCTCGGCGGCGGCACGCCATCACAGCTTACTCATGAGAATCTTCTAAAGCTCTTCCGCGCAATATATAAAGTGTATAGTGTGGCAGATGATGCTGAAATAACCATGGAGTGCAACCCTGACGATATTAAAAAAGGTATGTTTCAGGGCTTGCCCGTCAACAGGGTAAGCATGGGGGCACAGACTTTCTCAGATAACCGTCTCAGGTTTCTAAGGCGACGGCATCGCGCTAAAGAGGTCGACTACGCCGTAAAAACATTACAAGACGACGGCATTCATAATATTAGTATCGATTTAATGTTCGGTTTCCCCGAAGAAACGTTAGATGATTGGCAAGCCGATATTATGCACGCCCTGCGCCTGATGCCTACACACATCTCGGCTTACGGCCTAATGTATGAAGAAGGTACCGCACTTTATAAACTCCGTGAACAAGGAAAGATAGAAGAAATAGATGAGGAATTAAGTCTCAAAATGTACTCGGAGCTGACCAATCATTTGAAAGAAGCCGGATATGAACACTACGAAATAAGTAACTTTGCATTGCCAGGCTATCGCTCCCGCCACAATTCGAGCTATTGGAACAATACACCTTACATCGGGATTGGGGCTGCAGCACACTCCTATGACACAGGAAACGAAATTACAAAACAACCTGCAACAAGAAGCTGGAACGTGGCAGATATCAGACAATACATGCAAACTATAGAACAAGGGCAGCGGCCTTCTGAACAGGAAACGATAGGCGCCGACACCCATTATAACGACCTCGTAATGACAGCCTTGCGCACTTGTGAAGGTATCAGCCTGAAAATGTTATCTTCAAAGTACCGAAAGTTTCTGCTAAACAATGCTTCAAGCTATATCTCACAGGGGAAACTTGTTGTCAAAAACGAGCATCTGAAGTTGACTCAAAAGGGTATTAACATCAGCAATACCATCATGAGTGACCTCATGAAAGTATAAAAAGCCCTGAAAAAAGCACCTATAAGGATTGCTATCTTTCAAGTACAGGCATCACATACCACCCTCTTCAATATACTTTAAGCCTTTCTCCTTATACACATGATAGAAGTATTCCTTGATATCGGCATCTATTTCCGGCAGACTGCGCTTGCGCGTAACATAAGGTTTTAATAATTCGGAACCAACAAATATAAGTATTCCAAGCACAAGGGTCACCACAAGGTTTACGACTCTGTTTGCAATCAGGTGCGAGTCATAGAAACCAATCATCACCACGATAGGAAGGATAAAGAGCAGCCAATCGCCTGCCGTGTTCATTTTTGTATTGTTTTTACGTTCTTCCCCAAGCGCTTTCGGCGCTCTTTCTATCAGTGACGTCCGGTGAACAGCCCAATAAACTTCAAATTCCTGTTCCATAATAAGGTTGTTGTTAGATGGCAAAGATAATGAATAATATCCGACAAAACAATGGGGTTTAAGAGAAAAGTCTTGAACCTTCGGCTAATTTTAAGTATCTTTGCTGCCCGAAAAGGGTAACAACAAGATATGCAAAACCAGTTTTCACGTACACAATTATTATTAGGCAAGCCTGCCATCGATACACTTAACGGCTCACGTGTAGCCGTCTTTGGCATGGGCGGTGTTGGCGGCTACGTTGTCGAAATATTGGCTCGTAGTGGTGTTGGTGCACTCGATTTGATTGATGACGACCGTGTTTGCCTGACAAACGTCAACCGGCAATTGTTTGCAACCATATCCAGCGTGGGCAAACATAAGGTTGATGTAGCCGAAGAGCGCGTGCTTGACATCAATCCAAGGTGTATCGTTAGGAAATATCAAATGTTCTATCTCCCTGGAAATGCCGATAAATTCCATTTTACCGATTACGATTACGTGGTTGACTGTATTGACACCGTAACCGCCAAACTCGACCTTATTCAGCGTTGCCACGACCTGAATATCCCAATAATCTCATGCATGGGTGCCGCATACAAGATGGATGCCACATTGTTTAGGGTTACCGATATATGGAAAACCATCAACGACCCTTTGGCAAAGGTTATCCGAAAAAAGCTTCGAAAAACCAACGTTAAGCACTTAAAGGTGGTTTATAGCCCTGAAGAACCGTTGGAAAGCATTGAGCAACAAGACATCAGTTGCCGCTATCACTGCATTTGTCCTGCCAAGGACATGAGGGCCTGCACCGAGCGTCACACCATCCCCAGTTCTAATGCGTGGGTTCCTGCCGCCGCAGGCCTCATCTGTGGAGGCGAGGTTGTCAAGGACCTTGTGAACACAGCTCATACCATGCGCATTGATCTCGGTCGAGACCCCGACAATAAATATGCCAGGGCGGCGGCCGAAAAAGCCGATGCACGCATGAAAGAGAGCTGCAAATCAGCCTTGGCGCGAACACACGAATGCGAGGTATCGAAGAACTCTTCAACAACCGAAGATCGGGAAGCATTTGAGAAAGAAAACACTCATAAAGCCTTGAAAACAAGTATAGCTGACGAATAACAACTGCAAATCCTTCCACCTTATTAATATATATCACCCTTTTCATATTCTGATACCATAATATGAAAAAGATTATTGAAATCATTTGACATATTAAACATTTCATTATCTTTGTCCTTGAAAACTATAACCTTCATTACTTATTATAATAGAATATGCCTTTAAAGACTAATCTTCGCTTTATATTATTATCGTTTCTTAGCATTGTCTGCATGCTATCACGTGCAGAAAACGTAACCATTGAAAAGAATTCATTCACAAAAGTTGTTGATAATCTTGACGAAAACATCAGTTACAAGGCTGAGAAAGGCGCTCAATTTTATACTCCGGACGTTTTCAATAACGCTATCCGTATCTATCAAAATGGCGGAATTTTCACGATATATGCTAAAAATGACGTTACTATTACAGCCATTACAATTGGCTCTGTAAATGAAACATTAGTAACCTATGCTTGTGACGACAAAATCCCATCGTCAGATATAATCATTAAAGAAAACAAAAAACTAAAGCTAACTAACCTAACAGTAAAGAATCGTATTGTCTTTACATGTACAAGTCACGTCTCCAGCGGTCGCCTTAACATCAATTACCTCTCTGTCACTTACAAGAAATCCATAGACAATAACGTTATCCTCGACGAGAATACTGTAAATAACACCTTTACTTCCGGCCCTGCAAACATTACCCTCCACCGTACATTCAACGCCGATGCATGGAATACATTGGTTCTTCCTTTTGCAATGACGCAAGAACAGATAGCCGGAACTTTCGGCACAAAAGCCAGTGTAGCCAACTATATTGGCTCGACAAGAAATGCCGATAACACCTATACGCTTAATTTCGATTCCTCTAAAAAAGAGATTGAAGCGAACAAACCTGTCTTTATTTACGGTGCGGTCAACAAGCCGGAATATAGAATTGAGAATGCCGTACTTGTAGAGGGGGTTCCGGTTATTGAAACAACCGAAGGCTTTAACTTTGCCGGTTCATATAATAAAAGCACGACACAGCACGCCGACTGGTTCATTTCCTCCGACAATAAATTCTATCAAGCCGTCGGCTCTGAAATCATAAAGCCTTTTCGTGCCCTCTTTCGTCCCGTATCAAATGCAGCAAATGCCAAAGCCCTTGCTGTTTCCATCACAGACGAAGACGGTACGCTTACCGTTATCAATGCCCATACAGGCCAGATGGTTCCGCCTGCCAGCGCCCCACTCTACAATATCTCCGGCCAATGCGTCAACAAGCGTTATAAAGGCATTGTTATCCAAAACGGTAAGAAGACTATTAACAGGTAATACTCATCCCTTATAAAACGAACATAAAAAACAGCTGTCGCACATTCTGAGACAACTGTAATTCTGCTATATCCCTTTGCTCTTAAGGGAGACTATCCAGAATAGTTGTATCTGCCGTTCAGGCACAACCATCATGCCACACCCGAAGACGGGGCACCACTATCAAAACACGGGCACAGATGTTACCACTTTCCTGCCATTCGCCTCTGACATATTTTCACATGGCAGAGGGCGGCTGACAAGGAAGGCAGGCACGCCTTTACGGGCTAAGGACAAAGCCTTTACGGCATAAAGACAAAGAAGGAATTATAAGACTCTTATTTACAGCGACTTACAATGCGGAGAAAAGACGTGCGATTAGCTATGTAAAGACACGACGATTACGGCGTAAAGACAACGCGATTACGACGTAAAGGCAGAACGATTACGATGTAAAGGGCAGACGATTACGGCGTAATCGCAAATACGGCAGCACAGGGCCGCATTATTTATATAAAATAAGGAGAGCACGGGAACGATAATATTCGCGTGCTCTCCCTGTCTGATATCTGGAGCAAGAGGGTTAATATGCCTCGCCTTCCTGCAACTCTTTACGGTCTATTTTTTTCTTATCTATCGAGTACCACGCGTAGGCGCCGTAGCCAACAACCACGGGAATGAGCAGCGATACGTAAGCCATTACGCGCAATGTAGTTTCGCTGCTGCAGGCGTTGCTGATGGTGAGCGAGCTCTGCAGGTCGACGTTTGACGGATAAAACGCCGTATTGTTCCATCCTGCAATGAGGAAAAGCACCAGCACTACCATCATTTCGCCAATGGCTGCCGGCCAAATACCTTTGACATAATTATGGTCGAAGAAGGTGCGCACGATGCCGTAGAGCAGCAACAGCACGCCGGTGAGCAGCACCAAAGCCAGGGGCCACATGGTGAGCAGATTGTTGAGATATTTCATGGGCTCCGTAAAGATAACGCCTGTATCGGGGTTGCTGGCGAAGCCGTCCTTGAGAAGGGTGCGGATGAAGAATGTAAGGAAGCACACCAGAAAGGCCACTGTGAAGATGCCCAGCAGCTTGCGTATGCGCGAACGTATCAGCGTGTCGTTGATATTATTGTTCATATACAACATGCCCATGATGGCAGCCAGCAGATAAACGGCAATGCCGAAGAGCACGTTCCAGCCGTCGAGCAGGGCGTCGAGGCCGGCACTGGCGTTGGCCCAGTGGCTGATGACGGGCTGTGTACCCGCCAGCATGTTGCCCTTTTCGATGAAGAAGTTGCTGCCATCAAAGAAAGTGGCCACGGCACCACCCAGCAACAGCGGGCCGACGATACCGTTAAAGATAAGGCACAACTGAAAAACCCGTGCGCCAAACAGGTTGCCTGTCTTGTTCTGAAACTCGTAACTGACGGCCTGTACCACAAAACTGAAGAGGATAAGCATCCATATCCAGTAGGCCCCGCCGAAGCTGGTGCTGTAGAATAACGGGAAGGAGGCGAAGAAAGAGGCACCGAACGTGGCCAGCGTGGTAAAGGTAAACTCCCATTTGCGGCCCGTTGAATTGACAACCAGACGACGTTCTTCGGGCGTTTTGCCTAAAGCAAAAATCAGGCTGTTTGCCCCCTGAACAAAGAGAAAAAAGACGAGGAACGCTGCCATCAGCGAGACAACGAACCACCAGTATGATTGGAAAAATGCGTAATCCATATTTTTTGTTGTTCTGAATTAATGATTATGAAACGGAGTATCAAGCGCCGACGGCATGTCATTCAGCACTTTTTACCACTTCTGCCTGCGCTTCGCTGTACTCGGGACCGCGCTTAATCTGCTTAACCAATATGCTTATCTCAACAAGAAGCATGGTTGTAAACAGAAAGAGGAAGATGAAAAAGGTTAACGCTATGCTGCCTGAAGAAATGTCACTCACGGCTACATTCACGGGCAGCATATCCTGTATGGTCCACGGCTGGCGGCCAAGTTCGGCAACAATCCATCCGCTTTCGCTGGCCAGATAAGCCAGAGGCAGCATACAGATGGCCGCAATGTGGAGCCAATGGAAGCGGCGTTCGGCCACGTCGTAATGGTACATTACGTGCAACAACACCAGATAGAAAAGCACAAACAGGCAGCCTACGCCCACCATCAGGCGGAAGCTGTAATAGTTAATAGGAATATTGGGAACCAAATCGTGAACATCTTTAATATACCCGTAACCGAAATAAGGCAGGTTTTGCTGCAGTGTAGCCAGACGTTCGCGGGCCTTTGCGGGCAGCGTGGCAGGCGTAAACTTGCGCCCGGCCGTCATTTTTCGGTATTCAGACAGTGCTACAATGGCCTTCTGTCCACGCGCAATCTTCTCTTTTAAAGGCAGTTCCACCTTGCCATCGTGCGAGGTATATCCCTTGATAATATCGTTTATGCCCGGCACATAACCGTCAAAAGAATGGGTGGCAAGGAAAGAAAGCGCACCAGGAACAGCCACACGCATGGCAGGTTCGTGCCGGTTTTCATAATCGGGCTGGGCGAAGGGGCTGACCGCCGACACCAGTGTAAGACCCTGATTATGGCCTCCATTGTAGAGCGCTTCCATGGCAGCGAGCTTCATGGGCTGCACTTTGCTTACCATATAAGCCGAGTTATCGCCCGTGAAAGCGGCCAGCAGTGTGGCACACAAGCCCGTAATGGCAGCAATCTTCATGCTTTCCTTAGCCAGCTTTACCTCGCGTTGCTTCAACAGATACCAGCTGCTGACGGCCACAACAAATATGGCACCTATCATCCATGACGATGTAACGGTGTGGCAAAACTTGTCAATGGCAAAGGGCGAAAAGGCTACATCGGTGAACGATGTCATTTCAAAGCGCATGGTATCAGGGTTAAACTGCTGGCCGACGGGGTACTGCATCCAACTGTTTGCCACCAGAATCCACCAGGCTGAAAGGGTCGCCCCCAGACCCGTCAGCCAGGTAGAGGTTAAGTGAAAGCCACGCGACACCTTGTCCCAACCAAAGAACATCACGGCGACAAAGGTGCTTTCCATGAAGAAAGCCAGCACGCCTTCAATGGCTAAAGGCGCACCGAAGACGTCGCCTACCATCCACGAATAGTTGCTCCAGTTCGTACCGAACTCGAATTCCAGTATAATTCCCGTTGCCACGCCCATGGCAAAGTTGATACCAAAGAGGCGTTGCCAAAAGCGTGCAGCGTCTTTCCAGAAAGCCTTGCCGGTGCGGTAATAGCAGGTTTCAACAATGCCCATAATGACCGCCAGACCTAATGTGAGCGGAACAAAGAGCCAATGATAGATAGCTGTCAGGGCAAATTGCGCCCTTGACCAGTCAACCGTAGAGGTGGTAACGTCTAATAGAAGGTTATACATAAGCCTACAAAAAATTTAATAAGTTAGTTTATTGTTAGTTTTAATTATTTATTCGGGAGAATTTTAGACGAGACATAGTCGGCCTCGTGCCCCTTGGAGGCATTCTCGTGCAGAATATTGGGGAAGAAAAACAGCTTCAACACAAAGAAGATGATAAACAGCTTGACAAGGATTACCACCCACAGGGTTTTACCTACAGACATGTTTTTGAAACCATCATAATAAAGATGGAAAACGGCTGACATCATACGACCGAAATAGTTCCGTTGATTTTTCATGCTCTATTTTTCAGCCGCAAATATACTTTATTTCTATATATAAAACAAACAAAAGTGTAAAAATTACGAATTTACATCTTATTTTCCTTTGCATAAGGAAGCATTAATAGGGCTTATACATCCTTACGGCATATGCTTTAATGAAGCTAAGTATTATTGAAAGGTATAAAAAATACTGCAACAGCAAGAGAATGATGGCTACAGTATGATTAAATTAAACGACAATACAACAGACTGTCAAGGCAAATAAAAAAGGAGAGACCGTTCGGTCTTTCCCTTTTTCATGTTTATTTCATCATATCCGGCACTGAGACAAAGCGGTAACCACAATGCCGTAACGTGCGGATGATTTGCGGTAAAAGCTTATAGAACTTGTCGGTACGCTCAGGATGGGTTCCGAAATGTATCATCAGGAAGTGACCGTTCAGTCCGTTTTTCTTCTCAAAATTCATGAGACGGTTATAAAGTTCTTTGCTTGTGCGGTAGCTTTTACCCATTGAAGGAATGGTATAATCGGCGTTAGTGCCCGGGCCTGGCGTAAAATTGATGATGCTTAAACCCAATTGACGCGCCCACGAACTTACGCGATCATTATAATATTCATAAGGAGGAATGAAGTAAGGAGCCTTGTTTTGTTCTATCCCAAAGTCGGCCATCAAACGGTAACTCTTCTGCATGTCTGCATCAAAATCGGCTTGCGACACGAGCATAGAATCGGGATTCTCCCACGATGCGTAGAGTAAGTGCCCGTAACTATGACTGCCCACGTAATGCCCTTCCGACAGCAATCGCTTCACAATATCGGCATGTTTCTCATAAAATTCACCGGTAAAAAAGAACCCTCCTTTCACATGGTTTTCCTTTAAAGCCTTAATAATGGTCTCCGCTCCATCAGCCCACTCGGCCGCTGTAAACACAAGGGCTATCTGTTTCTGTGTGCTGTCGCCACGCACTATGCCGCCATTGACGACGGTTTTATAGCGTGTTTGCCGGCTCTCATAATAGCTAAGGGGAAATGTTAACGATGCCGTTCCGTCCATTGTAGGCTCATTTGTAGAATAATCGTTCATGTTATCGTGGAACACGATGTGCGAAGGCTGCAAGTCAAGATAGTTGTTTGCCGCATGTGTTCCGTTGATATTTACTCCTCTTAAACCTTTAAATATAGTACTATACACAGGTCCGTCCACAAGTCCGCCGGTGGTAGTGCCGTGGCCTTCGTACGTAAGGCACGAATGAGGATATTGTGGATATCGGCCGTTCTGGGGCAACTGGCATATCATACTCGTCCCCCACGGATTGCAACCCAGCAGCCAACCCAGCAACGAACTTTCCATTTCTTCATACGAATTGTCCCCAGAAAGCTCACGATAAAGAATACATTGTGTAAGCAAGGCTACGGTAAGATTATTGGAACACCATATATTGGGCACGCCATATAAAAATGGATCGCCTGCCGCACGCTCGCGAACGCGTTCAAGTCCTGCCCTTAGGTTACGCAGAAACTCCTTTCGAACAGCCGTGTTACCATCGTGAGCCAGTTGGTAATGCCCCATATTCATAAAAGGATACCACTGATAATGCCGCGCGCTGTCAGCACCCATCCACGGCGTTACCGGTTCACGGCGCCCGTATTCAAGGGCTTCAGCCATATACTTACTATCGCCCGTCTGATGAAAAAGTTCCATAGCGCCAAGCTCCATATCGTCTGTCCAGTTGTCCTCTTCGTAGATATAGGGAGAAACTACCGACACGGTCTGGCAGGCTCCGGGCTTATCTACTCCTAACTGATAAGCGTCGGCAGCCTTCTTTCCTATCTTTTCCGCAAAGGCTGGATAGAAGGGTTTGAGGATGATTGAGCCGAGAGCGAAGTCGGATGCAAACTTACCGGCTGTGCTTGCAGCACCCATTGTTGCATTCATAAACTTGCCACGCTGCTGCGGTTTGCCATCAATGAAGTAAACAGGACGTCCATTATTAGGCCCCCATCCATAGTCAGCTCTATCCTCTGACGGTATACGCATGCCGGCATGGTCGCGGTCATCGGCAATCTGATTGTAGTATTCGCCTGGCCCCGGGTTCATTTTGTCAAGCCATTGCAAGCCCCAATATATCTCGTCGACAATGTCGGGAATACCGTTTTTCCCTACTGTACCGTCGGCTTTATGACAGTCTTCAAAGGCTCCCGGGGTCTGCTGGTAGGCAAACATCATCTGATAGATGGCATTTGCAGAGGTTGTTGTATACTGCAAACAGTCGGCAGCATCGTGCCATCCTCCCCTGACGTCAATATGCTGACCGGCTTTTGTGGGATGGTTGACGATGTAACCGTCCTTTGTGTGGCAGCTATCGCGATAATAAGGATTCCGTCCACAACGCTGCTGTCGCATGTAATTCAACACAAAATCGGCTGAACCGTCGTACACTCTATTGCCTACGGGGAATACTTCAGAGCGCGCATCGCCCGACTGTATGAAGTAACTGCCCGGGCGTTTTAAGGCCGAAAAGTCAAGCCTGAAAGTGGAAGTCATCTGTCCGTAGCGGCCATAGGGCTTTACATTATTCAAGGTAAGCACCGGCTTGCCCGTGTAGTAATCAACAACACTAAACGTTTTGACGTCGCATTTCTCACGACTCATCAGCACGGCTACCTTACTCTGGTCGGGCAAATAGCCCATTTGATTGACACGAATCCACTTTTCAGCATGGGCGATGCCTGCACATAATATAATAAGGTGTACCAGCATCAGCCACCTTTT
This sequence comes from Prevotella sp., assembly GCA_013333935.1. Lineage (GTDB taxonomy): Bacteria > Bacteroidota > Bacteroidia > Bacteroidales > Bacteroidaceae > Prevotella. Next base: position 28,867 of record JABCNV010000025.1, on the reverse strand, counting down.
ACTACGAAATAACGAACAAAATATTACTTTCATATGCCTTTAGGTTTACGTCAACAAATTTACAAAAAATAAGAGTGAACCTTTCGTATCAATTGAGATTTTTCCCAATACTGTAATATATCTTTATCTTTTCTGTTCATAAAAACATGCAAAAAGGGGGTAAACTTCATCAGTTTCCCCCTTTTCATATTATAATTTACTTTTTAAGGAAAGATAAGAATAAACACTTTATGGTTTGTTTTCCATCGTTCTGATTTTATTTTCAAACCCTTACCTTGTTATCACAACAGCTGCGGAAGGAAAGTTGAAAAGACTAAAACAACAAGTCCGAGCACAAGAACCAGGATTGTTTTCGTGCTGCAGCCTTTCCATTCCTTTAGGATAATGCCCCACACATTGCTGAAAGTAACATTTAATGCCATCAGTATGCACCAGCTGAAAGCCAGTAATGTAGCCGATCCTGACAAGAAACCCTTGCCCAACGACAGGCCAAAGAACTGACTATACCACAGTGCACCAGCCAGCGCACAGAAAAGAAAGTTATTCAAATACAGGCTTTTCTTGCCGTAATCAGCCCACGAATGGTTGCGCTTATTTTGCCAGAGGCAATAGCCTGCACAGATAATAAAGCCGCCAAATGTAACGAGAAAGGTCGCCGGTAACGATGCAAACACGGGGTTAACACCACTGAAAGCCACGGGCATACCAAACTCAAGGCCAATGGCAAAGCACGCACTCATGAAACCAGAAAGCAGTGCAACAAAAATGCCTTTGGGGAAATTGAAGTCGGCTACTGCCTTTTTCTTCTCCTCGTCTGATAGTGAAGCACTCTTCATTCCACCGGCAATGCCGATAATGGTAATGCCAACAAGCGTGACAATTATACCAATTATAACAGCCGATGTGAGCTTTTCGCCGTGTCCCGTAAACACAGGGCCGAGCAAAGTACCCAGTCCGGCGCAGGTTCCAAGAGCAAGAGACTGCCCCAATGCTACCCCAAGGTATCGCATGGAAAGACCGAATGTAAGTCCGCCTATTCCCCACAGCATACCAAAGAAAATCGCCATCAGACTGTCATGCGCATGAGAAGTGAAGAGATTCACGAGCGATTCGCCCGCCGGTGCTGTCAGCATGGCACCCAGCAAAGGAAACAAAACATAGGCAAAAACGCCCTGAATAAGCCAGAACGACTCCCAGCTCCAGTCCTTTATACGCTTAATTGGCACATAGGAGCTGCTTTGACAAAAGGCTCCTATGGCAATAATCAACAAACCAAACAATAGTTCCATCATCACGGTTTTATCGTTTGCTTAATACGTTTTTCTCATATTCGCTGACGCTCTGTATAAATTCCTCGCCAACCGGCAGGTTATGTGTCAGGCTGTAATAATCGTAAACGGCTCCTTCGGGAAGTGTTTTCTCTTCTTCAAGCAGGGCCAGACGTTCGAACCACTTGCCGGCGTCCTCATACTTACGCAGCGTATTCAACGGCTCCAATAAGCCATGAAGCAGACTCTTTTGTGTGGCACGAATACCAATTACATACGCACCGATACGATTAATACTTGCATCAAAGTAATCAAGACCGATGTGAGCACGATGCAGTTGCCCTGAACGGACAAGCTCTGCAAATAAGTTTCGCGTGTTGTCATCGTAAAGAGTTACGTGGTCTGAGTCCCAATGCATGGGGCGAGAAACATGTAACATCAGTTCGGGAACGAAGAGAAGCAGCGACGAAACGGCATCACTCACGTTCTCAGTAGGCTCATAATGGCCTGTATCGAGCGTGTAAATCACATTATTTTTCGAGCAATAGCCTGCATAAAAATCGTGCGATCCCACGGTGTATGCTTCCAAACCTATACCAAATAGCTTTGCTTCGAGGCAGCTTTTCATGTGTGGAAGCTGTTCCGAAAGAATGTCATCGAGGCTCTCTTTCAGAATTTCGCGGTAGCGATAACGCTCTACAGTATAATCCTTACTGCCGTCATGAATCCAGATATTCATAATACAGGGGTCGCCTTGATACTTACCCATGGCATCGGCTATGCGGCGACAGCGTTTGGTATGTTCAATCCAGAAGTTGCGAATAGCCTTGCCGGGATTAGAAAGCGTGAGGTAACCGCTCTTGGGATGTGAAAAAGAGGTCGAATTAAAATCGAGTTTTAGTCCGTTCTCCTTGCCCCACTCCATCCAGCTTTTAAAGTGTTCGGGGCCTACTTCATCGCGATCAACAAAGGTCTTTCCAAAGTCGCCATAGGTCTCGTGCAGGTTTAAGCGAAAGGTTCCACCCACTAACGACGTTACCTCCTTGATGTCCTGCCGCACCTCTTCTATGTTACGCGCGCGACCTGGATAGTTTCCTGTGGTCTGGATTCCGCCAGAAGCGGCTTCGTTTCGTTCAAATCCCACAACGTCATCAGCCTGCCAGCAATGCAGGCTAATAGGAGTTTTGTCGAGCGTTTCAAGCGCTTTATCTGTGTCAACACCCAATGCAGCATAACGCTCTTTTGCTACAAGATAATTCTGTTCAATTTGTTTTGCGTTCATAATAAGGTTTAGTTTTATTGAGTTATTTGTTGATATTTTTCATAAGCACGTGCCCAAAGCTCGGTGTTTTGAGGCTCAAAGCACTCGAGTTGTATGCTTTCAGCTATTACTTTACGCATATCTGCCATACCGTTTACCCTACCACGTGCCTTAGCCTGCAACATGATGTTGCCAATTGCCGTGGCTTCTTGTGGACCGGCCAGCACGGTAACGCCGCACGCATTGGCCGTCATCTGGTTCAGGTAACGGTTAAGCGAGCCTCCGCCGATGATATGGAGTGTTTCTATTTTGAATGGGGCGAAACTGCTTAGACTACGAAAACACTCGCCATAACGCAGGGCAAGTGAATCAAAAATGCACCTGCATATCCTCGCTTTACTATCTGGAATAGGTTCGTTATGGTGCTTGCAATAATCTTTTATGGCTTCAACCATCGATACCGGATTGGCAAATTCCTGTGCATCGGGGTTGATAAGACTGCGAAAAGCCTCCTCTTTCATGGCATCAGCCTGCAGTTTTCCATGTTCAAGTACGTCTGCATCCGAAGGGTTTTCTTCTTTCCATTCCTTGCGACAACGCTCATAAAGCCACATGCCACAGATGTTTTTCAGAAAACGTGTAGTGCCATCCACGCCACCTTCGTTCGTAAAATTAAGAGCAAAACTCTCGTCAGTGATAATGGGTTTCGCCAGTTCTATGCCCATCAGGCTCCATGTTCCCGAGCTAAGATAAGCAAATTTCTCATCCTTTGCCGGCACGGCGGCAACAGCTGAAGCCGTATCATGGCCTGCCACGGCAACGACAGGCACTTCACCCAAGCCCGTCAGCTGCTGCACTTCCTTACACAATGTGCCGATAACGGTGCCCGGAAACACCATACGCCCCATCTGTTCACGCTTTACGCCCACGCTCTTAAGCAGTTCCCCGTCAAGCTCACGGGTAACCGGATTCAGCAGTTCTGACGTCGAAGCTACCGTGTATTCGCACACTGCCTCACCTGTAAGCATGTACGAAAGTGCATCTGGAATGAACAATATTTTGTCGGCATCGGCAAGTGTTTCCATCCCTGTTTCGCGCATTGCATAGAGTTGAAACAGCGAGTTAAAGTTCATAAGTTGTATTCCCGTCTTCCTATACACCTGCTCTTTAGGCATTATACGTTCAAAGAAACGCTCCATCATGCCTACCGTGTACGGGTCACGGTAAGCCACGGGATTACCTGATGGCTTGCCGTTTTTGTCAAAAAGAACGAAGTCGCAGCCCCATGTATCAATACCAATACTATTGATAGCCAGCCTCTCATCGTGGACAAGCTTCAGGCCCTTAATAATTTCGTTGTACAGATTAGCCAGGTCCCAGTATACATGCCCGCCGGTTTCTATAAGTTTATTGTCAAAACGGGTGAGTTCGCGCTGATGCAATTGCCCGCCCTCTATGCGGCCCACTATCGTACGACCGCTCGTAGCCCCGAGGTCAACTGCAAAGTAATGTTCTGTCAGTTCCATTTCATTTTCTGGTTTTTAGGTTCTGTGGCAAAGATAGTTCTGCCGTAGGCGCCTTACCTTAGCTTTTTGATTTTGTAGCCTTGATTTTTGGTTGGCTTCCCGATTCTTCTTATTTTTGCGATACGATACATAACCAATACATCATGTTTAAATACCTTGTTGCCAACGATCGTGACATTTCGTGGGGGCTTTATGTGGACACAATAGGTTACGAAGAGATTAAACCTGGCGAACACTATCCTACACAGGGCCACGCCGATGGCTTTTATTTTGATGTAAAACGCGGGCGAAAGCTCGACGAATACCAGCTGCAATATATTAAAGAAGGTAGTGGAACCTTCCGCTCTGCACACCAGCCGGAGACCCGTTTGCGCGCAGGCGACGTGTTTCTGTTGTTTCCTGGCGAATGGCATACCTACTGCCCTGACCCTGAAAAGGGCTGGAAGTGCTATTGGATAGGCTTCAAGGGCCGCAACATGGACGAACGAATCAAGGCCAATTTCCTCAGCATCGAGAAGCCCGTCTATCACATTGGCTTTTCCGAAGAGTTCATTCATGTCTTCGACAAGGCCATAGAGATAGCCGAAGCCGAGGCTATCTACTCGCAGCAGGCGCTGGCAGGAAGCGCCAATTACCTCATAGGGCTGATGTATTCCCTTGAGAGAACCTGCCAGCTTAACAAGGATCAGGGCAAGGCCGACCTTATACATCGCGCACGTTTACGTATCAGAAACTCGGTTGAAGACAGCGTAACCATCCAGCAGATAGCCGAGGAAGCAGGCATGAGCTATTCCAACTTCCGCAAGCTTTTCAAGGAATACACCGGCCTTTCACCGGCTCTTTACCAGCAGGAACTGAAAATACAACGGGCCAAAAACCTTCTGGCCACCACGGGAGACAGCATAAAAGAGATAGCCTACAGACTGCATTTCGAGTCGCCCGACTACTTTTCGGCCCGATTCCGGGCTAAGACAGGCATGCGTCCCAGCGAGTTCCGAAGCGAGCACGAAGCCTGTACGCCCATCCATTCATAGGCTGCAAAGTTATACAAAACGCCCGTATCGCAGCGCCTGCACAACGCCGACTGCCGACCAAAACTTAAAGTTTAAATATCAAACTTTACGGGTTGCCTGTATATATAGGTCATAACTTTGCATGCAAACAACAGAAAAACTTATACCTAAAAACAAAAAATGGAAAGTATTTTACAAGGAAATGCCGGTCTGCAACGTGAGATAGAGAAAGTTGCAGAGGTGGCAGGCTATCTCTGGCAGAACGGATGGGCCGAGCGAAACGGCGGTAACATCACCGTAAACATTACCCAATGGGCCGACGACGCCATGCAACGGCTGCCCCCTATCAGCGATATAAAGCCCATCGGCACGACGCTGCCCTCGCTGCGCGGCTGCTATTTCTTCTGCAAGGGAACGGGTAAACGCATGCGCGATCTGGCACGGTGGCCCATGGAAAACGGCAGCATCATCCGCATCTTAGACGATTGTGCCAGCTACGTTATCATTGCCGACCATCCCGTACAGCCCACATCCGAGCTGCCCAGCCACCTTGCAGTGCACAACCGCCTGATTGAACAGCAATCGCCCTACAAGGCCACCATCCACACCCACCCCATAGAAATAGTAGCCATGAGCCATAACAGGGAGTTTCTTGGCAAGGATGTCCTTACACGATTGCTGTGGAGCATGATTCCCGAAACGAAAGCTTTCTGTCCGCTCGGGCTTGGCATCGTTCCCTACGCACTGCCCGGAAGCAACGCCCTTGCAGAGGCAACGCTGAACGAGCTCGAAAGCTACGACGTGGTGCTGTGGGAGAAACACGGCGTGTTTGCCAAGGGACTTGACGTACTCGACACTTTCGACCAGATTGACGTCCTCTCGAAAAGTGCTAAGATTTACTTGGATTGCCGTGCCATGGGCTTTGAACCCGAGGGCATGAGCAGCGCACAGATGCAGGAGATGACACATGCATTCAACCTTCCGCGCTGAACAATCGTGACGGCTGCATACCATAACCGTGACGCACGCATTGTATAACCGCAACGCATGCAGGCTATAATCGTGACGGCAGCAAGCTATAATTGTAGTACATATAGTTCATAATCGTTTTGTATACAGGGCATAACCGTAGTGCATGCAGGGTATGAGCATGCAACCTTTTGGGGAGAAACGGCATCGTACCACGGCCGCCGTACGCGCGTTCGACGGCCGTGGTACACATCATACGGCGGCCGCCATCAAATGAGTATGGCAGCCGCCGCACTCCGTCTTTCCGTCGCCGGCTTCCTGTCAAAACATAAAAAGGCTGCCACTTTACCGTGGCAGCCTTTTTACCTTGTCGCTCTCGGGGGCTGCAAAATGTGCCGAATGCACCGGCATCACAGCTCAAGAGGCTCATAAGGCAGGCCCCATACGTCGGCCACAGCCTTGAAGCATACCTTGCCGTCAACGATATTCAGGCCCTTTCGCAGCGCCTCATCGTCCTTGCAAGCCTGCTGCCATCCCTTGTCGGCAAGGGCGATGGCGTAACGCAATGTAGCGTTAGTGAGAGCCATTGTAGAGGTGTTGGGCACCGCTCCCGGGATGTTGGCCACACAGTAATGCAGAATACCGTCAACCAGATAAACGGGGTCGGCATGGGTCGTCGGGTGCGAAGTTTCGAAGCATCCGCCCTGGTCGATGGCCACATCAACCAGTACACTGCCCGGCTGCATGAGCTTGAGCATGTCGCGGTTAATCAAATGGGGCGCCTTATCACCTGGTACAAGTACGCTTCCGATGACGATATCGGTTTGCGGAAGTTCCTGACGGATGTTATGCTCTGTGGAGTAAAGGGTGTGCACGTTGGCAGGAAGGTCGATGTCAAGCTGGCGTAAACGCGGCAGCGAAATATCGGTAATGGTTACCTCTGCGCCCATACCGGCCGCCATTCTGGCCGCTGCTTCGCCTACTGTTCCGCCGCCAAGCACCAGCACGCGCGCCGGTTTCACGCCCGGAACACCACCTATCAGCTTGCCGCAACCGCCCTTGGTCTTCTGCAGATAGAACGCACCGTTGAGGGCTGCCATACGTCCGGCCACCTCGCTCATGGGCACAAGCAGCGGCAACGAGCGGTTAGAGGTCTGCACCGTCTCATATGCAAGGCACACGGCTCCGCTCTTAACCATGGCATCGGTAAGCGGACGGTCGCTGGCAAAATGGAAGTAAGTGTAAACCAGCTGCCCCTTGCGTATCAGCCCGTACTCCGGCTCGATGGGCTCCTTTACCTTGATAATCATGTCGGCTGTGGCGTAGACGTCTTCCATCGTAGGCAGAATCACGGCCCCTACCCGTAGGTAATCGTCATCTTTGAAGCCGCTCATCTCCCCCGCTGTCTGCTGTACAAATACCGTGTGACCGTGCTTAATAAGCTCCGAAACTCCTGCCGGCGTCATACCAACCCGACATTCTCCCTGTTTAATTTCTTTAGGAACTCCAATCTTCATAGCTTGTCCTTTCTTTTAAATATGGTTTAGGTTTATAGTTTATACGCCTCAAATATATATAAATTCTAACAACGTTGCTTCATAAAAAGGCAATTTTCTTAAAAAAATATTATCTTTGTCGCATATTAACTATTCAATGTCTTTCCTGCCTTATATGAATTTTAAGACTATTCTTATGGCAATTTCCCTGCTCACAGCAAGCACAATGGCACTGGCACGGCGTCAGGCTCCCGTCTGCTTAACGTGGCAAAATCTTGGCCCGACAGCCGAAGGCACATGGCGCAACTGCTTTACAATCAAAAACATATCGCCAGAAACGCTGCAGGCTGACTGGAGCATCTACTACAATCAGCTGCCGCGGACAGCTTCGAAAATTGAAACCAACCAGATAGCTATCACCACCATTAACCGCAATTACTTTCGTATTGCACCCACCCCAATGTTTAAACCGCTGAAGGCCGGTGACGAACTGAAGGTGTTTTACCAGACGAACCGTCCCGTGCCTAACGTGTCATGGACACCCGAAGAGCCTTTCTTCGTCAGCACGCATGGAGGTAAAAGGCACAAGCCTGTGGCGGTAGAGCTTACCATTATGGAGCCGAAGGGACAGTTACAACAGGAGACTGTGTTTGCCGACAGCACGTTTAAGCACAACGAAGAGGTTGGCAAGGCGCAGGGAGAAGCCATGCACAGTATGCCAACGGTGAAAGATATGCTTATGCTTATCAATATTTTGGGTGCTGATTTGAGCAACGGAGTAAGCGTAAACGCTGACAAAAGTCTTCAGCCTGAAGCCGCCATGCTCAAGGATAACCTCAGTAAGCTATTTGGCATAACGGTTAAGAAATATGCCCCTGCAAGCATATTCCTCCGGCTTAATAAGCTCAAAGGCAACCTGACACCACTGCAACATGCCGAGCAATACACCATTGAAGTAAGGGCAAACAGCATTGTTGTCACCGCCGAAACGGCGCACGGCGTGTTCAACGGCACGCAAACCCTGCTCTCATTACTGAAGAAAGACGGGGGACAAAAGGCGTTAGAGCCGATGTTTATCACCGATTATCCCGACCTTAAATATCGCGGATTACTGCTCGATATAGCCCGAAACTTCATCCCCGTACGTGATATTCGCAAGCTGATTGATGCACTGTCGGCATATAAAATCAACCTTTTGCAATTGCATTTTGCCGATGATGAGGGGTGGCGACTGCAAATACCCGGTTTGAAAGAGCTGACAGAGGTAGGAGCACGGCGCGGTTATACCACTGACGAACAGCAGTGCCTTTACCCTGCTTACGGCGGAGGTTTCGACAGTAAACATCGCAGTGTAGGCACGGGGTTTATTTCGAGGGCCGAGTTTATCAGCCTGCTCCGCTATGCTGCACAGCGTCATGTCACCATCTTGCCGGAGATAGAGTCGCCCGGTCATTGCCGTGCCGCCTGCAAATCCATGCTGGCACGCTATAACAAATATAAGAAAAGCAATCCTGAAAAGGCCCGTGAGTATCTGCTTACCGACCTTAACGACACGCTCCGACGCTCTAAACCTGCCGCCTATGACGACGAAGACCTGAACCCAGCCTTGCCTTCTACCTACCGGTTTATGGAGAAAGTTATTGGCGAAATAAGCCAAATGTATGCAGAAGCAGGCCTGAAACTGAACGCCATTCACCTTGGAGGAGACGAAGTTGCAAGCAATGCATGGACCGGCTCTCCTGCGGCAAGACAACTCGTTGAAAGCGAAAAGCTCGGGTCGGCAGCCTGTCTTCACGGCTGTTATTTTGCACGAATGGCCCGCTGGCTCAAAACAAAGGGCATTAAATTATGCGGTTGGCAGGAAATGGCTATGGAACATAACGAGGCCGAAGACAGCATTATCCGCAATAATACAGGTGCTATTTACGTGTGGAGTGCTGACCCAACGTCGACCCGTGGTGAGCTACCCTACACCATTGCCAATAAGGGTTATCCCGTCATTTTGGGCAACGCCAACAACCTGTACATTGATTTTGCCTACACTCCGCTATATCATGACCGCGGCCATATGTGGGGAGGGTATCTCGATGAGCACAAAAGCTTCTCACTGCTGCCCTATAATGTTTACCGTTCGGCGCGCACAAATATAAAAGGTGAGCGCATGAACCCCGACAGTCTTGAGCAGGGACGCGTCACGCTTACCGAAGAAGGACGGGCAAATATCATCGGTGTACAGACACAATTATTCTCCGAAACGTTGCGCAGTGCATCGTGGTTCGAGTATTATATCTTCCCGAAGATGCTGGGAATGGCCGAAAGAGGCTGGAACACCCAACCGGAATGGGAAACCATGCACGGCGAAAAGGAACGGCAAGCATTCAATGCCGACCTGAACTGTTTTTACAAATGGATAGCCCTTGCCGAAATGCCGTGGCTCGCTCGCAAGGGTATTAACTTCCATTTGATGCCGCACGGGATTACCGTTCGCGACGGCAAGCTCTTCCTCAACAGCAGGATTGAAGGGGCTACACTGCGCTATACGCTTGACGGTAGCGAGCCAACAGCCACATCTAAACAATGGACAGAGCCTGTCGCTGTGTCCGCAGACGCCACCATTCGCGCCAGAGTGTTCTATTTAAATAAGGAGAGTCTGCCTGTAAGTTTTGCCCAAACGTCAGAAGCCGACAACTAAATTTATTGACAAAAGCAATTGATAACAACTATGAGACAACCAGTATTCTTACCTTTTAAAAGGATATTTCCTGCGCTTTTTGCAGGTATTTCCTTGCTAATGGTTTCAATAAGTTGCAAGCCTAATCGTGAACAGCCGTCAACAGTTAAGCCGAAAGCCCCTGCCACACAAACCATAACTACCGACAAAATACAGGGAGCGTGGTATGAAGGACGGGGTTATGAGCCTTGTCGTATTGCCTTTGCCGACTCGTTTTGCTGGCTTAACAACGACTTTGCCTACCGTTATACGTATAAGATAAAAGGCAACTCCATTACCATTTACAACGAGAAAACACACAAAATATTCAAAAACATAACGTTCTCTTTTAGCAAAGACACACTGGTTTTAAAGGGAATCAACGAATATGCAGAGGCGCCGGAGAGGCTTATTCCGTATAAAACGATTCTTGTACACGGCAAAAGAGTAAAGCTTCCTGACCAGAATCTGCTCGACCCTGAGCTTGACACGGAGTGGGAAAAGTTTTTTAACCGTCTGGAAAAAGACCCTTTAAGCGAAGCCACACTGAACGAATGGAATAATCTCTACGCCTTTACCGACGGATGTTTCTCTGAGGATGCCGACACACGACTGGCTGATTTGTATCTCAAACACCCTGCAACGTTCCTGCATTACATCTATCATTTCCCGTCAGAAGGGCAGAATCATATTGAAAGCATTATATTTGGAGGAGCCGAAGAGGTTGTAGGCTATCCAAGTTTGAAGCGTGTTCTTCAGGACATTGAGAAATTATCCGATCCTAAAGAGGTCAAAGAGCTGAAGTCAGAATTTGATAAATTCAAGACGTATGAATAGATATCAACTGCAAACTCCGTTCATATTAACTGCAAAAACCGCTCTTAGCAATTGCAAGCTCCGCCCATAATAATTGCTAACTCTGCTCATATCGACTATAAATATTGTCTATAACAACTGAAAATATTGCTCATCATTTAATCCCAAAACATGAAACCTAAAAACAAATTACTTCTTTCTGCAGTATGCATTCTGCTGTCCACGCGCACCTTTGCGCAGGGAAACGTGGCCTATCAAGACAAGCAAGTGCGCATCACAATGATCAGCGAGGGCGCCCTCCGGCTGGAGTATGTCCCCGACGGTAGGTTTGTAAACGACAAGTCTTTCGTCGCCGTCAACCGCACTTACCCGCAGGTAAGGTACACGTGTAAGAACGGAAGCAAGAAGGTAGAGATAACAACATCGGCCTTAAAACTTACTTATCTGAAGGGCACGGGGAAGTTTTCAGACCGCAATCTCACCATCACGTCGGCCAAAGGAGTCCGTATTCCCTTCATCTGGCACCCTGGGAAGAAGGACGACAAGAACCTTTTAGGAACCTATCGCACCCTTGATCGCTACAACGGCGGCCTGTTCGATGGCGACGAAAAGAAGCCTATGCCCATAGAAAACGGTCTGCTTTCGCGCAACGGATGGACGTTTATTGACGACTCCAACGGCCTTCTCTTCGACCATTCTGAGTGGCCTTGGGCCATGGAAAGGCCGGAAAAGGGGAACACACAGGACTGGTATTTCCTTGCTTACGGGCACAATTACAAGCAGGCTCTGAAAGATTTTACCACCTTTGCCGGAAAAGTTCCGCTGCCTCCACGCTATGCTTTCGGCTACTGGTGGTCGCGTTACTGGTCATATTCCGACCACGAGCTGCGCACATTAGTTGATAATTTCAAGACCTTTGACATACCACTCGACGTGCTCGTCATCGATATGGACTGGCATTACACCGAGCCAGGGCGGGGCGGATGGACGGGATATACCTTTAACCGCAGGCTTTTCCCCGACCCTTCACGCTTTCTTGGCTGGCTCAAACAGAACGATTTGCAGATTACGTTCAATCTGCATCCCGCCGACGGTATTAAAGCATACGAAGAGCATTACCCTGAAATGGCGACGTCCCTGGGTATAGATCCGGCTTCGAAAAAGGACATACCCTGGCAGGCCAGCGACAAGAAATTCATGACCGCATGGTTCAACACGCAACTTCGTCCGCTCGAAAAGATGGGCGTTGACTTTTGGTGGCTCGACTGGCAACAGACGCCATTCGACAGCAAAATGAAAGGATTGAGCAACACATGGTGGCTGAATTACTGTGTCTTTACGGACATGTTGCGAAACCGAAACACACGTCCTATGCTCTACCATCGCTGGGGAGGGCTCGGCAATCACCGTTATCAGATAGGCTTTTCAGGCGATACTTACATCAGCTGGAAGTCGTTAGAGTTCCAGCCTTACTTCAATTCTACCGCGTCAAATGTGCTGTACGGATTCTGGAGTCACGATATCGGAGGCCACATGTTTGCTGACAATATCGACCCCGAGATGTATGTAAGGTGGATGCAATTCGGTGCACTCAGTCCGGTTTTACGCACGCATTCCACGAAGAGTGCGACATTGAAGAAAGAACCCTGGGGCTTTGATGCCACGCATTTCAACATTCTTCGCAATATCATTCTGCAACGCTACCAGATGGCTCCCTACATTTACGCCATGGCCCGCAAGACGCACGATGATGCCATTTCGCTGTGCAGGCCGATGTATTACGACTATCCCGACAACGAAGAAGCCTATACGAACAAGAACGAATACATGTTTGGCGACAACATGCTGGTGTATCCTGTCACCAGTCCTGCCGATAACGGTATCTCTATACAAAAGGTTTGGCTGCCCTCCGGCAATGACTGGTATGAGGTTCAGACCGGAACGACACTTAAAGGAGGCCAGACTGTGGAACGCCGCTTTCAGTTAGACGAGTATCCCCTTTACGTGAAAGCAGGCAGCATACTTCCTCTTTACGACCACGTCAAGAACCTTCGGGGCAACGATTATCCCGTCAGCGTTACCGTTTACCCGGGGAAGGAAGGCCGCTTCAGCATGTATGAGGACAACGGCAACGACAAGGATTACGAACAAAACTTCGCTACAACCGAGCTCTCTTCGAAGCGCGAGGGCAACGTGCTCACCGTGAAGATTGGTGCCCGCAAGGGTTCTTATCCCGACATGCCGGCCAACCGCAAGTTCACTGTCAAGGTAATGGCTTCGGCAGCACCCGCACAGGTAATGGTGAACGGGCAGGAAGCGGCCTGGCATTATGCCGGTGACGAACTGGCCCTTGTGGTGGATGTGCCCGAGACCAGCTGCAACACGGAGAAGACCATCGTCATAACCTACCCGAAAGACGCCGCTGCGGTTGACGACGGACTGCTGGCAATGATGCGCCATGCCACGCGCAATATCGAGGCTCTGAAGTATGCCGACGCCGGCATTGTGCTGAATGAAGACCTCGGCCCCATGGGTTCGCTGGCCGAAAACCTGCGTTATTATCCCGCCCGCTTTAACGAACTGGTGAACACTTTCCGCAGAAATTGCGGCCGTCTGCCTGAGATACTGAGGGCCAACAAGGTGAAAGACGAGCAGGCCCGCGACTTCATCCGGAAGATGTAAACGGAGCGGGACGGGCTGATGCCTCCGGAAACACACGGGACGGAGGCAGGCAAAACAAAACCCTTTCGCAATTTTTCAACACCCCCACAGCAAGCGGGGCACAGGCCACACGTTGGTTTGTGTCCTGCTTTACATATATGTAGCAGAACATATAGCCGCTTAGGACACAGACTTTTCACCTGTTTGAATTCAGCGTTGTGTATGTCTGTGCATACAAAGCAAGGCTTATGGTTGATGTTCGGCGGCCGCCATACGCGCGTACGACGGCCGTCAAAGAGGTTGTGTGACGACCGCCGTACGCGCTGTTAACGGCCGTCGAACACTCAGACTAACGCAAGAAATGGGAAACTACTATGACGTAATTTCCCCCGCAATAAGCCGTAAAGCCTTATCCTTAAGCCCCTGAACGACGGAGCTTAAGGTAAATCTTTTATTATCCGCGCAACCAGCAGGCGTGCAGGAGCCACCGAACCGACATGCCCGAACCCCTGCATTTCGTACAGAGGTACAGTAGCATTGCCTATACCCTCAAGCACAGCCTTAAGGTAAAGATTCTCTTCATAGCGTGCCATCAGCTCCAGATGGCGGTCGCCCGTCATCAGCATGAGGCGTGTCTTAAACTTGCGAACGTTGTTCAGCGGCGCATAACGGTCAACCAGTGGCGTAGTATAAGAGATGTGACGCTCCTTGCGAATGGTAAAGTGCGTGGCTGTCTGCCCGCCGATGGGCAGGTAAGCGGCAATCGAATCAGCATCTACGCCATAGCTCGCAAGGTAAGACTTGTCAAGGCACAACATCAGCGTGAGGTAGCCTCCGGCCGAGTGTCCCGACACAAAAACCTCGGAGGGCGAACCACCATACTCGGCAATATGCCTGTAAACCCATGCTACGGCCGCGGCCGCATCGTACGTATATTCGGGATTCTTAGCCCGTGGAGACAAGCGGTAATTGACGCCGATAACGGCAAATCCTTTCGCCCGAAACTCGGCAGGAAGCTCTTTATGGCCCGCCTCCAGCCCGCCGCCGTGAAACCATACCACGGTTTTGAAGGGACAGCGGGTACCTGCGGGATAATAAATATCGAGCTTGCAACGCTCGCGTCTGTACGCCGACGTATCGCCGGAAGCCACGTAGGGAATGTTCTCTACCTGCTTATAATGCACCTGTGCCGACGCCGCGAACGGAGCCGACAGCAGCAAGGACAGCAAGAAAATGATTTGTTTAAACATAAGTTATATTTTATTGTCTCTGACAAAATTACGAATTGTTGGCTTAATTCAGTACCTTTGCACGACAAATCATTAAGATATCAGGTCATGAACGTACCATTTGAAGACGTAGAATACCATCATACCATGCCCATGCAACTTCGTTTTATCGACGGCGATCAGTTCGGACATGTCAACAACAGCATTTATTTTCAATACTACGATACGGCCAAGTTCCACTATTTTCAGGACGTATGCCCTGCGCTTACAGAAAGACACGCCATTGTCGTAGTGCATATTGATGCCGACTTTCTGTCGCAGGTACACACCACCGACGAAGACGAGGTGCAGACAGCCATTACTAAAATAGGCAACAAAAGCTTTGTTTTCCAGCAGCGTCTCATCGATGCGCGGACGCATGAAGTGAAGTGTATAGGGCGCACCATTATGGTACCGTTCAACGTGGAGCAAAACATGGCCGTGCCCTTCAAGTCTGAGTGGCGTGAGGCTATTGAACGTTTCGAGGGACGTTCGCTTTCAGAGGGCCGGTAACACCGGCACGCAACCCTCCGTCCGACAGTGGCAACGGGCTGCGGCAAGCAGGCAGACAAACTACAGCCGAACAAGAAATTAAGGGCAATTATTTTGAAAACTGCCTGTTTTTACTTAACTTTGCCCATATAATCATCCTGAGCTGAATTCAACCAACAGATGAAAGATATCAAGAAAATAGTTCTCACCGGCGGCCCCTGTGCCGGTAAAACCACGGCCCTGGTTAAGGTTATCGAGCACTTTTCAAGCCGCGGCTATAAGGTTTTTACCATTCCGGAGGTCCCTACTATATTCTTACAGGCCGGCATGGACTACCTGACGAAGAACCAGAAATGGTTTTACGAGGGCGAAAAATCGACGCTTGAGGTACAGCTTGCGCTTGAAGACGACTTCACACGCATGGCTAAAACCATCGACGGGCCGGTGGTCATCATCTGCGACCGCGGCGCGCTGGATATCTCTGCATATCTTCCGGCCGAGATGTGGGAGAAGATAACGGGCTTGTGTAACGTCACAACGCAGCAGCTCCGCGACCGTTATGACGCCGTGTTGCACCTGGTATCGGCTGCCGACGGTGCCGAACAGTACTACAATACTACAAGTAATGAGGTGCGCACCGAAGGCATAGAGCGAGCCCGTTTGCTCGACCGGAAGGTTATTCAGGCATGGACTGGACACCCCCCATCTGCGCGTAATCAACAACCATGACAACTTCGACACGAAGATAAACCGTGTGCTGAAAGAGATTTCAGCAGTGCTCGAGCTGCCCCTCCCCATCACCGAGGAGCGCAAATACATTGTACGCGTAACGTCGAATGACATACCAAATGTAATAGAGAGTGACATCATCCAGACCTATCTTGTGGCTGATCCCGACTACGAAGTGCGCTTACGTCGCCGTCGTTGGAAAGGCGGGAAGACGGTTAACGTGCATACAACCAAGAAGCGTGTGGGCACCGACCATGAAATTGAGACCGAAAGGCAGGTGAGCAATGCACTGTATGAATCGCTCCTGGCGCAGGCCGACCCCTATCGTCACCCCATACACAAACAGCGACGCAGTTTTATCTGGGAAGGCCAGTACTTTGAATTGGATACCTATCTCGGGCGGCTTGAGGGGCTCGTTATTCTTGAAACCAAAGGCATCACCGATACCGAGGACGTCAAATTCCCGCCTTTCATACAGGTGATAGAAGACATCACCGGCAACAAGAACTACTATAACTACAACTTAGCCCTGCGCAAATAGGGCTGTGTGCCCCCGACATTGCATGCCGGTGCCGTCGCAGGCGTTTGGGCGCGAAAGGCTACGGGCTGACAAAGATAAAGAAAGACAAGAGACTATGTATATTGTCATAGCCGGAAATATCGGCAGCGGAAAGACTACGCTAACCCATATGCTCGTCAAACATTACGGGTGGACGCCGCGCCTGGAAAGCGTACAGGCCAATCCTTACCTTGACGATTACTATAAGGATATGAAGCGGTGGTCGCTCAATCTGGAAACTTTCTTCCTCAAAGAACGCTTCCGTGACCTCCTCGAAATTGAGAAATCGCGGGAAACTATCATACAGGATCGCTCCATCTTTGAGGGCGTATTCATATTCACTGCCAACAATCACGACATGGGAAACATGAGCGATCGCGACTTCGATACGTACATGGGACTTTTCCGTTCAATGATGCTGGTGCTTCGAAAACCCGACCTGATGGTTTACCTTAAGGCGTCGGTGCCCCATCTTGTGGAAAACATTCATCGGCGCGGACGGGATTATGAGCAGAATATGCAGCTGGATTATCTGCGTAATCTCAATCAGCGGTACGACGATTTCATACAAAACCAGTATGACGGAAAAACGCTGACGATAGAGGTTGACAACATCGACTTCCTGCATAACCGTGAGGATTTCGCTTCGGTTATCAGACAAATTGACAAATCTCTGAATGAAATAGAACATAAAAACGACAATACATTATGCATATAGCCATAGCAGGAAACATAGGAAGCGGCAAGACTACGCTTACAAAAATGCTTGCACAGCGATACGGATGGACGCCACGCTTCGAGCCGGTAGACAATAATCCATACCTCGATGACTTCTATAAGGATATGAATCGCTGGGCATTCAATTTGCAAATATACTTTCTTAACAAACGTTTTAAGGAAGTAGTAGAGATTGCCAACAGCCCCGAGACCATCATTCAGGACCGTACTATCTTTGAAGATGCACGCATCTTTGCACCTAATCTGCACGATCAGGGCTACATGAGCGACCGTGATTTCCAGAACTATAGCGACTTGTTTGACCTGATGATGTCCTTAGTGAAGTTGCCTCAATTGATGATTTATATCCGCTCGAGCATTCCGACACTCGTCAAGCACATTGAAAAGCGGGGACGGTCGTTTGAGAAAAGTATCCGCATTGACTACCTGACGGGACTTCAGGAGCGTTACGAGAACTGGATAAAAAGCTATAAAGGCGAGCTTATCATTATTGACGGTGACAAGATTAGCTTCGAAGATACCCCCGAAGACTTCAGGAAAGTGACCGACATGATTGACGCAAGCCTGTACGGTCTTTTCCCCATGGGAGAGAATAAGAAGTAGTTTCGCACGGCCTTACTTCCAACCGCAGAATCATAAAAGCACGATTATGACAGACACTAACGAAATGAAGAACCAGAGCATCAACGAGATTGTCGTGTCAAAAGACGGCGGACAACCTGTTCTGCTCATTGCGCTGAAGAGCGCTTATCAAAGTCTTCCCCAATACCTGCGCTACTTAAAACGCGAATATGAGGGTGCAAGGGAACTGCAGCATGAGAACATTTTGAAAGTCAACAGCCTGAAAGAGGTCGACGGTTACGGCACTTGTATTGAGACCGAATGGCAGGACGCCCGTACATTAGCTGAATATCTGGAGGAAGGACACACCGCAGACGAGAAGAAACGCGTGGTTAGAGGCGTAGCCGCTGCACTGCAGTATATGCACGAGAACGGCCATGTGCACGGCGCTGTCAATACGCACGACATCTATATGACGACGAAAGGTGACGACGTGAAGCTGCTAAGTATCCGCCTTCGCTATACGGATAATCTGAAACGTTCTGCCGAAGAACTGAAGTTCGTAGCACCTGAAACCAAAGACGGTACGGTGGCAATAGACGCCCGTGCCGACATTTTCTCCCTGGGTGTACTGGTAAAAGAGATGGCTCTGGGGGAAGGGTATCAGCAGGTTATCGAGACATGCACACACTTTGGACGCAATGAGCGCTATACTTCTGTAGAAGAATTCATGGATGCTTTCGAGCATCCACGCGCAACACGCACTGCTGAAAACAATCGCAACACAACGGGCAGCAACAAGCAAATGGCCATTATTGTTGCGGTTATTGGTATATTGGTGATTGTGGCTGCGACGCTGTTCTATTCGCAAAATGAGGATAAAGGCACGGGCACACAGGCTTCTGACACCGAGATGATGGACAGTACAGGCAATCAAGCTGCACAATCGGCAGCCGATGCAGCACAGACACCCCGTGACACCACGGGCACAAGCAGGCAGCCAAACGCTGGTACAGACGCTAATGCAGCAGGGCCATACAGTGGCGATAATGCTTATCTGAACGACATTGTCCCGCAAATGCAGATTGATTTGGATAAGATTTATAGTTCAAGTACTCATGCATCCGTTGTCCGTCGCAAGGTAAAGAGATACTATCATGGCTTGCGGGCAACACTCAAAGACAAGTCAAAGGAGCAGCTTGACGCCTTTGATAAAGCTTTTGCCGACTATAATAACAGCAAGAAATAAAGGTTACTATTCGCCAAATTAACAGGAAACGTGACGAAAAACATAAGAAAAATTCTCCAGTCTGTCCTTATAGCGTTTCTGCCTGTTGCTGTAATGGCACAGAGTAAAGGCAATCCCATGCGCGACAGTCTGGCACTGGCCGCTCAGATTCTGGCCTATCATCCAGACTCCATAGACCTCCGGTTACGTAAGGCTGCATGGAATATGCAACTCGAAGAGTGGCAATATGCCAAGGATGAATACGATTTTGTACTCGCCAAACAACCCGCAAACATTGCAGCCCTCTATTATCGGGCCTACTGTAACGACCGACTTCATCGCTACAATTTTGCACGACTCGACTACCAAAACCTGCTTATCATTATCCCCGGAAACTTTGAAGCGCGCCTCGGGCTGGCGCTTCTTGACCAGAAGGACAGCCATTATACCGAGGCCTTGGATGGTATAAACCGCCTTGTGACAGCATTTCCTGACTCGGCTCTGGCTTGGGCGGCCAGAGCTGGAATTGAGGAAGAGCAGCACATGCTGGAGTTGGCGGAATATGATTACGGCGAGGCTATGAAGCGCGATAAGGACAATACTCACTACTTGCTGAACAGAGCTGACATCAGAATACGCCTGAAGAAAATTCCCGAAGCCCGACACGACCTTGACCGCATTGTGCAATTAGGCACCCCCAAGGCGGCATTGAAAGAGTGGTATGATAAGTTAAGGTAGGAACTGACACTGTATTTACCGACCACGTGCATAGCTTTTACAATATAAGATAGATTATATATCATGTAAAAGCTTTTCGTTTTGTCATCTATTATTGTCATCATGAGGAGGTGTACTCTCCTGCCGGTTGCTGACAAATCGCTAAAAATGCAGATAAAACGGATATTTTTCGAAAAAAGATACGCTTCTTGTTTGCACCTATTACTTATTTTATTATATTTGTTGCAAGTAACCTAAGAACCATTTTGACGTACATTGACCTAAATATTCAAAGGCCCCGTCAGCTTAGTTTCTACCTTGCAATGGAGGAATTTGTTGCCCGAAACATGAAACAAAAGGGCGATAAGTTTTTTATGTGGCAGGTGGAACCCACCGTCATTTTTGGCCGTAACCAGATTGTTGAGAACGAAGTGAACTTCGAATATTGTCGGAAACACGGTATCAAAACGTTCAGAAGGAAGAGCGGCGGCGGCTGTGTGTATGCGGATATGAGCAACGTTATGCTCTCGTATATTACAGACGATGAAGACGTTGAAAGAACATTTTCCCGATATTTACATATGATTTGTGAGACCTTGCAGAGCATAGGGTTAGACGATGTGCACCCAAGCGGTCATAATGATATTATGATTGGCGAGCGCAAAGTGAGCGGAAATGCCGTCTATCACATGCCTGGGAAGACCATTGCACACGGTACCTTGCTATACGATACGGACATGGAGCATATGCTGCACGCCATAACGCCGTCGCAACAGAAGCTATCAAAGCATGGCGTTGAGAGTGTAAGGCAGCGTGTGTGCTTGCTAAAAAACTATACAAGCCTGCCATTTAGCGAGATAAGAAAGCGTATTAGAGAACACCTCTGCGACGAAACATTCGTGCTCAACAGTGATGATGTAAGGGAGATTGAGACAATAGAGCTTGATTATCTTAAAACAGAGTTTATATATGGAAAATAAAAAGACATGCCTTTATGACCGCCACGTGGGCCTCGGAGCGGCGATATCACCTTTCGGAGGCTTCGATATGCCGATACAATATACATCTATTATAGATGAGCATCAGGCTGTACGCAGCCACTGCGGCGTCTTCGACGTCAGCCATATGGGCGAGGTTGTCGTAAAGGGAAGGGAGGCAACACCTTTCATTAACCATATTTTTACCAATGATGTACGCTGTTTGGCTGTCGGAAAAGTGATGTACGGCATGATGTGTTACGACGATGGCGGTACGGTTGATGACACTTGTATATGTCGCATGGGGGAAGAAGAGTTCTTTATTACTGTCAATGCGGCCAATATTGATAAGGATATTGACTGGATAAAAACAAATGCAAAGGATTTCGATGTCGAAATAAAGAACATGAGCAACTACTATGGCCAGCTTGCCATTCAGGGGCCGGAGTCGGAGGCCGTCGTCAGCGAAGTGTTGGGCATAGCCTGTCAGGATCTGAACTTTTATGAGGTAAAGACTCTCAAAAAGGATGGTGAGGAGATTATCATCTCGCGTACAGGTTACACTGGTGAAGACGGATTTGAGCTTTATGGCTCGCATAAGTTTATCATCTCACAATGGGATAAGCTGATGGCTTCAGGGCAATGCAAGCCCTGTGGCTTAGGATGCCGCGATACATTGCGCTTCGAAGTAGGGCTCCCTCTTTACGGAGACGAACTTTCGGCCAAAATAAGTCCAATCATGGCAGGTCTGGGAATGTTTGTAAAACTTGACAAACCTGAATTCATCGGGCGCGAAGCCTTACTCCGCCAAAAGACTGAAGGCGTAACGAAATGCCTGCGAGGCATCGAACTTGACGACAGTGCCATCCCACGACACAGCTATAATGTGCTGAAGAATGGGGTTGTTGTTGGACAGGTCACTACTGGTTATCGCCTCATTTCCACGAACAAAAGTTGCGCCGTTGCCCTCGTTGACGCATCACTGAAATTAGGTGACCGTGTTGAGATTCAGATTCGAAAGAAAATTTTCCCTGGTACCATCGTCAAGAAAAAATTCTACGAAAAACACTACCATCAATAGGAATCGGACTACGAAAAGGGTGGAATCTCACCCATATTTCCACACCAAAACACACTAAAAATCACCTAAAAACAAAACAATATGAGCAAAATTGAAGAAGGAATCTATTACAGCGAGTCGCACGAATTTGTCAGAGTGGAAGGCGACGAAGCCTACATCGGTATTACAGACTATGCGCAACACGAGCTCGGTAACGTGGTTTATGTTGACATGCCCAACGTAGACGATGAGCTTGTTGCGGGTGAGGAGTTTGGCGCTGTAGAAAGCGTGAAGGCCGCCAGCGACCTTTTGGCACCCGTCAGTGGTATAGTAACGGCTGTCAATGACGAGCTGGAAGATAAGCCTGAACAAATAAATCAAGATGCTTTTGCCTCATGGATTGTCAAGGTTAAGCTCACAAACAAAGATGAACTTAACCAATTAATGGACATGCAGGCATATAAAGCCTTCATTGAAAAGTAAACCAGACACAAGAAAAACCGGAATATGCCACACAAGTATTTTCCACACACGCAGCAAGATATCGCCGAAATGCTTGCCCGATGCGGTGTGACTTCCATTGACGATCTTTTCTCAGAGATTCCTGAATCCATCCGTTTCCGTAAGGAATTTCATCTTCCAGAAGAGAAAAGCGAGATGGAAATCAGACAGTTTTTCAATGAATTGGGAAAAGAAAACCGCCAGCTTACATGCTTCGCCGGAGCGGGAGTTTATGACAAATATACGCCTGCCGTCATTCCTTCATTAGTCAGCCGAAGCGAATTTCTGACGAGCTACACGCCCTATCAGGCCGAAGTTTCGCAGGGAACACTGCATTATATCTTCGAATTCCAAACCATGATGGCCGAGCTTACGGGCATGCCGGTATCCAATGCATCAATGTATGACGGCGCCACCGCTACGGCCGAAGCCATGCTCATGGCTACAGCCGTAAGCCGGAAAGCGCATACGGTGCTTGTCAGTGAGACCATAGACCCCAAGACAATGGCGGTTCTGCAGACCTATGCACACTTTTGTCATGTCGACCTCAAGACCATTTCATCACGTGATGGTGTCACCGATAAAGACCATCTGCGTTCACTGATAGCGGAAAACAGCGTGGCAGGGGCAATCGTGCAGCAACCCAACTACTGGGGAATCATTGAGGATTACACCGGATTTGCCGACATTTGCCACGAGTCGGGCGCCCTTTTCATGATGAATGCCAACCCTGCCGACATCGCCTTGCTAAAGTCGCCCGCCGACTGGAACGCCGATGTTGCCGTGGGAGAAGGCCAGTCTCTCGGCATCCCGATGTCGTGGGGAGGGCCCTATGTGGGATATATGTGCTGCACCGAAAAGCTGATGCGCAAGATGCCTGGCCGCATTGTCGGCCAGACTATCGACGAAGACGGCAAACGATGCTTCGTTCTAACCCTGCAAGCAAGGGAGCAACATATCCGCCGACAGAAAGCAACGTCGAACATCTGCTCCAATCAAAGCCTGATGGCGCTGTGGGTAACCATCTATCTTAGCATCATGGGGAAGGAGGGATTGAAGGAGGCAGCCCGGCTCTCTTACGACGGAGCACACTATCTGTACAACCAACTGCTGCAAACCGGCCGCTTTAAACCGGTCTTCAATCAGCCTTTCTTCAACGAGTTTGTCGTCACTTTCGACGGCGATGTCAAGGCTTTGCAAAACCACTGGACGGAAGAAGGCTTCTTCGGTGGCATACAAACCGGCGAACATAACCTGATGTTTGCCGTTACCGAACAGCGCACAAAGGAACAGATTGACAAACTGGTTTCTACCATTATCTAAAAAGAAAGTCCCCGCTATGAACAACAAACTATACGGCAATCTGATATTCGAATTGTCACACCCCGGTGCAAAGGCCTGCAGTTTACCGAAGAACCGTTTCCCCCATTACGAATTATCCCCCGACAAACGCCGCAGCAACGACGCCCGTTTACCCGAGTGTGACGAGCTTACTGTGGTGCGGCACTACACCAATTTGAGCGGAAACAACTTCGGGGTAGCCAATGGTTTCTACCCCCTTGGGTCGTGCACGATGAAGTATAATCCCGTTATCGATGAAGAAATAGCCTCGCATCCGGCCTTCAAAAACCTGCATCCCCTGCAGCCTGCCGACACCGTAAAAGGTGCCGTAAAGGCTTACCGGCTACTGGACAGCTGCTTGTCAGAACTTACCGGCATGAGTAAGTTCACGCTCAACCCCTGCGCAGGGGCCCACGGCGAGCTGACAGGACTGATGATTATCTGTGCATATCACGAGAGCCGGCACGACAAAAGCCGCACAAAAATCATTATTCCTGATTCGGCCCACGGCACAAATCCCGCCTCGGCAGCCATGTGTGGACTTGAAGTGGTTGAGGTAAAGAGCACCGATGACGGGCGCGTTGACGTAGAACACCTCAAGAGTCTGCTCGCGAATGACATTGCAGGCATGATGATGACCAACCCCAACACCCTCGGATTATTCGAATACAACATTCCTGAAATTACGCAGCTGGTTCACGATTGCGGCGGCCTGATGTATTATGACGGGGCCAATCTCAACCCGCTTCTTGGACAATGCCGCCCGGGTGACATGGGATTCGACGTGATGCACGTCAATCTTCACAAGACGTTTTCGACGCCTCACGGCGGAGGCGGCCCAGGTTCGGGGCCGGTTGGCGTGCGCAGGGGTCTTGAAAAGTTTCTGCCATCGAATGGCTATGAAAGCCTATCGACCGATGCTTCCCTACAATCAGAAGACCGGCCGACAGCAATTTCCATTCATCCTTACCACGGCAACTTTGCCGTAGAACTGCGTGCCCTGGCTTACATCCTTAGCCTGGGCAGGGAGCATATCGGGCAGGTGGGCGCACTGGCCACGCTGAATGCCAACTACATTAAGGAATGTTTGAAAGACGATTACGAGCTGCCCATCGAAGGATTATGCAAGCATGAGTTTGTCTTTAACGGCTTAAGAGACAAGTCGACGGGCGTAACCACGATGGATATAGCCAAGCGCCTGCTCGACTATGGCTTCCATGCTCCCACCATTTACTTCCCGTTGCTGTTCCATGAGGCCATGATGATAGAGCCTACAGAGAGCGAGAGCAAGGCAACGCTTGACCAATTTATCAACGTTATGCACACCATTGCACGCGAAGCCCGTGAGAATCCGGAACTCGTCAAATCGGCACCCCGTAACGCTCCCCTCCGACGCGTGAACGACGTACTGGCTGCCAAGCAACCCGTTGTAACGTTCCACTCTCCCAATACCTAATTTTTCGCCTTTCTTTATTTTCTTTTTCTCGATTTTGTAACACCCATGTTTACATCCGACTTAATCATTATCGGCAGCGGTCCAGGTGGATATCGCGCTGCCGGTTACGCCGCACGCTGTGGTTTAAACGTCACCATCATTGAAAGCAAACAGCCCGGAGGCACCTGTCTCAACACGGGATGTATCCCCACCAAGGCCCTCGCGCACGATGCCCTGCTGCACAAACGCTCGTGGGCAGAGGCCATCAGCCGCAAGAACGAGGTGGTGGCACAACTTGCAAAAGGCATAGAAAGCCTGCTGTCACAGAAAGAAATTACGCTGGTTCGCGGGCAAGCTGAGTTTCAGGATGCACATACCGTCATGGTAGGCGAAGCGTCATACACCGCCCGCAACATCATTATTGCAACGGGTTCACAGCCTGCCATCCCGCCGATAGAAGGCGCACAGTCCGATGCCGTCATCACCAGCGACCGGCTATTATCACTTACCGAGCTTCCGGCAAGCCTGTGCATCATCGGTGCCGGCGTCATAGGCATGGAATTCGCGTCCATATTGAACAGCTTCGGTTGCAAGATAACGGTGATTGAATATTTAAAAGAGTGCCTCAATACCCTTGACGACGACATTGCAAAACGCGTCAGAAAGCAGATGGAACGGCGCGGAATCGACTTCCACCTGTCGTGCAAAGTGAGGCGGATTGCAGGGGGAAAGGTGTTTTTCGAAGACAGAAAGGGCGATGAACACTGCACAGAAGCCGCACTGACGCTGATAGCAACGGGGCGTCGCCCCAGCCTTACGGGCCTCGGTCTTGAGAAAACGGGCATTGACTTTACCGCTAAGGGAATCGCAGTCGACGACAATATGCGGACGAACATCCCGCATATTTATGCAATCGGCGACTGCAACGGACGGCAGCTTCTCGCCCATGCGGCCACATTCCAGGGGTTCAGGGCCGTAAACACCATTCTGGAAAAGGTCGACAAAATCAACCTGAACATCATGCCCGCAGCCGTTTTCACCGAGCCCGAGACGGCGTGCGTGGGCCTGACCTTGCACGCAGCGCAAGAACAAGGCATAAGCGCACAGGAACGCAAAGGCTTCTACAGGGCCAACGGTCGCGCCGTGGCTATGGAGGCAGAAGAGGGTATGGTGAAACTCATAACCGACGAAAGCGATGCCATCATCGGTTGCCACGCTTATGGCTGCCATGCTGCCGACATTGTTCAGGAGGTGACATGTCTGATGAATTCAGGTGCAACGCGTACACAACTGGCTGATACAGTGCACATTCACCCTACGGTATCCGAAGTGCTGCAAGACCTTGCAAGGTAACCGTTACAGCGAAGGCCCACTTCTACGACGGCAAGAAAACCATCCGTTTCCCGTCGTTTCCTTCTGCCTGTCTTATGTAATCCGCTCGTACGACGACCGCCATACGATTGTTACCACGGCCGCCATACACGCGTGCGGCGACCGTCACACGCATGTATGGTGGTCGCCGCACGTCACCTTTATATCAAAAACAAAGTAAAAAAGCGTGAAGAAGTTACCACATTTTCGCGGTAATCTCCTCACGCTATGCTCGTTCTCGCCAAGTCGTCGGGCAGAAAAGAGTGTAAAATTTTCAGATAATCGCTACGGCTTCAAGTCGAGCAGATATTTCTTCAATTCAAAAGCCCATACTTTATACCCGAACGGGGTAAGATGCAAACCGTCAGAAGTCAGTTCACGCCGCATTTCATTCGTTCCGTGTCGCACAAATCGTTTAAAAATATTGATATAGCCAACGTGGTAGCGTTCACAATAATGGCGCAGCTGAACATTAAAGGAAGCTATGGTGTTTGTCATGCCCGACAGCTTCTCGTTCGAAAAAGTTTCATTGACCGGCAACAGGCTTTGCACGTAAAGTTTTGTTTCGGGAGACGTCTCTCTGACAAGATTTATCAGGTCAATATAATCATGCAAGACCACTGGGAGCGTTTCCTTTTCCAGAATATCATTCGTACCTGCCATCAGGAACAGGGCCTTCGGCTTACCCTGTAAAATAGAATGAAGCCGCGATGCCACCCCTTTTATACGGTCTCCTGCAATGCCACGATTCCTGATATGCCGCCATTGTAACAATTTATTCCAGTCACCGGCATACTCTGTCAGCCCATCTCCTACCATCACGACGTCCGTAGAATCAACAGGTCGCATCTGGCCGAACTCACTAATCTTCTGTTGATAAAACGGATTCTGACTAAAAGAAGAAGAAGATAAAAGTGTAAATAAAAATACAATACAAAACTTTTTCATGACAACAAAGTTAATGAATAAGGTGCAAACAGTAAAAAGAAAAGGAGCTTCATCCTCTTAAGATGAGCTCCTTTTTGAATTTTATTTCATAAAACGCATCACTTTGTTAAAATAATGCTGCGTTCTTCGCTTGCTGTAATGCATGCCGCCGTTCCACGAGCGTATCGCATGTTCGATATTGTTCAAGGGGTTATACCGCGACTGAATAAGTAAAAACATTTCCTTAGACTTCCTGACACTTAGACGGTCAGACAACTTAAATCTTTTCTTACTGTTACGAAGTTTAAGAATATTGTTGCATTCTGCCACTAAAATAGGGGTAATTTGCATGGCGCCTACCGAATTTCCACTAACCGCTTTCGGATTGCCGCCACTCTCAACCTGAATAATTGCCGCCATTACCGGCCCCCAATTGAACGTGGAATTTGCTGTAGAATGATGGGATGCAGTCGCTGCATCCGGCGACAATAGCACTAAAAAAAATAAAAATAAATACCTACTTGATAATAATTTTCTCCATAATTTCTCCATAACAATTGTTTTCTGGAGCCCGGGAACTAACGCAATTCCCAACAGCTTTATGAGAAACAGTTATGTGCTGTCAAAGCTCCGTTAGACAATAGACAGGCCTGTCTGCAGGCTCTGTCCTTTACGGTTGCAAAGGTACACAAAATAATTGATAATCAGGCACTTTTAAATGTTTTTCTCATAGTTTAAACATGATGATAACCTTATATCCCACTCTCTCTGTTAAACCTATTTCATGCCATCATAGAAATCACACAAGTACTGCACAATACAAACAAAAAGGCAACATAAATACGAAAAAGAAACCGTACAAAAGTGAAACAAAGACAGTACAGATATGAAACAGAGATAATACAAATATGGAACAAGAATAAAACAAGAAAAAGAGGGTTACGAAGACAACACAAAGAAAAGGCAGAATAAACACAAGAGGATTCCGAAAGCAACACAAAGGAAAGGTAGGATAGATACAAAAAAGCCCCGAAGACAACACAAAGGAAAAACAGGATAAACACAAAAAGATTTCGAAGGCAGCACAAAAGAAAGACAGGATAAACACAAAAGAGCCCTGAAGACATCTCTGTCTCCAGGGCTTCAGTTTATAAAAGAAGGCGGCTGCCTACTCTCCCGCATTGCTGTGCAGTACCATCGGCGCAAGTGGGCTTAACTTCTCTGTTCGGAATGGGAAGAGGTG
>JABCNV010000062.1 GCA_013333935.1 Prevotella sp. | reverse complement strand
CCCAGAAGTGATATCCGCTTCTCCTTGAGTAACACTGTCCTCATTTATTTCTACGTCCGTTGTTATTTCCTCCACAGGAACGGGTTGTGCTTCCGTCTGTGGGATTACCTCATTGTCCATTTTATCATCTTGGCATTCCAAGAACCATGAAAGGTCTTTGTCATTCATCATTGTTTTCTTTTTCATTTCTCTATCTCATTTTATGTTTGACTTGTTTTGATTTATTGCTTTGATTTTGTTCTGTAACCGACATGTGTGCCAGTATCTGCTCTTTATGATTCTGTCGCTCACGGACACGACTGACATGAAAATCGTTGAGATCCTTGAAGTCTTTGTAATGTATGTTCATGTCCTCAACATGGAAGCCTGCCTTTATGAAATCTTGAACAGCCCTCCGCCCAGCATCGTCATTATCAAGGAAGGTACGAATGGAAGATATTCCCTGCGCATTCATATACCGAATTGCTTTGGCGGTATTGCTCACGGAGTTTAGCACAAGGCAGGCACTTGTTACTTCTTCTTTCATTGAAAGAAAAGAAAGAAAATCCATAAATCCCTCGAACACACAAGTTGGCTGTATTTGGTTTATTATCTTGTCGGTGAATATAGGAGTAATGTCCTTCGGAGCTATCGTTCCCTTGAACGTGCCATTGTCCCGAAGTTCATGCCCTCCTGATTGATTGGCAAAGCCGATGGATTGATAGCGCCTGCCCCTTACCTCATAGCTGATACATTTAAGGAAAGGCTTTGCCTTTTCCAAATCAATGCAGCGTACCTTTGTAAGATACTCCTGCAAATGTGGCGGTAGGGTGTCTGATATACTTATCAGTTTCCTTGTCTCGTTTGCAGCCATCGTTGGTTGGAGATTGTTTTGTGAGAAGTCTTTGTGAGAACTATATACTGTATTATCGGGAGCGTTCTGCCCCAAGTGGTGGATGGCTTCCGATAGCGTGCAGCCCTCCAAACGCATACAGAGGTCGATGATACTTCCGCCCCTGCATTCGGCATAGTCTATCCAAAGGTTCTTCTCTGTGTCCACTTTGAAACTCGGATGTGTTTCTGCACGCAGCGGTGAGCGGTACAACGCATAGACTGATGTTCTGCGTACAGGCTTGATGCCTTTACTTTCAAGATACTCCACGATGGGGTATTGCTTGATGCGTGATAAATCTTCTTCTTTCATTGTGATATGTTTTAATTGAATGGATTGAATAATTTGTGTTTGAATGACAATGGTGTATTTGAATGATATTTGAATGGTAGGTGAATGCTTATTGAAAGAAAATCTTTTTTCAGAAGTTTTTCCCCTCCAAACTTTTTCATCTTTCTTCTTACTACATACTATTTTGACATAAGTAGTTGATTTCCAATATTATTTTTTAGTCCCAAGTTATACTACCAACCTACTACATGTGCCTACTACATCTGATAGTTGCAACTGCCTAATAAAGGACAAGGCAATATCTTCCTTACCTTATATACATAGATGGGACTGCCACCCTCTCGCCTCTTGCTCACTTTCTCAAAGCCTGCCCTTTTCAGGGCTTCGCCCATGTGCTTTAAGGACAAGGGATGATGCGTGTAAAGTCCCAAGTAGGTGATTATCTCTGTGGTAGTCATATAGGTACAGTTGGGACTATCCTCCGTAGGTTTCTCAAAACAGCGCAACAGTAGTTCCATTTCTGCCGTCTGTACTTGGAAATCCTCACTCTCCCTGTATAGTTCCGTTATCTCTTCATCGTCAAACCAATAGCGGAAACCTATGCTCAGCAAGGCTTTCGCTTCCGCATAGACATTATCCATAGAAACAGCCTTTGCTCTCTCAATATCTATGGAAAGCACTTCAAAGGGCAGAAACCGTCTGCTGCCTGTGGGGTCGGTAAGGAAATCGTTACCATTTACCGATGCAACGAAACTCGCCAAGTGTGGGTGTTCCTCCACATACTTGTCGTAAGGCATACGGTACTTGACCATCGGACAGGTGATGAGGTTTTTCAGTTCGTTCTCGTCACGCTTGTTGAGGGCTTTGAGTTGGTCGTCAATGTTTACGATGAGGTTTTGCCCTATATAGGTAAGCGTGTCCTTCTCTTGCGGATATATCTTTCCCGTGTAGCTGTAACCATGCAGGGCAGGTGGGCAGAGCAAGTCAAGGAAAGTTGTCTTGAACTTGCCCTGCTCGCCTGTCAGTACAAGACAGGTATGGTTACGGCATTCACGGTCGTCCATGGCGTTGGCGACCACAGCCACGAGCCATTTGGTAAGGTATGGCAGCCACTTGTCAGAGTTGCGCACAACTACGCAACTTGCCAATTCGGGAATGGCTTTCAGTGAAAGGGAAGAAATATCACAATGGTTATTGTGTTCATTATTACCATTACCACTACTGCCATGACTACAACTATCGCTATTGCCACTATAATTACCTCTGCTATTACCAATATCCACCAAGGGCAATCCATTGAAATACTCCTGTATGGGATTGACACGTGGAGAGAAGCTGCTCTCTATAATGGAATAGAGGTTGTCGGAAGATGTGATAATCCCCACATCGTTGTCAAGTTCCCTGCGGAGCGTGTTGCTTTCATAGCGACCCACTTTTGAGAAGTGAGCATCTTCCTTACTTCGGTATTCGGTTCGCCCCAACACCGTGTTGTACCTAAACTCATAATAAGAGGAGAGATAGGTTTCTATCTCACCATTTTTGGAGGAAGTCTTCCTTTGCTTGGGCGTATTATTTTCGTCCACTGAATTGCCTTTATCTGCATTCCTTTTCATTATATGCTTGGTTTGGTTTCCGAGAGTGAAGTTATGAAGAGAACTGGAAAGTTCCAAGCATTCGGAGAGTGCTTGCATAATGTTGCGTTCATTCGCAATAAAGTTCGCACGGATTTTTGAGGAGACAGGAAAAGAAATAACTGATTTAAGCCCGAATTAAATCAAAACAGGGGATAAAATAGCAAGGAAAGATAGAGGTAGAAGTGTACCCCTTTGCACACGTTTGCGGTATTCTGCACCGATATTGCAAACAATAAGAATCAGCACAGAAATAGGGTAGCTTTTGTCCACACCAAGAGTGCTACAAGGTGCCACTTAAAAGAAGTATGATAGAATAGGACATGCACCGCCCTATCTTTGCGCCAAACAGACGGCGAAAGAAGAAAACAGGGAAAGAATGCGCAAACGGCTGCCGATAAAATGCGTTAGTTTTTCCTTGAAGTTCCCGATATTTCCCTGCTGTTCCCTGCTGCTTTGAAGTGTGACAAACTCATCATACCTTTGCAGGCATAAACGTGCAGTGAAACGTAGAACAGACAAAGGTGTTGTCAATACCAATAAGACAGAATTACAAACAAAATAACAATAAAACTATGGGATATTTTATCATTACGGATTCAAATTGGGCAAGGTTGAGAAACGAGATACACAGTCTTGCCGAGACCTGCCACAAGGCATTCGGAGAACAGAGCAGACACACCGATTGGCTGCACAACGGCGATGTATGCAGGTTGCTTAATATCAGCAAGCGTACATTGCAGCACTATCGGGATACAGGTGTGCTGCCGTTTACGCAAATAGGGCATAAGTGCTATTACAGGCGTGAGGACGTGGAGCGGCTGTTGCAGACTAAATCGGAGAAGACAAAAACAGACAGATTAAAGAATAACAAATAAGACAAGGGTATTATGGAATCAGTAAAGGACTTGAATATGGAAGCGGATGATATGCAGGTGGTGCTGTCCGCACTTGAAGGAATGAACAGACGGATAAAGGAAGTGGCACAGACACACAAACCGCTGTTTGGCGGTGAGCATTTCCTGACAGGCAAGGAAGTATGCGAACGGCTGTATATCAGCCCTCGTACCTTGCAGGACTATCGGGACAGGAAAGTTATCCCCTACACGCAATTCGCAGGGAAAATACTATACAAGGCTTCGGATTTGGAGAAGTTATTAGAAGAAAATTCCATTGCGTAGATGTTATGAAATATTTAAGGGAAAGATACAGCCTTAATTATAGAAATATTTTGTAACATAATGTTTGGGTCAGGAGGTATTTCTCCTTGACCTTTTCTTTTTTTTATAGGAATGAAACACAGTGCCATCAAACGCATTAACAAACTTCTTTCTTCGTAATTCTGTTTATATGTACCTAAAACGCAGTATTTTTCTCAGAAATCATACTAAAAACTTGGAAATGTCACACAAATTCCCTAAATTTACACCGTCTAATTTAGTATAAACCCTTTTAATAAAGAACTTATGAAAAAAGGTATTACTACATTGTTAATTTTATTTGCAACAACAGTTGCTGCTTTCTCACAAAGTGTGGAGAGCATTAGTTATTACGAGAAGAATCCAAGCTTAGGTGGCGATGTGAAGATTCTCAAGTGTACAAAATCAATTACAGAGGCTCAGACTTTCACCACCTTTGAAGTCGAAGCTCCAGTTTCGGGGCTTCATTATGCCAACTTCTGGGTGTTAGGGACGAAGAAAGCAGATGGCACACTATCTGTTTACAAAGTAATGGTAAACAACGAGTTGCAAGATGATGTCTTAGCCCCCTGTGTCAAACGACTGGCAGGCGATAGGCTTGAAGAAGTCTTCAAAGGTGTTCCTGAGAAAAGGCAAGAACACCATCTCTATTGTTGGGACTGCTCCTGACGTTCCAGAGGTTGAATTTGTCAGACTTTCTAAGGATTTGGGAAATTCTACCATTTCGTCTCAAAATTACAATGACTATAAGGTAGAACTTAAGACCTTATCTCATGAGAATGCACTCAGTAATGCAGAACCGTCTTTGAATTTCTGTGGCAGAGACACATTGGCTATACCTTTGTTTGCAAAAGCAAGAAGTGTTTCCTACGACTCTCCTTTGTATGATTTTGAATACATTAGAAATTGCAAAATAAAGTACTCTTTTTTCAAGACAGTTTCTTTCCAGAGAGGACAGCAAATATTTATAGCGACAAACGGAATTGACAACTATGACCATGTTCTTGAGTTGTTCAGTGCAAACAATCCTGAGCGATACACATGGAATGCACATTCCAACAATCAATGCCTTGCTTCCTTGAATGTCAACATTCCTGAGACGGGACTTTACTACGTCAGAGTACGTTCATGGCTCAATGCCACAAGCGGACTTGCTAATGTCAATATCAACGGAGAAAATTATTACAGCAATGTCCCTTTGTTTAGTTTGGGAATAGTATGTAATCAAGGAACAGATCAAGTATATAACACTTTTGTATGCTCCAAGGGAGGTGATCCGATGGTTTGGATAGAATCTTACGGAAATCCATCTGGAATTATCGCTTACAATGATGATTATCAAGGGAATGGAGACTTTGATTGGGGAAGATGGGCGCGAATTAACAAAAAGTACTCAGTAGCAGGCAATGCCGTTTTGTTGTCGCAGTACAGCTCTTATCAGCCAGAAGTTCTTTGCAATGTTTACATAAAATGTAAAAAAAGCAGCGTAAATAACGTTACATATGCTGGCTCTTTTCCTTACTTGAAGGAAGACGATGCGATTATGTCCGCTCCCGAGTCTCGAACCTATAACTGTATAAGCTGGTCTGGAGGAATAACATCCTATTGGGAATGGCCTCCTTCGACGCATTCTAACTTCTACGACCCTGACCCGTTGAGGGCTTTTGACAAATTCTATGCGTCAAGAGGACTTACAAGGGTTGGTGCAAATGCTGAAAACGGGACAGTTGCTTTATGGGCTATCGTGCGGAATGGAAAAAGAGAATATACACATGCTTCTGTTCGGGATGGGGCTGATGGCAATTTGCATGGATATGACTGGGAAAGTAAGCCTGGTGCTTTGGCACGAACTTTCCATCCTAGAAACGGAGTGAGAGGTAATTCCTATGGGGAAATCGTAGAATATTACCGTAAAGACACTTCGTTGGGAACAAAACCACAGTTAAGTGCCGATGCAAAAGTAGCACAGGTTTCGTTTACCGATTTGGAGCAAGGTCTCATTGAAAGCAGAATTGCCTTGCTGCCTGCTGGAACAGAAAGCAAGTTCAAGAGTTTAGTTGCACTTTGGGATAAGGATATAAACCAATCTCCTTATAGCAGTTTTGAACAATTAGGAGAATATGACAGTTATCGTCAGCTTAAATCTTATTGCGCATCTGTTCCGTCCAGTCAATTCTTGGTATATAAGGAACTGGGAGAAGGCAACATCTTTATGACTAAACTGTTGGAAGATTTGGTACCACAAATTCCAACAATCAAAAAAGAGACAAAATTTGGGGCTAAGCCTGTGCTGACCGCTCCTGTGGTCATTACGGAAAGCGAGCTGGTTTCTCCTTATGCAAACACGATGCTATATGTGAAAGGATTGCTCAGCGGTATGGATTTAACTCCTGTGGTTCAAGAGGATTCAGCCAATCCTACAAAAAATGGCAGCAGCTTTGGTGTAGAAGTCTCAGGGAACACTCTTAGCATAAGCTACACCCTTGAGAATGATTGTCAATTCTCGATGACTATAACAGATGTTTATGGGCATGTTGTTACCTCTTATAAACAGAATAAGTACAAGGGTTCTTATTCATACAAGGCGACATTGCCTCATAGCGGTACATACGTTATAAGTTATAGTGAAAATAACAAGACAAAACAGCAAAAGATAATCGTTGAATAATTCTTTTTCTCCGCATACCAAGTTAACTTGGTATGCGGAGAATACTATAAACATAATCAATGTATAACGTTTTAGACTATCTCGTAACTGGAGGTGCATTTGTAAAAAACATAACAGTACCTACAGATAAGACTTTATCATCCTTGATGATTTATTCCACATCACTTTGTCAGTCACGGTGTAAACATTGCTCTATTTGGAAAAAGCCAATAGAGCATTTGTCATTATCGGACATCATTCGGATAATGTCGAGCAAGTGCGTAACAAAACGGACAACCGTCGGTCTGGAGGGGGGGGGAATTTATTTTACATCCTGAAGCTGATGCAATACTGAACTGGTTTCACAACAACCATACAAACTACACCCTGCTATCAAATTGCCTTGCACCCTCTAAAGTTATCGAAGCTGTAAAGAAATACAAGCCCAAACATCTGTATGTTTCCTTAGATGGGAACAAGGAAACATATAAAACTCTAAGAGGGCGTGACGGATATGACAAGGTCATTCAGGTGGTGGAAAGCTGTAAGGACTTTGTTCCCATATCGTTCATGTTCTGCCTTACTCCATGGAACACGTTTGAGGACATGGACTATGTTATTCAGCTTGCCAAACACTATAACATTGATGTCAGAATAGGCATTTACAATACGATGGATTTCTTTGATACCACCGAGGACCTAATGGAGGTCGGAAATGACTACATAAAAAAGATTCCGCAATCTATCCATAAAACACAGGAAAATTTTGACTTTGTGGCTCTGTACGATGAATGGAAAAAAGGAAATCTGCGCCTAAGATGCCACAGTATATACAATGAACTGGTAATCCATTCCAATGGGAATGTTCCCCTGTGCCAAAATCTGGATGTGATTCTCGGCAATGTTCACAACAATACTCTTGACGAAATCTTCAATTCACAAAGGACTGCTAAGATTCAATGTGAGTATTCCCATGACTGCAACAAATGCTGGATTAACTACCATCGTAAATTTGACATAATACTTCTCCGTGCAGCCGAGAGGTTTTTCCCTAAAAAACTTATCGAAGCGTTTTACGGGAAATATCAGTGGACTGCTGATGAAAAATGCACGTACCGCAAATATTTCAAAGGATTAATATAGCCTAAATGACAGACATTCAGAAAATCATCAGACTTTACAAGCGCAGAAGGGATAATAAATATCTCTCCGACTGTTATGAGAAGAACTATGCTATAATTGGTTTTGGAAACCACACCATCCACAACCTTTTCCCCGTCATCCAATTTCTACAAGTCAACGTGAAGTATGTGTGCTGTTCTTCCACGAAAAAGGCAGAACTGATAGGGAAAAAATTCAAGGGCATAATAGGGACAACATCTATAAAGGATATTCTCAATGACGAGACAGTCGCAGGAGTGTTTGTGTCAGCCACACCTGCGTCACATTTTGAAATTGCATCAGAAGTTATAAAATCGGGGAAATCTCTTTTTATAGAAAAACCTCCCTGTATGTGTTTAAAGGAACTAAACAGCCTTATTGACAAGCAAAGGTTATTTGGATTTAATACCACAGTTGTCGGAATGCAAAAAAGACATTCTCCGCTTGTTTCCAGATTGAGAAAGGAAATAAAAGGCAGGGAATTAAATAGTTACAGCCTACGTTACCAAACGGGATTGTACCCCGAAGGCAATGAGATATACGATTTGTTTATACACCCTATCGACTTGGTCGTTTTTCTTTTTGGAGGGGCTAAGATACTGGCGATGCATAAAGTCAAAAGTACAAAAAAAGGTGGTGTGACCTACCTGCTGATGCTGGAACATGACAATATTATTGGTACTTTGGAATTATCCACACTTTATTCTTGGAAAGATGCTAGTGAAAATGTCAGAGTGAACACGCAGGACGGAACGTATGAAATAGACCAGATGGAGCGACTGTCATTTGTGCCATCAGTATGTACCATAGGTGGAGTACCAATCGAAAAAGTGCTCCCCACCAAATTATCCAACGAGTGTCTTTTATCAAGAAACAACTTCAATCCCATTTTGGCAAACAATCAGATTTACACACAGGGATATTTTAACGAGATAAAGATGTTCGTGGAAATGACGGAAATGAAAAATGGTACAGCAGAAGAATATACGGATTTCATGACGCTGCGTTCCACATACGCTATATTAGAAGAATTAAACAATATAAGATAAAAAGATGAGACATTTATTTACATCGGAGTCCGTTTCAGAAGGACATCCCGATAAGATTTCAGACCAGATTTCAGATGCGTTGCTTGACTATTTCCTTGCTTATGACAGAAATGCTCACTGTGCAATAGAAACATTCGTAACGACGGGGCAGGTGGTCATTATGGGTGAAGTGCGTTCCAGTACATACATCGACCTTCAGAATGTTGCCCGCGAAACAATAAACAAGGCTGGTTACACAAAAGCTGAATATCAGTTTGACGGTGATTCATGCGGTATCCTCACGGCTATTCACGAGCAGAGCGATGATATAAACAGAGGCGTTTCCAATAAAGATACGGACGAACAGGGTGCAGGAGACCAAGGTATGATGTTCGGCTATGCTACCAATGAAACCGAAAATTATATGCCAGTTTCTCTTGATTTGGCACATCTCATTATGAGAACACTCTCCGACATACGCAAGGAGGGCAAGGAAATGACTTATTTACGCCCCGATGCAAAAAGTCAGGTAACAATAGAATACACCGAGAACAAAAAACCTCTGCGCATTGACACAATAGTGGTAAGTACTCAGCATGACGATTTTGACGTGGACGACAAGAAGATGCTGGACAAGATTAAGAACGATGTGATTAACATTCTTATGCCTCGTGTCATTTCCCAATGTGATTCCAAAATACAAAAGCTGTTCAACAGTAACATAAAGTATCTTGTAAATCCAACAGGAAAATTTGTTATAGGAGGTCCGCATGGGGATACGGGGCTTACTGGGCGAAAAATAATTGTGGATACATATGGGGGACGAGGAGCACATGGCGGAGGTGCTTTCTCTGGAAAGGATCCAAGCAAGGTAGATCGCAGTGCTGCTTATATGGCACGATATATTGCCAAAAATATGGTAGCAGCAGGGGTTGCGGACGAAATTCTTGTGCAGCTGGCTTATGCCATCGGTGTGGCTGCTCCTGTCAGCGTATCGGTTGATACATATGGACACAATAATGTCGGAATGTCGGACGGAGAAATTGCACAGAAGATTTTTGAAATGTTCGACCTGCGCCCTAAAGCCATTGAAAGGCAGCTTAAACTAAACCAGCCGATGTACACGGAAACGGCAGCCTATGGTCACATGGGACGGAAAAATGAAGTTGTGAACAAAACATTTACAAGCAGGTATCATGGAACAAAAAACATTCAGGTGGAATTGTTTACATGGGAGAAATTAGACATGGTGGATACGATAAAAGATAGTTTCCGCATAAAATAATTAGGGACGATGATAAGGACTAAGGGACTCTCTGTCATGTTGCTTATTTTGGAATTGCTTTTGGGACTCGTGGAATTTCTTTGTCTCTCCGGGTGTGGAAACGACAGGGAAGAATATGAGTACATCTATTACCCTGAAGGCACTTCATGGAAAGAAATAGTGACAGACCCTTTCCGTCCTTTTTTCTATCAGATTTATCTATATACTGTCAGGGAAGACACCATCATTAAGGGAGACGAATACAGGAAAGTTTATGTAAATGGCAAGAAAAATGCCGTTTTCTACCTCCACGAGCAGGGAAAACAAATTTTTTATTACGACAAGTTCATTCCCAAACCCTTACTTGTCTATGATTTTGAATGGAAAATAGGCAAGCCTGTTTCAGCATTTTTGGTTGATGACAGAAGTTTCCATATAATTGATACCATCAGGCAAATCAGCAGAGAAAAGTTGTCGCTTCATCAGGAATACAAATACATAGACACTCCGCTGGGCAGATATGTAAACTCTATAGGATTTGTTGACCAATCTCTCTTTCCGTATTCGATGTCCAAAGCAAGGGAAGGTTTCATTATTAAGACAATATATTTTGAGCGAGGGGAAAATGAGATGTTTAGTAACCATAATTACGACTATTTGTGGCAATAGAATTGTTGCCTTCAAGGAATATGCACGACAGCTAAGAAAAACCTTCTTGTATTTGTCAATCTTATCTACATAGCCATATCCGAAAGTTCACAATCCTCTCTGACCGCATTCCACGGCTAAAAAACATATCCTTTCCGTTCATGGATTGGTAGTATGTAGTCATACCGTAGTTGCACATATAGTCATCTACCAACTACAACGTAATACCTTCTCTTTCACTGTGTTACCTTGTTTTGTAGTAATGTAGTAAGATAACAGTGAAAGAAAAAGGATTGGTACATATTCAGCTATTGACACCCCTGTCATATATGATGATAGGAATGACAGAACTCCTTGGATGCATCAACTCACTGCACACATGCTTTCTGAACAGGTGGGCTTCTACGCTGTCAAGCAAGAAGGAAAGGGCGATAATTGTAGGTAATGGGTAGAGCGGTGCGTAGCCCCTTACCTCCTTATCCGTGACTATTTTCCTTT
>JABCNV010000004.1 GCA_013333935.1 Prevotella sp. | reverse complement strand
TCATGGGAGCTGCTCGCCCCCAAACCCCTCGGTGTTTTCTGGTATAGATTATTAAGCTAAACCAGCACTTGGGATTGCAGTTCTATGTTGAACTTGCGTGTCTTTGCGTTTAATTTTCCGGTGGAAATGTTTGTTTTTAATAAAAATAACCTATCTTTGCAGTCAATATTAACGACTGTTATAGATTATCTGCGAGCAGGCCGCGCGGGCAAGAATCGGGACGACAAGCCAGAGACATTGTCATACCTGTCTCGTCTTTCCGTGGTCTTCTTTTAAGCTGATATGCTCTTCCAGCCGGGCTTTATGCCTTTATACCTCCGCTTATAGCCGAAAGTGGAGGAGGGAAGAGTGTTCTCAGGAGGTTCCATGACGAAGTCTGAAATAGTTTTCATTTATACGAATATTTATCATCCGGCCTGTCTGATTACGGACAGACAGATGTTATAAAGTTTACCATATCCTTTAAATCTTACGTGAATAACTCTGAAACGTTTGTGCCCGACAAAAGCAATCGCAGCCTTTATCTGGATATTGTGAAAGGCTTCGCTATTATTTTAGTAGTTTATGGGCACTGCATTGACTATTATTCAGATGAGTATATCAGTGGAAATCTTTTTTACTCTGACGAACTTCATAAAATTATATACAGCTTTCACATGCCTTTGTTTATGCTGGTCAGCGGTTACCTGTTTTATGGTTCTGTTGTACGGCATTCATGGAGACATAATCTGAAGACCCGCTTTTCTAAACTGTTGCTGCCGGTTGTGCTTTGGAATACGCTGTATCTTGCTATTTTGAATACTGTCAATCTGTTGAACGGGAAGCCTGTTCCATGGGGTGAGGAGCTGTTGTCATATACCTCTGCGCTTTGGTTTCTGTGGGCTATCTTCTGGTGTAGTTTAATAGTTATGGCTGTATCTCGATGGTTTCATGACAATATAGCGGTTTATGTAGCCCTGTTATGTGTCATGCTCTTTATTCCCGGCCTATATGGCATAAACATGTATGTGTATATGTATCCTTACTTTATCGTGGGATATTTGTGGAATAAGTATCGGCTTCATGATAAGATAAAATGCAGGTTGAACGCTTACACACGGGTGATGGCTTTTGCGTTTCTGTTTGTTTTGTTTGTTATTTTGTATCGACAGTATACGGTAGAAGATTATATTTATATATCAGGTAGTGGTATTCTCAAGGGATTGAGCACTTCCAGTCCCTTTATTGATTATCATTTGCTTTCCATAGACCTGTATCGTTATTTGATAGGTTTTGTAGGCTCTGCGGTGGCTTTCATCGTAATAAGATTCCTTTTTAAATGGGGAGACATGACGTGGGGCAGGGTTATGGCGATGCTTGGGCAGAAAAGCTTGGGGATATATGCCATAAGTGTAATCCTCTTTAATGGATTTATCTTGCCGAATCTGAACTTCGATACTGGAATTAATTATGGTATAGTAGGCTTGGAAACGATAGTAGTGTTAGCGATAACATACATTATGACAGTTTTATTAGAAAGATATTCGTTGACAAGAAAATTGCTTCTTGGCGGGAGATAGAGTGCTTTTGTAAGGTAATCAGTATGTTGGAGGAGTCTCAAAATAACAAACGTATTGCCAAGAATACCCTTTTCCTGTATATGAGGATGCTTTTAAGCATGCTCATTTCTTTGTATACCTCGCGGGTAACACTTGCAATGCTGGGCATTGTTGACTATGGAGTTTACAACGTCGTGGGAGGCGTTATCTCCATGTTTGCATTTCTGAACTCCAGTATGGCGTCGTCTACGCAGCGCTTTCTTACGTTTTCGCTTGGCAAAGGAGATTTACCCCAATTAAAGAAAGTATTTGCAGCATCGCTGAATATTCATATTATACTGGCGTTGTTTGTTGCATTGTTGGGGGAAACGATAGGCCTGTGGTTCCTTAATACTAAGCTTGTGATACCGGCCGACAGGTTATTTGCCGCTAATATTGTTTATCAGTTAACCATCCTCATGTCTGTAATGAGCATTATCCAAGTCCCTTTTGACGGAGCTATCATAGCTCACGAGAAGATGGATGTCTTTGCTTATTTCAGCTTGCTGGATATTACTTTGAAACTGATAGTTGTTTTCATTTTGATGGCTGTTAGTTGGGATAAGATGATATTACTGGCAATATTGAATACTCTGGTTGTATTGTTGATGACAACTCTATATAAGATTTATTGTAGCCGACATTTCAAAGAGGTAGGATTCCATGTGTTTTATGATAAGCCATTGTATAAGCAATTAGTGTCTTTCGCGGGCTGGAACCTTTTTGGTGCTGGTGCGGTAATTTCTAAAGACCAGGGCTTGAACATGTTACTGAATATGTTCTTTGGTCCTGTTATCAATGCAGCACGGACGGTAGCCTATCAGGTTTCCAGTGCTGTCAGTGGTTTTATGTTTAATTTCCAGTCGGCAATAAATCCGCAGGTCGTTAAATATTATGCTTCAAATGAGCGAGACAGCATGGAACGACTTGTTTATCGGGGTAGCAAATTGTCTTTTCTTCTGACATTCTTCATAGGATTTCCAGCTGCACTCAACATTGATTTCATATTGAATTTATGGTTGGTGGATGTTCCGAAATATGCCAATATCTTCATCATTCTTCTCTTAATAGATAATATTATATTTGGCATTTTCGGAAGTCCTATGTCTAATGCGTTGCAAGCGACAGGAAATATCCGGAGGTTTCAAGTTGTTGTCAGTTGTATTATTATGGCTATATTGCCAATTTCTTACGTTTTTTTGAAATTAGGCCGTGGCCCGCAATTTGTTTTTATAATTAGTATCTTTATAACATTTTTCTCAGGAGTAGCCCGATATTCATTTTGTGTATATCAAGTAGGTTTTCATATAAAGCTGTTTTTCAGTATGGTTGTCAAGAGAGTGTTTTTAATACTTCTTGTATCAATGCCGGTTCCTCTTATGGTTAAGCACTTTTATGCTGCATCGACATGGCATGATTTCTTGATAGTTTTAATGGTTACATTGATAATTTCTCTCATTGCTATCTATGCTGTTGGACTTGAGAAGGGTGAAAAACTTTATGTTAGAAAGATTTTGAGTGATAGAATTAGAAGATGGATGTAGTTATAATATTTAACGGCTTAGGTAATCAAATGTCGCAGTATGCCTTTTTTCTTTCTAAGAAAAGGCATGTGAAAAGTTGTCGATATTTATATTTTACATCAAGCTGTAGTCATAATGGTTCAGAGTTAGATAAA
This sequence comes from Prevotella sp., assembly GCA_013333935.1. Taxonomy (GTDB): domain Bacteria; phylum Bacteroidota; class Bacteroidia; order Bacteroidales; family Bacteroidaceae; genus Prevotella. The sequence goes on along the minus strand of JABCNV010000004.1, from coordinate 268,750 downwards.
CTATTTAATGTTAGATTTCCCAATACCTTTTTTAATCGCTTCCTGCATAAGGTTTATAATCTTTATGATGGTATTCCAAGGCTTCGTAAATACTTTCATTTAATAGGAATACGATGTATCAATGAAAATAAGAAGTATACTTATGAAGAAAATGTACTTTTGCATCATACAAAATGGGGAATTACCTTTTACGTAGGCGGATGGCATAGTGAAAAGTATTTTGCAGGATGCGAGAAAGAGATTAAGGACGCATTTAAATTTAATATAATAGATAAGGAGGATGAAACATTTCGTCTTTTGGCTGATAAAATATCTTTAAACCCTAATAGTGTTTCTGTACATGTCAGGAGAGGTGATTATCTGAAGACTTCGGCTACTGATTATTATCAATTCTCTGGTGTCGCAACCGAGAACTATTATCATCAGGCATTTCGAAAGATGAAATCAATTATAGAGGAGCCGATGTACTTTGTTTTCTCTGATGATATAGCTTGGTGTCAGGAACATTTTAGGAACATAAAATGTCATTATGTGGATATTAACAACGGAACGAAATCTTGGCGGGATATGTTTCTAATGTCTTTATGCCATTACCATATTAACGCAAATTCTTCTTTCTCATGGTGGGGGGCTTGGTTATGCAAATACGAAGACTCCATTACAATTTGTCCGGAGGAATTCATAAGAGGAGTTGATATTAAAGACGTGTATCCGGAGTCTTGGATACGAATAAAGAGATAATTATATGAAACCAACAATATTAGCATTATATCTTCCGCAATATTACCCTTTTAAGGAAAACGATGAATGGTGGGGGAAGGGATTTACCGAATGGACAAACGTAGGGAAAGCCAAGCCATTATGGAGAGGGCATTATCAGCCTAAAGTTCCTGCTGATTTAGGCTACTACGATCTTCGTGTTCCTGAGGTTCGTGAGCAGCAAGTGAAGTTGGCGCGTGAGGCTGGTGTTACAGGTTTCCTTTACTGGCATTATTGGTTCGGTAACGGAAAACGACTCATGGAACGAGTCTTTCAGGAGGTGCTGGATAGTGGAAAGCCAGACTTCCCTTTTGCTTTGGCATGGGCTAATCATTCTTGGGATAAAAAGGATTGGGAAGGTGGGCGTCTTCATGATATTATGCTTATGGAGCAGACTTATCCCGGCGAAGAGGATGCACGACAGCATTTTAACTTTCTACTTAAGGCTTTTAAAGATGACAGATATATCAAGATTAACGGTTGCCCCTTTCTTTATATCTTCAAGCCAGATGAAGTTCCGTCTGAATATTTGAAATGGTTCAGGCAATGGGTGCGCGAAGCTGGATTTAAGGATCTGTATTTAGTGGCTAATGTGTGGGGGAAAAAACCGTTAGAGCATTATCAAGAAATGGGTTATCAGGCTATTGTTGAGAATAATATGCTCGACTTGCTTCAGGTAAAGTATTCTCAAATGCCAAAATATAAGGAAATTTTACATCGTGTTTATAGAAGATGTACTCAAGTGGTAACTGGTATGTCGCGAGGAGCAATAGATTACAAAGAGTTTGTTCATCAAGTTGTTACCCCAGAGTGTAAGAATCGTTTTGTTATACCAGAGATATTTCCTAACTGGGATCATAGTCCACGTAGCGGCAGAGCTGCTACAGCCATATACTATAATGAAGCCCCCAAATACTTTTATGAGATGGCATGCGATGCGTTGGAAGCCGTTAAGGATAAACCATCCGAAGAGCAGATTATTCTTCTAAAATCATGGAATGAATGGGGTGAAGGCAACTATATGGAGCCTGATTTTAAATATGGTCATGGCTATATTGAGGCTCTAAGAAAGGCAGTAGACGAATTTAAGTAATTATTTTTGCTTGTATAATTTATATGGAGTGTGCTGTTTCTGTTATAGTCCCCATTTATAAAGCTGAGAGTTATTTGCGGAAATGCATAGATGGCATTTTGCTGCAAACATTTACCGATTTTCAGCTGATATTGGTTGATGATGGAAGTCCAGATAAGTCGGGAGAGATTTGTGATGAGTATGCTCAAAAGGATTCTCGGGTTGTAGTTATTCACAAAACCAATGGAGGACTTACGTCTGCGCGTAAGTATGGAATGAATCATGCAAAAGGAGAATATTCCATTCATATTGATCCTGATGATTGGGTAGAACTTTCATTACTCGAAGAACTTTATCATGAAGCGGTAAAGACAGATGCAGATATGGTTATCTGCGATTTTTGGGAACATTGCAATAATGAGGTTGTTTACTCAAGGCAAAAACCTAAAACTCTCGATAATAAAGAAGTGATGACAGAAATGTTCACTACGTTGAAGGGAACAATGTGGAACAAATTGATACGAACCTCATGTTATAAGCAATGCAATATACAATTCTATGAAGATTTGGTATTGATTGAAGATTTATTCTTAATGTTCCAATTTCTTCTTCACCCACTTAAAATTTCATATGTTCCTAAAGCTTTGTATCATTATGAGAGGAATACGAATCCCAATAGTTTAACAATGGCTAATGGTGAGCGTTTCAAAGGTTATGCAGATGGAATATGCAGGCACTTTAAAGCATTGTTGAAACCTTATCCCTACTTTTGGAATCTATGGGTAGAGAAAGAAATGCCATGGATAGCCTACCTTTCGTTATATTATGATATTTTTGATAGTAAAAGGTTTTATGAGGAGTTTTATTATCTTTTGGGAAGACGTCCTCTGTCATTTTCTGACAAGATGGTAAGAATTGCTTTAAGGAGTTATCCTCTGGGTAAATTAATAATGAAAACTCGTTTTTTTATTTCTATGTTTTGCCATAAAATATTATCTTAATGAAGCTCTCAGTTATTATTCCCATGTATAATGCAGAGAAATACATCAAACGGTGTATAGAATCTGTATATCATCAAGACTTAGATATAAATGACTTTGAGCTGTTAGTTATTAATGATGGGTCAACGGATTCATCTCCGTCTATTGTAAAAGAGTTGCAGAAAATATACCCAAACATTCTTCTCATTAACAAAGAAAATGGGGGACAAGGGTCTGCACGTAATCTTGGCATAGATTCATCATGTGGTGAATACATAATGTTTATAGATGCAGATGATTACTTATCAGAAGATCAATTTTTAAGTAAACTATTGAATAATGCTGTTGCGGATAAAGTTGATATTATAGAATTTGAAATGTTGGTTTTTTCTAAGGATGGTAACTCACAAGTATCAAGTAAAAATCTTAAAGAGAATATTATTTATACAGGAGAACAATTATTGTTGCTAGGTTTATCCCCCGGATCTTCTTGTGATAAACTCTTCTCTCGTTTTTTTCTTGTTAGTAATTCCTTTTCTTTTAAGATGGGAATCATACATGAAGATGTTGAATTTTTGTTTAGAGTATATCCAACTGCTAAAAGGATAAAGTATTCTCATATATGTGGCTATGTTTATTATTATAATACAAATTCTACAGATAGGAGTCTTGACTTTCATAAAATAAAGAGAGGTATTGATAGTGACTTCTATATAGCACATGAATTAATGTGTTTATCTATGGATTCTTATTCTCCAGAGTTGAAGGAATATTATAAAAAGCAAAGTAATTCTTTATTATGCTCCTTACTTTTGTCCTTTTTATGGAATAGGCGATATATGTCTCTTCAAGATATAAAAAAATATTTATTATCTTGTAGGGCTTGGAGTATTTATCCAATTAGAGGAAAGACTATGTCAAAGAAATCTGATTGTTTGCTTCCACTATTCAATATAGAGGTATGTTATTTATTTTTGAATAAAATATTAAGGTTCTTTCGGTACTGAAAAATCCCTATAATCCGGAATCCAATAATAGAATAGTAGAGAAAAAAGGCTGTATTATAATAAATATTATAATATGTAATTCTAAATTCATGGTAAAATGCAAAAACTTCTTGATCACGTAACTGGATTCATATTGATGATAATGGCTAAACCTAGAAAGATATATCACAAGTGTAAAGCAAAAAGATGTTATGCTGATAAGTGTTGCATTATCTGTAATAATTGTACAGGTGGTATTATATTACATGATTTGGGGCTGAAATTTGATACTCCTACTATTAATACCTTGTTTTATACAGCCGAAGATTTTCTTTTCTTTGTCGATAATATTCGATCTTTTTCAAAAATTAAGATTTTTAAGATAGACAATCATAACTATTCCTATCCTGTCGGAGGGCTAAGACTTGGTGAGCGGCTAATAAAAATAGGTTTTGTCCATTATTTAACATTTGAAGAGGCTAGAGATAAATGGATTGAAAGATTTAGAAGGGTTGATTTTGATAAGGTCATGGTATTATGGGAAGGAGAAGGCCTCAATGAAAATGATTTGAGTTTGTTGAATATGATGAGTTTTAATAAACTTGTCTTCTCGATGACTAATAAAGATTTATCTGATAGATACCCATTTTATTTAGGGAGTGACTTGTATAAAAATTGGTATCCGGGTAAGATTTTAGATTATAAGCATATATTTGCTTTTAAACGGAACCTTGATGATTTTGATTATATTAGCTTCATAAATAAGATAATTTAAACGAAATTTTAAGTTGGTATGATATAAAAATTTAGGATACCATATACGTAAAAAGATATTATTTAAGTAATTGTATTCATGGGCTTTAAATAAACGGTGTATCTTAATTTATATTTGTAATGTAAAACTTTAGTTCCCTGACGTGTGTGAGGACATGGTTAATAATATTAGTAGAAAAAATTATTTGAAGAATTTAGGAAAGAAATAAATTGAAGAAAGATAGTACTGTTCTGTAGATGGTAACCATCTTAACAAAATAAGCTCCAATTATTTAGTAATATCTGTATTGTAAAGTTAATATTACAAATAAATGAAAATAATAATGATCTCTGTGATGATGCCTGCTTCAGAAAATATTCGTGGAACAAGTGCATTACCTTATTATATATTAGCAGGAAGAGATAAAGATATTGAGGTAGAGCTTTATTCATATAATTTGAATGAACTTAGTTCTACGCAAATGTCAGCTGTGTCAAAAGAATTGAATATAGAAATCCATTTATTGGCAGTACCCAAATGGTATAATTTTATTATTCATTATTTTTTGCCTTTTAGATTGCTTCTGAATAGGCCTGTTGGTAACTATATTAGTTTGACAGAAAGTGAATTGAATACAATTGTTACAAAAGAGGTCGATGGTATATGGATTTATGGTGAGGAATTATCTCAAGTAAGTCATCAATTGACAATGTTTAAAAGGATACATACTCTGCCTGATTGCGAGTCTCTCTATTATTATAGGATGTTTGGCAAACGTTTTTTGATGCGAAATAAGATGAGATATTGGAGATCTGTCTTTATGTATTATAAGTATTTAAACATGGAGAGGCATTTTGATACGTCTTTTAATATACATTATCATTTAGTAGGTAAGGCCGATGTTAATTTTCTAAAGGAAATAATTCCCGGCATTCAAGCTCATTTTCTACGTCATCCCCATTATCAAGTCGCTGAGCCTGTTAAGAACGTTTCTTTTTTGTCACCGTCGCCTAAAATAAAAGTTTTAATAGCAGGACAATACAATTTATATATGCAGCAGGATGCAGATGAAATGGTTGAGTGTTTGAGAAAAGAAAAAAACATATCAGAATTAAAGGATCATTATGTAATTACTTTTTTAGGTAAAGGTTGGGAACAACATGTTAAAAGCCTTAGTAGTGCAGGATATGAAGTCAACCATATTAAATTTGCTCCAAATTATATAAAAGAAATCAATAAACATGACATACAAATAACCCCAATCAGTATTGGTACAGGTACAAAGGGTAAGGTTCTTGATGCAATTGCAAATGGTTTGTTAGTGATAGGTTCATGGTATGCGTTAGAGAATATTGTAGTTGAGAATCATTTATCGTGTTTACAATACAATAAGGTTAGTGAAATTATTGATTTTTTGAAAAAGATATATTTGAATCCTTCCCAATATATAGCAATGGCAGAAAAGGGTAGACAACAGGTTTTGAAATTTCATGATAATGGGACAATCGCAAAAGAAATGTTTTCGTTATTTCAATGAGATATAGATTCATGCATATTTAATTTACCCATGTATAATAGTGATTTCTTTATCAGTTTAACCTTCTAGTATTCAGGGTTCACGATGTTATTATATTTCATAATTTTATTAATTACGATTCTTATTAATTTTGCAGCCATTAAATATGGCTATAAGAAAGAATACTGTTTGATGCTATCTTTCTCTCTTTTAGCTATATTTGTCGGTATTTCTGATATGTTGGGTGGGTATGATAGATATATCTATGGGGAACTTTTTGATGGTATAGCTGATATTACCAGAGTTAATGGGAAATATAATGACGCTTTAATTTTTAAAGTTTTCCCTAAGGAAATCGGTTATATAGGCTATAATATTTTGATATCGTATATTACGAGTAATAGATATATTTTTATTTTATTGATTACTTTTACGATTTATCTCCTATATTATTTCTCTCTAAGGAAATATTGTATTAATTATCCATTTGCAGTAATGCTTTTTATGGGTCTTGTGTTCTTCTTTACATTTACCTATTTGCGACAAATGATAGGAGTAGGAATTGCATGGTTGAGTATACAATATATTTACAAACGAAAGCTATATAAATTTTTAATTTGTATTTTGATAGCAGTGTCCTTTCATAATTCTGCTCTTGTATTATTACCTCTTTATTTCATCCCAGTGAGGAAATTTAAGCCGAGATACATTGTAATCTTTATGGTTATATGTTTGGTTATTGGCCTTTCAGGCACTCCTTCAACAATCTTCCAAATATATGGAAATACTGTAGATATGCATGATAGGGCTGCGACTTATGTGGAGCGAGATATAGGCTTTAGATATGAATATATTATGGAAGCTTTTATCTTCCTTTATTTAATTCTAAGGAATTACACACAAATTCCTACTACAAAGAAAGAAGTTGTAATGCTTAATACTTCTTTAGGATTTTGCGCTATATTATTACTCTTCGTGTTGTCTCTTAATGGCGGAAGATTAGGATGGTTTTATGTTATAGGATTGATAGCAACGCTTTCTACTATTTGTAATGAAGTTCAAAGAAATAAATATGTAAGAAATTTAGTATCTCTCATTAGTTTATTCTTATTCGTTAGAATTGTATTTCAATGGGGACCAATGCTTTCTCCATATAAAACATTCCTTACAAATGGAGTGAGAAGTTATGATCTTATTTATGAACTTTATGAATATGATGAGAATTATGCTATAGATAAATTCTATCGATAATGATAACAATCCTTACACCATCTTATAATCGGGGACCCTTGTTGGGAAACTTATATCAGAGTTTGGTTAGGCAAGCCTTTAATGATTTTGAGTGGATTATTGTTGATGATGGATCAACTGATTCTACAAATAATATTGTAAATAATTTCATCCAAGAGCAGAAAATAGTTATATCCTATATAAAACAGATTAATGGTGGCAAACACAAAGCTATCAACACAGGGGTAAAGGAATCTAAAGGTGAACTTATTTTAATAGCAGATAGTGATGATAGCCTTCCTGAAGATTCATTGTCTATTATCCATAGTCAATATTTGAAGATTAAGAACGATTCTTCTATTGGAGGTGTTTGTGGATTAATGGCTCATCACGATGGAACAGTTATAGGATATAGAAATGTATCCTCTGCTAAGAATATTAGTTCTATTGAAATGCGCTATAAATATGGCTTTGTGGGTGATGTATGTGAGGTTTTCAAGACTGAAGTTTTACGTGAGTATCCTTTCCCAGAGATTAATAATGAAAAATTTTGTCCAGAAGTTTTAGTTTGGAATAGGATCGCGCGAAAATATAAATTACACTTCTTTAATCAGGTTGTTTATTTTCGAGATTATTTAAAGGATGGATTGACGTCAAAGATAGTTAGAATAAGAATGAATAGTCCAATAACATCAATGATGTGTTATGCGGAGATGAATCAACTGGATATTCCTGTTAAGGATAAAATAAAGGCAGCTATTAACTATTGGAGATTTCGGTTGTGCTATTATGGAGGTAATGAATATCCCAAGTTAACGGGTTTGTGGAATATAGTAGCCCCGTTAGGTTGGTTAATGCATCTGAATGATGTACGAGTAAATAAACATTGATTATGAAGATACTTCAGGTCATTACGTCTTTGGAGATGGGAGGAGCTGAGACATTGGTGGTCAATTTGATACCGAGATTACAAGCATTAGGACATACTGTAGATCTGTGTGTTTTTAATGGCATGGAAACCCCATTGATGCAAAGATTGGAGACGGAGAGTCCATATACGAAGATATATACTTTGGGGCGTAGCGTTTATAATCCTATATATATATTGAAATTGATAAAGATAATGCGAGAATATGATATTGTGCATACGCATAACTCTTCACCACAACTTTTCGTTGCAATTGCCAGAGTGTTATGCTCTGTAAAGCTTGTATCTACAGAGCATAATACTTCTAATCGTAAGCGTAACTGGAAGTGGTATGCATTGATTGAGAGTTGGATGTATGGGCAGTATGATCGTATTATCTGTATTAGTAAGATTGCAGAGGAAAGGTTGAGGGAGTATATGGGATGTGAGTGGCTTATACATTCTTCGGATAGATATAATACAATCACTACTATAAATAATGGAATAGATGTTAATGTAATATCGCAAGCAACCCCTTGCAAACAACTTTTAGAAGTAAAGGAGAACCGTAAGGCGATATTGATGGTTGCTGGCTTCCGTAAACAAAAGAATCAAGATGCTATTATCCGAGCTTTATCATTATTAGATAAAAATAAATTTGAGGTGTGGTTTGCTGGCATTGGTGTACGGCTGAGAGAAGTCCTATGCTTGTCTCAATCGTTAGGCGTAAGTGATAGAGTTAGATTCCTTGGTGTGCGGACAGATATACCGAATATGCTGAAAGCTGCTGATATCATCGTTATGTCATCTCATTGGGAAGGTCTAAGTCTTAGTAATGTCGAAGGTATGAGTGCACACAAGCCTTTTATAGCTTCTGACGTGAATGGATTGAGAGAAGTAACGAAAGGTTATGGCGTTTTATTTCCACATGAAGATGCTGGGGCTTTGGCTAAAGAGATTAATCATTTGGCAAGTGACGAAACTTATTATAAGGAGGTTGCTGAACGCTGTTATAATCGCGCTTTAGAGTTTGATATTAGCAAAACTGTTGCAGGGTATAATTCGGTTTATCAGACATTAATGTCTAATGACAAAAAATAGAGTTGTATATTTGGACTTAGTAAAGTTTGTTGCAATTTTACTTGTTTGCATAGGGCATTGTTATGTAATGGTACCAACTATTCATAGTATAGTTAGACCAGTCATTTATTCTTTTCATATGCCCCTGTTTATGTTGGTATGTGGATATTTTTCTTTGCATAGTTTGGAACTATCATTTGTAAGTATCCTATCAAAAAAGATCAAGCAGTTATTAATCCCTGTTTTATCATGCACTTTACTTTCAATATTGTTGTTTAGGGGGGGGCAAAACGAACTAATTGGTAGTGTGTGGTTCCTTAGGACTCTATTCCTGTGTTACTTAATTGCGCGTATCAGTAAATATATAAAGTTGCCAGTTGAAATAGTATTTCTGCTTTCATGGCTACTTCTGTTAATCCTCCCATATGGTGGAACATTAATGGTTAATTTTCTATATTTCTATTTTTGTATAGGTTACTTGCTTCATAAATACGAATGTAGAATAAGTACACATAAAATCCTATTATTTTTAATATCTCTTATTTGCTTTATAATTGCTATTTATAATCGGTGGACATTTCCGTGTGAGAAAGTTGATTTATATTTTATCATACATTCTCCAATTAAGTTCTTAATACAGACTCTTATTGGCTTTTTTGGATCTGTAATGATAATAGGGTGTTGTAAGCTTGTAGACTGCGTATCTGCAAACAATGAGATGTTGAAAAGTTTTATATCTCAATTGAGTATTATTGGTCGGTACACGTTAGGCATATATGTAGTACAGACATTTCTTATTGAACGAACTCTATCAGCATTTATTAAGTTGGACAATTTTTCAGTATCGCCAGTATTAATTGATTTCATATTTGTTCCTTTGATAGGTTTCATTTTATGTGTAGCGTGCTATTATATAGTTCGTATTTCACAACGGAGTAAAATTATAAATATTCTCTTTTATGGAGGACAGAAATGTTAATGTATGAAGAAAAGAGACTTTATAGTGATTCTCATAGATAGTTGTTATCGTGAACCTTTGATGATGTTTAAACTTTTAAAGGAGAAAGGGTTCTCTCTGTATAAGAAAAGTAATAGACAGTCATACATATTTATGGCGGATGGCAGAATTTCCCATGGTGGAATGTTTGATCGGCTTAAAGGACTTCTTACAATATATGCCGTCTCAAAAGCAATAGGAAAAGAATTCAAAATTAATTGGACTTGCCCATTTGCTTTAAGTAAGTATTTAGAACCAGTACGCTATAATTGGGTAATTAATGAATCGCAGATGAATTTTGGATTACTTTCATCTAATAATATCATTGCTTATGGTGAAATTACAAATCCTAGTCGTTTGATGAAGGAGCGTAAGCTGGAAACTCATTTCTATTATGGTTTTAATTCCTTAGATAAAGTAAATATGCATTTTAATACTAATTATAAATGGGGAGAATTGTATCGGGAATTATTTAAACCAACACCTTATCTTCAATATTATTTGGAACAATATCAGGCAGAAATCGGGAATACATATGTCGCAATTCATACTCGTTTTATGAATCTTTTAGGGGATAAAACAGAAACAGATATAAATCCCGAATTAAAATCAGAAGAACAAAAAGAAATATTAATAAGATCTGCAATAGACTCTGTAAAGCGAGTTTCTCTACGACATCAGGATATGAGGATTCTAATAGCTTCTGACTCTATGGTGTTTATTAATTGCATCAAAAAGGAGATGCCGAATGTATATATTGTGCCTGGTACAGTAAAGCATATTGATACTGCAGGCGAAACAGATGATATTGAAAATATCAAAATGTTTACAGATTATTATTTAATTAGCAGTGCTAAGAAAGTATATAGTTTATGGCATGAAGGTATGTGGAAGAGCGCTTTCCCAGAATATGCAGCAAAAATAGGAGATATACCTTTTGAACGTATAGAGTTCTAGAATTAATATCTATAAAATAGTTCTTTAATTATTAAAAAACCTGTTTGTGTAAGTAGTGACATTGAAGTCGATAATATATGTGGATTGAATAGGAACATATAATGAAATACAATGATAAGAATATACTTCATGTAGTAAACATCTATTTTGTCCTCCCTTATTTTATCGGAGGACAATTTAAATATTTTAAAAATAAGGGATATAACTTCTACGTAGTAAGTTCAGAATCAGAATATTTAGCAGAATATGCAAGGGAAAATTCTTTTGACTATCGGGTTTTACCAGTTCTTAGATCGATAAATATTATTCAAGATTTCAAGACTGTTATAGGTATATGCCACTATATTAAAGATAAGCAAATTGGCATTGTTGTGGGCCACACGCCTAAGGGGGGGCTCTTATCCATGCTTGCAGGATGGTTGATGCGGGTTCCCAAACGAATTTATTTTCGTCACGGTTTAGTCTATCAGACGTCGCATGGACTTAAGCGTTTCGTCCTGATGAGTGTTGATCGTCTTGCCTCTTTATGTGCAACGAAGATAGTTTGTGTGTCTCCTTCGGTCCTACAACAGTCAGTAAAAGATCACTTAGCCTCCCCATATAAACAGATCATTCTTCATAAAGGTACGTGCTGTGGCATTGATACCGAGGGTAAATTTAATCCTAAGAATATAGATTCACAAAAGTTATCCCGCATGAAATCAAAGTGGGGGATTAACGATAACAATTGGGTGATAGGATATTCCGGACGACTGGTGCGTGATAAAGGCATTATAGAACTGGTAAGAGCTTTTCGTAAGTTGAAGAAAGGTAATGCTAATTATAAGCTTCTGTTAGTGGGAATGTTTGAAGTCAGGGATGCTTTGCCGGATGATGTACAGCAGGATATTAAGAATGATACTCAAATAGTATGGACCGATTTCCAAAATTCAGATATGGAATACTTCTATGCTATGATGAACGTTTACGTGTTAGCATCCTATCGTGAGGGCTTTCCCACGGGTGTTTTAGAGGCCCAGTCAATGCAGGTTCCGGTTATAACGACTCGTGCTACCGGTTGTTGCGATTCTATTCAGGAGGGTGAAACAGGACTGTTTGTTGAGCATGACGTATCCCAACTCGCCGCTGCTATCTGTAGTATTCATGATGCACGCAGTGGCGTTAGCGGAGAAAAGGCTCGTGAATGGGTGCGTAAGAACTTTGAAAATCATGTTGTTTGGAACGAAATAGAGAAATTATACTGATATGAATATATTGATAACGGGCATACATGGCTTCGTAGGGCAGAATCTGGTGCCTTATTTGAAAGCCAAAGGACATACTATTTATGGTCTGGGACGCACGGGAGATTATGTATGGAACGACCTCGAGAGTGGCCATTTACCCCATGTTGATGCCATTATTCATTTGGCAGGGAAGGCCCATGACACCAAAAATCAGACTGAAGCAGATGTTTATTTTAAGGTGAACAGAGATTTAACCATGAAGGTTTTTGCCTATTTCATGGAACATCAGGACATTAAAAAGTTTATCTTTTTTTCGTCAGTTAAGGCCGTTGCCGACAAAGTCTCTGGCGATATGCTTACAGAAGATGCCATCCCTATGCCCCAAGGTCCGTATGGTGAAAGCAAGGCTGCTGCCGAAAAACAACTAAATGATATGTGGCAGGCGGCATCTCTTGCTCAAACCGATGGTAGACAAGTCTATATCTTACGTCCATGTATGATGCATGGACCAGGCAATAAAGGCAACTTGAATTTACTATACAAAGTGGTAAATGCGGGTTTCCCCTGGCCGTTAGGTGCGTTTGAGAACAAGCGTTCTTTCTGTTCCATACAGAATGTGTGCTTTGTTGTAGAGCAGCTTCTGAAGCATAATGCAGACAGCGGCGTCTATAACCTTGCTGATGATGAGGCCTTATCCACAAACACATTGATTGAAATTATATGCAATTGTTTGAGACGAAAGGATAAAATATGGAAGTTTGGGCATGGCGCTATGACGTTTCTGGCAAGAATTGGCGACTGTTTGCATCTGCCTTTAACCACTGAACGACTGGCAAAACTGACGGAAAACTATATCGTTGACAACAGCAAGATTAAGTGTGCATTGAACATTGACAAAATGCCCTTGTCGGCACGTGAAGGACTCTCTTATACCATTCACAGCTTTAACTGTGACAAATAAATGAAGATAATTGACAAATGCTTGCTTGATTCTGTAAGCTCGGATGCAAAGGAATCCCGTAGATTGCGAATGAATTATAACTTTCACGACTCTCTTGATGCCCCATGTCAGCGGCTTTTAAATGCTTTGGAGCCAGGGACTGTGGTTCCAATCCATCGCCATAAGCATACATCCGAAACTTATATCCTGTTGAGTGGCAAGCTCAAAATGATGTTCTATAATGATGAAAAGGAAGTTATAGAAGAAACGATACTTAGTATAGAGTCGGGCAATTATGGCATTCACATCCCTGCCGGTGTCTGGCATTCGATGGATGTATTGGCTTCAGGCACTGTAATTTTTGAAACAAAGGATGGCCCTTACATGCCTATCCAAGAGTGTGACATATTAAAATAATGCAGGTTTATTGACTCTGCTTTACCCATATATGCTATAAAAGAGGTGATTAACAGGCAATTTAGAGTTTATATAAAAGTATTATTATTAAGTATAGGCTTAATAAGTTGTACTGTTATTAAAAAGAAAAACAAAGACATTGCTAAAACAGAAGCTACGAATTACGATGATTCTGTTCCCTCAAATAAATATATTACAGGAGAAAAATCGATAAAAGATTCCCTTAAAACAGAGGATGTCATTTCTTTTTATAAAAGGTTTATGCAGAGTTATATTTTGGGAGGCTCGTTAAATAGGGGCGATAGCGTTGCAATGTCTTGCTTAACAACAGAGTTCATTCATAAATTAGAAAAGATATATTTAGAAGAATATGATTGCGAAGATGGAGGTTGTCTTGCTGTGTGGATGTTTGTAACTGGTGGAAATGACGATAATCCGGAGGTTAATATTCGTAATATGAAGATGGTGTTTATAGGTGACAATTGGTACAAAATAATCTTTGGCAAGCAACCTGAAAACTCATATCGGGTAAAAATAATAAGACAAAGAGGAAGCTATAAAATCTGTGATATTATAAATAATAATACAATATAGCTGTAATCGTAAGTATCATTTATTTCTGAATATAGCGAAAAAGTTATTCCATTTTGTTCTTTTGGGTCAAAGAAAACAGCCCACTTTGGTCGAATTCAGATTAAAATAACTATGACAATGTGGCATTTAGCGATTATATTTCTGTTTCTTTTTATTCTCGAAATAGGTTATTTTAAAGTTGCCGACCATTATAATATCATCGACAAACCGTCAGAACGTGGTTCGTCTAAGTTTATAACCCTTCGCGGAGGAGGCATTATTTTTTATCTTGGTGCATGGGTATGGTTTCTGCTTTCTGGTTGCCATTACCCATTATTTTTTGTTGGTCTTAGCATCGTTTCGATGTTAAGTTTCGTTGATGACATCCATTCGTTAAGTCCTTTATTACGTTTGCCATTGCAGTTTATTGGTATTTTGTTATTGCTTTGCCAGCTTATTTGGTCTACTTGCAATGGTTTATGTCCTGATTCAGTGCATATTTTCTATATTCTTTTTTTTGTAATCGCCGGACTTATTGTGTGTACCGGTGCCATGAACGTGTTTAATTTCATGGACGGTATCAACGGCATTACGGGCGGTTATTCGCTGATTGTGCTTACGGCTATTCTTTATACATTGAATTCCCATACTATGCAGGCCGGAGAATCATTGGGTCACTGGGTTTCGTCGTTGGTTACAATCACGTTGTTGGCTGACGTCGTGTTCTGCTTTTTTAACTTCAGACCTCGGGCAAAATGCTTTGCAGGCGATGTCGGCTCTGTCTCAATTGCCTTTATTATACTTTTTTCCCTCGGATTCATTATTGTACAAACGCACGACCTTTCCTTGCTGTCGTTCTTGGTTGTATATGGTGTTGACGGGTGTCTTACGATTATTCACCGAATCATGCTTCACGAAAAAATATCGTTGCCCCACCGCAAGCACCTGTATCAGATTATGGCAAACGAACTGCATGTGCCCCACGTGGTTGTGTCGTTGGTCTATATGGTTGTCCAGGCGTTGTGCTGCGTGTGGTATATTGCCGTCCCTGGGTATCTCACACTGTTCTTGCAGGTACTTGTATTATCGATTGTCTATGTTCTTTTTATGCGACGTTTTTTCCATTTACACCAAGGTTAACTTATTTGTACGATGCAAGAAACACACACACAAGCTTATTTAGATTTCCTTAGATTTTCATTAGACGACGACAGACCTATTCCTGATTCTGTCCGTAATATTGATTGGGACGGACTGTTGGCGTTCGGCCGAAAGCAGGCCATTGCGGGCGTATTGTACCATGGATTGGCGCGTATGGGCGATTCTGCTCATAAGCCTGATAGCGCAATGATTCTTAGATGGTATGCCACGTATGTTGCCATCAAGAAGACAAACATGCAGGTTTACCGTGATGCTTCGGCCCTAACCACAGGTCTTTATCGCGATTTTCTTGTCAAAAGCTGCGTATTAAAAGGGCAGGGTAACGCCTTAATGTATCCTGATCCTTACATGCGCTCGCCCGGAGATATTGATATTTGGTGCCAAACACAGATGGAAAACGCTGTCGGTTCAGGGCAGAAAGAACCGAAAACCAAGCGTAAGAATTATTTCTGGACGGTTGACCCCGAGATAGTAAAGCTCATTAAGATTGCCCGTCAGCAGGATAAACAGGGCGAGATAGGCTATCATCATATTGAGCTAAACGTCATGCAGACCCCCGTTGAGCTTCATTTCTTTCCGTCGTTCATGGGCAATATTGTTCATGAAAAGCGCCTTCGCCGGTGGTTTGAAGCCCATAAGGCCGAACAGTTCAGGAACGCAGTGCAGTTGCCTGACGGCTTAGGGACGATATGTGTACCTACCGACAGCTTCAACCGTGTTTTCCAGATGTCGCACCTGATGCATCATTTCTTCTTTGAAGGAATTGGCTTACGGCAAATCATTGACTATTATTACCTGCTGCGTCGTGGTTTTGCTCCCGCAGAGCAACAGGAAGAAATCGAAGTGTTTCGCCGTACAGGCATGTTCAAGTTTGCCTCTGCAGTAATGTATATTATGCAGGTTGTTCTGGGGCTTGACGATGAATTTCTGTTGATGAAACCTAATGAACGCATAGGACGCCTGTTGTTATCAGAGATTATCCAGAGCGGAAACTTCGGATTTGCAGATGAGCGTTACTCGTTCAGAGGCCTGTCAACCTATCGTCAATATTTCTTAGAGATATACCGCAACCTGCATTTTGCCTTCGTCTTTCCTTCTGAAACGGTATGGGGAAGGCCCGTAAGCCGCTGGTGGCATGTACTTTATAAGTGGAAAATAAGGCAGGCCATTCGTGACGATGCGGAGGTAAAGGAATAAGAAAAAGCTTGATGTTTTTGTCGGAATCTGTCGATTCCGACGTCTGATTACGGGCTTGCCCTGCGTGTTTGGCGGCCGTTACATGCTCTGATTATGATGTTTCGTGAGCGTGTGGCGGTCGCCAAACGCGTATATGGCGGTCGCCGCACGAGCTGTTGACGGCCGCCGTAACATCCGTACTACGGCCGCCATACCGTTGATGCTACGTTGTTATGAAAGGAACTTTACGCCGATATATGGAAAATTTTATGCTGCTGTGTATGAAGTTATACACTACTGTGTTGGGAGTTTTTCGTTGCAGAGTGTGAAATCTTTCGTTGGCATGTATGAAGTCTTACGCAGTCGTGTGTGAAACAGAAGTGTGGGAGAGACGAGCGGCTGTAATGCTTCTGCCCGGCTTTTATTGGCACAGAGTGGGCACTATGGCCTGATATATTGGCATATACTCATTATTAAGTATTTTTATCTACTTTTTAATCTTGAGTGGTTGATTCGCGCAGGGAGTTGGAAAATTTAAGTAACTTTGTTGTCATAAACGTGAATATTTATGAACAGAATTAGGAGGTTTCTGGCAGGTTTTATTGTTTTTGCCTTTTCTCCCTGTTTTCTTGTTTCTGGTGTTGCTGAAGATAAGGTGATTACTTCGGCCGAATTGCAGCAGGTAAGTCAGACAAATTTTTGGTATGCCCTGTCGGTATTGGAACCCTCGTTCGTGCTGGCCGACCGTGCATATCAGGGCGACGTGGCAGGCTATGTTCCTGAAGAGTCGGCCGTAAGAGGCTTCAGCCGCTGGACGTCGCGTGCGAAAAACCGCAATATTCTGTTTGTAATTGACGGCAATCGCGTTCCTCTTAACGTGGCCCGTGCCCTGAATGTCTGCGATATTAAGGAAATTCGTGTGATGAACGATGCTGTCAGTCTGGCGGCATGGGGCATAAACGGGGCCGATGGTGTGGTTGAAATCCGGACCGTCCGCCCCACGGTGACGCCGCTTCAAGTGACGTATCACGCCGACCTGACGATGCTTTCGGCCGACAAAAGCCCGTATCGTGTGCAGCAGAAGGGCGTAAGCGGGGCTACTGACTGGCTTTCGGAACCTCTCCGAACGGGCTTTATGCAACGCCATCAGATTGATGTCGGAGGCAGTGACGGGCTGGTTTCGTATAAGTTTACAGCGGCGTTTGCACCCGCCGGCAGGGGAGTGATGAAAGGTTCGGGCAATGACGACCTCGACCTGCGTGCCTATGTGGGCTATCGTCACAGAGCCATCAGTGTGTATAATGATATAGCTTTCGATTATTATAAGGCCCGAACGTCGAGCTTCGGGCGCTGGGGTGATATGGCCCTTATCAGTGGGGCAGAGAGCCCTTACGACGGGCAGGGGATGCTGCGACCGTTTGTTGACGTTGGCGGAAAGCCGGTACCTAATCCCGTGTACGAGCATTCGCTGGGTTCGTTCTTCAAGGAACGCACGGCGACGCTGACTGACAGGCTCGGTCTGCGCATTGATCTTCCGTGGGGACTGCAGTTTAACGGCAACTACAGCTATGTGCGGCAGTTTGTACGGTATGATGATTTTCGCTCGCCCTCATCGGCCATTTTCCTTGCAAATACTGACTTGCGTGCGAACGGAACCTACCATATCCGGCGTTCGGGCTATACGTCTTACGAGGGCGGTGCGTCGTTGGACCATCAAGCCAACATTGCCAGGGGCAGGCTTTCCTCCTCTTTGGGCTTCAGCCTTTTTGACGGACACCGCACCGGTGAGAGCTATGGGGGACGAGGAATTTTGAGCGACCGTATGGCCTATATCACGTTCACGCAGGGCTATGACACGCTGCAGGCTCCGTCGGCCCATCGTTTTTTTGAACGTACCATGCGCGTTTTTGCGAATGTCGACTATATGTTTCGTCACCGATACGGCATAAAACTGTCGGGCAATTTGAACCGTTCCAACCTGCTTGCTCCCGAAAAGCGTTCGCGTTTTTACTGGGCAGGCAAGCTCTACTGGAACATGCACAACGAGCCTTGGCTGGAGAATAGCCGCGTGAAAACGCTGCGCCTTTTCATAGAAAGCGGCACAACGGGTGTGGTTCCATTTAGTTATGCCTACTTTACCAACACATACACCAACAACATTAACGACGAATATATTTACAATTATTACCAAATCGGGTCGCGCCTCAGCGCGAAACCGAATACCCGTTTAAAGCCTGTGACCATGCTGATGTGGGCTGCAGGTGCCGATATGACAACGGAGACGGGCCATTTTCATGCCGAATTTTATCGCAACAGTGCACGCAACCAGTTGGTTGTTACACCGTTACCGGCTATTGATGGTTTCTATACGCAGGCAGCTAATGGAGGCAAAGTGATAAACACGGGCTTTGAACTGACGGCCTCGGACAGGCTTTTTACGTATAAAAATGTGTCGGTAGATGGGTGGATGGCAATGCGGTATAATCATAATGGTATGTCCGATATTCCTGCTTATTTCAACGAAAACGTGCTGAATAAGCAACCGTTGATGATGTATGGCATGGGGCGGTCGACGTTTCGTGGCAGTATAGGATGGCTGATGGCTTGGAAAAAGTGGGGGCTTGGTGGTAGCTTTACCGGTGTTACGGGTAACAAAGTGGTTGGTTATCTTACGGCTACACATGCCCTGCACAGCGACAACCGCTTGCAGTGGTCCTCATTATGGTTGGGCCGTACGCTGAAGTTTAAGAGTAAATACGTTGATAACATACAGTGGATGTTGCAGGGGAGCAACCTGCTTACGTGGCGTTCGGCCCGTGTTCCCGAAGGCATTTGCTACCCGTTAACACGCAGTTTTACGCTGTCGGCAAGCATCAAGTTTTAACCTGATAGAGAAACGGACGAATGAAAAAATCGATATTTTTCCTTAATGTGTTGCTGCTGATAAGCCTGTCATCGTGTAACGACTATTTCGATAAGACGGGCGACGAGCAGCATATCACCGACAAGAAGTTCTTTGGTGACGAGACAGCCTTTGCCAGTGCGCTTACCGATTGCTACAATCTCATGCGTTCGCGCAATCTTTATGGCGGTATGCTGACGCTCGAAATGATGGAATTTGCCGACCAGGACATGGCTCCACACGATGCCGTTACGTCGGCAGCTGCAAGGCTCGACTTCGCCGATGCTGCACTTTCGGCCCGTGTAGACTCAATGCTGCATGCGGCATACCGTGTGGTTACTGCCTGCAACAAGCTTATCAGCGAGGCTGAACGCACGAAGGTTGTTTTTACACATGCCGGTCAGAAGAATATTATCATGGGCGAAGCCTATGCGCTTCGCGCAGCTGTTCAGTTTGATTTGCTGCGCCTTTTCCATCCTGCACCCGCGACAGATGCGGGCTTTCGGGGGCTGCCTTACATCACGCAGACAAGTACGAAAGCACCAGAAGCCTTGGCGACGGCGGAGATTTTACAGCGTGTCAACGCCGATTTGGCACATGCTGCACGGTTGTTGAAGACGGCTGACCCGATACTGAAACCGCGTAATACAATCGTTGGAGTGGGCGAGTTTGACCGCCGTTTGCGCACGTTCCAGATGAATTATTATGCCGTGAAGGCCGTTCAGGCGCGAGTTGCACTTTGGCAAGGCAACTATGAAACGGCCGTCGTACAGGCCGATAGTGTATTGGCTCATTTGCAGAATACGGCGTCGCGCTATCGTCTTTTCTATTGGGTCACACCAGGACACTACGGTAGCGATTTCAGCTTTTCGCGCGAATATGTTTTTGGTATCGCCTCTAAGCCCGACGGTTTCGCCCGTTTGAGCGACGACTTGTTTAAGGCAAAGGGCATTCAAACCACAACAAGCCTGCGGGATATCTATGCTGATAATGCCGACATCAGGTACCGGTCGTGGTTTCGTCAGCATGGCAACGGCTATACAATGAGCAATAAGTTTGGCTCGGCAACGCTGTTAAGCGATTATGTGTACAGTACGTCGGGCACGGCATCTAATCTGCCTGCCGCCATCCCTTATATTAAATTGGGGGAGGTGATGCTGATAAAGGCTGAGGCTTTGAACGAGATGGGGCAGACGTTGGCGGCGAGGTCGCTCTTGGAAGAGATACAAAGTTATAAGGATGTAAGCTATGCGCGTCTGACAACAAGCGTGACAAAAGAGTCGCTCCGCGAAATGATTTATGCCGAAGCACGTCGCGATTTATTCGGCGAAGGGCAGCTGTTTTATCTTTATAAGCGTATAGGGCTGACGTCGTTACAGGCTGCCGATGGCAGCACGCGCACGGTAAGTGCAGGCCAATACACCCTTCCGTTGCCCGCTGATTTGTATAAAGCTGTTCAATAAATGTTGAGAATTATGCACCATAAAATAACAAACTCGCTGTCATGGCTGCTGTTTCTTGCCCTGTTCCTACCGTTAAGTTTGCCGGCTCAGGAGCAAAAGACAGCTGTTGTACCCGTAGAAAAGAACGCGGGGCAGATGAAAACAGTGATGCGTGGCACCGTTGTTGATGAAAGTGGGCTGCCTTTACCAGATGCGAAAGTGCAGTTGGTGAGCCGGGTTCCCAGGTTTAAGGTGGTGGCAACAGCCGTAACCGATGCCGGGGGCAGGTTCTTATTGGATGTGAAAGACGCTGGTATGTACGTTGTTGTAGAATATATTGGCTTTAAAACCTTTGAAGCAAGGGCGAAGAAAAATACCGATATTACCATACAATTAACGCCTGATGAGCATACGTTAAAAGAAACAGTTGTCACGGGTTTCTACTCAAAGGCCAGGAATAGCTTTACGGGAACTGCCGTCCAGGTGGGGGGAGACGAGCTTCGTTCGGTCAATAACACGAGCTTTTTCAATAGCCTGAAAGTGTTTGAACCGTCGTTGCAGATAGTTGATACGCGCGGTATGTTTGGGTCTGACCCCAATCATGTACCTGGCCAAATTGAGTTAAGGGGACAGAATTCCATGCCCGACATTTCGCGAAGTGAGCTTGAAACGCAAACCTCGCTGCCGGTTTTTATACTCGATGGCTTTGAGGTTAGCGTGCAAAAAGTGTACGATTTAGACATGAATCGCATCAAAAGCGTTACTATATTAAAGGATGCTTCGGCCTCGGCTATTTATGGAAGCAGGGCTGCCAACGGTGTAATTGTGATTGAAACACGTAATCCGGAGGCTGGCAAACTGCAAATAAGCTATACCCTTAACGGTGGTATTCAGGTGCCTGACCTTACATCTTATAACCTCATGAACGCCGCCGAGGCATTGGAATTTCAAAAGGCAGCCGGTGTGTTTGACCCGTATTCGGCAGGCGAAGACGGCGGAACGAATCTTAATTCATACCATGCTGTGCTGCGAAATGTGATGAATGGAGTAGATACTTATTGGTTGCGAAAGCCCCTCCGTATGGGCTTTAACCGCAAACATACCGTTATAATTGATGGCAGTGTGTTGAGTCAAAACGGTACGAAAGGCAACGTAAGGTATTCGGTTAACCTCGGAATGGGAACGAATGACGGGGCTATGAAAGGCTCGACGAGGACGACATATGAGGCAGGAACAAAGCTCATGTTCCAGACACGCAAGCTGTATATCACGAATAATTTGCAATTTTCACTGACTAATAGTGCTGATTCGCCCTACGGAAACTTCTCAACTTACACGCGCACGCTGCCCTATTATCAGGAGCGTGACGCCGATGGCAACTATTATCGCTTGCTGTCTATTGCCAACTTTGCGCCGGCTGGCATGGCCCTTGGCGTACTTGCCTCACAGCAATCGCCTGTATATGAAGCGAAGTATCTGAACAGTTTTTCTAAGGCGGAGGTCGCAAGCGTAACCAATAACCTCAGTATTAACTGGCTTATTCTTCCGGAATTACGTCTGAAGGGCAGCTTTTCCTTAAGCTATGACTTTAGTCGTAATGATGCCTATGTTTCGCCCGCCAGTTTCACTTACATTAATAATAACGACAATTCCTCAACAAATCCCGATGTCCTTTACCGTCGCGGGCGTTATAATATCAACAATTCGTCAGGCATTACATACAATGCAAATACTGTCGTTTCGTACACACGGTCGTGGGGAAAGCTTGATTGGCAGGCCATTCTTGGCGCAGAAGCCCGACAGATAACGACAGACAACGACGGCTATGCCATGACAGGCTTCCTGGGAGATGCCCAGAATTACCTGTCGTATGCGGTGCAATATGAACGTTTTGGGCGGGTGAATGGGCTTCGCTCTACGGTGCGGACGGCAGGCGTTTTCAGCAATCAGAATCTTTCTTGGGACAATCGTTATCTTATGGATATGACGTTCAGGCTTGACGGTTCCTCGCTTTATGGCAAGCATGAACGCTCGTCTTCCTACTGGTCGGTGGGCTTCAGGTGGAATATTTCGAACGAAAAGTTCCTTCGGGGAAATAAGAATGTGCAGAACCTTGCGCTGCGATTGAACGTAGGTACCACCGGAAGTCAGAGTTATAACCGCAATCAGGCAGGTAACATGTATACGTATATGCGGTCAGTTTATGGTGGATTCTTTGGAGCAATTATCTCTACTTTGGGCAATCCTGAGCTGCGAGGGCAACGCACTTACAACCGAAACATCGGCCTTGATGGCTCCTTTTTCGGTAACAAACTGAACTTTGAGCTGAACTATTACTACAACACGACGAAAGGAAACCTTACTACAATAACAATTGCGCCATCGATAGGCTTCAGCTCTTACAAAGCCAACATGGGCGATTTAACCAATCGTGGTTACGAGTTTAGCCTAAGTTATACACCGGTTAAGACAAAAAAGATGATGCTTAACTTGTCTTTTAACGGTGCCCACAATACGAATCGTATCCGTAAAATTTCCGATTTCCTGAAGCGATATAACGATACGGTCAACAGTCAGGCACAGTCATCGTCTACCCCTACCACCGTATTCCTCTTTACTGAAGGGCAGTCAATGAATACCATTTACGCCGTACCATCGTTGGGAATTGACCCAGGGACCGGCAAGGAAATATTTGTAAACCGCGATAAAACAACCACATATACGTGGCAAGCCAGCAATCAGGTACCCGTTGGTGTGAATGAACCATCGCTCCGTGGCTACATAGGCGTTAACTTTCGGTATGGTAATTGGGAGATGGGTACGCATGCAGGCTACTCGTTCGGTGCCGATAAGTACAACTATACATTGGCCGAAAAGATAGAGAATGTGAACTATATGGTCAACAATGACCGCCGCGCCCTGACAGAACGATGGCAGAAACCGGGCAGCATTGCACACTACAAGGCCATACGCGACAACAGCGTGACAAAGGCAACCTCGCGTTTTGTGCAGAAAGAAAGGTACTTAAGTCTGGCCTCTTTGCGCCTTAGCTACATGGTTCCACGTCAGCGTTTGCTCAACAGTTGGATGAGTATGCTGAAGCTTTCCATCACAGCCAACGACCTTTTCTATCTTAGTTCTATCCGCCAGGAGCGGGGATTGGCCTATCCTTACACGCGTTCGGTAACGTTTTCAGCACTTGTAAACTTTTAAATTATGACGTTCAGAAAACCATTATACATTGTTCTGCTGTTGGTATTACTGCCTTTTCTTACTGCCTGTTCGTGGTTTGATGTGGGTAATGACTCCGAGGAGGACGAGGAAAACATGTTTTCTTCTCCCGACGGTTACTACTCATCGCTTACCGGTTTGTACACAAACCTCGGCACAAAAAATCTTTATGGGGGCAACCTTTCGCTGTATGCGCTCGAGCCTTTAACCCAGCAGTATACCGTCAGCAGCGATAATCCCGACCGTGTAGCATGGTCGCAATTCAACTATACCACCGATGCGGGCCAGAAATTAAACAATAATATTTTCCTGACAATGTTCAATACCATTGTCAATGACAACATGCTGTTGTTGAAATTAGGCGACAGAACGCCCGCAGGCATGACTGAAAGTGTCAGCAATATCATGCGCGGCGAGGCACTTGGCTTGCGTGCACTGATGTATTTTGACCTGATTAGGTTGTACAATCCTTCTTTCATGGTCGACAGTTTAGCCCGAAATGTGCCATACAAAACCGACTTTGGCTTTGCGCTCGGACAGCGTATTTCGTCTGCCGAACTGCTGCGAAATCTTGTCGACGACTTGCAAAAGGCCCGTCAATTATTGTCTGCCGACCCGCTGAAAACAGGCCAGTCGCTCCCCGACAGGTATGTAAAGTATAACCGTTTACAGCGTATGAACTACTACGCTGTTACGGCATTGCTGGCCCGAATCAGTCTTTATCGCGGCAACTATACGATGGCAGCGCGCTATGCTTTGGAAGTAATCAACTCAGGAAAATTCCGTTTTATCCGCAGCAATGAGATTGAACAGACCGATGCTTACGGCGTTATTCAAAAGCAAGACCGACTGTTTGAGCCTGAAATGATATTTGCATTGAATACCGATAACATCCTTTCCGTCTCGCGTTCCTATTATGAAGGCCTTACCCATGACTTTGTAAAGAGCACGCATGCCTATGCTGATGGCGATGTCCGTGCGGTGTGGTTCTTTGCCAATCCTTCAGCAGGAGGCAAGATCAATATGGTGCGATACGAACGCTCTACGCAAATAGCCGACAGCAAAAAATATGGCGATCCTGTCGTCCCGATGCTGAAATTGAGTGAAATGTACCTCATAGCGGCCGAGTGTGGATTGCACAATGCCTCAACAGGTATTGACGCACGTGCCATGCTTAACGAGCTTAAGCGTGCGCGCGGAGCGGCTGAAGTTGGTGTTTCGGCATCGCCATCTGACCTTCGTCGTGAAATAACCCACGAGTATATCTGCGATTTTAAGGGCGAGG
The DNA here is from genome assembly GCA_013333935.1 of Prevotella sp. Classification (GTDB taxonomy): domain Bacteria; phylum Bacteroidota; class Bacteroidia; order Bacteroidales; family Bacteroidaceae; genus Prevotella. Next base: position 243,159 of record JABCNV010000004.1, on the reverse strand, counting down.
GACAGCTCTTTTACTATTACAAGCGCATGAATATGACCGCCGTCGACGACGGTAATTATAATGGCAACACAGTTACGGTGCCCACCGGTGCCTACACACTGCCGTTGCCTGAATATGAAAAACAGTTTGGTTATGGGCAAAACAAATAAATGGATAACGGCCTTGTTTATGGCCATCCTGACAATGTTCGCATCATCGTGCAGCGAGCAGGAGCTTGATATTTACGACACATCCCAATCGGCTTTGAACATAGCCAAGGGCGCTGTCTTTGGTCAACTTGCCGACTATCCTGAAGAATATGCGTTCAATGCCTATTTTCTTGGTGGCCGGATTACCGATTATGTGCTCAATATTCCGGTGCGACTGCAGGGCGTTGTCGATACAGTTCGTGACTGTCATTATCAGATTGCCATTGTCGATTCGGCGAGTCGTGGTCTCGTGCCCGCTGTTTATACCTTCAGTCGTGAGCAGATTTTCCGTCGCGGTATGTGGCAGGACAGCATGCGTGTCACCATACACGTTACGGCAATGAGCGATACAGCTAACTACAAAATGCGCCTTGCGCTTGTCCCCGGTGCCGATTTTGAGGTGGGGCAAGCCCGATATCAGTATGTGGATATTAGCTTTACCAAGAATCTTAGCACCCCTCCGGCCTTGTGGCATAACAACAGCAAGCTGCGCCGCATTGCATATTCGGCACGTAAGTGCGCTGTTTTCCTTGAGGTTAGTGGTATTAAAAGTCCCGATTGGATAGATGACGGCACCACGGGAATATTGGATTATTGGATAAGTCTTTGCAAACAATATTTTGAGCAACATGCCGAATATGATGCAAACGGAAACCGTATTTATTTTGAATAAACGTCATATTTATTTTGAATAAACGCCATGCGAAAGATATTTTTCTTTACTTTTCAGTTGCTCTTTACGCTTTTGTTGTTGTCATGCTACGGCGGTAACGACCGTGAAGTCTTCCAGAATTTGCAGCAGGTTACGCGTGTCGAGGGAATCTCGGCTGACGATTACACGCTCTATCAGGGCGATACTCTGCGCATCCATCCTGCGGTAACCTTCAGCGACGGTGCCGATACGTCAGTATACAGCTATCGTTGGGTGATAGGCAAAAGCCGGATAATTGGTAACGATCGCAATTTAGAGTGGCCCATAAATCTGCCGTCAGGCTATAACATGGCGACCAATATACCAGGGTCTTTCATCGTACATAACAAACTTAACGGGCTGGAATTTCGCCAGACCTTTACGTTTAAGGTGCTTAGTAACTACACACCCTCCTATGTTGCCGTGTATGAAAAGGGTGACGGACGCATTGAATGGATGTCGCTTCAGGGCGCGCCCGACCATTTTACCCGATGGTTCGATGACATGATTTCGCGTATCAGTCCTGCCGATCCCTTGCGTGGGAACTATCGCGGGGCGCTTTATTCGACGAACGAACTGGCCATTTTTACCGATCATGCCGACGATTACGGCCGCACAATCAGCATGAAAAATGCCGACCTGCAGGGCGGATTTCCTTATCAGCTCGGCGAATATACGGGTACCGTAAAGGGCACGGTGTATAAGGGAACGGCGCAGGGGCTCCGTTTCAGCAACGTTACCTTCGGCTACGGGGCCTCTAAATACCTTATTATGAACAAGGTATTGTATGTGTTTAACGGGCTCGACCGCAAACTGCCCATCTATAACGAACAAACGTTTGTGAAGAGTCGCGACGTCAAACAGGCCATGTCGAGCAAGCAGTTTCAGCGATTTAAGAAGATAACCTTTATGTTACACAACGACGGTCGCGTAGGATGCTACCATGTTTATAATGATGAAATGCAATGGGTTCAGGTGAACGGGCAGACCCTTAAGCTCGATTCGATGATGGGATGCTTTACTGAAGCCACGGGCCTGGGCGCCAATCAGTCGTACAATGTTTATCTGGTAGGCAAGCAAGGCGCGCAATATAAGATGTATCAGTTCTTCGTAAAGTATGTCAATCGTGTGGTGCAACCCGCTGCTTTAGTGCAGATAATGGATATAGATGCCGCCTTTGCCGCGAGCGTAAAACTATGGTGGGGCTCATTCGGAGAGAGCTATGGATTCTATCTTCAGGGCAACTCGGTTTACCGTTTCGACTATTATGAGATAACCAGCTTTCAGCCATCGTCGGCGCGTAAGCTGATAACGTTCGGCAGCGAATATGAGATTGTCGACATTCTTCCGCAGATAACGGGTTCGGGTTTGCGCGATGAGGATTACCTTACAGTGGCTTTGCTGTATAACCGGCAAAAGAATACGTCGTCGCTCTGCGTCTTCAACACGGTGTCAGGAGCGCTTATCCGCCAGTATCCTGACATGATTCCCGGGCGCGTGGTGTGGCTTAGCAAGTGCCTCTGATGTCGCATTCAGAAAAGTATAACATATAATATAACACAAAAAATAAAGCTTAATTTAAACTATGCGTATGAATTTTAAATCATTACTCTTATGTACATTCATCGGCCTTTCGTCACTTGCACAGGCCGAAACCGTTCATGTTGCAACGGCAGGAAGCCTGAAAACGCTTGTCGATACTACGGGCCAAGTGATAGACAACCTCACGTTGACAGGTACCGTAAATCGTAGCGACCTGCGTTATCTTCGCAATCATGTGAAGCAACTTAACCTGAAGGACGTCACCATAGCCGAAGAAACCGTAGGCAAGGTGCTTTATCCTGACAATGTTATGCCCGACAGCGTATTTATCGGAGACAATGTTTTGGCGAACGTTGTGTTACCAGCCAGCATTGCTGAGATAGGGAAGTGTGCTTTTAAAGAGGTAAGAGGAGCTGCCTTTGCGGTTGATTTCTCAAACTGTAAGCACCTGCAGCTTATCCGTGCCAATGCTTTTAGCGAAAGCAGTCTGCAAGAAGCCAATCTCGCGGGGCTCACAGCGTTGCAGATCATAGATGCTTATGCCTTCTACTGGACGGATATCAAGAGCATATCTCTTGAGGGTTGTTCGTCGCTCATTATGCTGGGCGAACGCGCTTTCTGCAACGATTATTTCGTGACAAGCGTCAATCTTAAGGGCTGCATATCGCTGCAAACGGTGGGTAACCGTGCTTTCTTGAATTTGGCAAAGCAGTCGGGCGATGCCGGAACGCTTGACTTTAGCGAAACGGCTATCGAAAGTTTCGATGCCAGCAGCTTGCAGAGTACCAAGATAAAAACGGTTATTTTCCCGGCCACGCTGAAAACACTTGGCGATAAAGCGCTGAATCTTTCCAAGGTCACAAACATGAAGTTCCTCGGTTCCGTGCCGCCGACGGTTGGTGCTCAATGGATGATGGCCTCGGCTTTGAAGCATGTAAAAATTACCGTTCCCGCTGGTGCAGTTGCTGCCTATGCGGCTGCTTTCAAGCTCTCGGGAGAGGATGCGAAGAACCTTGCCGATACAAACGGTGCTACATTGGGCATTGATGGCGTTACGACACCTGCCATTTCGGCGCAGAAACGTTACAATATGTCGGGACAGCGTGTAGGTCGTGATTATAAGGGACTTGTGATTGTTAACGGTAAAAAAGTGGTGAAGTAAAATACCCGCTTTTGTTTTTTCCGTGTCCTTAGTGGCACCTCATCGATTGAGGCCTTGCAGAACATTCGGTGTTTTGCAAGGGCTCGTGCTTTGTATAGGACATAGTTTTTGCCCCATTCTTGTGTAAAGTTGATTGTACGGCGGCCGTGGTACGATTGTATGACGGTCGCCGTACTAGTCTTACGTCGGCTGCCGCACAGGTTATACCACGGCCGTCGCACGTACGACTTTCGGCCGTCGTTGCTCCGGCATTGTATCGTTGGCGTAGCATCAGACAACAATAATGTGTCTGGCTTTATGCAGTAAGTTTCACCTTTTTAGCCCCCAAGTCAACCTGAATGATGACCTGAAGGCAGGAGTTTGCAGGGGTATTATCGGCCCTGGAAGGGTCGCCCTGCACGGCATAAGCCCGAAAAGAGAGAGCCGTTAAAGTTTTACGATTTCCCTTTACAACAGAAAACCTCCGTACAGTTCAAGGTGTGAGCTGTACGGTGATGATGTAATGAAACCTGCAATGGCCTTAAAACGTGATAACTTTTTACAGGAACGTGAGTTCTCCAAAGAAGTCTGGGCGGTGGAAATTGGGCGCGGGGATGCTGATTCGGTTCCACGAAAGGAAGTGGGGATGGGGCGTTTTATCACCGCATTTGTAGAAATTGGCCCGCATGGTTCGGCCTGAAAGTGTCTGTAAATGGTGGCGAAAGAATGCGCTGACGGGAACAGCCAGTGCGAGTTCCCAGGCCTGGCGTCCTTCGCGTTGTCCGAAAGGCTTACGCCCCAACGATGCCCAGCGGTCTATCTGGTTCAGTATGGCTGCAGGGGCTTTGGTGCGGTTGTCGCGCTCTTCGCCGTTGCACAGCAGCACTGTACCTATGCAGTTGGTCTCGAGATTGTAGTAGTCGGCACCTTCGTCCACGCTGATGAAGAACTCGCAACATGAGTCTTCCCAAACCGGCCCTAAGTCGTTGCCCACTACGGCGCGCGTATCGTTCTCCTCCACACGGTAGTGAAGCAATATGGCATCGCCCTGATGGGCAACGGCAAACTCCACATTGGGGCAGTAAGGATATTGAGAGGCCCAGTTTACGATGTCCATTTTATGATAGTTTATCCCCGTTCTTTCGAAGGCTTCGGGCACATCGGCCGCACTCTGCAGCCTGCCGCAGAGTTGGCGTACTTGTATCTGTCTCATTGTTTTATGGTGTTTTGAACGAATTCTGCCATCATTTTGTCGTGACGTCTAACGTCCTGATAGAGCAGCAATTGGTTGCGCGAGCGTACAAGATTGTGCTCGGCGTAGCGGGTCTTATAGTATGTGTCACCGTTGATATAATCGGTGAGGAACCGCACACACTGCATGTAGGGGAACAGAGCTACGGCAAAAGGCAGATGGCTGACCTCGACAGGGGTAAGGAAATGTGCCGCTGAGCAGAGATAACCCTCGGTGAAAGCACGGAATATATCTTCGTTAAGGCCTATTGATTCGTACTTTTCGCTGTCCTCTGTCACACGGTTTGCCCCTGTGCGCAGGAAGTCGCCGTAGTCGGAAAACACAAAACTCGGCATCACTGTATCAAGGTCTATGACGCACAAAACGCGGCCGTCTTCGTCAAACATCATGTTGTTTACCTTGGTATCGCAGTGGCAAATGCGCTTCGGAAGCACGCCGCGGCGGTGGAGTTGTTCGGCAAGGCACATCTCGTCAGCATCGCGGGCGAGCGTGTCGAGCATGTCACGCACACTGCTTACACGCCCCGCCTTGTCAGCTTTTACGGCTTCGTGCAACTGCTGCAGGCGCAATTCCATGTTATGAAAGTTCGGAATGGTCTCGCCAAGCGGCTCTTGCAGGTCGATGAGCATTTGCTCAAAGTTGCCGAAAGTTTGCCCACAGCAGAAGGCACTTTTGCTGTTTACTTCCTCCTTCGTGACGGCACGGGGGATGAAAAGGCTCATACGCCAGAAGCGCCCCTGGGCATCGCGGTAGTAGGTTCGGTTGTCATTGGTACTGATAAAGCGCAGACATTTGCGGTCAATATCCTGTTCGTGGCGTTCCTGCAGCTTGCGGCGGATGTGACTTGTCACCAGTTCTATATTGTGTTGCAGCAGGTCGACGTCGGTAAACACGGCGTTGTTGATGCGCTGTAAGACATAATCGGGACAGTTGTCCTCGGCTGTTGTCACGCGCAAAGTTTCGTTGATGAGTCCGTTTCCTATTGGTTCTATTTTCTCTACACAGCCTTGAATCCGGAACTGTGAGACGATTTGCCTTAACTCGTTTTCAGTCATGTTGTTTTGTTTTTAGGTATAGGGATTGTTTATCAGGTTGACAATGGGGAACTATCCGGTAGTTATAGTTGCGGGATTAGTCAAGTCCGGCGTTGCGACGGCGCTCAAAACACCATTTCACAAGGAAATAAACGAGGGCGATGGCTACAAGCACCATGATAACAAACTTGATGTATTCGCCATACTCCATGATTTTATCGTCAAGCTCTGATTCAGGGACGATGGTGTGAAGATACCATCCCAATGTAGCCAGAATGATGTTCCAGCAACCGGCTCCTATCGTAGTATAGAGGAGAAACTTCCAATAATGCATCTTCGACAGTCCGGCAGGGATGGAGATAAGGTGGCGTATGCCCGGAATAAGCCGCCCGGTGATGGTGGCCAGCATGCCGTGGGTGTTGAAATAATTCTCGCTTTTCTCTACTTTTTTCTGATTGAGCATGCAGAGACGTCCGAGCTTACTGTTGGCAAATCGGTAAATAAGGGGGCGCCCTAAATAATATCCGGCCAGATAGTTAATGGTAGCCCCGGCATCGGCTCCAAGCGTGGCGAAGACGACAACCAGGAAGATATTGAGGTTGCCGTTGGCTGCATGGTAGGCTGCCGGCGACACAACGAGCTCGGAAGGCACGGGTATTACAGTGCTTTCGAGCAACATAAGGAAGAAGATTGTGGCATAATTCAGATTGCCCAGAAGGGTAGAGAGAATGTTCATGTGCTTATGCTTGAGAGGTTAGAGGGTTGTTATTCTCAGAAATGGGGTGGCTATGGACGAAACTAAGCAGTTCATCATCAGCAAGGTTATTGGGGAAATATCCGCTAAATTCGGTTTTCACTTCTTGAGGATTAAGCTCAATAGCCTTTGCAATGTCGTGTGTAAAGTCGGTCTGTAAGCCAAGTTCGTAATCGGTAACAGACAAATAAAGCCAAAGGTCTGGGAACTGCGAAGCCTGCTCTGACAGGCTAATCAGTCGCATGATATCGTGTGCTTTCTGCATGATTCCACAGTCGTAATAACAGTAGGCAATGAAGAAGAGTGCACGATTCTTCTCATCGTCGCTGCTCTCATTGGCGGCCTTGTTGAAGCATGCATTTGCGTCCTTGTCTTGATTGTTAAGCAAATGGATGTAACCTTTGATGATATGAACGTCAGGATAGTTTATTCCTACGATAGCTTCAAGCCTGCTGACGCATTGGAAAGCATCGGAGAAGCGTCCCAATGTGGCAGAAACGAGGCATTGGTTTCGCAGGATGTCAATCATATTGACCGACTGTGGATTACAATGTTCTTCAGCAATTTCCCAATGTTTAAGAGCTTCTTCGAGCTTGTTTTCGCCCATAAAAACGGTAGCTACGCCCATATCTCCTATTTCACTATGCGGCTGTAGCTGCTTATATCGCTCGTAATAATGTAGTGCTTCGGCATAATTGCCCAACAATATAAGTCCGTTTGCTTTGTTGACAATGGCGTCGGCATCGTCGGGATTGATAGCCAACGAGAAGTCGCTACTCTCAATGCTCGACGAAACATCGTTGTGAAGATACTGGGCCGAGGCAAGCTGGTTCCAGTATGGAGCGTGATAGGGATCGTGATCAATGAGCTTATTGAAGATACGTTCGCTCTCTGTGAAGTTGCCTTGCCCCATGGCAATACGCCCCTGTAGCTCGTGATAATCGTCTGAATCAGTATCGTGAGACAGGGAAAGCCAGTCCTTTGCCAAAGGCAGATTGTCATAATCGGCAAAAAGCGTAGCCACATCAAGGTAGTAATCGTCAAGCTCATCGTCACATACTTCTGCGCTTTTTTCTTTCAGATAGCGATTGGCTTTATCGTCATTTCCGCTCGCAATCATGATTTCAGCAATAATGTAGAAGTAATCAAGGTCGGCTTTATCCTCAATCTGTTCGGCGAAACGTATGGCTTCCTGTGCATTGTTTTCAAGAAGAATAGCTACTCGTGCGCGAAACGCCAAGGGCTGCGTGGCACCAGGAAACATCCGGATGGCAAGATTGATAGCGTCAAGGGCCTTTCCCAACTGACCGTGCAGATGATAATATTCTGCAATATCAGTCAGTTCGTCAGGGTCAAGGTAAATTGGCTTGCCAGCACGGCTGGCAGCCTCATACCTTTGAAAGTTATGTTTGAACTCCTTACTTTGGAAGGTATTATCGCTCAAAGTGATATGTTATTTCTTGTTCTGTTTAGCCCAGGTATCCTTGAGTCCTACAGTCTTGTTGAAGACTGGTGCTGCAGGTGTGCCGTCAGGGTCGGCCATGAAATAGCCTGTGCGCTGGAACTGCAGATACTGACCAGGCTTCATTGAGGCTGCAAAATTCTCTACATAACAGTTGGTACGTACATAAAGAGAGTCAGGATTCAGTAACTCATGGAAGTCACGCTCGTCGGCAGATGGGTTTTCAACGAAGAAAAGTCTGTCATATTCGCGAACCTCTGCCTTCACGCAGTCGTTGGTATTAACCCAGTGGAGCGTGCCTTTTACCTTGCGGTCGGCACCTGGCATGCCGCTTTTACTGTCGGGATCATATTCTGCCTGAACCTCAATGATGTTGCCTTCGGTGTCTTTCGTGCATCCGGTACACTTCACGATATAGGCATTCTTCAGTCGCACTTCCTTGCCCGGAGTCATGCGGAAGAACTTTTTGGGGGCATCTTCCATGAAGTCGGCGCGTTCAATCCACAGATTTTTTGAGAATGAAATCTCATGTGTTCCGGCTGCTTCGTCCTCGGGATTGTTGACGGCTTCCATCATTTCTGACTTGTCTTCAGGATAGTTTGTGATAACCAGTTTGACGGGATCAAGAACCGCTGACACACGTGTTGCCTTCTTGTTGAGGTCGTCGCGTACGGCAGCTTCAAGCAGAGCCACATCGTTAAGTGCATCAAATTTGGTATAACCTATGGAACGAATGAAATTCTTTATCGATTCAGGCGAGTAGCCCCTGCGCCTCATGCCGCAAAGCGTAGGCATGCGCGGGTCGTCCCATCCGTTAACCAGATGTTCGTCAACAAGTGTGTGGAGTTTGCGCTTTGACATGACGGTATAAGTAAGATTGAGCCGATTGAACTCAATCTGACGTGGCCGGAAGTCGTTGATTCCCTGCTTGGCGGTACCGTCATATTGTTTCAGGAAGTCGACAAACTTATCGTAAAGCGGACGGTGAGGAACGAATTCGAGCGTACAGATAGAGTGGGTGACTCCCTCAAAATAATCGCTTTGTCCGTGTGCAAAGTCGTACATGGGATAGCAATGCCACTTGGTGCCTGTGCGATGATGCGGTGTTTGTATGATGCGATACATGATAGGATCACGGAAATGCATGTTGGGGTTGGCCATATCAAGCTTGGCACGAAGCACCATAGAGCCCTCAACGGCTTCAGGTGTGTTCATTTTCTCGAACAGTTGCAGGTTTTCTTCTATGGGCCTGTCGCGGTATGGGCTTGCCGTGCCAGCCGTTGTGGGCGTGCCTTTCTGCTCGGCTATCTGTTCGGCTGTTTGCTCATCAACATAGGCATAGCCCTGACGAATCATCCATAAAGCAAAGTCCCACAGCTTCTGAAAATAGTCGGAAGCGTAATAAATGTGCTCCCACGTAAAACCAAGCCACCGGATGTCGTTGAGGATATTTTCTACATATTCGGTATTTTCCTTTGAGGGGTTGGTGTCGTCGAAGCGCAGATTGCAGATGCCATGATACTTTTCTGCAACACCGAAGTCCATACAAATGGCCTTTGCATGGCCTATGTGCAAATATCCGTTTGGCTCCGGAGGGAAGCGGGTCTGTATTCTGCCGCCATTTTTACCTTCAGCAAGGTCTTCTTCTACGAATTGTTCCACGAAACTTAAGCTTCGCTTTTCTTCATTTCCGCTATTTTCTTTGAGTTCCATGTTTTACTTTTTATTTGAAATATACGCAAAGTTACGCATTTTATACTAATTTAATTATAGATGCTAAATTTTTATTGAAAAAAAACTTCAAATATATTTGCATAAATAATAAAAGTATATTACCTTTGCTAACGTTATCCTGAATACAATCTTTTACCTTAAAAGGGACTAATACCTATTGAGTAGAATGGCACTTACTGTGAAGTAAGTGCCATTTTTTCTTTATATAATATAATGTAAACTTTTTGATAATTCAGAGATGAGAGAGGTATAAGGTCTGTTTATTTTATTCCTCTTTGATTTAGTGCAGTAGCGTATCGCTTTGCGTTTGCCATGTGTTCGACATAAGTAGATGCAAAGTTGTGGGTTCCGCTAAAGTCTTCCTTGGCACACATATACAGATAATTATGATGAACCATATTAAGCACGGCATCAATCCCTGCAATGGATGGAACGCGGATGGGCCCGGGAGGAAGGCCTGGATTTACATATGTGTTATAGGGGCTGTGGATATGGAGCAGACTGTTGTAAATGCGTTTAAGCGCAAAATTCTTCCATGCAAACTTAATGGTTGGGTCAGCTTGCAGGGGCATTCCTTGTGGATACTCGCTGTTTCTGAGCATCAAACGGTTGTAATACATACCCGCAATCATGGGCTTTTCTTCGTTGTTGGCTGTTTCTTCGTCAACAATACTGGCCAGGGTAACAACTTCGTTGGGCGTAAGTTTCAGGCGTGTTGCCTTGTCCATACGCTGCACGTTCCAGAAGTTTTTATTCTCTTTTTGCAGCCGTTCAAGTAATCCGTCCATGGTAATGTTCCAATAAACATCATAGGTATTGGGAATGAAGAGGGCTGCAATTGTAGCAGTATTATATCCGTATTTTCTGCAAACGGCCTCATCTTTCAGTGCGTTTACGATAGTTGTGCTGTCAAGAAGAAGCTTACGACTGATTGCACCGGCCATATCTTCCATCGTTCTGACACTGGGAACAGTAAGGCTAACAGGTGTCTGCATGCCGTTCTTGATGTGTCTGAAAAGCGTAAACGTGCTGGTTGAAGGCTCAATAGCGTAACGCCCTGTGCGCACCTTTTCTGTCAGCTTACTATGTCGGGACAGTATGCAGAAAGCATGATAACCGTGCTTACTGGCAACCGGCATCAGCTTTGTCATCAGCGAATCATAGTTGTCGTCTTGGTCAATATAAAGATATGTGGTCGATTTCTTACATGAAAATGGTGTGAGGAAATAATAATATCCTATGCCAAAGAGAACAAGCAAACAGCTAATAGCGAGTGCCAGATAGCCCTTTTTAAAATCCTTTCTCATCTCAATATGTGTATTTTAAAACTGTGCAAAGTTACACTAAAAGGCCGATATCGCAAAACTTTTATCTTTATCTTTTATGGTTTGCCCAATAAAGCGGTAACTTTGCATGCGGATAATCTGGGGTATTAAATAATGGTTGACAACATGAAAGTTTACGAAAGCTATATTTTTGATTTGGACGGCACACTTTTAAGCACTTTAAACGATTTGGCGTCGAGCTGTAACTTTGCTCTTCACAGCTATGGAATGCCCGAACGCACCATTGATGAGGTCAGGCAGTTTGTGGGTAATGGTGTTAAAAAACTGATGGAGAGGGCAGTACCCGATGGTATGAATAATGAACGTTTCGGTGAGGTTTACGAAACATTCCGCCAACATTACCTCCTTCATAATCTTGATACAACGGCCCCGTATCCTGGTATTCCCGAACTTATTCAGCGCTTGAATGCGCATGGCAGACATGTAGCGGTGGTAAGCAATAAATTTTACGATGCTACGCAGGCTCTGGTCCGACATTTCTTTGGCAATTCTATTCCTGTGGCAATAGGCGAGCGTGAAAATATAAGAAAGAAGCCGGCGCCCGATACGGTGAACGAAGCGTTGCGCCAATTGGGCATGCCTCGCGAAACGGCAGTGTATATTGGCGACAGCGATGTGGATATAGAAACGGCACGCAACTGCGGTATGCCGTGTATCAGTGTGTTGTGGGGATTCCGCAGCCGCAATTTTCTTCTTGAACATGGGGCTACGACATTGGTCGGCAAGCCAGATGAGATTTTGGGCTAAAGACAAAACCATTATGTCGTAAAGACAATGCTTCGTTTGTAATATATTTATTATAAGTGTGTTACAATATGTATGAAATTCATGCGATTAGCTATGTAAACGTAAAACGATTACGCCGTAAAGACATCGTGATTACGTCGTAAAGACAGAACGATTACGCCCTTAAGGCATGTCGATTACGCCGTAATCGCACGAATTTCCTCTCGTTTCTGTATTTTGCTGCCATCGTGACGGCCTCGTCTCTGCGGAATCCGGCCGAAATCCTTCCCTTGTCCTCCACGCAAAAATCGTCTGAATGTGGAATCAACGCTCTGGAATAACGATTCAACAAGTGTTAAATTACAACCAAATAAGTTTACAAAATCGAATACGATAGAAGGGCAGTGCGAATCTTTTAATTCGTTTTAACCTTTTGCCGTCACATTTGTTGCTGTTCCGATATTTTTGCGGGTGTTACCTTTGCCGTCGATAAACAGGAATCATCATAAAAAGGAAGATAAAAGAAATGGAAAATAAGACGTGTTGTTTCCAATGTCAGGAAACAGCAAAGGGAACGGGCTGTACCGTTTGCGGTGTTCTCTGCTGAGTCTGGGCGGCAGCTCTGCGGTGGAAGAGCATATTAAAAACTATATGCTGAGCTAAGGCTCGTATTAAAATGTAAGAAGTAAGGACACGGGACGGGTTCAATCCCCCTGCATTCTTCTTTTTTCATGATGGCCGTTCGGTGTCCGGAGCAGGGCTACTGGCGGTATGGTATCTTGGGAGAGCCGGTAATTATTTGGCGGGGAGGCTCTGCTTGCCACGATGTTACCTGAAAAATGATGCGCGACACGGCCTTACGGTATTCCTCGGGATAGCAGAATGTGAGGACGTACCAGCAGTTTTTGCGCAACACTCCGCGGCTTAGACTGACGTATCCGCTAAAGTCTTGCAGGCTGTGGCTTGTGGTAAAGCTGCTGTCCTTGCAGGCAATGGCACTCTTTGGAAGCACACGGCATGTCAGAACCATGTTGGTTCCGTTGCCATGATATGAAAAACTGACGTGCCCTGGACCGTACCACGGTTCACTGCTTTCTTTGAAAAACGAAGGGTAGGAGAATGTATAGTTGAAGTCTCGGTCGGCGTAGGTATTGAAGTTTGCGAAGTTCATGGCTTCCTGAAACTTCATGGGTTCAGGCCGTTCATCTTCTTTTTTCATACTTATATCGGCTATAAAGGCCAACGTTGCCAGAAGCAGCATCACGGATAAAAGCTTTTTCATGGTTCGGATAACGTTATTTCATGATGCCGTTTTCGGTGTCGCGGTTGTTCAATGTTCGCGTGACGGCTCGTGAACGGTGCCCTTTCTGCAGTCGCCATACGAAAGAGAGGGAAAGTTGGTTGCCGCTGTCGGTAGAACTGTAGCTATACTGACGGTGAAGAAAACGGTTCACTAACTCGGGATGATATTCTCTTACGCGGTGGCTGAAAGGGTTGAGCCACATCAGCGACAGCGTGCACGGCCCCATACGATAGGAGCAATTGAGCACGCATTGTGCCCCTTGCCGTATAATGGTTTCGCCTTCCATGGCGCGCCATCCATTGTCAGCCGTGAGGCTTATAGTCCATCGTCCCAGATAGGCTGTGGTCTGCATGCTATAGTTATAGGCTGTGTAGCGATGCTCATAATTGTCGCCGTGGTTGGCAAAATGGTTGATGTAACCTGCCAGAAAGCACGAAAGCTTGTCAGGAATAAGCTGATATTGTGCATAGGCCGTGCAGTAAAGTATGTCAATTCCTTTCTGATTTTTTTGCGTATAATAGAAGTGATCGTCGGCCGATCGCGTATAAAAAGCCATGTTGCAGTGGCGTTCAGCCCAATACATGACGTTTAAATTGGCGGTAAGGCGCGGCAGCGTCAGGGTGGCATCAAGAGTGTGTTCGGTGCGTCGGCTTGGCTTAAGGTCAGGACTTCCTACCGACCACTCTCTGCTTCCCTGTCGGATAGCCGTATTGCTAATCATGGCTACGCGGCTGACGAAGGGGCTTATCTCAAAGCCATACTTCAAGGTGAGCGGCACGACAGGCTGGTAGCTGACGGTGATTTTCGGCCGGAAGAGCCAGAAGTTATATCGGTGTTCGTGCTGGCGATAACCGAGAAGGGTCATGCCTGCACCTGCCGAGTAGCTTAGTTTTGATACTTTTCCCTGGGCCTCGACATACAGGTAAGCACTGCCATTATGGATGGGAGTGGTGGAGAGTACGTCGCCCGTATAGCTGTTATATGTATATTTCAAGAGTCCTTTATATCCGGCCGACAACGTAAAAGGCTTTAGTTTGGTTTCGTAAATAGCCTCTGAAAGGAGCGACCATACGTTGCCATGTACAGAGAATTCATACGGTCCGCCTTCGTCATTATAGTGATTTTTGTCTGTGTTGATGTGGGTAACAACGAGGTTTGCGGTAAGCGAGCGACGACTTCCCAGACGGCGTGTAAGATAGAGGTCGAGTGAAGGACTGAACGATAGGGAAGCGTGCTTCTGCAATGACAGATAGGATGAGGTTCCCTCACTGACTAACGTGTGCGTTAAATCAGTGGGTCCGTGGCTGAAATCACCCGATAACCGTACCTGGAATACGTTGTCGAGCGAGTCGGTAAGGCTGTATTTCAGCTGTACTTTATTGTCAAATTCGCGCATGCGTGTGTCCTGAGATGTTCGCGAAACTATATGGTGTGTACCGTTGTTTAGCAGATAATCGGCCAGCTCTTCCGACTGTCCGCCTCGAGCATCCTGATAGCCAAGGTCGTAGTTTAGCCCCCATTCAGAGTTTCGGTGTGCCAGATTGGTATAAACCGTATTATGTCCGCTGTAGGTATTAAGGGCGTTGGTGAGGTCGGTTCCCACGCTGTAGCCCGTCTCGGTACGACGCGTAACGATGTTGATGACGTAGGCGACGTCTTCTCCGTAGCGCAGTCCCGGATTGTCAATAAAGTGGATATGAAGTATGGTTTTGGGGTCAAGACTGATGATATCGGTCTGTGAGGCAATGGCTCCATTGAGTCGGAGCTGGACAGTACCGAGGTTATTCAGTGCCGTAACCGTATGTCTTGTTTCGTCAATCCTGACATGAGGTAGCCCGATGCGGCCTAACAAGCTGTAACTGTTTGCTGCGGCCTCCTTGGCTTTTGCCGATGGAAAATAAACGCGGCCGTCGTTTCGGGTTACAATACGCGCAGCTTTCACATTAACTTCCTGTAGGGTGAGGGTAGAGTCGGCGGGGGCAGGTAAGGGGATATCCTTTGTGGGGATAGAATCATTCTGTGACCAGGTCTCAACAGAACTGATGAAAAGGGTAAGAAATAACAGTAGATTTTTCTTCATTTTACGATTTTTGCCACAAAGATAAACTACGGCAGGAGAATGAAAGAAAAACCTTACTGACATCTTCCTGACATTTAATAGTCAGGAAGATACATATTTGAGAATCAGCTGTTTAGTGCTTCTTTTGAAGCTGATAGCTGCGTCCCCTGTCACAGATAATATGTAATCCGCCCTGCTCTTCAACAATTGGCTTGAGGCGTTTCATCAGAGTGTAGAGTGTTTCGCAGGCATCGGGCTTATTGGGCCAGAGCTTTTGACAAATGGTTTCTTTCGGAAGTTTGAAATCGGAAGCCTGAAAGAAAAGTGTCATCAGCTGCTCCTGCATGGGTGTAAAGCGTATGGGCTGGTGGTGAAGATTGAAGAAAATACCATCCTCTTCGTGGTAAGCTATCGTCCCGAATACTTTAAAGCCGGTGTGCCGCCGCCTGGCAAAGCCCATCGAAAGAATGAACCATAATAACGCTGCTGACGCAAAAAGGCCCGAAAGCCGTTGGTCAGACAGCGAAAAAACGGTGGCAACAGAGCAGTTTGCATAGCTTTGGAACTCGAGCTGACGCCATTTTATCTTACGGCTTTGCAGGCCATCATGATGCCCTTTCACCGCATAGTAAACGAAAGATGACTGTCGTAGGCTGTCAATCTGGAGGTGGCGGCGATACTCGTACAGGGTATCGGGCGTAAGATAACCGTCTGTTTTCGTCTTGAGTGTTTGGGCAAGAGCCTGATTCATATCCTTGATGATATTGCCTTCAGCCGCACGGTAGCTGTGGATGCTTGAGGCAATTGTGCAAGTGATGAGGATAATAAAAACGAAGACAGAATGGTAAGCTTTCATGATACTTGAATATTTTTGCGCTTCAAATATAGTCGTTTTCCAGTAATTTCAGGTTATAGATATTGCTATTTTTATGTTTTCGGGTGGAAAAACTGACAGAATTATCAATATTTCAGCCAAAGCACGTATATTTGTAATATGAAAAAGGTAATATATTTCTTTTTGATACTGATGTTGACGGCATCGATACAGGTTGGTGCTCAAAGCCTTGACGGAACATGGAAAGGCGTATTATCTGTTGGCCCGCAGAAGTTAACCCTGATCTTACACGTAAGCGAGACCGAGCGTTCAGCCAAGCTTGATGTGATGGAACAAGGGGCCAAGGGGCTACCCTTAGCGGTAAACGTGATGGAAAATGATTCGTTAAACGTGGCCATGACGCAGATAGGGCTGCATTATGCCGGACGTTTACGGAACGGTGTTATTGAGGGAACGTTCAGCCAAAACGGTTTTACGACGCAGCTTATATTTAATAAAGGTGAGGTTGTTCTGAAACGACCGCAGGAGCCTAAGCCGCCTTTCCCTTATCGGGTAGAGGAGGTTAAGTTCGACCATAAGGAAGCAAACGTAACACTTGCCGGCACATTGACTTTCCCCGAGGGTTATAAGGAGGGGCAAAAGGTGCCGGTAGTGCTCATGGTTACGGGCAGTGGGCCGCAGAATAGAGATGAGGAACTGATGGGGCATAAGCCCTTTTTAGTTCTTGCTGACAGGCTGGCACGCCATGGAATAGCCTCATTGCGCTATGACGACAGGGGCACAGGATTGTCGACGGGCGACTTTTCTTCGGTCACGACAGCGGCTTTGGCCACGGACGCTTTAGCAGGAATTAAATACCTCCGAGGTCTTAAGAAGTTCTCTTGCGTAGGTATTTTAGGGCACAGCGAGGGCGGAAGCATCGCCTATATGCTCGGGGCCGGTGGCAATGCCGACTTTATTGTCAGTCTGGCCGGGCCTGCATGCAAGGTAGATACCCTCATGATGTTGCAATTGAATAAGTTAAGCCGGTTGCAGGGTGCGAAAGGAGATGTGGCTCATAATGTGGCGGAAACGAGACAATTGTTGCTTTCTCAGGATGGCGGCCCGTGGATGAAGGCCTTTCTTAACATGGATTTCTCACAATTTTTAAAGTCGGTAAAGTGTCCTGTAATGGCCTTGGGAGGTAGTAACGATTTAAATGTCCCAGCTGAATTTAATATGAAAGTGTTAAAGAGTAAGCTGCCATCGAACAGCAAAGATTTCATAAAAATCTATCCTGGCCTGAATCATCTCTTTCAGCACAGCTCCACAGGCAATCCGTTGGATTATGTAAATATTGAGGAAACCATGTCTGAAGAGGTAATGAATGACGTGTGCACCTGGATTAATAAGGTTACTAATACACATCATTAACCGCAATGGCATATTTCAACGATATAAAAAAAGCCCATGGAAATGGTTGCAAAAATCCCATAGGCTTAGAAGTTTTATTTGTATAATATGTTACAGAAGTATTTACTTAATAAGCTTCTTGATGCTTTCAATCAATTTATCGAGTGGCACACCCGAGCGTTCACTCATCATCTGTATGTTTACTTTGCCTAACATTAACTTGCCTAAAGGCGAATTAAGCATCTTAAATTTAGGGTCGATTTCTGGCAAACGACCTTTGAGTGCTGGGTATTGCTTCAGCAAATCCTTTAATCGTGTTTGAGGTGTAATGTCGGTAATAGGTGCTGGAGACTTCTCTTCGCTCGCATCCTCTTGGTCAGAAGCTGTCTCTTGGATTGGCTCCTCCTGGGCTGATGGCTTCTTCTGGTCGCTCCATGTAAGCAGCGTTTGTGAGTCTTCCATTGCACGAATGTGAGTGCAATCTTGCATCATCTCGAGTACACCACGGAATTTTCCGTCCTTGTCACGTACTGCAATATAGATAATATATATAAAAAGGTTGGGCTTATTAATCCAGAATTCAGCCTGGTCCTGCTCGCCATTTCTTAGCTTATCAATCACTTCCCGAACAATATGTGCGCTCTTTCGAGGATGACAATTCATTACTTCCCGACCGATTACGTTCTTACTGCGTGGAAAAATACGATGGTTTGTATCCGAATAAAAGCAAACAAGTTCGTTCTCATCAACAAACGAGATATCTACAGGAAGATGTTTATAAATCAGGTTTATTTGCTCTAATGTCAGCTTTCCCGTTGTAACATCCAATAAATTATTATTTCCTTTGTCTGCATATCCATATTTAGAAAGCAACGTTTGCAGCTCATTGGCAAAACCATCTTGTTCTTTTGTTGATGGCTTTGGCTTGTTTTCAGTAGGCTTTTGCTCCACATTGAAGAAGGCAAAACCTATTTCCTGATCACCACTTTTCATACTTTCGAATTCTTCTTCACTGATAAGAGCCATAGAAGTAGGATAGAGAATAAACTCCTCTTTTTCCATTAAGTCGCGCGCATATAGCAAAACACGTTCTTGCTGTTTGATGAAGGCCTCTTCGTTATCTTCCCGTAACAAGCGCTCGGCCTCCCTTATTTCGTCACGCACCATATCGTCGAAGGTCCACATTGTAGTCGTAGGACGGGTGAATCCCTTTCGTTCAAGCACTGGATATAGCTGGTTTTGCTTGCGTTTATAATGCACTGGATATTGGCTTATTTTATCGTAAAGCTCGAGCCATTGGTTTTTAATCATGGGGTATTGCACCAAGTCTTCCACAGCCAAGAGCAAACGTTTCATCTCTTCGTTCTCTTTAAGGTAGTGCATAATAGGATGATCAGCGGGCAGATTAGGCATTGTTTTGTCTATCTGATCACCGAGCATGTCAATTACTGCGTGTACATCTTCACGAATACATTCGTCGTTACTCTCCTCTGTCATGGTCTGTTCTATATAAGCTACATGATAGGCACTGACTTTGCCTACGCGCTCCTTTATTTGCTTTTGAGCTTCAGTAGCTGACAGCTGGCCTGCTTTAAATGCATTCTCTATTTCGAAAAGCGCTTTAAGCTTTTCCGGATCCATCGGTGGAAGATAGTCTTTCATTTTATACTCCATGTTTCGTTTGTTTTGATTATTTTGCAAATATAGGTATAAGCAATTGCTTATTTGGTAACAATTGTTATTCTGCAGATATAAAAAAGATTAAATAATGATAGATTGTATAGGTCGGAAATTCTGACTTGGTTATTCAAAATTTTTCACGATTTACGCAGTTAAGCTAAATTATTCTCCCCAGGTTAATATATACATTAGTCTGCTAAGAAGTTATCGTTATCTCAAAGAGAAATATATATTGTGTATAAAAGAAAAAGGAATTACGAAAATTCCGTAACTCCTTAATTTTTTAATGTAGCGGGGGTGGGACCCGAACCCACGACCTCCGGATTATGAATCCGACGCTCTAACCAGCTGAGCTATCCCGCCAACACATGCTTTATGTAAAGCGTTTGCAAAGGTATGGGTTTATTTTTATTTTACCAAATTTCTGGCGTATTTTCTTTTTGGGGGCATAAAATAAGGGGTTGGGTGTTTTTCTTGTTTAATATGCCTCTGATTCAAACTTATAAATGGGGTACACATGGCTGGCAGCAGGCATCTCTCTTATTTAATATGTCCTTAATATGAACCTACAAACGGGGTACACATGGCTGGCGGCAGGTGTTTCTGTTGTTTAGCGTGCCTTGGATGAAATCCAGCTTTGGAGGAGCCACAGCAGGTTATTCCATGCGCGGGTGCTGACGGGACGGGTGGGGAAATCAAGCTTCAGACCGACGGAAATACTGCTGCGCATCCAGGTGTTTCTTTTGTGCGAGGTCTGGTTTACCAGCGGACCGTCGATGTAAGTAACGTCATATCGGTTATGCCCCCAGAGGCCAAAGCGGTATTCGTAGTCGATACACAGCGACAGCGTACTCAGTAAATGGATGTCAAGGCCTATCTGCGGGCACAGGCTCAAGCCCGGACACTGCACGTCCCATGCCATTTTAAACCGGCGCCCCGGGTAAGCCTGTTCGGCAACAAAGATGCCATTGCCCGTAGTTTTACTCAGGTTCAGGAGGTTGGTTTGCAGGATAGCGCCGACATGAGGCTGCACAACCCACTTCAGAGGAAAGAAGTAATATTTGATTCCGCCTTCGATACCTGCCATGTTGATGTGTTTGAAGCCGATGCCATTAGCTGCATCTGTCATCATTCCGTCGTTCTCAAGATACAGTCCGCCCGTAAGGACAAGCCGACGCGAAAGGTAGTAATCACCGGTCAGGTGGAACGTGTTGCCCTCGTCATCGTTCAGGTAGAAGTCCTGTCCGTCGGGCGAATTGTCGTTGATTGTGATGCCTCCCACGCGGGCAGATATGGCCCATCGCGTGGGCTCGTCGTCGTCCTGTGCCATGAGGGGGAGGGCAGACAGGCTTAGAATTAAACTAAGACAGAGGCTGATTTTCGTCATTTTGTATGGTGCTGATTCTGTTTACCGAGGGTGATTCTGAGAGCAAAGTTATATAATTATTTTGACAAGTGTAAGCCTATATATTGTTTTTTATTGTCGTAACGGGCAGGGAATTTCTTACTTTCCGGTCTTCTTCCGGTTGTGCGGCGGCTGTGGTACGCATGTACGGCGGCCGCCATCATGTGCGTGCGACGGCCGTCAGACAATCGTGCGGCTACCGCCGTACGATCACCCTTGCGCCACTGAAGGAGGAATGGTGCAATGCTATCGGATAAATATTGTGAAAAGCGGCAGAATCGGCTGTGTGCTACGGTCAGGGCTTGAGATATTGAACGTCCATGGCCCAGTGCCACTGGTCGAAGTAAAGGTTTCCGCCGTGCCATTCCACTTCTCCGCGCTGGAAGTCGACAGTCTCGGAGCGGGGATATTTCTTGGCGGGGTACAGTGCCTGCGAGAAGTCGCTGTTTACGACCATTCGCCAGCTGTCAATGCCGCCAAGGAAGAAGTAGCGTGTGGCCTCGTCCTGTGCAAATTCGGGCTCGCCAAACGATTGGTCGACCGGCACCCAGCCGGGACCTTCGAAGTAAATCTCGCACCAGTCGTGCAGGTTCCGCTCGTGCGGGTGCATCATAAAACCGCTTTGGAAATGGCCCGGAATGCCTTTCGCCCGACAAAGCGTAAGGAAAAGCAGGGTTACCTGACCGCAGTCGCCGTGCCTGTTGTCGACAACATATTCCGGAATATTGGGAATGGTGCTGTATTCGCGGGCTGAGGCCCACGGGAAATGGTCGTTGATGTAACTGAATATGGCGCGGGCCTGAAGCAGCGGATTGCTGATTCCCTGCGTGATGCTGTCGGCAAGCAGCCGGAGGCGCGACGTAACGATGAGGTGCTGGCGGCGGTTTTCGGTGAACTTGCGGTAGGCAGCCGAGCGCCTGTCGTACGGTTTCACGTCGTCCGGCTGCAGGTTAAACCACGCTCCGGCCGAGGTAAATTCGAACTCTTCACTAAAAACGGTGGGCTGACCCTTCCGTGCCCGTTGCTCCATGTAGATGGACGAGTGGTCGCACGACATGGGCGAGCGCACGAATTTGTCCTGGCTGGTACTGATCAGCCTTACGCCGGTCTGCCGCTTGACGTCAGTACGGGGGAAGGGCATCCAGCAGCGCAGCATGGTGCCGTCGGGCACGGCGTCGGGCTTTACCGTAATGGTATATTTCACGCGCATGCGTTTTCGCTCGGCCATATGGTCGGCTCCGGCATTCTTCATGATAGCAGGAATGTTCTCCCTGTCGTCTATAAGGGTGCCTGAATCGCCTACCTTGTCGGCTCCTTTCTTGATGGCGCGGCAGCCTTCATCTATGCGGAAGAGGTTTGGCCCGGCGCTATGGAAGTAGTGTTTCTTACCGTTTATATAATAGGTTTCGAGGGCCCGGCTCTGTTCCCACATCGCCATCAGGCTGTCTGTAACGTCAGGAATGTAGCGGCTGATGTAGTTTTTTACTTCTTCGTGCGTCTTATTGAAGTCGAGCGCTATACGGTTTTGCCGGTCCTTATGCCAGCTATAGGGTTGCTGGGCATGCAGGGGAAGCGCGGCGGCTATGGCTATAAGAAAAACGGGAAACAGAAGAATTGGGGCCTTCTTCCAGCCTCTTCTCGGGGAAAGAAAGGCGCGAAAGAGGCTGCCGGACGGCTTGCTTTGCATGTTCATAAAGGCTAATGGTTAATATTTTTCAACGTGACCTGACGATTTCCCTATCCCCTCCGTCAGAGGGGATAGGGCGAGGCTTCTCGGGAAATGGGCTATTTCAGCGTGACGCCAATGCCTGGAGAGTCGGGCAAAGTTATCTTGCCCTTGACCACTTGCATGCCATTGAAGCGGTCGTTTGAGATGAGCAGGTTGCCGTCGAGGTCGGCAAAGTCGACCGCCGGTGCCAGTTGGGCAGCGGCTGATACGGCGCACGATGTTTCCGTCATGCAGCCCACCATCACCTTTAAGCCGCGTGCGCGGGCGTAATTCAGCATTTTCCAGGCTTCGCGCATGCCGGTACACTTCATCAGTTTAATGTTAATGCCCGAGTAAGCACCCTCAATAGTCTTGATGTCGTTGAGGCGCTGTATGGCCTCGTCGGCAAAGATGGGCAGCGGAGAACGCTCTGTAACCCAGGCCGTTTCGGCTATCATTTCCTTGGGCATGGGCTGTTCCACCATGACAATGCCGTGTTCCTTGAGCCAGAAAATCATGTCGAGCGCCTGCTGTTTGTCAGTCCAGCCCTGGTTAATGTCCACGGCAATGGGCAGGTTGGTGACCGAACGTATGGTCTCTATCATCTCTTTGTCGTTGTCGCGACCTAATTTTACCTTCAGGATATTGAAACGGTCGGCACACTCTCGCGTCTTTTGTTTCACCACATCAGCCGTGTCAATGCCGATGGTAAAGGTGGTAGAGGGTGCTTTCGATGCCGTGAGCCCCCAGATTTTATACCACGGAGCGTGAAGAAGTTTGCCCACAAGGTCGTGCAATGCAATGTCAATGGCAGCCTTTGCAGCACTGTCGGCGGGCGAAAGACTGTCGACATAGGTCAGTATGTCTTCCATGCGGAAGGGGTCGGTAAACTGTTCGAGGTTCACCCTGCCGAGGAAGCGGGTGACCGATTCCACCGTCTGTCCGAGATACTGGGGCATGGAAGCCTCGCCGTATCCGGTTACGCCTTCGTAGGTTAACTCAACCTGGACGTCGGGAGTAGTGGTGCGCGAGTAGGTGGCGACGGTGAAAACGTGTCGCAACTTCAGCTCGTAGGGGAAGAAACGCAGGTGCAGACGTCCGTCGCCTTTCCCCTTACGGTTAATATTAAATGATGGCATGGTGAGTTTTTCAATGGCTTTTGCGCCGGTTGTCGTGAGGGCAGCTCCGGCAACAGCCAACGTAGCTTTTTTGATAAAATCGCGTCGGGATGGCATGGTTGTTTCTTAATGGGGGTTAATGAAAAGGGTAGAAGACGGGAGATACAATCGTATCGCCGTCGCTGCTACACCT
The DNA here is from genome assembly GCA_013333935.1 of Prevotella sp. Taxonomy (GTDB): domain Bacteria; phylum Bacteroidota; class Bacteroidia; order Bacteroidales; family Bacteroidaceae; genus Prevotella. The sequence goes on along the minus strand of JABCNV010000004.1, from coordinate 219,596 downwards.
TATTTTATTTATAAAAAGGGTTATTGTCGGTGGTCATCAGGTTGGGCTGCCTGTTGATAAAGGGCAGCACGCGCTGGGCCCAAAGCAGTCGACCTAAGTTGTAAGCATCGTAATCGGCATCGGTTGGCATGAAGCTGGCTTCGCGAACCCGTCCCAGCGAGTGGATGAAACGGCCGTTTCCGGTGTAGAATCCTACGTGCGAAACATGGGCTTGCTTGTCTTCCGTGGCGGGGGTGCCGAAGAAAAGCAGGTCGCCCGGCTGCAGATTGCTGTAGTCGGGAGCTATGTCAAGGTGGGTCCCTTCGACGGCCATCTGCGAAGCATTGCGTGGAATGATGATGTCATGACGCAGGAGCGTCGTGCGGACAAAGCCACTGCAGTCGACGCCTTTCGTGCTCATCCCGCCCCACATATAGGGTATTCCTATAAGCGTGCAGGCTGTATTGAGAATGTCCTGCGCACTGTTCCTCAGGCTTTTGCGCCAGTGTTTAAGTTCGTCGGCGTCGGTTCGCAATACGTATCCCTGCCTTCCGTCAGGCGTTTGAACACGGTAAAAGCTGCCTTGGGTGCCGAGAAGCATGAGGCGGTTGGACGCAACGATGTCGCTGATTGTGGCAGAATGGGTGTCGGGCTTGGAATAAATAAAGCCGTAAATGGCTGTAATCACAATGAGAGGACCGTTATTCCATGCCGAGAGTTCATCGCGGCTCATCTGCGTAACCGATGACGGGTGTACCCATGCACGATAGCCTTCGGGAACCTCTACCTGCCACCAGTTTTGCCTTTGTACAATACGCAAGGGCATTCCCATTAAGCCTTGCGACTCCATTCCGGCGTTATAGTCGCCTTCGCTGCGCAGATTACACACCGAAACATTGAATAATCCCCAGTCTTTGGCGGATGTAATCGTGTCTTGAGCACAGGCGTTTTTAGGGACGAACATGCAAGCCATTGCTAATGCTGCCATTTTAAAGATAGATTGAATACGTATAGGTAACATTCTGTATACGGTTTCTTAATGTCCTGACAAAAATACGCATTTTGCTTTATAACGCAAAGATTCTTCAGTAATTTTTATATAGGTTTTCATGAATCACATACAGTTGGGCCTGCTTGCAGATTTGTTTGGCAGGGCTTAGTTGCAAGTCTTACGGGGTGACAAAAGAGCAATCAAAAGGGATGATGGATGTTAAAAGGATGTTAATTTGTAAGCATTTTAGCGATGTTCTGACATATTTCCCTACTTTTGCAACCGCTTTTCAGGAAAGTTATGGCCGTTAAGGGCCGTTGTTTATTGAAGAGTTACGAGGGTGGTTACCAGAGTGGCCAAATGGGGCAGACTGTAAATCTGCTGGCTCTTGCCTTCGGTGGTTCGAATCCATCACCACCCACAGTTTATAATATAAGAAGCTTTGCGACGGATGTTCATCATGGTGAATATCCGTTTTTTATTTTATCGCGAGGTGGCTCCGACTGTAAAATAAGATCATATAAACGTTTGGATTATGCTATATAATAATTATCTTTGTGGCATAATCAATCAAAACCAGTTAAAAACTAACTAAAACGCTATATGAAACAGCGTATCGCTTTTATCGATTACATCCGTACTGTGGCATGTTTCCTAGTGATACTCGTCCATGCCAGCGAGAATTTCTACATCTATAACGACTCATTGTCGATAGTTGTCAACAGTGCGAACCGTTTCTGGGTGGCCTTTTATGATGGCGGTGTAGCGCGTACGTGCGTGCCTTTGTTTATGATTGTTTCGGCGTTTCTTCTGGTTCCGATGAAGTCCGGCATGACAATGACGGGCTTTTACAGGCACCGTTTCCTCCGCATTCTGCCGCCGTTTGTGCTCTTTCTGGTGCTTTACAGTGTACTTCCGGCCTTATGGGGCGAGCGCACATGGGCCGAAGCTGTCAGCGTACTGGTCATGACGCCGCTGAATTTCCCTGCAAATGCCGGCCACCTTTGGTTTATGTATCCGTTGATTAGCCTTTATCTGATTATCCCTGTAGTGTCTCCATGGTTGGAGAAATCGTCGGCAAAAGACGAACTAATCTTCATCAGCATCTTTGCTTTCACCACTTTCCTGCCGTGGATTCACCGCTTCGTCTCTCCCAGTATCTTCGGAGAGGCTCTGTGGAATGGCTTTGGAGCTTTCTGGTATTGCTCGGGATACCTGGGCTATTTGGTGCTTGCCCATTATATTCGATTCCACATTCACTGGAGCCGTGCGCGCCGCTTACGCATAGGAACCGTTTGTTTCATCGTGGGATCAGCCTTTACAGCCTGGTCGTTTTGGTGGAAAGCTGTCCCGGGTATCATGTTTCCGTCCATGCAATTAGAGTGGAGTTGGGAGTTCTGTACGCCCAATTTGCTGCTCTCTACCTTTGGCGCGTTCCTCCTTTTCAGTTGTATTGAGGGTAAGGCTCCGCGCCTTGTGACAGAGGTTGGCAAGCTTTCTTTCGGCATGTACTTGATGCACATGTTCTTCTTAAACCCTATTTCGCAGCTCGTTATCGGTGGGAATGTCGCCCGTCCCTTGCTGCCGGTTTCTGTCGCTATACCCGTAATAGCATTGGCTACCTATCTGTGTTGCATAGCGATGACGAAGTTGTTATCGTATCTTCCTGCTGCCGAATACATTGTAGGATATAGCAGTCGCAGGAAGTAAACATTAAGATTGAAAACATTCTATTATTATTTATAAACTGAAAAACTTGCGGCAGACGCCGCTATCGTGTAACCAAACTCAATACAGATGAACAGAATCCCCCGCATGGCAGCACTGATTGTGCTTGTCGTTGCGTCCCTGCAGACATGGGGCGCGCATTATAGTTACACTTTCTCGGGCAATGAGTTTAACACCTCCGGCCAGAAAGTGTCATTGGGTAGCATCAGCTGGACGCTTACGACAGATGGTGGATACTTTGGAGGTACCTCGGAAAAAGGTTTCCAGATAGGCTCATCGAAGAAACCCGCTCGCTCGCTTAGTCTGGTTTCTACAGGCCTTACAGGAAACATAACCTCGATAAAGGTAACCACCTGTGGCGCCAGAAACATTAACGCTACGCTTTCGGTTAGCGTGGGTTCAGAGGCTTTCGGGACGCCTGCGGCCCTGAAGTCAACGCCTGAAGAACTATCTTTTGCAGGAAATGCCACCGGAGAGGTGACGCTAAGCTATAGGCAAACCTCATCGAAGGCGCTGTATATCAGCCGCATTGACATCACAACCGGCGATACTCCCGCACCGAAACCCGAAACCGTTCCTACGGTAACGTCAATAGCCGACTTCCTTGCGTTGCCTTCCGGACGTGAGGCACGGCTCTGTCTTTCGGTTGAATCCGACGCCCGTGTAACCTTTGTCTACGGGCGGGACGCTTATATTCGCGATGCCACCGGCGCACTATGCCTGCACGGTTTCGCAGGGCAGGGCACGATGGTATATAATCAACACCTTGCCGGATGTATTACAGGACGTCGCTCGTCTGTAGGAAACATGCCGGTAATGGAGGCTACGAAGCATACGTCTATGCTGCGCCTGCTCATTGCCGACCCCGTTGAAGAGCCCAATGTACAGCCCGTAAACATCACCGCTGCGCAACTTTCTCAGCATTATGCCGACTGGGTGACCCTCTCAAACCTCACTATGGCCGATGCTTCCACGGGGCAGGACGGCACAGGCACCGTGCGCATAGCCGACACTTTCCATCAGAATGGCTATCAGGCTCCTACGGCAGGCGCCAAGGTTAACGCCAGTGGAATCGTGACTTCCTCACCGGCAGACGGTGACATTCTGAGTCTTGCCGCAAACACTGCAAAGGCCAGGGCCTACAATCCCACGATTGATTTTACCCACGTTTACCCTTTCATGACGCCTGCCATAACTAATGGAATCGGCGCCGTTGGGGCACACTCGGTTGCCGATGTTGCGGTATTCGACCTCTCCGGTCGTCGTGTTGCAACGGGAACAGCGCACTTGTCAAAGGGAATCTACATCATAGGAGGACATAAAACTGTAATAAAATGAAAGGAACAAACAACATGAAGAGGCATCTTGTATTATTTTTAGCGCTCATGCTGACAGTTGGCACGGGCGCACAAAACACCCGTAAGCTGAAGGCTATCAGCCTGACGACGGGCGTAAATGTTACTTTTGAAAAGAACGAGGTAGACAGCGTCGTGGCAGTTCTTGACGCTGCGGGCGACACCCTTGGCGTGAAAGTCTATTGCGCCGGAGCCAAAGGCGAGAGGGATTTCCTGCGCCGTTATATCACCTGTATGACGTGGTGGGAGACCGCTCCCATCGTAACCCCCGAGGGAAATACCAACAGAAACAGCACCGCCGACCTGAAAAAGAACCGCGAAGGCTGGCGTCTTGAGTTCCCCCGCTTTTACCAGGGTACCAACCAGACGTATGAGATAACGCATTTCACACCCAATTATGGTATTACCTATTCGCTGGAGTGGGACGGCACGCTCAAGGCCAACCGCTGGACCTGCTACGAGCTTTACGCCGGAAATATGCAGAGAAACGTGAACCGGCAAAACGATTTCCGCGAGGATTCAGCCCTGCCGGTCGCCTGCCGTTCGACGCTTGACGACTACAGAGGCTCCGGATACAGTCGCGGACACCTGTGTCCCTCCGGCGACCGTCTGTGCTCAAAGGAGCAGAATTCGCAGACATTCCTCCTCTCAAACATGCAGCCACAGCTGCAAAGTCATAACGGAGGGGTCTGGGCCAACCTCGAAGGCAAGGTGCGCCGCTGGGGTGAACGCTTTGACACACTGTATGTTGTGAAGGCCGCTACTATCGACAAGGACAACATTATGACGCGTACACCCTCGGGCCTTATTGTGCCGCGATACTTCTATATGGCCCTCCTGGGCTATACCAAAGCCACAAACAGCTATCAGGCCATAGGCATTTGGTCGCCCCATGCCGGTGGCAGCACTACCGAATATATTTCTGTTAGTGAACTGGAAAAGCGCACGGGAATCGACTTTTTCTGTAATCTTCCCGATGCCATTGAGCAGAAGGTCGAATCTTCCTTTGACCAGAAGTGTTGGCCGTAAGGCTTTTCCTGATATTTCCCATTCGCTTAAGTTGATGTTTCGTCGGCCGGCGTACATGCGTACGGCGGCCGACGTCAGGTTTGTGCGACGATCGCCGCACGCGCGTATGGCGGCCGCCGTGAGACGGGGGCTGCGGCGTGTGGAGGCGGGGCTTGCAGGGTATGGAAGCAATGTTTACGATATAGGAGGATAGGGACGATGACGTATGGAAGTGAAATCAGCGGCGTATGGAAGTGAAGTTTACGGCATACGGGTTCCGAGATTATCATGCAGGCGAGGAAGGATAACGGAATGAGGGCATCACGAAAACGTGATGCCCTCATTATTTGATAACGCTTTTCGACAGGTGAAAAGCGGGGAATATGCAGGGATTTCTTATTTCTGCAGCTGCTTCTTGCCGCCTACGATGACGATGCCGCGGTAGTTGCGGGTTACGCGCTGGCCCGCCGTGTTGTAGCGCTCACGTGCAGAGGTTGTGGAGGTTACGGCCTTGATGCCGTTGGTTGTGCCGCTTAAGGTATAGAGGCCGACGGCTTCAACCGGTTCGCCGCCGACGATAACGCGGCCCAACAGCGAGGCAAGGCCGGTGGCCGTATTGACGTCATAGAGGTCGCCCATGCCGGTTTCTCCTGCATGAACCCATAGGAGGCGGTTGCTCTTCTTGTCGAATGTCATCGACTGGAAATAGCGGACGTCGGCAATGCCCGTGCTTCCGATGCGTTCCTCGTTGAAGAAGAGGCCTATCTGTTCAATCCTGTACAGGTCGCCGCTGCGCGTAATGCCGTACATTTCGCCCTTGTTGTTGATGGCGAAAGCGTGGTAGGGATGAGCGAGTTCGGCCAGCGTGGTGAGGGTTCCAAGGGCCGGATCGACGGTGGCAAGCACGGTTTTGGTGGTCAATGTATCGGCCGCGATGCAGTAAAGACGGCCCTGTGTGGTGTCGTAATCCATGTCGAGAACGAAGTCTTTCGTCGTCCGCGCTTCGGCCGGAGCCCAGCTGATGGTGTCGAGAACGAGGTATTGCTGCGGTATCGACTGCCATGTGGTGGAGAATCCGTGGAATTTATCGTTGACCAAACAGCCTGCCGAGACGATGGCTTCGTTCGGCGTGACGCTGTGTTTCAGCGTGGTAGCCTCGGGGTTGTTGGTGTTGATGACGATGGGTCCTGCATGGCCGAAGACGTCCCAGCGGAAGGCGTGCAGCGCGATGTTGGGCAGGTTGGAGATGGTTACCGTCATACTGTCGTTGAGGCTTGCGCCGTCTCCGGTAAGGGTTGTGGCTACGGTGATGCGGTTTATCGTGTTATCGTCGAGCGAAACATTGCTGAACGTCACCATGGAACTGTCGCCCTTGGTGAGGGTTGCGGCAAGGGAGGTTTCAGCCGTAGGCGCACCGTTCACCGTCAGATGGACGGGAACGCCGTGTATGGGCTTCTCGCCGTAGTTCCTGACATAGGCTTTAACTTCGGCGACGGGCTGCTTTTCTATCGTCTTCTGTGGCGAGACGATGGATGAAATACCGGCGTCGGTGTCGATGAATCGCGCAATATCGTTTGACAGGGCTGCCACAGAAGCGCCGCCTGGATATAGGGCTTCAACCTTGTACACGTAGTGGCCGGAGGGTAGCGATGACCATTGTGCATCCTGATAAGCACGTGCCGACGACGTGCCAAGGCTCTGCCACTGTCCCGATACGTCGCTGCGATATACCTTGTAAGCGGGCGCAAAGGTAGTATCGGTGGAGTCGACGGGCAGCGTTGTGCCCGGAATGCCTACGTGTGCAGATATGTTGAAGGCATAACTTGCGTCGTAAGTGTACTTGCCTTCGGCGTCAGTCCACTTCAGATTATTCTTGCCTTTCAGTGCCGAACCCCACTTATAATTGACGCCTATCGGGTCGGTTGATGCGTCTTTTGCGTGCACGCCCACCATGTATGTGGCGCCCTGTTTGATTTCTACCGGCTTATCAAAGGTCACTTCCACCCAGCCACCATCGCGGCTTATGGACGAAAGGGGTATGGCTTTCTTGGCTACCGACTTGTGGTTTGTGCGGTCGCCCTCCCACACGTGTGCCGTAAACGTGCCCGAGATAGCCTGCAGATAGATGCGCATTCCGAGGAAACTCTGTCCCGTCATCATCGAGTCGGCAATGTCTTTTGCGTCCCAGAGGTGGGCCACGCAATAGTCTTCGGCGCTGTAATAGCTATCACCCGACGTGCCCGTTTGCACGTTGGAGGAGCCTATTGTCGTCCATTGTATGCGGCCCGTACGGGTGTAAGGATTCTTCCAGTTGACGTGAAGGGTGTTACCATCGGCCGAGGTGTGTGCGTCAACAGCATATACGGGTATCCTGCTGTGGTGCAGGACGATGCTGCCTTTGTCCACATTGGCCGACGGGGTAAGGGCTTCGGTGTAGACGTCGTAGTTGGGCTTGCTGATGCTTATAGTATATTTTCTGCCAACATAAAGGCCCGCGAGCGAGAAGCTGCCGTCGGCAAGGGCGGTGGTTTCCGTATGAGCGTATCCCGAAGCAGCCACTACGGCCCCTGCCAATGGATTGCCTTTGTCGCTCGTTGCCACGCCGCGATAGGTGTAAGTCTGCAGTTTTGTCAGCTCGATATTGAGGGTAGTGCCTGCCTCTTCAATAGTAACCTGCTTGTTGTAATCGGCAAATCCTTCGGCCGAAACCGTGATATTTTGCGGCCCAGAAGGAATATAGTCGAAGCTGTAGCTGCCGTCTTCGGCGGTGGTTGTGGTGAGTTTATAGTTGGGGAAGGTCACGAGGGCACCGGCAACAGGGTGTCCCTGCCCATCTTCTACCTTGCCGTTGAGTGAGCCTGTCTGCGTGGTGGTTACGACAAAACGCGTGTAGGGCACCTCTGAAATAATGTCGCCTTTCTGCGGAAGCGCCGTCAGGTCGATGTCAGAAGAGCTGGAGAAGAGCTTTGAACGGTTGGCACGGTCGGGCGTCCGTTCAACGAAGAAGTGGTCGGCATAGCGTCCGGTTTGGTCGTTTCTGGCGCCATAAACCAACAAAACAAGGTTCCTGCCCTGATAATGATAGGGTTGGGAGAAAGCGATGTCGATGTCATTTTCGCCCTTGTTCATCGTGATGGTGCCGTCATATACCTTATTTAATTGGGCGACGGGCACCCATCCTAACTTCAAATCCGTCAGATCAGTTTCGCCGATATACACTTGAAGCGGACGCGTCAGGTCGGTACTCTGGCTGAATGCGTTGCGAAAGATAACGTGATTGATGTCCCCTTTCACATACTGCAGGTCGCGGGGAAAGTAGATGGTTTGGCAAAGGGTGCTCTTTGAATAGGCGTCAAGGGGTATTCTGCTGTTGGTATATTCGGACGTTGCCTGCATGCCCACGGTGAGTTCTGCCCGACTTCCCGAATAGGTAATGACGGAATTGAAGCGTGTTTTCTCTCCTGTGCCTGCTGCGTTGACGGCTGCAATCTCGTAGACAACGGGCTGCCCGTCGGCAATATCTTCGGTAAAGGTGGTCTTTTCATAGCCTTCGGCTACGGTGGTTTGCACGCCACTGACAGTTTTATACAGGTTATATTTGAGATGTTCAGGATTGACAAAACCCTTGTTGACGCCGATTTCAGGTGCCGTCCACGTCAGTACAACTTTGCCTTTCCTGGGTTCGGCCTTCAGGTTCTTGACCGCAGCAGGCACGTCTTCGCCCACATAGGCCTTGGCTGTACGCAGGGCTGATTCGCCTTCTGTTGTGACAATGCTAACGCTATACGTGTGAACGCCCGTGGGAGCATGCTCATCAGTGTAGGTAGTTGTTCCCTTCCCCAACGTTGCAATAAGCGTATTGTCGCGATAAATCTTTACTTGATAGTCGGTTAAATCATTGCCAAGACCGTCCTTTTCAGGGTTAGTCCAGTTTAATGCAGCACTTGGCGTGCCGTCGACAGCAGGCTTAACGGTGAAGCGCTCAACGCGCTGGGGCCCCTTTTTATTGCTGATGGTGACGTTGTCTATAGCGATACCGTAACCCTTCTGCCCTTTATGGACGAGGGCAATATATATCTTTTGACCGCTGAATTTAGACAGCGAGCGACTTAATTTCTGGAATTTTACCTCGCCTTCATCGTTCAAAGCCTCAAGTTCGGCAAGCTTTTCGGTAAAGTCTTCAGGTCGTTTTCCCGTTGTCGATACCATGACATCAAGCGAGTCGCGCGACTCATTATCTTCCTCGGCATAGAAGAATTGCAGGATAAATGCGTTGTTAGTGACGTTGATTTGCGGTGTAATCAGCCAGTTTTCCTGCCGTGAATATTCGACGATTGGGTACGCCTTCGGGTCGCAAGAATATGATATTGCCACATACTTTCCGGCGTAAACGGTAAGTCTTTCCCCTCCTGAGAGCCATCCGTGATGGTCTGCATCGCGGTCGATTACGGTCCAGCCTGCAGGTGGAAAGGCAGCGCTTTCGAAGCCTTCGTTGAGGATTAGTGATTGCGCATGCGCGTAATCGGGATGTAATAAAAGTATTACGAGTGAGGCTAATAAGTAGAATTTTTTCATAAGATGGTAATTAAGTCTGTTCGTTGATACGCAGCAAAACTAACGATTTTTATCTATTTAACAATATAAAAGCTAAATATTTTTACGGATTATCGTTGTTTTATGCAAATAAAATGTATTTTATTACAAATAGATTACTTTTGGTTATAAAAATGCGTATTCCATATATAAGTTTTAAATAAATTTAGATATCTTTGCGATAGAATCGAGAATTGTTGTCCGTTATTATGTCCTTGTGTGCAAGGTACATAATAATAGCTTATTGAAAACCTTTAAATATTTATTGTATTATTTGCTTTATGATTAAAAAATGTATTGTAGGAATCGTAGCCTTAGCCACTATGTTCACGGCAAGTGCACAGCAGGTGGCTCATGGTTTCCTAATGGGAGATTACAACGGACGGTATGGATTCGTCGACTTTAGGACGTCGGCGCCTTGCGGTATGCAGATAACACACCGCACATCTATCTATGATTACATGCCTTCGGCGATGGAAAAGGTAGGAAATACGCTTTACGCCTCGGTCCTTAAGTACGATGCCCTCGGCATGTTATTGCAGTATGGCTTCGGAATTATTGAGCCATCGACGTATAAATTCAAGCCCATCAAGCTTGCTGATGGCAATGACGGCGGACAGCGTATTGCGGATATGACTTATGATAACACCACGCATACCATGTATGCGCTGGCTGAAGACAAGGTAAATGAGGATGGAGAGCTCAAGCTTACCACCACAAGTCTGCATATTGTAGACCTGAATACCGGCAAGCTTACAAAGGTAGGCAGTGCCGGTCAGCTCACAGCCATTGACGGATACAACCGCAGGGTAGAGACCATTCTGCTTACCCTGGCCTGCAATAGCAGGGGAGAGCTCTATGCAATGTCCGATTTACGCCAGTTCTATAAGATTGACAAGTACACCGGGAAGGCCACACAGATTGGGAAACAGCACGGGAATGTGATTTACAATCTGTTCCAGTCGATGGCCTTCAGCCCTGACGACAAGCTTTATCATGCACGTGCACGCTGGCACGATGTGCTGGACAGCGTGAACGTTTCAACCGGCATCCCCACGCCCATTGACACTATTGCACGGGAGAATGCGAATATTTCGGGACTTTATTTCGACGGAAAGCCCTACACGGGCAATCATCCGCGCGCGCTGTTATCGCTGGAGGCTACGCCCGATGCCGCCGAACATCACACGGTTCACTTGAATTGGCTGCTTCCCACTAAGAATGAAGATGGTAGCGCCATCGGCACAATCCGTCATATTCGTATATATCGTCTCGGGCACGCTGAACCCATAGCGGTTCTCTCAGGCGATGCACTGAACTATACGGATGAGCATTGTGATGACGGGATAAGCACGTACGAGGTTCAGACCGAGACCGACGGAGGCCTCAGTGCACCGGCTACAGTGGCCGTTCGTCACGGCTACGACCAGCTTTGTATGGTCGATACGGTAATTTGTTCGAATCCTGATAACGGCAAGTATGTGACCATTTCGTGGACTTCGGTAAAGAAAACCGTCCATGGAGGCTATGCAGATTTCGACCACATTGGCTACAATGTGTATCGCCTTGACGGCAAAGGCTACGAGCAGATTGCACGGGAAATTGCCGACACCGTGTACAAAGACACGCTCACCGTGCCCGGAAGGTACATGTATGTAGTGGAGCCTGTCAGCGGCGGCGTGAAAGGAATTGGCGCCAGCAACGCCTCGATAGTCACCTTTATTGACGGTAAGGTGCACGAAATTCCTTACAATACGGGCTTCGAACCCACCGACGACACCAATGAATGGCTGATTATCAACAACCACACCAACACGTCATTGGGTTGGCGTATCGGCGCAAGCAAGAGCCAGGCCTTTAAGGGAAGGTATGCCATGGCGCACGGATGGGGCAAATCGGAGCCGCTGCACGACTGGCTCATATCGCCTGCTCTCCATATCGAGGCGGGACAATACCAGCTTGCTTACATGCGCAAGGCCCAGAGCTGGGGACAGATAGGCTACAAGGTTCTGTTGGGAACGGCACAGCGCGACACCGCAACCTTCAGGAAAGAACTGCAGAAGGTAGAGGACTTCAAGGGCTCAGGCAAGTGGGAAAAGGTAACAACCTACTTCACTGTTGATACAGAAGGCGTTTACTATCTGGGCCTTTTCGCCACGACAAAAGACGTTGCCGACTTCCTCATTGACAGCATAACGGTCAGCAAAAAGGAGGCAACCAGCGTGCATCAGCTTAATACAGGCGGAAAGATTACGACTATTATCTACGACCTCAACGGCCGCAGGCTGAACGAAAACAGCCTTTCGGTCCTCAAGCCTGGCCTGTATGTGGTGGTGACAACCGACGAAAAGGGACAGCGCATTGTACGCAAGTTTGTGAAACAATAGGCGCAGCCTCTTACACCTTATATAATATATGATGAAAGCGGATTGGGGAAGCACTTCCCCAATCCGCTTTCTCGTTGTCCCTCTTGCGTCATTCCCTGACAATATAACTGCCGTTAGCCTGATGTGTTGCCAGTATAAGAACCTCGGCTATCTGTACGTGTTCGGGTGCCGACGCTGCGTAAAAGGCCACGTCGGCTATATCATTTGCCGTCAGCGGCTTGATGCCTTTATACACCGCTGCCGCCCTTTGGGTGTCGCCATGAAAGCGCACATTGCTGAAATTGGTTTCAACAAGCCCCGGCTTCAGGTTCGTCACGCGCACGGCAGTGTGGGCTACATCTATGCGCAGTCCGTCGCTCAGGGCCTTTACGGCAGCCTTGGTAGCGCAGTAAACATTGCCTCCGGCGTATGCCGCATCGCCCGCCACGCTTCCGATGTTAATCACATGACCGTGGTTCCGGCGTACCATTTCGGGCACGACAAGGCGCGTCATGGTGAGCAGTCCCTTGATGTTGGTGTCAATCATACAGTCCCAGTCGTCGGGATTACCTTCATATTCGGGTTCCAGCCCCTGCGCCAGCCCTGCGTTGTTAATCAGTACGTCGATGGGCTTCCAGTCGGCATGAATGCGCGTTACGGCTAACTGGGCCTGCTCGCGGTTGCGTATATCCACGCACATGGGCATTACCTCGCCGGGCAGTTCCAGGCCCAGCTCTGTCAGTTTTTCCTTGTTGCGTCCCATGGCTACGACGCGATAGCCTCCCTCGCAGAACTTGCGGGCGCATGCCCTGCCTATGCCGCTTGTGGCGCCTGTTATCAAAACTGTTTTCATACCTTTTATATTTTGTGTGTGATTTGTGGCGTGTTCCATAACGGTAAAGGTAGGAAAAGATTTTTAAAATTAAAAGATTAAAAAATTAAAGAATTAAAAAGAAGGAGATTTTAGGATTAAAGAATTGAAGGGTTGAGGAATTAAGAAGGAGCGGAGGAGAGGATATGATGGGTGGAAAGGGGCAATAGGTTAGGGCGAATACGGCAGAATGGGAGAGGTGATATTCGGTGTTCTTTCGGTCATTGTTCGCTGACGATTATCGTGCGGCGGATGCCGTACGGGTTTCGTGGCGGCCGTGGTACCCGTCTTGCGACGGTCGCCGTACGCGCGTATGGCGGCCGCCGTGAGGGTAACGGCATGCGGTGGGAGCGGGGACTTTCTGTGCGAAAGCGTGTGGCGTTTAAAAGATAAAGAAAGTAAAAAAGCATGTGGAAGTGGCGGAAATATCGTATTTTTACGCAAAAATGTAGCTTATGTATAAACTTCTTGCAGCTGTTGTTCTTGTGCTCGGTCTGGGTTCGTGCGTGTCGTCACAGAAGGCCGGACAGCGGGCCAGTGAGCGCCAGGAGGTGCGCAGACAGGTGGACGAAGCGCTGGACAGCCGCTCGTTCACGGTAACTTTCGACTATGTGATGCCCCATCGCCTACCTGCCCGCTACCTGACAACCACCTATTCGCTTTCTGTCAACGGCGACAGCATCGACAGCTATCTGCCTTATTTCGGCGTGGCTTACCGCTCGAAATATCCTGACGACATGCGCAGTCCGCTCATTTTCTCGGGGCGCGCCACGGGCCTTGCCGTGCTGCGATACAGGAAAGACGCCCGTCGTGTGACGTTCGGCGTGAAGAATGGCGACGAGCTTCTTGGCTACAACCTGATAGTTTTCGACAACGGCCGCGCGTCGCTCAACGTACAAAGCTCCGACCGCGAGGCCATCGACTTCTCGGGAAACGTCAGTTTGCCCGCATCCCGAAAGCGTGGCAGCGAGTGAACTTCCCTTGAATTTGAACACGAAAAATGAAGAATTTCCTTATCCTGCTGTTGTTTCTCGTGCTGCCTTCTGCGGCCGGAGCGCAGAAAACAGACAGTACGGCCTACGGCTATGACGTGCGATACCTGAGCGATCATCTCTTCCTGCAGCGCGATTCCGACTTTAATGTCGTCGACTATAACATTGAATGGCCCGAGGTTATCAGTTTTAACCGCCTTGAAACTTTGAAGCATTGTATCACGAAACTGCTGTTCGGCTACGGCTCTTCCGATATCGATTCGTCGCTCACAGCTTATACGGGCAGCCTCGGTACACCCGTCAGGGGGCAGCTCAAAAGCCTTCCCGACGACCGTCGCTTTTGTTATTTTTCGCTGAAGGCGGAGCTGAAGTCGTTCTCGCAAGGGCGTTGGGTTTCCTACTTTATTTCGGCAGAGGTGAAGCCCGAAAGGCTTTCGGCTGAAACACCACGCCGTCAATCGCTATACGTTACATACGACATGGCAGGCCATAAGCTTCTGACCTCTCAGGAAATGCTGAACAAAGACATTGAGCGTGGGCAGACATCGGCCGATTTCTATGAAAATTTGTTTGCACCTTTCATCAATGGTGGCTACGCAAACATGCAACAAAGTGTGATAGACGGTGTATGGCTTAAGGGCAATAAAATAGCTTATCATGTGCAGATACAGACGCCCGACGATAACATTGCCTACGAAGTAGCTTTGCCTTATGACAAGTTTAGCAAAACGCTAAGCCGCAGGGCACGGCAGCTTGTTACCGGCAAGCCTGTGGCCGAAAATCCTTATATGCAGATGCTTCCGCTTACGCTCGACGGCGATACCATTTATAATAAAGTGGAAAACATGCCTGTTTTCCCGGGCGGATGGGAGAACGCGAAGAAGCTTTGGGACGTTTTGCCACAGATAAACTGGAGCGAAATGGACGGGATGTCGTCGCGCGTGTTGTTCAGTTATGTGGTTGACAAGGCGGGATGCGTACGTGATATGCGCGTGCTCTCGCCCTCACATCCGGCCATTGGCCGTTATGCCGCCTCGCGTTTAAAGGGGCTTTCGGGCTTTACGCCGGGCATGCACAAAGGTAAAAAGGTTTGTGTGAGGGTGATGATGCCCCTGCGTTTTAAGATGGAATAAACGGTGTTGTGTGATGGATTGCGTGGCGTTGACCGATAGGTTAAATGATACTTGCTGATGGTTTGAACGTAGTTTCATGCCCATATCAAAATAATGGTGCCCGTTTTGTCTAATTGTGACAAAACGGGCACTGTTAGTTTACAAAGTGACAGTATAATGATTTGATTTAAATCAAGATGGTAAGAAAATCAAAATACTTTACAAAGATATTGTAATTATATTTCAATCATAATGTTTTTTGGCTTGATGGTATGGGTCGTTATTTCGTAGAAAAATAGCAAAATGAAAGTAAATGGCCTTATATATGCCTTATATTATGAAGTGTATTTTGCAAAGTGTAATTAAAATGGCGCAAAAATGATAATTTGAAATTAAAAGCAAGTCTGTAGATTACAGTTTAATTTATGGTGAAAAATAATGATAAAATAACGTTAAAAAGCGAACAATTATTGATGGGTTTTATCTATATTTGCGGTAGAAAACAAACATAACTAAAAACTTAAAACCTCTGTAAAATGAAAAAGATAGTTTTAATTTCCATGATGTTGCTGCTGACCGTATCAAGCTTCGGTCGCAAGCGTGTAAGCGAGTCGGCCGTAGTTGTTGCAGATACCCTCTATTATGCTGCCGACCATCAGCGCGCAGCCGGTGCCGATCAGGCCAGCTACTATCGCCTGTTAAAGGTGCAGGGTGTCGGTCAGACGAAGGAAGACGTCTTCCAGGACTTCTATATGAACGGAACGCTTCGTGCGGAAGGCGGCTACAACTTTATTGACCTAAGCAACGATAACAACACTGTTCTGGACGGAGAAGTGACTACTTACTATGTCAATGGGCGCGAAAAGCTTCATGGCAAGTATGTCAACGGTAAGCGGAATGGTTATTTTACCCTTCAGCTTCGCGACGGAGGTGTAGCCGTTATTGCTTATAAAGACGGCAAATCGGTGTATGATTATTTCATGATTACCCGTGCTAACGGGGATCAGGAGAAGCGTTCTATTGATGAAATAAAATCTCTCTTACAATAAATTCAAATTAGTTTTCATAGGAACATCGGGGGCCTGTATTCGTGAGAATATAGGCCTTCTTTAATAATAGCGAAATAAAACGGGACAGGCCTTGATGCAGGCTTGTCCCGTTTATGTTCTTATGCCCCGGCATGCAGCATGGTTTTGTGATGGCTGTACGTAGGGAGGGGCCCTCAGTTATGGTGTTTACAGCTCGATATCTACCTCAACAGGGCAGTGGTCGCTGCCGTAAACTTCGGTGTGTATGCTCGCAGAAGTGATGGAAGGAAGCAGTCGTTCGGAGGCGAGGAAATAGTCGATGCGCCACCCTGCGTTCTTTTCGCGGCTGCGAAAACGATAGCTCCACCAGCTGTATGTGATGTCGTCGGGATGCAATTGGCGGAAAGTGTCAATGAAACCACTGCCAAGAAGTGTGGTCATTTTTTCGCGCTCCTCATCGGTAAAGCCCGCGTTGTTGCGGTTTGTTCTGGGGTTTTTCAGGTCAATTTCATTGTGGGCCACGTTCATGTCTCCGCAAACAATGACGGGTTTAGCGGCGTCGAGCGAATGGAGATAAGCCCGGAAATCGTCCTCCCACTTCATGCGGTACGGCAGTCGGCGGGGTTTCCCACCCTTCACTTCGGCGTCCTGCGAGTTGGGTGTGTACACGTTGACGAGGTAAAACTTGTCATATTCCAGCGTGATGACGCGGCCCTCGTGGTCGTGTTCGTCAATACCGATGCCGTATTTCACCGACAAAGGTTCGTGCCGTGCGTAGATAGCCGTGCCCGAATAGCCTTTCTTGTCGGCATAGTTCCAATAGGAATAGTAGCCCTCAAACTGCAAATCGAGCTGTCCGTCCTGCATTTTCGTCTCCTGAAGACAGAAGAAATCGGCATCCAAATCCTTGAAATAGGCTTCAAATCCCTTGCTTGTTACGTTCCCTTCGTCGTCAGTTTTCACCTTGATACAGGCGCGGAGGCCGTTGACATTCCATGAAATGAACTTCATATTTTCCTATAAATCAGTTGGAATTGGTCTTTAAAGAAACTGCGTTCTGAAAATATTTTTTCTGGAATTCTTCTTTAAAGAAGTCTTTATTATTTTCTAAAGTCGTTGTGGTTATATTTTAAATGCGCTTCGATTCTCCGCGCAGCAGGCTCATAAACTCCTCTCTAACCTTTGCCGAATCGAAGACACCGCTGTATGCGCTCGTCGTAGTGATGCTGTTCTGCTTCTCAACACCGCGCATCTGCATGCACATATGCTTGGCCTCCAGCACCACCATCACGCCCTGTGGCTTTAGTGTATCCTTGATGCAATCTTTGATTTGCTGGGTCAATCGTTCCTGAACTTGCAGACGATGTGAGAAGATGTCGACGACGCGTGCAATCTTGCTGAGTCCCGTTATGTGCCCGTCGGGGATGTAAGCCACATGTGCTTTGCCGTAGAAAGGTAGCAAATGGTGTTCGCACATCGAAAAAAAGTCGATGTCTTTTACGATAACCATCTGGTCGTATTTTTCCTCAAACAGTGCGTCTGTAAGCACTTTGTGAGGGTCTTGTGTATAGCCTCGTGTCAGTATTTGCATGGCCTTGGCCACCCTCATCGGGGTTTTGAGCAGGCCCTCACGTTCGGGTTCCTCGCCAAGAAGCCCGAGAATGGCGTGATAATGTGAGGCTAACTCGTCAAGTCCGTCTCTGAATTCTGTCTCTGGATTCATATAATCGTATAATCTTTTCGTCGCTTTAGTACGGTTGTAATCTCTTATTTATGCGCCAATGACACCGTTTTAATACATTACTGATATCTTACCCTTGACGATTGTAGCCGAGTGATAGCCCATGGCTTTGACCTCTTTGAGCATGCGTTCTGCCTCTGGCAGCGTGCGGAAATTGCCTACACGGCATATCCAACGGGGCGAATAGAAGTGGACGTACACCGGTTCGTCGGGGAAATTCATCTTGATAGCGTTGCCAATTTGCTGGGCACGATTCTTGTCGTTGCGCGTATTGCCACCGGCAAAAGCCTGTACACGATATCCGGTAACCTTATAACTGTGGCGCATTACTTTCTTGCGCATGTCGACAGTAGGGATAGAAAACTCGCCGTCATCATCCTGAGGAGTTCGGTTTGCTTCTGTATGTTTGGTGTCTTCGGCCTTGCGTGGTTCTTCGTTTGCCTTCTTTGTTTCTTCCTTTGGTGTCTCACGGGGCTTTTCCCGAGAGGCTTTTTCAGGTTCCCGATTGGCCTTTTCGGACTCCTTCGGTGTTGTTTTGTTACTGTCCGACTGTTGCGGACGCGTTGTGGTTTGTGGCTGTTGTGGTTTCTTGCCTGCCGTAGTTGCGTCAGGCTTGCGTAGTGGGGTGGTTGTTTTTTCAGTGCGATCGGTAGCCTTCCCGTTCACAATGTCGTCAATCTCCTTGCTCTGGATAATGGTGACAGTGCCTTTCCCGTGCTGTCGTTGTTGCACGTGTTCGGTATAAGTCTGTGCATGAGCCGTCATGGCTATGCAAAGAACGGAGACAAAGAAAGTGACAAATCTTTTCATAAAACGCTTAATTATTGAAATTGTGTTGTCTGAAAACCGGTCCTCTGGCATCGTTGCCGTGCAGGCTTCCGGTACCAAAGGGCCGGTAATTATACGTTTTTACTTCTTCCAGGCGTCAATAATGCCCTTGAAATCAGCACACTTCAGTGAGGCTCCACCGATGAGACCGCCGTCAATATCAGGCTTAGCGAAGAGTTCTGCAGCATTGCTGGGCTTGCAGGAACCACCATAAAGAATGGTTGTATCTTCTGCAACCTGCTTGCCATACTTCCCTGCAACGATAGAGCGGATGTAGGCAAGCATTTCCTCTGCCTGGTCAGAGGTAGCAGTTTTACCCGTACCAATGGCCCAGATTGGCTCGTAAGCGAGTATGATATTCTTCCATTCGTCAGCGGTCAGATTGAATACAGAGCCATCGAGTTCAGCCTTAACCACCTCGTTTTGCCTGTTAGACTCGCGCTCCTCCAAGGTTTCTCCACAGCAGAAAATTACCTTCAGACCGTTAGCCAGCGCCAGTTTTACCTTCTCTTTCAGTATTTCTGCAGTCTCGCCGTAGTACTGACGACGCTCAGAGTGGCCAAGAATAACATACTGTGCACCTGTAGATTTAACCATGGCTGCTGAAACTTCGCCCGTAAAAGCACCTTTTTCCTTGTCGGCACAATTCTCTGCACCCAGGGCAACAACGTTCTGATCGAGCACCTGTGCCACGCTTGCGAGGTGAATAAAAGGTGTGCAAATCACAACGCCACAGTTAGGTTTGTCGGCCTTCATGGCCTCATTGATCTCCTTTGCAAGGGCTACACCCTCCTGCAAATTCTCGTTCATCTTCCAGTTTCCTGCAACAATTTTCTTTCTCATTTTTGCTTTTCTTTTTTAAAAGTTGATATAATCTTGTTGGATGTATTTTCTATTTGTTCGCTTTCTTTTTCAAGAAAGGCTTCCTCTTTCCTGATTTTCAGTCTGATATACCGGCTCCAAGCCCATGTCCTGTCAGCGAGAGAGAGGAAGATAAGCGGCAGGAAGAACCACAGCAACACCTGTGTAAGCGTCTTTCCTATGCTGTCATTGGGCATGTGTCCTATCGTTGTCTTCTCCGGAGGCCCCTGTAAAACGTCAGCCTTGGGCAGGTTATTGTGTCCCCATTTGCCTATCACCACACCGTCTTTCAGCAGTAACAGCCCGGGGTTGCTGCGGATAATGGTCTTCAATGCCGTTGCATCGGTCATATAAAAAGGATATTCAGCACCTGTAATATCTTCCCAATGCTTGATAGCTCGTTCCGTTGAGGCTGTGAGACAATAGAAAGGAATCTTCTGCTCCTGGGCGTATTCGTAGATGTAATCTATGGCTCCGAAGTTGCTGTCGTCGGCGTTTTCAAGATGCGGTGAGATAAGGAGGAACGTGTAACCGCGTCGTGAAAGCACCGTGTCTGTGATGTCATCGCCCTCGGCTGACTGTATGGAAAAGTCGTGAATTGGAGGTACGAAACCTTCTGATATCTGCGTAGTCTTCGAGTCAATAAACTGCCATGTCGAGTCAGGATAATCGTCAAGACCGAACTCTTTGCGCACACCGTCCTTCTCCATTATAAAGGTTGTCACAAACTTTGGCTGCTCAGCGCCTTCAGGAATCTCCATACCTTTCTTGATATTTACGCCGATATGATAGGGCCGGAAGTCGAAGATGGGCAGCCGGTACAGGCAATAGAGGCTTGTTATAAATATAAAAAGGATGGTAAAATTGATGGCAATCCACTGGTTCGTTTTCGAAATGAACCGATACATCTTCAATGGCCACCGCCACAGAACGATGGCAGGAACCATCAAAACAAGGTTTTTCAGCAGTGTCTGCGTATTGGTAAGCCGGATGGCATCGCCGAAACAACCGCAGTCGGTCACCGGATTGAACAAGACTAACCACAGGCTAACCAGCGTCATGCCGACCATGAACACCAGCATTATCTTTGAGCAGAGGCGGCGGCGGATGGCAAAAAGTATGAAGATTCCGAGGCAGAATTCTACTGCTGCCAGCACAACCGACGTGCCCAACGTCAGCAAGTCGGGTACCACGCCGCCCAGACCGATGGCCGTTAAGTAGTCCTGAATCTTGTATTGCGTGCCTAAAGGGTCAATGGCCTTGACGAAACCGGAGAACACAAACACCAGTCCCAACACCAGACGACACAGGTTTACCCCGCCCCTGCCGAGCCTTTGCGTCAGCGTGACAGGGCTTTCAGCGTCCTGCGTACGATTGGCTGCCGTTGTCGTTGTGTTGTTATGTACTGTTTTTTGTTCCACGCTTCTGCCTGCGTTTCTAAACAATGACGTGTTTATTTCTTCAGCCGGATGGCCCCAAACACGGCATAATTGATGATATCCTGATAGTTAGCGTCTATACCTTCCGAAATGATGGCCTTGCCGTGCAGGTCTTCAAGCTCTTTGATTCTGGCTATTTTGGTGAGTATTAAGTCGGTGTAGCTGCTCACTCTCATCTCTCGCCACGCCTCGCCGTAGTCATGATTCTTCTTCATCATCAGCGCCTCGGCTTCGCTTGCATGGCGGTCATACAGGGCAAGGGCGTCGTCAGGGCTCATGTCTACATGGCTGGCGAAGCCCTTTTCGAGCTGTATAAGGCCTATGATGCCATAGTTGATGAGGGCAATAAACTCCGGACGGATGCCTTCTCCCACAAGCGATTCGCCCGAGATGCCGAGCGAACGAATGCGTCTGGCCTTGATAAAAAGCTGGTCGGTCAGTGATGAAGGCCGCATGATGCGCCACGAAGCACCATAGTCGTGCAGTTTCTTGGCAAACAGGTCACGGCATTCTGCCATCACTTCCCTGAACTCTTGTTCTGTATTTTGTTCTGCCATACGGTTTGCAAAGTTACGAAATTTATTCATATATGCTCTTTTTCGCAGGAACTTTCGTGGGCTTCTCACTTCTCGGCCTGCCGCCTGTGTATCACCCTTACCGTGCCACAGAGAGCGTCGTAACGCACTTGCAGCGAATCAACCCGGGCGCGGAGGCGGTTCCTGCGGCCTATATTCCGTTCGGTGCTCCATTGTGCGGTGGCGGCCTGCAGGGCCGAGTCGGTCTGCCCTATGTCCTGCTGGGTCATCTTCAGCGAGGCTTCCTGCCATATTTTCAGGGCCTTCTGTCTCGATTTTACGGCTTTGGGGTATTCGTCGCGCAGCTGCCGGATGGCGTTGAGCGTGCCCTGATAGTCGTGGCTGGCGTACAGCGAGTCGATACGATGCATGGCCCGGGCCGCCTGCTCGTCGGCAGAGGGCTGGCATGATGCAAAAACAATGACGGTGAAAAGCAGACTAATTGGTTTCATAACTGTTGTTTAACGTGTGCAAAGATAGCAATTAATTTGTTATTCGTCACTCCATATATATATATTATTGCTACCTTTGCGCCTGCTTTTATACGAAACGAAAGTACATACCATGCGATTACTCAGCGATGCCGAACTGGCCAAACTTCTCGATAACGACATTTTTCACAGCATATCAGCAGCCGCTGACAGCCTTGGTCTTGAGTGCTACGTGGTGGGCGGTTACGTGCGCGACCTGTTCCTTGAACGCCCGTCGAACGATATCGATGTGGTGGTTGTGGGCAGTGGTATAAGTGTAGCCCGAAGGTTTAAAGAGCAGCTCGGCAGCTGTGCCAGCCTGTCGGTGTTCCCCAATTTCGGCACGGCGCAGGTGAAATACTGCGGTCAGGAGGTGGAATTTGTGGGCGCACGCAAGGAGAGCTACAGCCGCGACAGCCGCAAGCCGCATGTGGAAGACGGCACTCTGGAGGACGATCAGAACCGTCGCGACTTCACCATCAACGCCCTTGCCGTATGCCTTAACCGCGCCCGTTTCGGCCAATTGATTGACCCCTTCAACGGCCTTGCCGATCTTGAAGATGGTATTGTCTGCACGCCTCTTGCCCCGGATGTCACCTTTAACGACGACCCGCTGCGCATGCTGCGCTGTATCAGGTTTGCCACACAGCTTAAATTTTATATTGAAGACGAAACTTTCGACGCCCTTTCACGCAATGCAGACCGTATCAAAATTATCAGCGGAGAGCGCGTTGAAGAGGAGTTAAACAAGATGATGCTTGCCGATGAGCCGAGCCGCGGCTTCGTCGACCTGCACCGTTGCGGCTTGTTACAGCTTATCCTGCCCGAGCTGGCGGCTCTTGATATTGTCGAGACGCGCAACGGGCGGGCTCATAAGAACAACTTCTATCACACGCTGGAGGTGCTCGATAATGTTTGCGACGCCCAGCGAGAACGCCTGAACCGTCTTCACCAAAGGCTTGCAGAGGCCGACGATGACGCTGAAACCGCGCAGCTGAAGGCTGAGATTGACCGCCTCGAAGCGCATAAACTGTGGCTGCGGTGGGCAGCATTGCTGCACGATGTGGGCAAGACGCAGAGCAAGCGGTGGGATAACGTTCAGGGCTGGACGTTCCATAACCATAACTTTATCGGCGCAAAGATGGTGCCTGTTATCTTCAGAAGGCTGAAGCTGCCGATGGACGCGAAGATGAAGTATGTGCAGAAGCTCGTCGATTTGCACATGCGTCCCATTGCCATTGCTGACGACGAGGTAACCGACAGCGCCGTACGCCGCCTTGTAAACGATGCTGATGACGATATCGATGACCTGATGATGCTCTGTGAAGCCGATATAACGAGCAAGAACCGTGTAAAGAAAGCCCGTTTCCTTGAGAACTTCAGGCTGGTTCGCGAGAAGATAGCCGACCTTCAGGAACGCGATTATAAGCGTGAGCTTCAGCCGTGCATCGACGGCAACGAAATCATGGAGCTGTTCGGCCTGCAGCCTTCTCGCGAGGTGGGTGAGCTGAAGGCAGCGCTGAAAGACGCCGTTCTCGACAACCGTGTGCCCAACGAACGCGAACCGCTGATGGCGCTGTTGCGGCAGAAGGCCGCGGAAATGGGGCTTGCGCCGGTGGCTGAAGCCTGACGCACACGGGCTTCATGGCAGAAGCCGGAAATCAAAAAATCTACGCCGGAAAAGGCTTATTATGTAAGCTTTTTCCCGGCTTTTTTCGTGCTGTGTTACGCCTTTCCCCGGCCGTTGCCTCGTTTGAGCCAGACCTCTGGTACAAGCTTATTTTCCTCTCGTTCCGGCACTGTTCTCTCGCTCTTTCGTTCTCTTGAATGCGTTGCTCGGTAATGATTCCCGTTTTCTTGCTTTTTTGTGATATTACGGCGGCCGCCGCACACCCGTACCACGGCCGCCGCACGCGTTTTATGGCCGCCGCCATACGGTCGTTCCACGACCGCCGTAAAGTCGGCTGCAGGATGTAACCACTAATGGATACAGGGCTTTCTATGGCAGGCGGAAGCCACGGAGGCCTCGGCCGGAGCGGGCAGGAGAGCAGTGCCTTTTCTATCAGTGTCGGCAACTGTTTCAAGAGAAAACGGTCTTGTATCTTTCAAAGGAACACACGTGCGCGCGCATTGCCGCATAATAATTAATGTTAAAACTCAACCGATTGAAAAAGTTTTCTTGCAAAAAATCGTAATTTTGCATTGTGAAACCGGGCCCGTCTTGCGTGGTTCGTTGTTTCGCTTGTAGGCATAATCGTTCAGGAAATTAAATATTCAATTGATAAAAGGTATGAGAATTAAAAATTTTTTATTTGTTGCGACTGTTGCCGTAGCACTCGTTTCTTGCGGAAAGAAGAGTGGGGGGAGCCTTGAAGACCTCCAGGATAACGAGTTTGCGGTGCGCACTGTCGGAGCGCAGAGCGCCGATTTCCAGACCACTTATCCGGCCACAATCAAAGGCATTCAGGACGTTGACGTGCGCCCGAAGGTGTCGGGCTTCATTACAGCCGTGTACGTTCATGAAGGGCAACGCGTCAGTGCCGGCCAGGTGATGTTCACCATTGACAGCGAAACATACCGCTCGGCGGTGCGGCAGGCCCGGGCTGCCCTCAATACGGCAAGGACACAGGCCAATACGGCTCACGTGACATACCTTAATAATAAGAAGCTTTTCGACCAGCACATCATCGGACAATATGAGCTTACCACAGCCCAGAACGGCTACGCGTCGGCTCAGGCAGCCGTAGCGCAGGCGCAGGCAGCGCTGGCACAGGCGCAGGAAACGCTGGCATGGTGCAGCGTCAAGGCCCCGTCGGCAGGTGTTGTAGGCAGCCTGCCCTTCAAGAAAGGCGCCTTGGTGAGCGCTTCCAACGCCCTGACCACCGTGTCGGACATATCTACGGTGGAGGTGTATTTCTCGATGAGTGAGGCCCAGATTCTTGCAATGTCGAGGACGTCGGGCAGTGCTTCGGCTGCCATTGCATCGATGCCGGCCGTAAAACTGAAGCTCGCCGACGGCACAATCTACAACCATGAGGGGAAGGTTGTGAAGATGAGTGGCGTAATTGACCCAGCAACGGGTTCGTACGTTCTGATAGCAAGGTTCCCCAATCCTGACCGCTTGCTGAAGAGTGGAGGTGCAGGACAGATTGTCGTTCCTACGGTTTCGAACGCCGCTATTGTCATTCCTCAGGAGGCTGTATCGACCGTTCAGGACAAGTTCTTTGTGTACAAGGTAGGCGCTGACAACAAAGTGCATTACACAGAAATAACTGTAGACCCGCAGGATGACGGCAAGAACTATGTCGTTACTTCAGGTCTTGCCACGGGCGACCGCTATGTAAGCATCGGCATTACAAAACTTACTGAAGGCAAGCAGATAAAACCCATCAGCGAAGCACAGTATCGTGAGAAGATTGCAAAGGCCGAGAAACTGGGCGAAAAGCAGGAAACGGCCGCCGGTTTCGTCAAGGCCATGAAGTCGAAATAAGGATATAAGTTGTAAGTAAAGACAAGAATCTTTTCATTTTAAAATCAGCGAAATGTCATTTTCTAATTTTATAAAGCGTCCGGTTCTGTCGACGGTGGTCTCCATCTTCCTCGTACTGCTGGGTGCAATCGGACTGATATCGCTGCCCATCGAGCAGTATCCTGATATCGCTCCGCCAACAATTGTCGTCTCTACAAGCTATACCGGTGCCGACGCGCAGACGGTAATGAGCTCGGTTATAACCCCTCTTGAGGAGAGTATCAACGGTGTAGAGAACATGACTTACATGACATCACAGGCCACCAACGCAGGTATGGCCATGATAACAGTGTATTTCAAGCAGGGCTCTGACCCGAATATGGCTGCCGTGAACGTGCAGAACCGTGTGAGCCAGGCCCAGGCTTTGCTGCCCGCAGAAGTTACAAGGGTGGGCGTGACGGTAACGAAGCGCCAGACGTCCAACGTAATCATGTACTCGTTGACGACGGACGACGGACGCTATGACAGCAAGTTTCTGACCAACTATAACAACATTAATGTTATCCCGCTGCTGAAACGTATCAACGGCGTGGGTAATGTTCAGTCGCCCTCTATGTCCGACTACTCCATGCGAATCTGGCTAAAGCCTGATAAGATGAAACAGTATGGGCTGGTACCTTCCGACGTAGCGGGTGCGCTCGCAGAGCAGAATATAGAAGCCGCCCCGGGCTCGTTCGGTGAGAACAGCGATGTGGCCTTCGAATATACACTGCGTTATAAGGGGCGCTTAAAGAAGCCTATTGAGTATGAAAACATTATCCTGACCAGCAAAACTACGGGCCAGACGCTTTATCTGAAGGACGTAGCGAGGATAGAACAAGGCTCTTTGATGTACAGCGTTTTCCTGAAAAACAATGGCCACCCTGCTGTAATGGGTATGGTTCAACAGGTAGCAGGGTCGAACGCTACGCAGATTGCCACCGATGTTAAGGCCGCCCTTGCCGAGGCTCAAAAGTCAATGCCTCCCGGGATGAAGGTGACAATAGAGCAGGATGTAACCGAATTCCTCTTTGCATCTATTGAGGAAGTGTTGACGACGCTGTTTATCACGCTGTTGCTTGTGTTCCTTGTGGTTTACGTGTTCCTGCAGGATTTCCGCTCGACGCTTATCCCGATGATAGCCGTTCCCGTAGCCCTCGTGGGTACATTCTTCTTCCTTTGGGTGTTCGGCTTTTCGATAAATCTGCTTACCTTGTCGGCATTGCTGCTGGCAATAGCCATAGTGGTGGACGACGCCATTGTGGTAGTTGAGGCCGTCCATGCCAAGCTTGACCAGGGGTATCAGGATGCCCTCACGGCCTCTATTGATGCCATGAGCGAGATTAGTTCCGCAATTATCTCCATTACACTTGTGATGGCCTCGGTGTTCGTGCCCGTTTCGTTCATGGGTGGCACCTCTGGAACGTTCTATCGTGAGTTTGGAGTGACGATGGCTGTGTCGATTGTGATATCAGCTATCAACGCCCTGACGCTGTCTCCTGCGCTTTGTGCCATCTTCCTGAAGCCGAAGACTGAGGAAGAAGGTGCCGGACGGATGAGCTTTGTTGACCGTTTTCACGCTGGCTTTAACCATGTTTTCGACAAGGTTACCACCAAATATAAGAAAGGTGTAGAACGTGTAATCAACCACCGTGTGGCTACGGCTATCAGTGTTGTCGTGGGTTTTGCAGTGCTTGTGCTGGGTATGATCTTTACCTCTACGGGCCTTGTTCCTGATGAAGACACCGGAACGCTGTTCTGTACCATCTCTGCAGCCCCGGGAACTGCGCAGGAACGTACGAAGCAAATCACCGACGAGGTAGACAGAATGCTGGCTTCCAATCCGGCCATTGAGCGCCGCGAGCAGATTGTTGGCTACAATTTCCTTGCCGGACAAGGCTCTGACCAGGCTACGTTTATTATCAAGCTGAAGCCCTTTGAGGAGCGTTCGAACGGATTCTTCGACAAGATAAAGGCAACCTTTACGGGCGACCCGATGCGCTGGTTCGTCAATCCGAAGGAGGCAATGTCGGTATTAGGCATGATCTATAAGCAGACAGCTGCGATCAAGGACGCCCAGATTCTGGCATTCGGACCTCCTATGATTCCCGGGTTTGCGATGAATAACGGAGTCTCTTTAACCCTTCAGGATAAGACCGGAGGCGATTTGAACAAGTTTTTTAAGGTGGCACAGGATTATATTGCTGCGCTGAACAAGCGCCCTGAAATCAAGAAAGCCATGACCACTTACAACCCAAACTACCCTCAATATATGGTAGACGTGGACGTTGCCAAGTGTAAACAGGCCGGAACATCGCCGGCAGGAGTGCTTTCTGTCATGCAAGGCTACTATGGAGGCTTATATGCAAGTAACTACAATGCGTATGGAAAGCTTTTCCGTGTCATGATACAGGGCGACGCTGCTACACGTATGCGTCCTGACGGACTGTCGAATATCTACGTCCGTCTGGCCGATGGAAGTATGGCTCCGGTATCTGAATTCATCACTTTGCGCCGCGTATACGGGCCTTCCAATATCGCACGTTTCAACCTCTTTACCTCAATTAACCTGAACATTACGCCGAGCAATACCACCGGTGAGGCGCTGAAGGCCTGCGAGGAAGTGGCCAAAGAGAATCTCCCGACAGGCTACGGATACGAGTATTCCGGCCTGACGCGTTCGGAAGCAGAGGCAAGTAACTCGACAGCTATGATATTTGCGCTGTGTCTTGTCTTCGTTTACCTGATTCTTTCAGCCCAGTATGAGAGCTATTTGCTGCCGTTATCGGTTATCCTTTCTATCCCGTTCGGTCTGGCCGGAGCTTTCTTGTTCACGATGATTTTCGGCCATTCGAACGATATTTACATGCAGATTTCGTTAATCATGCTGATTGGATTGCTGGCCAAGAACGCCATATTGATTGTGCAGTTTGCATTGGAACGCCGCAAGACCGGCATGGCAATCCGCTACTCTGCCATCCTTGGCGCCGCAGCCCGACTGCGTCCTATCCTGATGACTTCGCTGGCAATGATCATCGGTTTGCTGCCTTTGATGTTCGCTTCAGGTGTAGGAAAGAATGGAAACCAGACGTTAGGAGCCGCTGCTGTCGGCGGAATGTTGTTGGGAACCTTGTTCCAGCTCTTCGTCGTTCCATCGTTATTTTGCATCTTCCAGTGGCTGCAGGAAAAGCTTACTCCACTTAAATTTGACGACGAAGAGAACGCAGAGGCTGTGGCAGAACTGGCTCAATATGCACAAAGCAAAAAGCAAGTTACTTATAAAAACGATAATGACGATTAACGGGTATTGCCCCAAGCCTCTCCGGAGGCGGGGCAAAGCCTTGATAAACGATACGATATGAAACTGTTTAAACATATAATATTAGGTAGCCTTGTGGCCTTGTCGCTTACCGGATGCAAAAGTCTTTACGGAAAATATGAGCGTCCTCAGGTCAAGACAGGCGGCATAGTGCGCGACCCTCTTTCCGCAACTGACACGCTTGCAGTGGCTGATACCGCAAGTTTTGGCAACTTACCGTGGCGCGAAGTCTTCACCGACGCACAGCTCCAGGGACTGATTGAGAAAGCGTTGGCGAACAATCCCAACCTGCTTAATGCCGCTCTTAACGTGGATATGGCACAGGCTCAGCTGAAGGCTGCGAAGTTAGCCTTTATCCCGCAGTTCGTTTTCACGCCGCAAGGTAACATTACTCGCTTCAACGGCATGACGACAAAGAGTTACACTCTCCCCATTAATGCCAGTTGGAATGTTTCTCTTTTCGGCGGACTGACAGCGTCGAAGCGTTCTGCGCAGATGGCATTGCTGCAGTCAAAAGACTATCAGGTCAGTGTCCGCACGTCGTTAATTGCCGGCGTTGCCAATCTGTATTATACGCTCCTTATGCTTGACAAGCAGATGAAAATCGTTGCTGATATGGAGCGTCTTACCAAGGAAACATGGGACATTATGAAGGTTCAGCACGAGAATATCGCCGGAGTGCGTTCTACTGCAGTGCAGAGAGCCGAGAGCAATTACTACAATGTGCTCACCCAAAAGAAAGATTTGGAGCGCTCAATCCGTGAGAGCGAGAATTCGCTTAGCCTGTTGCTTGGCGAGCCTGCGCAGACTATCGCCCGAGGTGACTTGGATAATCAGCAGCTCCCCTCGACGTTTTCGACGGGCGTCGGCATCCAGTTGTTGAGCAATCGCGCCGATGTTCACGCTAACGAAATGGCGCTGGCGGCCTGCTTCTATGATATAGAGAAGGCGCGTAGCAACTTCTATCCCAACATCACTATTTCAGGAACGGGCGGCTTCTCCAACGGTCAGGGTATGGTTAATCCTGCCAAATGGTTGCTCTCTGCGGTTGGATCGCTCACCCAGCCCATATTTATGAACGGACAGCTTAGGGCGGCCTTGCGTGTTGCCCACGACCGTTACGAGCAGGCTTTCAATACCTGGCAACAGAGCATTCTTAAGGCAGGTTCGGAGGTTAGCAACGCATTGGTTCAGTATAATGCGTCTGCAGAGAAGAGCGCGATTGAAGCCAAGCAGATTGAGGTGCTCAAGAAGAATGTTGAAGATACGCGTGCTCTGATGGCCAGTGCGGGCAGCACGTATCTGGAAGTAATCACGGCCGAGAGCAGTTTGCTCAATGCACAGCTCTCGAAAGTGGCCGACGACCTCGCAAAGATGCAGGCAGTTGTAAGCCTCTATCAGGCTTTAGGCGGTGGTGCTAAATAGTAATTTTATTCCTAATTCTTAATGAACAAAAAGTTATGGCATGTGATATAAGTCCCCAGGCCGTCGTATCGCCCAAGGCAAAAATAGGTGATGGCAGCAAGATTTTCCCGTTTGTGTACATCGAAGACAACGTAGAGATAGGCGAAAACTGTGTTATTTTCCCCTTCGTTAGCTTGCTCAACGGCACTAAAATGGGCAATGACAACAAAGTTCATCAGTGCACGGTGCTCGGCGCTTTGCCGCAGGACTTCGAGTTTACAGGCGAAGAAACCGAGCTGATTATCGGCAATAACAACATCATTCGCGAAAATGTGGTCATTAACCGAGCCACTCATGCAGGCGGCCGCACGGTGTTGGGCGATGACAATTTTATCATGGAGGGTGCCCATATCAGCCACGATACCAAGGTGGGTAACCGCAATGTGATAGGCTACGGCACAAAAATTGCCGGATGCTGTGAGATAGGAAACGGTGTTATTTTTTCGTCATCGGTTATCGAAAACACCCATACACGCGTGGGCGACCTGGCTATGGTTCAGGCCGGAACAACGTTCTCAAAGGATATTCCACCTTATATTATAGTGGGAGGCAGCCCTGTTGCCTATGGCGGACCGAACACAACGTTGATGACTTCGGCAGGAATTGACGAGAAGGTACAGAAGCATGTGGCCAACGCTTACCGCTTATTGTTCCACGGAAAGACAAGCGTGTTCGACTCAATGTTGCAGATTCGCGAACAGGTTCCTGACGGACCGGAGGTGCGATACATCATCGAGTTCCTCAAAGCAAGCAAACAAGGCATTATCACAAAGATGTAATTCATACCTATACACTTTGTTTTTTATAGACAAGAGGCCAGACGTAAGTCCGGCCTCTTACCGTTTGGGTATGAATGATGCGTCGGTCGGCCGGTTGTAAAAGGCTTATAGGTTGTAACGAGTATGACGGTTTTTCAAAACGAATCTGCCTATTCGCCCTGCACAACAGTGCATGCGGGCAGCAGCTCGCGATAGCGGAAGCACTGTGTTTTGTGGTCGTTGATGACGCCTATAGCCTGCAGATGACTGTAAATGATGGTAGAACCCACATAGCTGAAGCCGCGCCGCTTCAGGTCGTCAGCCACACGACGCGACAGCTCGTTGTGCGTAACCTCCCGACTCTGGTGCGTGGGGTAAACAAGAGAACGCCCATGGGTGAAACTCCAGATGTAGCGATCGAACGACCCGAACTCTGCCGCCACCTTCACGAAAGCCCGCGCATTGGCTATCATGCCTCTGATTTTACGTTCCAACCGTATCATACCCTCTGTACGAAGCGCACGCTGAACGTCGGCCTCACCAAAAGCAGCCACTTTTGCCGCGTCAAAATCGGCAAACACTTTACGAAATACCTCACGGCGCTCAAGCATCATTTTCCACGACAGTCCGCACGACATCGTCTCCATTAACAGGAACATAAAGTGCTGCCTTTCGTCGTGCACGGGTGCTCCCCACTCCGTATCGTGGTACCTTTCTGATAGCTTGTCGCCCAGGCACCATGCGCATTTCACGGGATATTGCAGGTGTCGCATGGCGTGCCCTCCCCAACGAGCGTCGCCCTTGTACACAAAACCCGTCTGCACGTACAGTCGTTCGGCCGTGGGGTGGGTGACGTCAACCAGCAGCCCTACCGGCTGATTGTAGCCGTGTTTCTGTATGAAAGCCTTGAGCAGGGCCGATGCAATGCCCTGCCGCCGGCAGTCTTCGCGCACGGCCAGCGAGTCGATATAATATTCGCCCGCCCGCGTTTCGTCGTCCATCCGGCTGAAGTCCCGTCCCAGTTCCCTTTGCGCGGCGTCGATAAAAGGCTGGCGCAGGCGCCGCAAATCCTTGCCGTCGTAGCCCGTGATGATGCCCGCAAGGCGCCTGCCCTGCATGGCGGTGAGCGTGTTGCGGTAGCTGTATTGCGTATGCTCCATGCCCACGAGGCGGGTGAGCAGGCGGTGAAAGTCGGCCAGTGTATGGTGCGGGCCCGCAAAGTTCCGGCAGCAGTCGGCGTCCATCGCCTCCATGATGAGGCGAGCTATCTCGGGTGCCTGCTCGGGCGTGGCGGGCTGAATGCGGTATTTCATGGGTGCAAAGTTACGTATTTTCTTCAATAATGGCGTCGGCTATGCGTGCCTGCCGCTCGTAGAAGGCACGCTGGTCGGCATCGCTCACCGGCGTAAAGTCGGCCAGCAGCCGTGCTATCCGGCTCACGTCCCCGGGTATCGACTCGTTTGCTTTCTCGCGTGCGGCAATGCTCTTCTTGATTTCGTAGGCGGCCCTTGTGGGCTCTGATAGCTGCAAAAGCTGGGCCAGATGGTAGCGGTTGCCGGTGTTGAAGCGTTCCTTGCTCTGGTGAACCACGGCTTGTGCATACAGTGCGGTGCGCGCTTGCAGCGTGGGCATCAGTTCGGCCAGCTCGGCAAAGAGATAGCTGTCATTATGGTGTCGCAGCAGCCGTTTGTAGAGATTGATGGCCTGCGACTTCATCGACACGCGCGTATAAAGCTGTGCCAGATGGCGCAGGTTGTCCTTGTTGCTGGGATTTATCTGCAGCGCCTTGCGGAAGAAAGGCATGACGGCCCTGATGTAGGCGTCGTTTCGGCTGCGGATATTCGCCATCAGGCGGTTGGTTATGCGCTGTCCGATACTCGGAATTACGCGTCCGCCGCGCCGCGTTCCTTCCCAATCGGTATCGGCCAGACGCATGGCAAAGGGTACGAAATAGGCCAGGTTGAAGTCGGCTATCACCTTGTCAAGGCCCAGCGCGGCGTGCAGAATGGCCTTGTTGCCCGTCAGGTCGTTATCGGTCATGGCGGGGTAGAACTGAGTCATGCAGTATAGCTCGTGGCGTGCGCCGTCGGTATTGCCTTCGGCCAGAGCGCGCTTGAACTGAAGGTTGTGTTTCCAGAAATCGTTGCTTTCCATAGGCTTTTCCTCCTTGTGCAAATATAAGCAAAAAATCGGTATTGGCAAAATTTCAGTCCGGAGGGCCGTTTTCTTCCCCTCCGTACGGTTACCGATTGCCATCTGTGTGGGCTTCTGTTCATCGTGCGGCGGCCGTGGCAGGCATCTTATGGCGACCGCCCTACGCGTGTGCCGCGACCGCGGTACGCACCTGTGACGGTCGCCGGACGACGGGCGTATCGGAAAAAATGTTGCAAAAGGTACGCAGGCAGGTGTTGGCCCTGCGGCCGGAGACGGTTATCTTTGCAGTTGTAATCTTAAACAAAAGAAAAACACATGACAATTAAAATGGATGTACACTCCATCGCCAATGCCGGTGGAGGCGGAGCCGAGCTCCGCTACGTTAAGCTGCTTCCTGCTCCGGTGCGCTCGCGTGCCCAGCTGAAGGAGGCCATCAGTCACCGCTGCACGCTGACGGGCAGTGACGTTGAAGCAGTGCTGTCAGCCCTGCGCGATGCGGCTCTTGAAGACCTTTCGCAACGCGGCCGTTTCTATCTTCCCGAGATAGGATACCTTACGGTGTCGGCCTCGGTGAAGCTGCCGCGGGGTGTAACTGTAGAAAAAGTGAAGGGAAACTATGTGGGCGTGCGCAACATCAGGTTCTGCCCTGAGCGCCGTTTGCTTGTGGAGGTGCGCCGCAAGGCCCGTTTCGAGCGGCTGAAAGGCACCACCGTATCGTGCCGCTACACCGCAGCCGAGATGGAAACCGAGTTGAAAGCCTGCCTCGCGCAGCGCCATTTCATTTCGCGTCGCGTAATGCAGCAGTGGTTTTCGCTGACGGCCTATTCGGCCCGCAAGTGGTTAAGACATTTCGTTGATGCCGGACTGATTGAACAGACAGGACTTAGAAATGCGCCTGTCTACGTGCTGAAGTGAGGGGTTGCCGCCGGCGCGGCGTGACGGTTGTTCAGTATGACGCCGTGCATGGTATGCCGGCGGCAATTACCCGACGGCATATTTCGTCAAGCTCGGCGTGCGAAGCCTTGAGCAATTTGCGGTCGGGCGTTTCGCGATCAATAGTGTATATCATGACACTTTGGGGCTTGATGTCGCGCAAGGCTTCAAGCCAGGGCGCCACATACTGCTCGCCGGTGTTGTCGGTTCCGTCGCCTTTGAGGAACATGGTTTGTATAATGACGTGGCCGTTGAACCATTTCAGGTTCTCGATAATCTTTCTGACGTCGTACGACGGCTGCGTGGGGCGGTCGACGCGACGAATGTATTCGTTGTCGACGGTGTCGAGTTTCAGTATGTTATTGTCAACTTTCATCAGGGCCTCACGTATGTCGGGGCGGCCGGTAAAGGTTGAATTGCTCAGCACGCTAATCTTAGCCTCGGGACACCAGCGGTCGCGAAGGCGTATGGTATCGTCTATGATACCGGCAAAATGCGGGTTGCTGGTAGGTTCGCCATTGCCTGCAAAGGTGAGCACGTCGGGGTGCTGGCCGTCGTTGTGCATCGCGATGAGCTGGCGTTCGAGGGCTTCGGCCACGGCCTCGCGGGTGGGATGGGGCGACCGTGTGCGCCGTTCGGCATTGAATCCACACTCACAATAGAGGCAGTCGAAAGTGCAAATCTTGCCGTCTGCCGGCATGAGGTTGATGCCTAAACTTAGTCCGAGGCGGCGGCTGTGCACGGGGCCGTAGACCGGACTGGGGTAAATGATGGTGCTCATATGCTGTAATTTTCTGCTTTTTGCCTTGTTTAAGGGCAAAGGTAACAAAAAACTATATAAGCCTGTGCGGCGTCTGCGGTTATTTGGTTAATGCACGTTAAAGGATTCCCTTTGTATGATTATTTTATTACTTTTGCAGGAAATTTGCACGACTATTGCCAATTTAGAAATGGGAAAGAAACATACCAGAGATGCCCGACATACGGGTCGTCTGCAGTCTGTGACGCTTTGCATCAGCACCGCCATGGTGCTTGTTCTCCTTGGACTTATAGTTTTCTGCACACTTACCGGCCGCAACCTGTCGGCTTATGTCAAGGAAAACCTTGAGGTTACGATGTTGATGGATCTGGATATGCCCGATGCCGAGGCACAAACCATCTGTAAAAGCCTGCAGCAGAAGCCATACATCCGCAGCATTCACTTCATCAGCAAGCGTCAGGCACTGGCTGAAGCCACCCGCACGATGGGCGCCAACCCCGCCGAATTCACCGACGGTGTGAACCCTTGCCCCTCATCAATAGAGCTCACGCTGACGAGCGACTATGCCAATAACGACAGTTTGAGCTGGATTTCAGCCGAGCTGAAGAAGTATCCCAAGGTGTCAGATATCAACTATCATAAGGATCTTGTTGAAGCAGTCAACCAGAATCTCACGAAGATTGGCATCGGGCTGCTCGTGCTTGCCGCGCTGCTTACCTTCATTTCGTTCTCATTAATCAACAACACTGTGCACTTAGGCATCTTCGCCCGCCGCTTTTCCATTCATACCATGAAGCTTGTAGGTGCGTCTTGGGGCTTTATAAGGCGTCCGTTTGTACAGCGTGCAGTGGTGACGGGTATGCTGGCAGCGCTGATAGCCTGCGGTGTGTTGGCTGCGGCATTATATGCACTGTATTGCTACCAGCCTGAAATATTAACCGTCGTTACCTGGCGCGAGATGGCGATAACAGGTGGTTCCGTGTTCCTCTTTGGCATTGTCATCACGGCCATCTGTGCTGATATTTCGGTGAACCGATTCCTTAGAATGAAAGCCAGCGAACTGTATAAGATTTAAGTTTAGGGCTTTCTGTGTACAACATTTTGTGCAGAAAGCCGTTATATATTATAGTAATGGACAAGAGAAATTTAGCATTCGACCGCACCAACTTCATCTTGTTGGGCATCGGTTTTACAATCGTTGTGATAGGTTTTATCCTTATGAGCGGGGCCGGTTCTACTGAACAGGTCTATAATCCTGACATTTTCAGCTTCCGTCGCATCAAGGTAGCTCCCGTGGTTACGTTCTTGGGTTTCGTCTCTATGATTTATGCCATCGTGCGCAAACCCAAGGAAGACGTGGACGAAACGTTGCCGAAGGGACACGAAAAGCTTGCAGACGTCGAAGACGAGCCTGCGAAATAATACGGTCTGACGATGACATTACTGCAAACTATTATCATAGCCATTGTGGAAGGACTCACTGAATTCCTTCCCGTATCGTCGACGGGCCACATGCTGATAGCCGAGAATCTGCTTGGTGTACAGAATTCCGACTTCGTAAGAGCCTTTACGGTGATTATCCAGTTCGGCGCCATTCTTTCGGTTGTAGTGCTGTATTGGAACCGCTTCTTCCGCCTCAACCATACCCCTGTGCCTGCGGGGAGTACGGCCTGGCAGCGCCTGAAGCACAAGTTCAACTTCTATTGGCTGCTGCTTGTGGCCTTTGTGCCTACGGCTGTTATAGGTTTTGTAATCAAGAAACCGGTGGTTGA
This sequence comes from Prevotella sp., assembly GCA_013333935.1. Classification (GTDB taxonomy): domain Bacteria; phylum Bacteroidota; class Bacteroidia; order Bacteroidales; family Bacteroidaceae; genus Prevotella. Next base: position 182,991 of record JABCNV010000004.1, on the reverse strand, counting down.
CCGTCTGCTTAATCCTGAAGTGGCTATATGGGTAGTGCCTGTAATGCTGGTGTTGGGAGGCATTTTCATGCTCTTCTGCGATGCTATTTTCAATAAAGGACGTGACGAAAATGAGATTACCGAGAAGCGCGCATTCCGGATTGGTGTCATACAGTGTGTATCAATGATACCTGGCGTGAGCCGTTCTATGGCGACCATTGTCGGCGGTATGTCGCAAAAGCTTACACGTAAACGTGCTGCCGAGTTCTCGTTTTTTCTGGCCGTGCCAACCATGGCTGCCGCAACGGGGCTTGATTTGCTGGAGCTTTTCGTAGGTAATGAGGCTGTAGGAGGTTCCTGGGCAACAGCAGAGAACTTGATATTACTGCTTGTTGGCAGCGTGGTTGCCTTTGCAGTTGCGTTGCTTGCCATGAAATGGTTTGTCAGTTTCCTGACCAAATACGGTTTCAAACTGTTTGGATGGTATCGTATTGTTGTCGGTATCGTTATCCTCTTGTTGCTGTTGACGGGGCACTCACTTGTTATGTTTAGCTGATGAACTTCCTGCAAGGCGAGATTATTGCTATTGACAAGCCCTATCGTATGTCAAGTTTCGGTGCGTTGGCGCATATTCGTTATTTGCTCTCGCACCACTTGGGACAGAGGGTAAAAGTAGGGCACGCGGGAACGTTAGACCCGTTGGCAACGGGGGTCCTCGTTCTGTGTACGGGCCGTTGCACCAAGCAGATTGAACAGTTGCAGAGCCATACCAAGGAGTACACGGCAACGTTGCAGTTAGGTGCTACCACCGACAGCTATGATATGGAGCATGAAGTGAACCAGACTTATCCTACCGAGCATATCGATCGTGCAGGGATAGAGGAGGTCTTGCAGCAGTTTGTGGGTGACATTGACCAGATACCGCCTACCTATAGTGCCTGCAAGATTGACGGAGAACGCTCATACCGCTTGCGCCGTAACGGTGAAAGTGTACAGCTTAAGCCCAAGCACATTCATATTGATGAGATAGAACTGACGGCCTTTGATGCAGAGAAGATGCAGATGTCTATCCGTGTGGTGTGTGGAAAAGGCACTTATATCCGCGCCCTTGCACGCGATATCGGACGCGCCTTGGGCAGCGGCGCTTATCTTACAGCCTTGCGACGCACGCGTACAGGCAGCTATTCGGTGAGCGATTGCATTGACTACGATCACTTTCAAGAGTGGCTTGATGCGAACGTAATACCGGAATCACCGGTACATTCGGCTTTGAAGGCAGAGCAAAATCAATCGAAAAACTGAAAGGAAAAGAAAATATGAAGTTATCGCAATTCAAGTTTAAACTGCCCCTAGAGCTGGTGGCGCTTTACCCGCACAGCTTTGTGCGCGAGTTTACAAACGATGATGGCACGAAGGAAACGTTCCGCATGACACGTCGTGACGAGTCGCGCCTGATGGTTCTCCATCGCACAACGGGCGAGATAGAGATGTACCGGAAGGACAAAAAGGGCAATCCTGTCGAAGGAGAATATCTTGACTTCCGCAATGTTATCGACTATTTCGATGAAGGCGATACCTTTATTCTCAACGATACCAAGGTATTTCCTGCGCGCCTCTACGGAACAAAGGAAAAGACCGATGCCAAGATAGAGGTTTTCATTCTGCGTGAACTGAACGAGGAAACCCACCTGTGGGATGTGCTTGTAGAGCCTGCGCGCAAGATTCGTATTGGCAACAAGCTGTTCTTTGATGAAGTGGGAACCATGGTTGCAGAGGTTTATGACAACACTACAAGCCGCGGACGTTCACTGCGTTTCCTTTACGATTGTGACCATGAGCAGTTTAAACGCGACCTTTTTGCATTGGGAGAAGCTCCGCTTCCTGCTTATATCCTTAATGGACGACCGGAGGATCCCGAAATGCATGGCATGCATGTACACTCACATGCCACGGCAGACGACATGGAAAACTTCCAGTGTATCTTTGCCCGTAACGAAGGAGCGGTAACAGCTCCTGCAACCGGACTGCACTTTTCACGTGAGCTGATGAAGCGTATGGAGATTAAAGGTATCAATACGGCCTTTGTGACTCTGCACTGCGGATTGAGTAATTTTTCGCCTATTGAAGTAGAAGACCTGACCAAACACAAGATGGACTCGGAGCAAATGCTCGTTAGTAAGGAAGCCTGTGATATTGTAAACCGCACGAAGATGGCCGGACACCGTGTGTGTGCAGTAGGTACGAGTGTGGTTAAGGCTGCGGAAACGGCAGTGGGTACCGATGGCTTGCTGAAAGAATATAACGGTTGGACGAGCAAGTTTATCTTCCCGCCTTATGACTTTGGTCTCGCCGATTCGATGATTGCCAACTTCTATCATCCAGAGTCTACACTGTTAATGTCGACTGCTGCTTTCGGCGGCTATGAAGCTGTTATGAAGTGTTATGATCTTGCTGTGAAGCATGGGTATCAGTTTGGTTGCTTCGGCGACTCGCTTCTTATCGTAGATTAGTCTGGTTTGTTTTTCGGCAAGTGATTCAAAAGCTTGAGAAATGCTTCATCAGGTGTTCTTTAGTTTAGGCTCAAACATTGGCAATCGTAAACAACTTATTCGTGAAGCCATTGCCCTGTTAGATGAACGGGTGGGGCGTGTGACACGTGAATCGTCGCTTATAGAGACGGCCCCGTGGGGTTTCTATTCGCCGAACAAGTTTATAAACGCCTGTGTTTGCTGTGAAACAAGCCTGAATCCACGTCAGATTCTTGCCGTTACACAGAACATTGAACGTGAGATGGGGCGCGTGGGTAAGTCGAAGAATGGAGAATATCACGACAGAATCATCGACATTGATATATTGCTTTACGATGACCTTACTGTGGATGAGCCAGACCTGAAGATACCACACCCTCATATGAAAGAGCGTGATTTCGTGATGGGACCGCTGCGCGAGATTCTGGAAAGTGAAGAAATCTGACATCTTATTATAAATAAAGTCCGCAAAAGAAGCTTGAACAAGTTAGAAAGAAATGCTGTAAAGTTCAAATAAAGTAATAGGAAACAAAAAAGCCTCGCTACCAAGCGAGGCTTTTTTAATGCTTTTATATGAAAGCGTTTTACTTGCGCAGTCCCAGAGTTTTAATAATACTGCGGTAGCGTTCAATATCACGATCGTAAAGGTAATTGAGCAAAGCACGACGCTTTCCAACCAATTGGGTAAGAGAACGAGTGGTTACAAAGTCCTTATGGTTTGCCTTAACGTGCTCTGTTAAGTGAGCAATGCGATAGGTAAACAACGCAATCTGGCTCTCTGCAGAACCGGTATCGGTGGTTGATTTGCCATACTTCGTGAAGATTTCAGCCTTCTTTTCTTTGTTTAAATACATGTTGTTTTGTTGATTAATAAGTGTTGCATCAATAACATCCTTCTGTCGCTTCGGGCCTTAATCACAACCGTTTACGGCTTCGAATGCCCCAGATTCTCTGGAAATGCGGTGCAAAGTTACTAAAAAGATTATATATAGCCCACACTTTACCGATATTTTTCGTACTTTTGCAGCCAAATTAGTTAGCATAGATATTTAAGGTAAAATAATGCAGGACATTCGTAATATTGCAGTTATTGCACATGTTGACCATGGAAAAACTACATTGGTTGATAAAATGATGCTCGCAGGCAAACTGTTCCGTGACGGCCAGGACAACAGCGGGGAAGTGTTAGACTCCAACGATTTGGAGCGCGAACGAGGGATAACCATTCTGTCAAAGAACGTTTCTATTACATGGAAAGGAGTTAAAATTAATATTCTCGACACCCCAGGACACTCTGATTTTGGTGGTGAAGTGGAACGAGTGCTGAACATGGCCGACGGTTGTCTGCTGCTTGTTGACGCTTTTGAAGGGCCAATGCCGCAAACACGTTTTGTGCTTCAGAAAGCATTGAAGATAGGGTTGAAGCCTATTGTTGTAGTAAATAAAGTGGATAAGCCTAACTGTCGCCCTGAACAGGTATATGAAATGGTATTTGATTTGATGTGCGATCTTAACGCATCGGAGGATCAGCTCGATTTCCCTGTTGTCTATGGTTCGGCTAAAAACGGATGGATGGGGCCGGATTTCAATAAGCCTACCGATAATATTGATTACCTTTTAGATCAGATTCTAGAAACCATTCTGGCACCAAAACACATTGATGGCAAGCCACAAATGCTGATTACATCGCTGGATTATAGCAATTATACCGGTCGAATCGCTGTGGGACGTGTACACAGAGGCGTATTGAAAGACGGCATGAAAGTAACCATTTGTCACCGCGATGGGTCGATGGAAAAGGAGCAAATCAAAGAACTTCATACGTTTGAGGGCATCACTCACCGCCGTATTGATGAGGTCGGCAGCGGTGATATCTGTGCCGTTGTGGGCTTGGAGAACTTCGAAATAGGCGATACAATCTCTGATTTTGAGGAGCCAGAAGCACTTCCTACGATTGCAGTTGACGAACCTACCATGAGTATGCTCTTCATGGTTAACGATAGTCCGTTCTTCGGAAAAGAAGGAAAGTTCTGTACCTCTCGCCAGATTAGTGACCGTTTACAGAAAGAGCTTGAGAAGAATATCGCCTTGCGGGTAGAGCCAGTTGAAGGTTATACCGACCGGTGGATAGTAAAAGGCCGTGGCGTGCTGCATCTTTCGGTGCTCATTGAAACCATGCGGCGTGAGGGATATGAGCTTCAAGTAGGTCAACCTCAGGTTATTTATAAGGATATTGACGGCAAGAAGTGTGAGCCTATTGAGGAGCTTGACATCAATGTTCCTACCGATTATTCAAGTAAGATGGTCGATATGGTTACGCGTCGTAAGGGTGAAATGACCGGTATGGAGACTGAAGGCGGTCGAGTTAACATCACATTTGATATCCCCTCACGTGGTATCATCGGTCTTCGTACCAATGTTTTGACTGCCTCTCAGGGCGAAGCCATCATGGCTCACCGCTATAAAGAGTATCAGCCTTTCAAAGGCGAGATAAGCCGTCGCTCCAATGGATCCATGGTTTCTATGGACACAGGTAATGCTTTCGCTTATTCTATTGATAAACTTCAAGACCGTGGGCGCTTCTTCATTGACCCGGGAGAAGATGTCTATGCCGGTCAGGTTGTGGGCGAACATATTCATGAACTCGACCTCGTTGTGAACGTTTGTAAGGCCAAGCAGCTTACTAACGTGCGTGCTTCTGGTTCTGATGATAAGGCCCGCATTATACCAAAGACTATCATGAGCCTTGAAGAGATGCTCGAATATATTAAGGAAGATGAGTTGGTTGAGGTTACGCCAAAGAGTCTTCGTATCCGCAAGATTATCCTCGATCATCTTGAACGCAAACGCGCTAACAAAGAATAACGTATTTTTTAGATGAAAATCTATCCCCAAGGTTCAAAAATCAGAACTGACTGACTCACAAATCATTCACGCTATTTCGCCTTTTCTTGAATCTTGGGGATAGATTTTAAGCAAAAAAAAGTATATGAAAAGTTTTGCGATGCAGAAATTATTCTCTACCTTTGCACACGCAAATCAGGAATGGGTTACAATTCATTGGTACGTTAGTTCAGTAGGTTAGAATGCCTGCCTGTCACGCAGGAGGTCACGAGTTCGAATCTCGTACGTACCGCGAAGCCCGTCTTATTTGTATTGGGTACGTTAGTTCAGTAGGTTAGAATGCCTGCCTGTCACGCAGGAGGTCACGAGTTCGAATCTCGTACGTACCGCAAAAAGCAGCTTGAAACAGGCTGCTTTTTACGTTTTTGTTATACCAAATCCTCAATAAGGATTGTTCACAGCCTATTGCGCTACCAATGCCTGAAGAGTTCGAAACCAAACTTGCAGCCTATGGAGCGGTTGTGCTTGCCGTTGCTGACAAAGAAGCCTACGGAGACAACACGAGAGGTAAAGCCATAGCCCAATTCTAAATAAGGATGGGTATTGCGCACGTCAAGAGCGGAGACGTAAACACGTTCTGTCTCCATATAGTGACCTACAAAAGGAAGCCAGCTTAGCAGCAGCAGTGGACTTTCATAAGTAAAGTTGGCACGAATATAATAATCGGATGTATTATAGTTTTCACTACGTAACAGTTCAAATTCTCCACTCCAATCATCGTTCCAGCCGCCAGGAATATTGTTTTCCTTAAAGTTTTCGTAATTGAGAAAGTAGGCATGCCTGTGACGACGGGTATAGAAGCCCGTACCGATTCGCATTTGCAGCGACTGCAACTGGTTAAGATGGTGGATATATTCTCCGTTAAACTCCATTCGTTCATAAGCTGTATTAGAACGAAGAATGTGCTTGAAGCTACGGTCATAGTCTATGGTAAAGATTGGACCTTGCCATCCCCACGGTCGATATTGCAATTCGAGCATAGGTGAGAAGGAAGAATATGCCGATTCCCATCCCAAGGTTTTAAAAGCATATTTATGGATGGCATCCTTTCGCTGATAAAGGGCACCGACCTGGAAGCTGAACTTACGGCTGATGTCGTAGTTAAGAACAAGTCGAGCATCTGTCTGTCGGAACTCATTTAATAAATCATAGTTAATTAGTCCCATCCAAAGTGTATTGGGAAATAGAGTTTCAATATCGCGTCTGACTGATTGGCTACTAATATGGCTGCCGTTACCTATCTCTGCCTTGATGAAACCATTTCTATGTTTATTGAAGTAATAATAAAAAGGTAGACGGAAATAGAATTGCTTTTGTTTAAAAGCATATCCACCTCTTAAACGTGCAGACAGCTCACTATTAGTGCTAAGTTGATAACTTGTTTTGAGTGTGAATTTGTAGGTGAACCCTCTGTGCCGGTCGTAGCCCATGAATAAAGGATTAAAAATGGGATTGATACGGATATAGCCGCTATTGTTCTGACCGAAGTGACTTTTAATATGGTTCAACAAATTATCGCCTATAATATCCCAGAATATTGTCTTTGCCCAACTCTTTCTTGGTATGGTATCTATAGATGCATTGATAGAATCTTGTATGTTCTTCTTTATCTGCTGATGATACAAATTCTGACAAACGGAGTTTAGCGTGTCGGGTCGCATGAGACACATCTGTGCGTAATTGTCTTCATTTATAATACTATCGGTAGGAGCCTGATGCAAGCCGTAGTATGCTATCATATTGCCTGTTACACGATTAGCCATAAAGCGGAATTTGAACTGTGTATTGCATTGCTCCGGCAAAAGCGAGGAGAGACCATGGTATCCCATTTTCAAATGTGTGAAGAAGCCTATCATATCATACTCTCCGGAGAAACTGCATCTAATGATACGGCCGGTAGCTTGGTCAATTTCTGCGTCACCCTTAATTAACCGCGTATTATATCGTTTTGGGGTGAAACGCAAGTGCACCGTACTGCTATGCACAACAACAACATGGTATCGATAGAATTTAAAGTTAGCGGGATGGAAAGGAGAAAGGAGTGTGTTGTTAATAATTGCTTCCTCATATAATCTTGGCATTAAATATTTATCAAGGTTTGTCATGGATCGTCTGCGACGAGGAATAGTAGTTGTACGGAGTAAAGTTTGTGTGCTATAATTATGGCAACCTTGCATAATCACCTTATTGTAAGTTTCACTGACGTATTGGCGTTGTTTGCCGTGGGAGATGGCATAGACTGTGGGAACCAGCATTAATAGAAAATTTCGTCGTTCAACATTGAACGTCGTCCGTGTGTAAGTATAGCTGACCTCTGATGCATGGTTGGTTGTATCAATGGTTGCTGCATAGTTATGGATACGTTGAAGAAGAACTATGCTCTTCTTGTCGGCCTGTATACATATTGTAGACATGAAAAGTGCAAGAATGGAAATAAGAAGCTTTTGCATAAATCTACTTTTTTAAGGAAACTGATAAAAAGCTAATTATTCAAACTCACTAAGCTCCAACCATCTCATACTTTTTTCATCAAGTTCTTCTTTGAGAACAGGCAGACGTTTACTTTTTTCCGTAAGTTCTACAACAGAGAGTGTGCCGCTGCAAAGAGCCTGCTCTATGCTCTTTTGTTCGGTCTCAAGGGTTTCAATATCCTTGGAGAGCTGTTGGAATTCCTGCCGCTCCTTAAAGTTCATTCGTCGACGTGTGTCGTGATGATAGTTAGTCTTTTTCTTATTTTGCGTATTGTTCTTAGAGGTTTTGTCCTTATTTTCTTTTTCAGACTTTAAACTATTCCATTCTCTATATTGTGTATAATTCCCCGGAAAGTCTTTAATCACACCTTCTCCTTGGAAGACAAGAAGGTGGTCAACAACTTTATCCATAAAATAACGGTCGTGACTAACAACGATGACACACCCTGGAAAGTCTTGGAGATATTCTTCAAGGACCTGTAATGTTTGAATATCAAGGTCATTTGTTGGCTCATCCAAGACAAGGAAGTTAGGATTCTTCATCAATATAGTGCATAAGTACAGCTTTCGACGCTCTCCGCCACTAAGTTTATATACATAGTTGTGTTGTTGTTCGGGAGAAAACATAAAATAATTGAGAAACTGTGAAGCTGTCATCTTATGTCCACTACCTAAATCGATATAATCAGCGATGTCCGTAATGATATCTATAACTTTATCGTCTTCATTGAATTTCAGGCCTTCCTGTGAAAAATAGCCAAAGCGAACAGTTTCACCTATATCAAAATGCCCGTTGTCAGGTCGGACAATACCAAGTAGCATTTTAATAAAAGTAGATTTCCCTGTACCATTGTTGCCTACGATTCCCATCTTCTCGAAGCGGGCAAAATTATAATAAAATTTGTCAAGTATAATTTTAGTATCCCCATCTTCTTGTTCAAACCTTTTGGAGACGTATTGACACTCGAAAATCTTTGAACCTATATAAACGTTATTTGTCTTTAAGCGCATTTGTCGCTCTTCTATACGTTGTTTGGCTTTATTTTCTAATTCGTAGAAAGCTTCCTCTCTATAGCGGGCTTTGTGCCCTCGAGCTTGAGGCATGCGACGCATCCATTCTAATTCTGTGCGGTATAGGTTGTTAGCCCGTTGAACTTCTGCTTGCAGGTTATTTATACGCTCTTGTCTTTTCTCTAAATAATAACTGTAATTGCCACGATAGTTATAAATACTTTTATTATCAAGTTCCAAAATAAGATTACATACATGGTCAAGGAAGTATCGATCGTGAGTAACTATAAGTAAGGTGAGAGTGGAACGAGAAAGATAACCTTCAAGCCATTCAATCATAACCAAATCAAGATGGTTGGTTGGCTCATCGAGAATAAGGAAGTCAGGTTCATTGATAAGTGCATTAGCGAGAGCTACACGCTTTTGTTGTCCACCGCTAAGTTCTTTCATTGGTTGTTGAAGATTTTTGATATGTAATTGTGTCAAAATCTGCTTGGCCTTCAATATTCGTTCAGGATCACCATGATGATTGAAGCAGGTATCAAGAACGCTTTCGTCTGGATTAAATTCTGGGATTTGCTTTAAATAACTGATGCGTATGTTATTACGATAAATAATATTTCCTTCATCATAACCTGCATCTCCTGTAAGGATTTCGAGCAGTGTTGATTTTCCTGTGCCATTTTTAGCAATAAGGCCGACCTTTTGGCCTTCACTAACAGAGAAACTAACCCTCTTAAAAAGTATTTGTGAACCATATGATTTTGTAAGGTTCTGTACATCTAATAATGGCGTCATGAATTAATCTTTAATATCGAACAAGCACTGATCAATATATGCGAGGATTTCATCTCGTCCTGTCTTTTCCTGCGAACTTGATATATAATACGGAGGCAGAGACTTCCATGTGTCAAGGAGTTGCTTCATCCATGCTTCTGCATTTTGTCGAGCCTTAACTCGTCCAAGCTTGTCAGCTTTTGTAAAAATAATAGTGAACGGTACTTGACTTTCACCAAGCCAATCAACAAATTCATGGTCAACTTTTTGCTGTTCGTGTCTTATATCGATAAGTACAAAGACATTAATAAGTTGTTTACGCAAGAGAATATAAGATCGAATCATGTGATCAAGCTTCTCTTGTATGATCTTTGAGCGTTTTGCATAACCATATCCAGGTAAATCTACAAGATACCATTCTGTATTGATAAGAAAATGATTGATGAGCAAAGTTTTGCCAGGAGTTGCAGAAGTTTTGGCCAATCCTTTGTGATTACAAAGCATATTGATGAGGCTTGATTTCCCAACATTACTGCGGCCAATAAAAGCAAACTCTGGCTTGGTATCATTGGGACATTTTCCTACGGTAGGTGAAGATATAATATATTTGGCATTTGTTATTTCCATCGTGTGAATTCATTTTAATGCAAAGATAACTATTTTCTTGTTTACAATATTATTTTTTGCTACCTTTGCGCCAAATTTATTTATAATAGAGTATAAGTTTTTTATAATGGCTAAAAGATTTACCGAGCATAATGGTTTAAACTTGACCAAGACAAATGAGGCAGTGTTGGCACAGTGGGAACAAAATGATATTTTTCACAAAAGTATTGATGACAGAAAAGGGTGTCCTAAGTTTGTTTTTTTTGAGGGGCCACCTTCTGCAAATGGGCATCCCGGCATTCATCATGTATTAGCTCGTTCTATCAAAGATACATTTAATAGATATAAGACTATGACAGGTTTTCAAGTCCAGCGTAAAGCTGGATGGGACACGCATGGTCTTCCTGTTGAATTAGGTGTAGAGAAAGAACTCGGTATTACCAAGAGAGATATAGATAATAAAGACTCTGAAAAATATATTTCGGTTGAGGATTATAATCGGAAATGTCGTGAAAATGTGATGAAGTTTACCCGGGAATGGCGTGAACTTACTGAGAAGATGGGTTATTTTGTAGATCTTGATCACCCTTATGTCACCTACGATAACAAGTATATTGAAACATTATGGTGGCTTTTAAAGCAGCTCTACAATAAAGGCTTACTTTATAAAGGCTATACAATACAGCCATATTCGCCATCAGATGGTACCGGGCTGTCAAGTCATGAACTTGCACAACCTGGATGTTATCGCGATGTCAAAGATACAACTGTTACAGCACAATTCCTAATTAAAAATCCCAAAGTTGCATGGACTAAGCATGGGAAACCTTATTTTATTGCCTGGACGACAACACCTTGGACTCTTCCTTCTAACGTCGCTCTTTGCGTAGGACCAAAGATAGACTATGTAGCCATCGAAACATATAATTTTTATGACGGTGAACCGATAACCCTTATCATGGCTGAAAGCCGTGTAGGCGCTTACTTTGATTTCAAGCAGGAAGTCAAGGATGGGGAATTGGGTGCTTTTAATAAACAGCAAAAATCATGTCCTTGGCGCGTGGTAGATCATATGAAGGGTACAGAACTCGAAGGACTTCATTATGCTCAGCTTATGCCGTGGGTGAAGCCATGTGAAATGGTTGGAGAATATAGTCCTGCATTTGTAAATGAGTATGCCAAAGCACATCCTGATAAAGTATTTAACGGAGGAGGAGGTTCTGAACAATTTGTTGAAATGGGCGACGAAGCTTTCCGTGTGATATTAGGCGATTATGTAACCACAGAGGATGGAACAGGTATTGTTCATATTGCTCCAACATTTGGTGCTGATGATGCGAAAGTAGCAAAAGATGCCAAAATTCCAAGTCTATATCTTATCAATAAGAAGGGTGAGACTCGTCCTATGGTAGACCTGCAAGGGAAATATTATACTGTAGATGAACTTGACACTTGTTTTAAGGAACATTGTGTTAATTTGAAAGCATATAGTCACCATGCTGGTGATTATGTGAAGAACTCATACGATCCCAAATATAATCCTGATGGTGTGTGGGACAAAGAGCGGTCTGAGAAGGAAGAAGACCTAAATGTAATCATCTGTATGGAGATGAAGCAGAAAGGTTTGGCTTTCAAGATAGAAAAGCACATTCATAACTATCCTCATTCATGGCGTACCGATAAACCTATTCTTTATTACCCACTGGATAGCTGGTTTATCCGTGACACGATGAAGAAAAAGGAAATGGTTGCTTTGAATAAAACTATTCATTGGCAACCTGAATCAACAGGGACTGGCCGTTTTGGCAACTGGCTTGAGAATCTTAATGACTGGAATCTTTCCCGTTCACGTTTTTGGGGGACACCATTACCTATCTGGCGTGATGAGGATAGGCATGAGAAGTGTATCGGTTCTATAGAGGAACTCTGTGTTGAGATTGAGAAATCTGTAGAAGCGGGTATTATGAAAACTAATCCATTAAAAGATAAAGGTTTTATAGTCGGAGATTATAGCCAAGAAAATTATGATAAAATAGATCTTCATCGTCCTTATATCGACAATGTTATTTTAGTTAGTGATGAGGGGAAGCCTATGCATCGCGAGGTAGATTTAATTGATGTTTGGTTTGATTCTGGTTCAATGCCTTATGCACAGTTGCATTATCCGTTTGAAGGTGACATTAACACAGAAGGACTCGAGAAAACAGGTTTGAGCGAAGCGGAATATCGAAAACATCTTGTTCACAGCAATTATATAGGAATACCTGTTGCACCAGCTTTTTTCCCTGCAGACTTTATCAATGAGGGAGTAGACCAGACACGTGGTTGGTTCTTTACCCTGCATGCCATAGCAACGATGGTCTTCAATTCGGTTGCATTTAAGAATGTTATCTCGTCTGGCCTCGTACTTGATGCCAAGGGAAACAAGATGAGCAAGCATGTAGGTAATGTTACTGATCCTTTTGAGATGATTAATAAGTATGGTGCTGACCCAGTACGTTTCTATATGTTGACTAACAGTGAACCATGGGATAACCTAAAGTTTGACCCAAATGGTGTTGACGAGTGCCGGCGTAAGTTTTTTGGTACATTATACAATACCTATAGTTTCTTTGCACTCTATGCTAATGTTGATGGCTTTGACCCTGATCAGCATGTGCTCAATACATGTAAGCATTCTTTGACAGAGATAGACCGCTGGATTCTCTCAAGTCTAAACTCTCTGGTTAAGCAAGTTAGATATGAGTTGGATAACTATGATCCGACTCGTGCAGGGCGTCTTATTGATACTTTTGTGAACGATGATTTAAGCAATTGGTATGTTCGTTTGAACCGAAAGCGTTTCTGGGGCAAGGAGATGAGCAATGATAAGCTTGCAGCCTATACGGCTCTTTATACATGTTTGATGACAGTTTCCAAGCTTCTTGCACCTTTTGCACCTTTCTATGCCGACGAATTGTATCATGACTTGGGAGGCAAAAAGGAGTCTGTTCATCTTGAGATGTTCCCGTCTGTTATAGAATCGCTCATTGACGTTGACCTCGAAAAACGGATGGCTATGGCACAGAAAATAACGTCTATGGTACTTGCGCTTCGTAGAAAAGTAAATATCAAGGTTCGTCAGCCACTGCAGCAAATCATGATTCCTGCGGTAGACGATGAACAGAAAGCCCGTATCGAAGCTGTCAAGAACTTGATTATGAACGAGGTTAATGTAAAAGAACTTAAGTTTGCAGAGGGGCAAGGTATGCTTGTTAAGAAAGTTAAGTGCAACTTCCGTGTCATGGGAAAGAAGTACGGTAAGCTGATGAAAGCTGTCGCTGCCAAGATGAACGGCCTCACTCAAAAAGAGATTGCTGAATTTGAGAAAGAGGGAAGCGTTTCCTTTGACATAGAGGGACAAAACATTTCTGTTGAGACTGCTGATGTAGATATCATATCAGAGGATATTCCGGGCTGGCTTGTCAGCAACGAAGGAAACCTTACGGTTGCTCTTGAAGTAGAGCTGACGCCGGAACTTCGTATGGAAGGTATGGCACGAGAATTGATTAATCGTATTCAGAATCTGCGTAAGGAAACGGGATTGGAGATAACAGATCGTATTATTGTAACCGTTACTCCTCATGCAGAAACGGATGAAGCTATAAAAAACTATACCGATTATATTAAGTCTCAAGTCTTAGCCGATAATATCGTTATCGCTGATAATGACGGTACTGAAACAGAATTTGAAGGATTTAAATTAAATGTTAAAGTTGAAAAGAAATCATAAGTTTGTGAAGATTTTCTCTGTCCTATGTTACATCATATTAGGACAGAGAGAGTTCTTTTTTCAATTAACCTTATAACCAATTATCTATTATGGAATTAAAGAAACGTTATTCTGATGAAGAACTTGAGGAATTCCGTCAAATCATTAATGAGAAACTTAAAGTAGCTCGCCAAAGCTATAATGAAGCTATGCAGGATCTGAGCAATGCCAATAGTAATACAGATGCTGACACAGCACCCACTTATAAGATTTTGGAGGAAGGTACGGAAGTAATCGGACGGGAGAATCTTGTTCAGAAAGCACAGCGGGAGTATAAGTTTATCCAGTCATTGGAAGCAGCACTTACACGTATTGAGAAGAAAACTTATGGCATAGACCGTATTACGGGCGAGTTTATTCCTAAGGAACGCCTACGTGTTGTGCCTCATGCTACGCTTAATGTTTCCACAAAAAATGCCAGAAAAAAGTTTTAATGAGTAAGGAAAAAGTTTTTCTTAGTAATGGCAGAGTCGCCTGGATACTGATAATAGCCATTCTTATAATAGACCAGATAACCAAGGTATATGTTAAAACCTCAATGACCATAGGGGAGTCAATACATATCACAGACTGGTTTTATATTTATTTTATTGAGAATAATGGCATGGCTTATGGGGTGACTCTAATCAATAAACTCTTCTTGAGTCTACTTAGAATAGCTGCCATAACGGTTATAGGATGGTATATTTGGCAAGTAGTTCGGCAGAAAGGGCGACTACGGTATATAGTCTTTCTGTCAATGATTTTTGCTGGGGCAACTGGTAATATTCTTGATTCTATGTTCTATGGCCTCACTTTTACGGCATCTACACCTTTTGATGTTTCAAGGGTTGTTGCCTTTGGGAGTGGCTATTCCGGCTTTCTGATGGGTAAGGTTGTAGATATGCTTTATTTCCCTATTATCCAAACTACATGGCCTTCGTGGGTACCTTTTGTCGGAGGAGAGAACTTTACCTTCTTCTCACCTATATTTAACTTTGCCGATGCTGCTGTTACGACTGGTATTATCTGCTTGTTTCTCTTTTGTACTAAGGATATGGGCACAATAGAAGACACTTTTAAAAAGGCCATCATACATTGTAAAAAGCCAAAAGCCGATGATGCGGATCAGAATAAATAATTGAGGATGAAGTTGAAGTACGCTGCCTTAGGAATTGTATTCCTGTTCATTAGTGTATCGGTGTTTACTGGTTGTAAGCCTTCGGTTCCGTCTGAATTTATTTCGTCAGACGATATGGAGAACTTGTTATATGATTATCATCTTGCCGATGCTATGGCGGGTCAGGCTAAGGGAAACTATGATGAGAACCTTGTTGCCTATCGTACTGCCGTATTGAGGAAATACGGAGTCAGTCAGGAAAAGTTTGATACTTCCATGGTGTATTATATGCGTCATACTGACGAACTTTATGCAATCTACAATCATATTGCCGAGCGAATGCAGAACGAAGCTAAGAAATACGGCTCTCCGGATGGTGCTTTTATGGGCTCTTATTCAGCTTCGGGTGATACAGCTGATGTATGGAAGGCACAGCGCTCTATAGTTCTTATTCCTAACCAGCCTTTTAATCTGTATTCTTATTCTTTTAAAACCGATTCTACTTTTCACAAGGGAGATAAGCTGATCTTGAATTTTAATTGCAACTTTATTTTCCAGGACGGTATGCGTAGCGGGGTTGCGACAATGGCCGTTATCCTGAATAACGACAGTGTGATATCACGAACAGTGCAGTTGTCTTCTTCAATGCCGCAACGTCTTGAGATTGATGATAATGACAGCCTGGGCATGAAAGAAGTCAAGGGCTATTTTATCCTGACTAAAGATAATAGTGCAAATGGCTCTCTGACCACTTTGCAATTGATGAGTATCAGTAATATTTATCTGATGCGATGCCATGTAAGTGTTAAGCCCGGGAGGCAAAAGCCTGTTGAAAGTCAAATACCCGTGAACGGTTCACAACCTGATTCTCAACGTATGCGACCGCAGGGAATGCCGGATGATAACCTTTCAACAGACCCGCGCTCATCACTTCCGGAAAGCACTCCTGTGAAATAATGTTGCGTGGGCGGAAGAAGAGCCATGTAATTTATAGCTCTCTGTAAGAAACTCTAATAAAAACGTGCAATAGATGAAAAAACAAGCAATTCTTTCTTTTTTCCTGCTGGCAGGTTTGGAAGCCATGGCCTGTACCAATTTTATTGTCGGAAAGAAAGCCTCTGCCGACGGTTCCGTGATTTGCAGTTATAATGCTGACGATTATGGAATGTTCATAGGTCTGGCTCATTATGCTGCGGGCAAGCATGCCAAAGGCGAGATGCGTGAGATAATAGACTGGGATACACATAAATTTCATGGAAAAATTCCGGAGGCTGCTGAAACTTATAACGTGATTGGTAACATTAACGAGTTTCAGGTAACCATTGGCGAGACCACTTATGGGGGCCGTGAAGAAATGGTCGATCCGTCGGGTTTGATTGATTACGGTTCTCTTATTTATATTGCCTTGCAGCGTTCCAGAACTGCACGCGAGGCGATAAAGGTGATGACAACTCTTGTGCAGACGTATGGCTACTGTTCGGAAGGAGAAACCTTTACGATATGCGATCCCAATGAGGCCTGGATAATGGAGATGCAAGGTAAGGGCCCGGGCTCGAAAGGTGCGGTATGGGTTGCCCGGAGAATACCCGATAATGCCATTTGCGCCCATGCAAACCAGAGCCGGATTGGCAAATTTGACATGAAGGATAAGCACAATGTCATGTATGCCAAAGATGTGATTCAGTTTGCCCGCTCAAAGGGTTGGTTCAGCGGCAAGGACAAGGATTTCAGCTGGAAACAGGTTTATGCTGCGCCAAACTTTGAAGGACGTCGTTTCTGCGAGGCCCGCGTCTGGGCCTTTTTCAATCACTTTACAAAGGGTTTTGACCGCTATTTGCCGTGGGCTTTGGGCAAGGATAAGGATGCAGAAGATATGCCTCTCTGGGTGATTCCGACGAAAAAGCTATCCGTGCAGGACGTACAGCAGGCCATGCGCGACCATTATGAAGGCACGCCCCTTGCGCTTGACAGCACCAGTATTGGCGGCGGGCTTTGGCAGATGCCCTATCGTCCGACTCCATTAATCTTTTCATGCAATGGGAAAAAGTACTTTAATGAGCGCCCGACAAGCACACAGCAGACCGCTTTCTCTTATGTTGCCCAGATGAGAAGCTGGCTGCCTCGTCAGATTGGCGGTGTGCTTTGGTTTGGAAATGATGATGGAAATATGATAGCTTACACGCCTGTGTATTGCGGAAATACCGTTCGGCCGGAATGTTACAACACGCAGGGAGTCGATGCTGTTACCTTCTCCATGAAAAATGCCTATTGGGTTTGCAACTGGGTCAGCAATATGGTTTACCCCCGTTATTCATTGATGTTCCCAAGCTTAAGGCAGGTTCGCGATTCTCTTGAGCAGAGTTATTTTGCACAGCAGAAAGAGGTGGAGGAAAAAGCCTTGCAAATTTATTCCTCCGACCAGGCACTTGCTTTGAAATATCTTAACGAATATAGCAACAGGAAGGCCGAAGAGATGCTCAATCGTTGGAAAAATTTGGCTTTCTATCTGATTGTGAAGTATAATGACATGATAGTCAAGCCCGATGTGAACGGCCGGTTTAAGCGTACACCCGAAGGCTTGGGCGACAAGGTTGCCCGCCCCGGCTACCCTGAAACATATCGTACAAGGCTTGTCAAGGAGACGGGGAGCAAATATGAGTGTCCTGTGGAATAGCCCCTTTTAGTTCTGCGCAGCATGGATATACGGGAGTTCCCCTTATAGATTGACGTCTATAAGGGGAATTTTTATTTACATTTTGATGAATGGCATCTATGCTGCCGCCACCATTCTTCTGCCTTGAAAATTTTATCATTACAGCGTTGGGCTCAAAATGCGACGGCCGCCGTACAATCTGTATGACGGCCGCCATACGATTTGCTCCACGGCCGTGATACGCGTGTATGGCGACCGCCGTACCTTGATTTTTACGACGAAAGGACGGAAGGAATTTTCCGCAAGCTATGCAACAAAAGGATGAAAGACAAGAAGAATCAACTGCTTGGGAGTAGGAACATCAATAACCCTAGATATAGCGAAATGATATAATGTGCTAATAATCAACTTGTTACTATCTTTAATGTGTTTCTGTACGGGTGCGGCAAAAGGATGAAATGCACGAAGAAGTAACCCCATTTCTGCAGAGTGGCGTTACTTTTTCAATAAAAGAATCCGGCAAAACTTTAATTTCACAAAACCGTTTGCGGGAGGGCCGTAAATCAGGCTCTCCCGCATTTTTGTAAAGTTAAAGTCTTGCCGGACGGCAGTAGTTTAGAATATTCCCATCTTACCCAGGACGATAAGCAGGGAGAAACCAAGTATAAGAGTGATTATTCCGATGATGACTCCTGCCTTGCCCATGTCCTTTTGCTCTATGAGCCCCGTAGAGTAGGCGATGGCATTGGGAGGCGTCGAGATAGGCAGGCACATTGCTGCAGATGCTGCTATGGCAATGCCTACAATGATAGTGGATGAGCCTCCGATAATATTCAGCTTGTCACCCATTCCTGCACATACTACGGTAAGGATAGGAATCATAAGGGCTGCCGTAGCGGTGTTGCTGATAAAGTTGGACAAGAAGAATGTTACCAGACCGGCAATGATCAGTATGACAATCGGATTCCATTCACCAAAAGGTATGGCATTGATGGAGGTTTTTGCAAGACCTGTTCCGTTCATGGCCATACCCAGTGCGAATCCACCGGCTACCATCCAGATTACTCCCCAGTCAATTTCCTGGAGATCTTTTGCAGTGATAACACCTGTAAGTGCAAAAACAGCAATCGGAAGCATAGCTACGGTGTTGGCATTTATACCTACAGACTTTCCGAAAATCCAGAGAAGAATGGTTACAACCATCGTTACGGCTACTACGATAGTGCGCCAGTTGTGCTGCATGTCGCCCTGAATATCCAGTTCAATAGTCTTACCGGTGAACGGAAACAGTCGGCGCAACAAGAGCCAGGCAATGATAAGGAGGATGATAACCAATGGCACCATGATGGCCATCCACAGGCCGAAGGAAACGTCCATGTTTAATCCTGCGGGGTCGTTCAGCATTTTAAAGGCAAAGGCATTGGGGGGAGTGCCGATGGGCGTACCCATACCGCCGAGGTTGGCGCCGATAGGAATGGCCATCGTCAAGGCTATTCGGCCCTTGCCATTGGCCGGAAGGGCTTTAAATACAGGCGTAAGAAACGTCAGCATCATGGCTGCTGTTGCCGTGTTTGATATGAACATGGAAAATAATCCCGTGATAAGCATGAAGCCCAATAATACATTTTCGCTCTTTTCCCCAAAGGGCTTTATCATCGTTTTGGCCATCCATACGTCAAGACCAGACTTTGTTGCGGCTATCGCAAGGATGAATCCGCCAAGGAAAAGGATAATGGTTGGGTCGGCAAAACAGGCCATGATACCGACAGAATCGAGGAACAGGCCATAACCTCCGCCTTCGCCTTGCATGAATTTAAATGACGAATCGCTGACGAAAAATAGCAGAACGAAGATAATGCACACGGAAGTAGCCCAGGCCGGTATGGCTTCGGTGAGCCAAAGCATGACTGCCATAACGAAGATGGCTATAACACGTTGTTGTACAATAGTAAGTCCGTCAATTCCGAAAAACGTAGTAGGAAGGTTCCATACAATAAGTGTTAGCAGGGCAGTTAAAAGGAACCACAGCCCCTTTTTCTTGTTAAAGTCGCCCGTTAAGACTCTTTTCGCGGTTTCTTGCATAGTTTTAAGCTTGGTAATGTAAAAATTATTTATTTTAGGTTTCGCGGCAAATTTAATTTAAAATTTAATATTAAACAAATTATTTTATACTTTTTCAAAAAAACAACAGCCACTCTCCACGTTGGGAGAATGGCTGCCAGATGTTTCTGATATTCAATCAGAGTATCATGAGAACGGTGTAAACCGGTTACTTATTTCTTGTCAGGGTTAACCTCTGTCATTGTACCTTCTATATAAATACGGGTTGTTTCTGGAACTCCGTTTGTATAAATGGTGATAGCTTTCTTAAAATGACCGGTGAATTTAGTCTTACCATTATAGGTAACTTCTATGGTTCCTTTCTGTCCGGGCTTGATAGGAGCCTTGGGATATGAGGGTACAGTGCATCCGCAACTTGCTATAGCCTGGTTGATAACAAGCGGTTTATCACCACTGTTTGTAAAGGTGAAAGTGCACTTCTGTACAGGAGATGTTTCAGGAAACGACCCGAAGTTGTATTCAGACTTATCAAACTGAATCTTCGCTTGCGCAAAAACCATATTGATTCCTGCAATAAGCATCAATGTTGTAAATAGTAATTTCTTCATCATAAAATGTATTTCTTTATATCTTCTGACGAACAAAAATATAAAAAGTTTCACATAAGACATTGCATCTTTCTTCTTTTAACATTATTTTTGTGGCTTATTGCTGCCGTTTCTTTCTTTCAAATAAAAAAAGTATTAATTTTGTATGTAGTAATAATATTCTAATTAAGGTATGTATAGAACAAAGACTTGTGGAGAGTTGCGTCTCTCTGATTCGGGAAAGAATGTAGTACTTGCCGGATGGGTACAGCGTTCACGCAAGATGGGTGGAATGACTTTTATTGACTTGCGCGACCGTTATGGTATCACTCAACTGGTTTTCAATGAGGCGGACGACAAGCATCTCTGTGATGAAGCCAATAAGCTTGGAAGAGAGTTTTGCATTCAGGTGAAAGGAAATGTCAGCGAGCGCCAGAGCAAAAATCCTAAGATGGATACTGGTGATATAGAGATTATTGCTAAGGAGCTTAACGTTTTAAGTCCCTCTTTAACGCCTCCTTTCACGATAGAAGACTGCACAGATGGTGGCGATGATATCCGTATGAAGTATCGTTATCTTGATTTACGCCGTCCCATTGTGCGCCGGAATCTTGAGCTTCGTCACCGTATGACGATTCTTATCCGTAATTTCCTTGACAACCAGCAGTTCATAGAAGTAGAGACTCCCGTGCTTATTGGTTCAACTCCGGAGGGTGCACGCGATTTCGTTGTGCCGTCGCGTATGAATTTCGGGCAGTTTTATGCGTTGCCCCAAAGCCCGCAAACACTGAAGCAACTGTTGATGGTGGCTGGCTTCGACCGTTATTTCCAGATTGCTAAATGCTTTCGTGACGAGGACCTTCGTGCTGACCGGCAGCCGGAATTTACCCAGATTGACTGTGAAATGAGCTTTGTTGATCAGGATGATGTGATTAATCTTTTTGAAGATATGTGCCGCATGCTGTTCAAAGAGATACGTGGAGTAGACCTGCCTATGCCCTTACAGCAGATGACATGGCACGAAGCCATGAAGAAATATGGGTCAGACAAACCGGACTTACGCTTTGGAATGGAGTTTGTCGAGCTTATGGATGTGCTGAAAGGTACGGGTAATTTCTCGGTCTTTAACGAGGCAAACTACATCGGTGGCATTGTTGTCCCGGGGTGTGCAGACTATAGCCGCAAGCAGCTCAACGAGTTGACGGACTTCGTCAAGAAGCCTCAGGTGGGTGCTCAAGGGCTGGTTTACATCAAGTTTAACACAGATGGTACCGTCAAGAGTTCAATAGATAAGTTCTATACAGAGGAGCAACTGCAGCAGGTAAAGGCTGCCGCGGGTGCCAAGGACGGTGACCTTGTTCTTATTCTCTGTGGTGACAATGCTAATAAAACCCGCATACAGCTCTGTAGTCTGCGTCTGGAGATGGGCGATAGGCTTGGTCTTCGTGACAAGAATACGTTTAAATGCCTGTGGATTGTAGACTTTCCTCTCTTCGAGTGGAGCGATGAAGAACAGCGCCTGATGGCCACACACCATCCGTTCACCATGCCTAATCCTGACGATATTCCATTGCTTGATGAGCATCCCGAGCAAGTACGTGCCAAGGCTTACGACTTTGTTTGCAATGGCATTGAGGTGGGAGGCGGCTCCCTGCGTATTCATGACACTCGCCTTCAGGAGAAGATGTTCGAGGTGTTAGGCTTTACACCTGAACGTGCCGAGGCACAATTCGGCTTCCTCATGAATGCATTTAAGTATGGTGCGCCGCCACATGCTGGTCTTGCCTTTGGCCTTGACCGCTTTGTCAGCATATTGGCAGGCCTCGACTCTATCCGCGACTGCATAGCCTTCCCTAAAAACAACAGTGGACGTGATGTTATGCTTGATGCTCCTTCCGGTCTTGATCAGAAGCAGCTTGACGAGCTTCATATCAAAGTAGATGTTAAGGATGCCGAGCTTTAAAGTCGCTGTAGCCTGAATATTCATACAGTTTGAATCCTGTCTTACGGACTGAGACAGGATTCTTTTTGGCGGTTGAGTTATATTAAGTGTTTGATAGTCAAAAGGTTGATTTATATCAAAAAAATCATAATTTCGCTGTTGACGTGCGTCAATATTTATAATTTCCCTGATTTTTTATGCCGTTTGTTATTGATAAATACCTAAATTTGCAACAGTTATAATGTTTTTGTAAACTCAAGAAAAAGGTTATTTAAATTTTACTAATTATGGTAGAGAAGAAAACTTCAAAAGGCACAGCGGTCAAAACAACTGTGAAAACCGCAGTAAAGAAAACTACAACCAAGGCAAAGGCAGCAAAGAAAACGATTTTCGTTGATGCAGAAAATGCCGGTTTCCGTGCCGGCGATGTCTATCAGGCTTTATATGCAGCCGGTGCCTCAAAGTCGGTAGAGGAACTTGAAAAGCTTACAGGCAAGACTGAAGTAGAGGTTTTGCTTGGTATCGGCTGGCTGCTGAAAGAAGGCAAAGTCAAGGGAGACGGTGGCAAAGTTGTCTTAGCTTGATTTGTGGCAGTGTAATTTATACTGTCATCGCCATTAGAAAACGTATGAGATTAAGCCGCAATTCAATGTTAAATTGAACTGCGGTTTTTTATATGGATGAGGATATAATAAAGGCTCTTGCAGAGGCAGGTAGCGGAGGATTGGCCCTGCAAAAGATAGTGCTTTATGCCTATAACGGCCAGAACAGCCTGTTCCGGAAACATGACAAGGAGGAGGTGAGGGGGCACGTTATGCGTTATCTTCGCCAGAACAGCCGCTACCCGGGGTCGCTGATTCAGAGAATTTCCAAGGGAATTTATCGTTTAAATCCCAATAGTGACCAGGGACGCCAGCTATTGCTTAGCTTTGAAGAGCAGGAACAGAAGCAGAAACCAGCAACTGCTGCATTGGGCGAGAATCCCGATAGAACACTGTTTGATGACCTTTTGTAGGGTCATACTTTAGCCTCTGGACGCACGCGTTTTTACCATTGCCCTGCCAAGGTGTTGCCTTTACGTCGTAAAGACAAAGCGATTACGATGTAAAGGCAAGACGATTACATCGTAAAGGCCGTGCGATTACGACGTAAAGACTTTGTCTTTATAGGGCTAAAGGCAAGCGTTTGTCATGTGTTGTAAACGCCTGTAAATAAATATCTTATAAACCTTGTTTTACCTTTACGGCCTAAAGGTTTTGCGATTACGCCGTAAAGACGAGAAAATCCTTCCTTTTGTATGGTTCCGGCGACCGTTTTACAGGAACAGGCGGCCCAACTGAAACACCACAGCTGAAACGCCCCAGGCCAGACATGTGGTATAACCAGCCACGAAGAGGGCCCATTTCCACGACCCCGTCTCTCCCTTGATGGCTGCAATGGTGGCAATACATGGGAAGTAAAGCAGGACAAAGAGCAGGAAACAGTAGCAGGTCAGCGTGGCTACAGGTACGGCTTCGGCAGGGTTCAGGCCGTGCATCTGTGCAATATCATCGGTAATATACTGGTGCAGATGTTCATATTTTCCGCCCTCGTCGTTATACGAATTGTCGTCTCCGAAACTCTCGTCATTCGAGTAAATGACACCCATCGTAGAGGCAACAATTTCCTTTGCACCCACACCGGCCAGCAAACCGATATCTAATTTCCAGTTGAATCCCTGCAGCTTGAAGACCGGTTCCACAGTTTTCCCGATACGTCCGATATAGCTTTGTTCCTGCTGTTGCTGGTTTGTAAGTCCCTCGGGGTGGGGAAAGTATCCCAGAGCCCATACTACAATTGAAGCCACAAGGATAATACCGCCCATCTTTCTGAGATATTGCTTGCCCTTTTCCCAGGTGTGACGCAGCAGCGCTTTCGTCGTAGGGAAGCGGTAAGGAGGTAGTTCCATCACGAAAGGTGTGTCTTCGCCCTTCACCAGAACCTTCGTAAACAGCTTGCTCATCAGTACAGCCATGGCAATGCCTATGAGGTAAAGCGAAAGCATAATGAGCCACTGCAGGTTGCGTGTAAAGAACGTGCTGATAATCATGATATAGATTGGGATGCGCGCCTCGCAGCTCATGAGGGGCAGAATAAGCATGGTTACCAACCGCGAACGGCGGCTTTCGATGGTACGTGTCGACATAACGGCCGGTACATTGCAGCCAAATCCCATGATTAAGGGGATGAACGACTTCCCGTGCAAGCCCATTTTGTGCATCAGTTTGTCCATGATGAAAGCGGCTCTTGACATGTAACCGGAGTCTTCCATAAACGAGATAAACAGGTAAAGAATCAAGATTTGCGGCAGGAAAACGATTACGGACCCCACACCTCCCAGCACACCGTCAATCAGCATGGCCTTTACAGGTCCGTCGGGCATGTGCTGTCCGATGCCTTCTTGCAGCCAGGTCACACAGGCTTCTATCCAGTCTTGCGGATAGGCACCAACGTAAAAGGTGGAGGCAAACATAATGATGAGCACCATTATAAATATGGGAAAGCCCACATATTTGTTCGTCAGGATGGCATCAAGATTATGTGTCCATTCATAGGTATCGGCGTTGTTGCCTGTTCTGTACTTAGCCTCTTTCAGCGCTCCGTGTATGAAACCGTACTTTGCATCCATGATGGCGGTTTCCGAATCTTCGTTGGTTTCCTCCTTTACCCGTCTGGCAGCGTCGTCCCGATGCATCATAATCTCCCGGGCATCAGGAAGGGAACTGACCATGTTTTCAACCTCCTTATCGTGCTCTAACAGTTTAATGGCAAGATAACGGGTAGAGTAATGGTTTGTCAGACTGGGCACTTTCCTGAGATGTTCTTGAATTTCGCTGATGCCATGCTCTATTTCATGCCCGTGGTTAATGTGTATATGGCGGTAGTGTGCGTCAGCATCTTCGGTGCCTTCGTAGGTGCTGATAATCTGTCTGAAAAGGTTCTTTACGCCCTTTCCCGTCGTAAACACTGTAGGAATCATAGGTACTCCGAAGAGCTCTGAAAGCTTGTCGAAGTCAACATTGTCGCCTCTCTTCTCGGTTTCATCAAACATATTGAGGGCGACAACCATGCGCATGTGCATGTCAATAAGCTGTGTGGTAAGATAAAGATTGCGTTCAAGGTTCGAGGTGTCTATCACATTGATAATCACATCAGGCGTTTTTTCCACCAGCTGCTTGCGCACATAGAGTTCTTCCGGCGAATAAGCTGAAAGAGAATAGGTACCCGGAAGGTCGACGATATTGAACTCATAACCGTCAAACGAGGCGTGTCCTTCCTTGGCATCTACGGTAACACCCGAATAGTTTCCGACGCGCTCGTGAGCTCCTGACACAAAGTTGAAGAGCGAAGTCTTTCCACAATTGGGATTCCCTACGAGGGCAACGTTGATGGTCTTGCTCCTTTTGGCGGCAAGTTCCTCTAAGTTTTCAGCAGTTGTATCGTTCTGATTGTTATCCTCAATGCCCGGGAGGACATCCCTTTTACCGTTCAGTCTGCTATCGTTACCTATCTTACGGGCTTCTTCCTCGGTAATAACCTCAATCATTTCAGCCTCACTATGCCGGAGGCTGACTTCGTAACCCATAATTTTGTACTTCACAGGGTCTTTAAGCGGTGCATTGAGAAGCACGTCAACTTTTTTGCCTTTGATGAACCCCATTTCAACAACGCGCTTGCGAAAACCGCCGTGGCCGAGCACCTTTACAATAATTCCGCTCTGGCCTGTATGCAAATCTGACAGTCTCATATGATTATCCTTTTTATCCATGCAAATTTACGAATATAAAATTGCAATAGTGTTGCAAAGCTCCTCCCTTTAGAAAGAATACCTAATTATGGGGATGGGTATGCGAAGATATTTTAGTAACTTTGCAATAAAATCAACAGAGCGCATGAAAGAAATTGTGTGGGGATTTATTGGTTGTGGCGAAGTGACCGAGAAAAAATCGGGTCCGGCCTTTAACGAAGTGTCGGGCTCGCACGTTGAAGCCGTCATGAGCAGGAGCGAAGATAAGGCTCGTTCCTATGCCGAACGCCACCATATCAAGAAGTGGTACACCGATGCCCAGCAGCTTATAGATGACCCTGACGTAACGGCTGTATATATTGCGACGCCGCCTTCCAGTCATGCAACCTTTGCGATTATGTCGATGCGTAGCGGTAAGCCTTGTTATGTGGAAAAGCCTCTTGCGGCAAGTTACGAAGACTGTATTCGTATTAATCGAATCAGTGAGGAAACGGGTGTTCCGTGTTTTGTGGCTTATTATCGACGGTATCTTCCTTATTTTAAGAAAGTCAAGGAGATTATAGATACCGATACTATAGGTAAAGTGCTGAACGTTCAGCTGCAGTTTGCCGTTCCTCCTCGTGATCTTGATTATCATGCAAGCGCTAATCTTCCGTGGCGTCTGCAACCGGATATCTCAGGTGGTGGCTATTTCTACGACCTCGCCCCTCATCAGTTAGACCTGATGCAGAGCTTATTCGGCGTCATTGTCAGGGCACACGGCTATCCTACCAATCGTGAGCATCTCTACCGTGCAGAAGACACTATTAGTGCTGCTTTCATTTTCGACAGCGGAATATCGGGTAGTGCCTCGTGGTGTTTTGTGGGACATGAAAGCGCCAAGGAAGACAGGATTATTGTCATCGGTGATAAAGGTACGCTCTCTTTTTCGGTTTTTAATTACGATCCTATCCGTCTTGTAACGAGCGAAGGTCTGCAAAGCATCATCGTTCCGAACCCTCCTTACGTGCAGTTACCTATTATTACTTCGGTTATCCATCATCTTCAGGGAATCGGAGAGTGCACATGTACGAGTTTCAGTGCAACACCCGTCAACTGGGTTATGGACAGAGTGCTTGGAAAATTTTAGTAATCTACCTGGTAAATTTCAATAATGTATCAGATAAATGTAAGTAATGTATCGATGAAATGGGCGGAAAACCAATATTTCTATAAAATATGAAGAGGCTTTGCTGCTGCTTATTGGTGCTGTTTTGGACCGCCAGCGTAATGGCGTTTCAAGAAGATAGCGTGACAGTACAGGCACAGACGGCGGTCTCTGACTCCGTTCGCCCGCACAGAAGCTTCTTACAGAAGTTGCGCAAAATAGTGCGAGCTTTCTCATATATTGATACAAATTATATTGAACCACAGGCTTATAACTTCACGGTTATGATGCAGAATACCAATACCTACGAAGTTTATCACCTGTGGAACAAGGCCGGCCAAGAGTTCGTTTTTTCGCCGAAACCTTCTTATAAGATAGGCCCTTACGTCGGTTGGCGATGGATTTTCCTGGGCTATACCGTTGACTTGACCCATCTTGGGAGCGGAGATACCAAACAAGACTTCAATTTAAGCCTGTATAGTAGCCAGATAGGTGCTGATATTTTCTTCCGTCGTTCGGGTAAAGATTATCGTATAAGTAGGATGAAACTTGGCCCCGGGTATAACACTGACCCTATGGACGGGGTGTCTTTTGATGGGTTTACATACAATATTAAAGGCTTTAACTTTTACTATATCTTCAATCATCAGAAGTTCTCATATCCAGCAGCTTATAGCCAAAGCACTATACAGCGCCGTTCGTGTGGCAGTCCGCTTGCGGGAATAGGATATACCAAGCATAAATTAAGCATTAATTGGGCTCGTTTAAACCAGCTCATCGAAGAGCGTTTAGGCCCATATTACGCTCACGAAGTGATTGATTCGTCGATGATTTCAGGCAATATTGAGTATACAGATTATTCTGTAAGCGGGGGCTATGCTTATAATTGGGTGTTCGCCCATAATTGGTTGTTCGATGCCTCCCTGCAAGGAGCGGTGGGCTATAAGCATAGCAAGGGCGATATGACCAATAAGAATGACGAGCACTCCAGAGACTTTAATTTTCGGAATTTCAACCTCGACGGCATTCTTCGACTGGGCATAGTGTGGAACAATATGCGCTGGTATGCGGGTTCGAACGTCGTGTTTCATGGGTATAATTATCGAAGAAAGCAGTTTTCTACCAATAATTTCTTCGGGAGTTTAAACTTTTATGTGGGGTATAACTTCGGGAAACGCCATTGATTTAATGCGTTTAAATACTGTAATTTAATGCTTTAACATATGAAAAAGTTTTTATTTTGTCTTCTCTTTATAGCCTCGGCAGGTAGTGCTTTTGCAAATAATTGGAAAACAGATTATCTTCCAGATGACTCGGTAAAGGTGGTAAGCTTGCTCAAAAAGGCAGCAACTCAGAAAAAGGCAGGTAATAAAATGCTATATTTTGCGCGTCAGCTGACAGGTGTTCCTTACGTAGCCAAGACACTTGAAAGGAACAAACAGGAGCAGCTTGTGGTAAATCTTCGTCAGCTCGACTGTACGACTTATGTGGAAACAGTGCTTGCTTTGACGCGCTGTTTGGAGCAGAACAAGCTCACTTTCGCTGCATTCTGCTACAATCTGCGTATGATAAGATATAGTGGTGGCATCGTTTCTTATCCTACCCGCCAGCATTATTTCACTTACTGGATTCTGCAAAACGAGAAAAAAGGCATTGTCAAGGACATACAATTGCCCAATCCTCCGTTTACGGCTGTGCAAAATGTGAACACCTATTATATGACAACCCACATTGAATTGTACCCTATGTTGGTGCAGAACAAGGCCTGGATTAGTCAGATTAAGGCAATGGAGACAGGCATTAACGGGTTGAAATGTCATTACATTCCAAAGAGTAGCCTTACGGATAGCAAGCTTCTTCGCCAGACTGTACACAATGGAGACATCATTGCTATTATCACATCGTTGAAAGGCTTAGATACAAGTCATATCGGAATTGCGGTGTGGCATAAAGATGGTTTGCACATGCTTAATGCCTCTTCCATACATCACAAGGTTGTGGAAGAGCCGATGTTGCTGAAGACATATATGTCAAAGCATCCGTCACAGCTGGGCATACGCATTGCCCGCCCGCAATAAAGGGGAAATAAGGACGCTGCCAGAGTTTTGCTTTTTCAAAAAATTAACATGGCGTCCTTGACGGCCTTTATATAGATTTGTTACTTTTGCAGCTATATGAGTGAACCTTTAGCTGAGCGCATGCGCCCACGGACGCTCGATGATTACGTAGGGCAAGAGCATATTGTAGGCGAAGGAGGCGTACTGCGAAAGATGATAGAGTCGGGGCGTATCTCCTCATTTATTCTCTGGGGACCTCCTGGAGTAGGCAAGACTACGTTGGCCGAGATTGTTGCCAACATGCTTGACGTTCCGTTTTTTACACTTAGTGCCGTGACAAGTGGCGTTAAGGATGTCAGGGATGTAATTGAAAAAGCACGCAAAGGACGCTTTTTCAACAGTTTGTCACCGATACTTTTCATAGATGAAATCCATCGTTTCTCCAAGTCGCAACAGGATTCTCTGTTGGGGGCTGTGGAGCGGGGCATCATTACGCTCATCGGCGCGACTACGGAAAATCCCTCTTTTGAGGTGATTCGTCCGCTGTTGTCGCGTTGTCAGGTTTATGTTCTCAGGCCGCTTGACAAGGATGCTTTGATGAAGATTCTGCAACGCGCTATAAACGAAGATGCCGAACTGGCCAAGAGGAACATACGTTTAGACGAAACTTCGGCGATGTTAAGATACAGTGGCGGCGACGCACGCAAGCTGCTTAACATACTGGAACTCGTCGTCGATGCGTGCGACGGAGACGACGTTGTCATCACAAACAAGATTGTAGAAGAGCGTTTACAGGAAAATCCGCTTGCCTATGACAAGGACGGCGAGATGCATTACGACATCATTTCAGCCTTTATCAAGAGCATCCGCGGGTCGGATCCCGATGCTGCCCTTTATTGGATGGCGAGGATGATAGAGGGTGGCGAAGACCCGCAGTTTATTGCACGGCGTCTCATTATCAGCGCTGCCGAGGACATCGGGCTGGCTAATCCCAATGCCTTGCTGCTGGCCAATGCTGCTTTTGATGCCGTAATGAAGGTGGGATGGCCCGAGGGACGCATACCCCTGGCCGAAGCAACAGTGTATCTTGCCACCAGCCCCAAGAGCAATTCGGCCTATTCAGGCATCAATGCGGCGCTTGAAGAGGTGAGGAAAAGCGGCAATCAGCCGGTGCCGTTACCCCTCCGGAATGCTCCGACGGCATTGATGTCGCAGCTGGGTTATCACGACGGGTACAAATATCCACACGATTATGCGGGTAATTTTACGCCGCAGCAGTATCTGCCTGACGACCTGCGCACCGTCCGGTTCTGGCACGGACAGCACAGCCCCGCCGAAGAAAAGCTTTATCAGCGCATGATAAGTTGCTGGGGAGACAGATATAAGGATACGGAAAAATAATAACTTTAAAATATAAAACACTACAGAATATGAAGATTGTTGTGTTAGACGGATACGCCGCCAACCCCGACGACCTATCGTGGGAACCCTTGAAGGAGTGGGGCAAACTTACCGTATATGATCGCACCTCCGCCGAAGACCTGATCAAACGTGCACAGGATGCCGATATGGTTTTGACGAACAAGTGTCGTCTGAAAGAAGAAGAGTTGAGGCAATTGCCCCGTCTGAAGTATATCGGCGAGCTGGCAACGGGTTACAATAATATTGATATTGAGTATGCTCACCGTCATGGAATAGTGGTGAGCAACATACCATCTTACAGCACCGAGAGCGTAGTGCAGATGACATTTGCCCATATCTTCAACATTACGAACCAGGTATCGCATTATGCTTCCGAGGTAAGGGCAGGACGATGGAGCCGGAATCCCGATTTTTGTTACTGGGATACGCCGTTGCGTGAACTGGCCGGACGCACGCTCGGTATTGTAGGATTGGGCCATATCGGCATGCGTGTGGCGCAGGTTGCCCACTGTATGGGCATGGACGTTTTTGCCCTGACGTCGAAAGAGAAGGACCAGTTGCCTGTGGGTGTACAGAAGACAACCCTCGAGGGACTGCTGGGAGTGTCGGATATTCTGACGCTGCACTGTCCGCTTTCGCCCGATACCTATCACCTCATTAACGAAGAACGCCTGGCCATGATGCACGAGGGGGCTGTACTTATCAATACAAGTCGTGGTGCTCTTGTTGACGAAAAGGCCGTGGCCGACGCGCTGGCCTCGGGTCATTTGCTGGCTTACGGCGCCGACGTCATGTCGAAGGAGCCACCCCGTGCCGACAATCCGCTGTTGTCTCAAGCCCGTGCTTATTTAACCCCTCATATTGCCTGGGCAACCTTCGAAGCCCGCCAGCGACTGATGAAAATTGCCGTTGAGAACGTAAAGGCCTTCGTTGAGGGGCATCCACAAAACGTAATATAATGCTTTATTCCGACCCTGTCTTTCTGCATCATGTGCAGCAGGTTATCGAGATTCTGGGAACTCTGGCCTTTGCCATTTCCGGAATCAGGCAGGCTGCCTTCAAGCATTACGACTGGTTTGGCGGCTTTGTGTGCGGCTTTGCCGTCGCCATAGGCGGAGGAACGCTGCGCGACGTCATGCTCGGCGCGATACCATTCTGGATGACGTCGCCCATGTACATTCTGTGCACACTGCTGGCACAGGCCATCGTTATTCTGTTCTCACGCTACATGAAGAAGCTCGACAACACATGGTTTGTATTTGATACGCTGGGGCTTGCGCTGTTTACGATAGCCGGTATACAGAAAACGCTACAGTGCGGACACCCGTTCTGGATTGCTATTATCATGGGATGTATCACGGGTGCAGCCGGCGGTATAATACGTGACGTGCTTTTGAACCGTCCGCCCGTTATCTTTTCGAAGGAAATTTATGCCATGGCCAGCATTGCCGGAGGCTTGCTTTACTGGGGACTTTACATGTTACACGTCAATATTGCGCTGACGGTCATCGCCAGTTTCCTGCTTGTGGTGACCATTCGCTTTGTGGCAGTGCGTTACCATATTTCGCTTCCCGTGTTGAGATGGGATAAATAACGCAAACCTTATACGACGAATTCCTTGCACCCTAATCCTGCAAGGGATTTTTATTTTCGGGCTTAGGGCCATAGTGCGACGGCCGTGGTACGCTCGTGCGGCGGTCGCCACACCCATGTTACGGCGGTCGTGGTACGAGCGTATGGCGGCCGTCATAACTTCAGCACAAGAGAACAACGTTGAAAATATTATAGCTTTATATATCTGATTATAAGGTGTTTATATTTTATAGATTCATGCTTTGGTTTTGTACCTTGTGCCTGTTTCCTGATTGTAAAACTATTTGTAGCGATATGACTGCAGGCGGAGAGCTGTATCGAAAAAAACTTTCTTCCGACGAAGAATAAGGCACTATCTTTGTTCTGCTCGCTTTTTTTTAGTAACTTTGCAGGGCACAAACGGGGCTTGCCACATGGTTGTGTTTCGCCCCTGACGGTCAGTGGGTGGCAGTCTGCTGATGTCGTGATGCAGCCGGAGCTGCGGAGAGGGTAGGGCATGCCGACCGCGCGACAGTGCATAAAGTTCAGAATACAAAAATCATTATATAATGAAAATTTCATATAAATGGCTTAAGGAGTATGTCGATTTTGACCTGACGCCACAGGAAACAGCCGACGCGCTTACCTCAACGGGTCTGGAAGTGGACGCTCTGGAAGAAGTACAAGCCGTAAAAGGCGGCCTGAAAGGTTTGTTTGTAGGTAAGGTTCTGACCTGCGTTGCACACCCGAACAGTGACCACCTGCACGTAACGACCGTTGATTTGGGCAAGGGTGAACCCCAGCAAATTGTATGCGGTGCGCCCAATGTGGCCGCAGGGCAGAAGGTAATTGTGGCTGACCTGGGGTGCGTTCTTTACGACGGCGACAACGAGTTCACCATCAAGAAGAGCAAATTGCGTGGTGTTGAGAGCTACGGTATGATTTGCGCTGAAGACGAAATAGGCATCGGTACCGCGCATGATGGCATTATCGTACTGCCCGATGAGGCGGTAGAGGGGACTCCTGCCGCTGAATACTATCACCTTGAAAGCGACTGGGTGATTGACATTGATATTACGGCGAACCGCGCCGACGCCCTGAGCCACTATGGTGTAGCACGCGATTTGTATGCCTGGCTGGTTCAGCGCGGGTATAAAACAAGCCTACATCGTCCTGATTGCTCGGCTTTTCATGTTGACAATGAAAGCCTGCCCATTGACGTTGAAATAGAAAATCACGAAGCTTGCAAACGCTATGCCTGCGTCAGCATAACTGACTGTGAGGTAAAGGACAGCCCCAAATGGCTTCAGGAAAAGCTGAATACCATTGGTCTGCGCCCGATCAATAACATTGTTGACATCACAAACTACGTGATGATGGCCTATGGACAGCCCATGCATTGCTTTGACGCTGACATGGTTAAGGGGCATAAGATTGTGGTTCGCACACAGCCGGAGGGCACGAAATTTGTGACGCTCGACGGTGTCGAGCACGTTTTGGGCCAACACGACTTAAGCATTTGCAACGCCGAAGAGCCTATGTGCATTGCCGGTATATTCGGCGGGAAAGGCTCCGGAACCTATGAAAATACGAAGAATGTGGTGCTTGAATCGGCCTATTTTCACCCGACGTGGATCAGAAAGAGCGCACGCCGCCACGGCTTGAGCACCGATTCGAGTTTCCGTTTCGAGCGCGGTATTGACCCCAACAGCACTATTTATGCGCTGAAACAGGCCGCCATTCTCTGCCAGCAGCTCGCAGGGGGCAAGGTTAGCATGCAGATTCGTGATGTCTATCCGGAGCCGTTACCCGACTTTGACGTCAATCTTAAATACGAATACTGCGACCGTCTGATAGGCAAAAAGCTTGGCACCGAGACCATCAAGAGCATTGTTACGTCGCTTGAAATGAAGATTAGGCACGAGGATGCAGAGGGATTGGAGCTTGATGTGCCTGCATACCGCGTGGATGTACAGCGTCCGTGCGATGTGGTTGAGGACATTCTTCGCATTTATGGCTACAATAATGTTGAGATTCCTACACAGCTTAAGTCGTCGCTGACGGTGCAGAACAGTCAGGATTGCGAGCACAAGATAGAAGGTGTAATAAGCGAACAGCTTGTGGGCTGCGGCTTTAACGAAATACTTAACAACTCACTGACCAAGTCGGCATACTATGATCATGACGAGCTTAACGCCTTTCCGTGGGCTAATACCGTCAGGGTGATGAACCCGTTGAGCGCTGATTTGGGCGTGATGCGGCAGACAATGGTGTTCGGTGGCCTCGAATCGCTGGCACGAAACATCAATCGTAAGCGCGTCAATCTGAAGTTCTTCGAAATGGGCAACGTGTATCATTATGCGCCAGAAAAGGACGATCACGATGCGTCTATCCGTGCCTACTCGCAGGAAAGCCGCCTTGCGCTGTGGATAACAGGCAAGCGCGTGCAGGGCAGTTGGGCACACGCTGACGAGGATACCTCCTTTTATGAGCTGAAAGCATACGTTGAAAACATCTTCATCAGAACGGGAGTTCCGGCAGGATTGGCAGTTGAGGGCAAGACCGACAACAATATTTATGCCTACGGACTGACGAAACGTAACCGCGGTGGCAAGCTGTTGGCCGAGTTTGGTAAGCTTTCGAAGAAAGTTGCGCACAGCGTAGGGGTTGACCAGGACGTCTATTATGCCGAGATAAACTGGACGGAACTGATGAAGGCTACAAGGAAAAACAAAATCGAATTCAAGGAATTGAGCAAGTTCCCGTCGGTTAGTCGTGACCTCGCTCTGCTGGTAGACGAACACGTTGAGTTTGCAGAGATAGCACAGATTGCACGCCAGACCGAGAAGAAACTGTTGAAGAAGGTAGAACTCTTCGACGTTTACACAGGTAAAAACCTGCCTGAAGGCAAGAAGAGTTACGCTGTGAACTTCATCCTCGAAGACGAACAGCGCACACTGAACGACAAGCAGATTGATGCCATTATGCAAAAACTGCAATACAATCTGACCACGAAATTAGGTGCAGAACTACGATAATAAGACAGATTAATATACAATAACAATAACATACTTTTCAAACAATGGGAAGAGCATTTGAATATCGCAAGGCTACAAAGCTCAAAAGATGGGGTCATATGGCCCGTACATTCACCAAGTTAGGCAAGGAAATTGCCATCGCTGTCAAGGCAGGTGGTCCTGAACCAGAGAATAATCCGCGCCTGCGTGCCATTATAGCTACATGCAAGCGCGAGAATATGCCCAAGGATAACATTGCAAGGGCTATCAAGAACGCGATGGGAAAGGATACCAGTGACTATAAAGAAGTAACGTATGAAGGATACGGACCTCATGGTGTAGCGGTGTTTGTTGACACGCTTACCGATAATACCACACGCACGGTAGCCGACGTTCGCTCGGTGTTTAACAAGTTCAGCGGGAACCTTGGTACAACAGGTTCGCTGAGTTTCCTCTTTGACCATAAAGCCGTATTTACGTTTAAGGCAAAAGAGGGGGTTGAAATGGACGACCTTATCCTTGAGTTGATTGACTACGGAGTGGAAGAAGAATACGATGTGGACGACGAAGAAGGTGAAGTTACCATCTATGGAGCCCCGACGAGCTTTGGAGATATTCAGAAGTATCTTGAAGAAAACGGCTTTGAAATTACATCTGCAGAGTTCACCTATATTCCGAACGACTTGAAGGATGTGACCGAAGAAGAACGCGAAACCATTGATAAAATGGTAGAGAAACTTGAAGATTTCGATGATGTACAGAATGTGTACACCAATATGAAACCTTCAGAAGGGGTTGCTGCTGAAGAGTAATTCCGTCATGCAGGCTGCTTTCTACCTGATTATTCAGTACATTGCGTGAAAGCCGATATATTATAAAAGAACCATCATCATGCGGCCTGTATGCCATGATGATGGTTCTTGCTTTTGCCAATCATACCATAAAAAGGTAAAATTTATTCCTTATATTGTCTGCGTGTAAACGTGTTTTCGAGAAGTATATTCCCTTTGCTTGCAGACCTGAAAATGTAATGGAAGTTAAATCCTTCGTCTTTGTAAACCTTTGCGGAGGTATTTTCTTTCAGCTGTTTAAGCAGAGCGTCGGTAATTTCCTTTTGTTTTGCCTTTATGATACCTGCATTATCGGCCTTGTCGACGAGGGTAAAGTAATAGTTAAAGGTACGTGTGGTGCGGTCAAAAGTAAGGCTGTCCGTGCGTTGCATGTCCTGAACAGGGGTAGGACAGAAGCGTTCGGTATAATCTTTAGTATATTTTTCAGCTCTGTCTTCGAGTGTAGCATGGTGACATGCGCACAGACACGTGCAAAGTGCAGGCAATAAAATATTTCTTTTTAGCATTGTAAAATTGTTTGTTATGGTTTATGCAAAGATATTAAAAATATGTAGTGAACACTCCTATTATCCTATCTTTTTATTAACTTTGCTGCTAAAAGCATAGAATTTACCTGCATGGATAAAATAAGAAACTTCTGTATCATAGCCCATATAGACCATGGTAAATCAACCCTGGCAGATCGAATGCTGGAATTTACCAAGACAATTAAGATTACAGAAAACCAGATGCTTGACGACATGGACCTTGAACGTGAACGTGGAATCACCATTAAGAGCCATGCCATACAGATGGAATATGAACTGAATGGGGAAAAATATATCTTCAATTTAATTGATACTCCTGGACATGTTGACTTTAGTTATGAGGTATCACGAAGCATAGCTGCCTGCGAAGGTGCCCTGCTTGTAGTTGATGCCACACAGGGAGTTCAGGCCCAGACGATATCGAACCTGTATCTTGCCATAGACCATGAGCTTGAGATTATTCCGGTAATCAACAAGATTGACATGCCTAACGCAATGCCTGATGAGGTTGAAGACGAGATAGTTGACCTGATAGGATGCGACTCCGACGATATTATTCGTGCAAGTGGAAAAACTGGAGAGGGCGTCCCTGACATATTAAAGGCGGTTGTTGAGCGCATACCTGCTCCTGTTGGAGATACTAAAAAGCCGCTCCAAATGCTGATATTCGATTCCATCTTCAACTCATTTCGCGGTATCATTGTGCTTGGAAAGGTGCTTAACGGCACCATACGCAAGGGCGATAAAGTGAAGTTTGTGCAGACGGGTATGGAATATACGGCCGACGAAGTGGGCGTATTGAAGATGGATCTTGAACCTCGTAAGGAGCTTTCTGCAGGAGAAGTGGGGTATATTATCTCCGGAATCAAGAATGCCACAGAGGTTAAGGTAGGTGATACTATTACGCACATTGAGCACCCTTGCGACAAGGCTATTGAAGGTTTTCAGGAAGTAAAGCCTATGGTTTTTGCAGGCGTTTATCCCATTGACCCTGCAGAATATGAAAATCTGCGCGCATCATTAGAGAAGCTGCAGCTGAACGATGCCAGTCTTACTTTCTTGCCGGAGAGCTCACAAGCCTTGGGATTTGGTTTCCGTTGTGGCTTTTTGGGACTTCTTCACATGGAAATTGTGCAGGAACGATTGGACCGAGAGTTCGACATGGAGGTGATAACCACCGTGCCTAACGTATCTTATATTGTGTATACCAAGCAGGGAGAGGCGATCGAAGT
This sequence comes from Prevotella sp., assembly GCA_013333935.1. Classification (GTDB taxonomy): domain Bacteria; phylum Bacteroidota; class Bacteroidia; order Bacteroidales; family Bacteroidaceae; genus Prevotella. The sequence continues at coordinate 144,950 of JABCNV010000004.1, read as the reverse complement.
ACACAATCCGAGCGGACTTCCTGATCAGACAGAGATTGACCATATTGAAGAACCGTATATCAAGGCTTCAATAATTACATCGTCAAACTTTATAGGACCCATCATGACGCTGTGCTTAGACAAGCGCGGTGAGCTCATAGACCAGCAATATGTATCGGGTAATCGTATAGAACTTAACTTCTACATGCCGTTGGCTGAGATTGTAATCGACTTCTATGATAAGCTGAAATCAATTTCCAAAGGCTATGCTTCATTTGATTATCACATTGACAGTTATCGGCCTTCGAAGTTGGCAAAACTCGACATATTGTTGAACGGTGAACCGGTTGATGCGCTTTCATCACTTATTCATCAGGACAATGCCGTGACAATGGGACGCAGAATGTGTGAGAAATTAAAGGATTTAATACCACGTCAACAGTTTGATATTGCCATTCAGGCAGCGATAGGAGCAAAGATTATTGCCCGCGAAACGGTGAAACAAGTAAGAAAAGACGTGCTCGCTAAATGCTATGGAGGTGACGTCAGCCGTAAGCGAAAACTGCTTGAAAAGCAGAAGAAGGGGAAGAAACGCATGAAACAGATCGGTAATGTGCAGGTTCCTCAAAAGGCTTTTCTTGCAGTGTTGAAGCTGGATTAGCGCTTCTTACTTAACAACCTAATAGATTTTATAGACACAATGAAAGAGTTACAGAACACGACAAGAGACATAGCGCGCGAACTTGCCCGCAAGTATAGCACCATGACACATGAGGAACTGGATGTGCTGGAGAGCATTCTGGTACCAAGAAAGTATACGAAGGGAGAGATGATTCTTCAGGAGGGCGAAGTCTGTGAGAATATTTATTATGTTGATAAGGGACTTGTCCGGCAGTTTTATTATAAGAATGAGAAAGAGCTTACCGAGCATATTGGTGCTGATGGTGAAATATTCATGTGCATTGAAAGTCTGTTTAAAGAAGAGCCTACCAAACTTCAGGTACAAGCTATCGAAACATCAATGATATATTTGATACCCAAGCACAGGCTTGAACAAGTAGCACTTCATAATGTAAATATCCAGATTCTCTATCGTAAAATATTGGAAGAAAGTCTGATTATTTCGCAAGTCCATGCCGATTTGCTTCGTTTTGAAACGGCCCAGAATAGATATTTGCGCCTTTGCAAGCTGAAACCTCAGGTTGTTTTGCGTGCTCCGTTAGTATACATTGCCAGTTATCTACAGATGACGCCGGAGACTTTAAGTCGCGTTCGCGCTTCATCTATTTAGGTTCTCCGTTATATGGCTTCAGTGTAAAGGTAAAATCTTTACGCAGAAGTTTTCTATTACACGTTATAAAAATGCCCATTTTATCGAATAATATCAATTAAAATGGGCATTTATTGCTTTGCCAAAATGTATTTTATATGATATATTTTGTCTTATTTTATGCTTCACCATTGAGATGAAAAGCAATAACTTTGCCAAGATTTAAATCTATAAGTGCATTCCCAAACGCTATACCGCCATCACAAACATAATATACACGCTTTTTCAGTCTGTCATCATTGTTTTTCCCATCAATAGGAAACTCTTGTGCTTCTATATTGATTAACACCATAATATGCCCATTTTCTTTATACGCAATATATTGTTTATAATAGCTTTTCAATGGTAAAGGCTTATGTATTTCTATCTTCTCTTCACCCGTTCCCTTCCCATGTTTATCTACTTTCATAAAGCGGACTGTATCACCTCCACCACGCTTAACATAATCTGCAAGAATAAGTTTAGCCTTTTCCTGCTCTTGTTGTGTAAGCCGATGATAAGTTTTACTGGTTCCAAACGCTTCATCAAATCCCTCTTTTGAAAGCACATAATCAAGAGAATCGAGAGAAGTTTTAATCGATCTTTTCGTTTTAAGTGAGACTGAATTCTCTTTTTTGTTTTTATAATTGCTGTTGCATCCTGCTAAAGACAACAGAATTAAAATAGAAATAAGTAATGTTTTCATGGTAACATAATAATTAATTAAATAGCGTAAAATATTATTCACTAACACTTTACGCTATTTAAGTTTATAAATATGTCAGTCAAAACCATTTCTTATTTTCAAACAGGAATAATCATTGTTTACTTCACAATAACTTTTTTAGTCGTCGCGCCTTGTTTAATAATATATGTTCCCGGAGCAGACATATCGTTAACACGTGTACCAGAAATTGTAAATATCTGACTATTATGCATATTTTCTGTATTCATTGCATTATAAATTCCATTAGTAACTTGAGCTTTTTCTACCCTTATATTGTCAATAACAACCTCCGAAGCTGTACCATGGAATATACCATCAAAACGAATTTGAATTTTCTGATTGCCAGATTGTAATTTAATAGGGAGTATAATCTCACGCCATTCTGGCTTCTGTCCTTTGGCATTAAGCGTTGAAAAGAGATTCTTCCATTCGCCATTGTCATGTTTAACCATTACTTTTAACTCATCTTTCATCCCGTCAGACGGAATAAACCAGTAATGAAATTTCAGAGTAAGGCTGTCTATTCCCACAACATTAATATGCGGAGAAATAAGACTTTCCGTCTGCCCTTCCTTGCAATATCCATAGAAGAGACAGGCTGCCAGACCACCATCATTGTCTTGTGGGTCAATATTCAGATTCTCGTCAGTCGGAAAATAATAAACGGTACCGATATTGGAAAACATCCAGGCCTTATAAGTGTAGTAGTTATTGTCCTGCGTAGTGGCAGTAGACCATCCCTTATGGTCAAGCGAAGCATTTGTAAATGATTCCTTAAATGGCAGTGTAGCCGGTTTACCTACCAATATGGCGTCATGTTTCGCTTCCTTTACACCTTCACCTGCAATGTTAACAGCCAATAACTGATAACTTACACTGGTTTCTTCATCAGTAGTAGGCTTATCAACATAACTGGTGCCTTTTATGCCTCGGGCAACCACTTCTTTTGTACCGTCAGCGTTAACTCGCGTAAGTGTATATGATGTCATCTCCGGTGCATAGCTGCCACCGCGACCACCGGCAGCAGGTTCCTTCCAGTTTATCTTTGCTTGTTCCCCCTCGCTTATGCAGGAAAGGTCCCTTGGTTCGCCCGGATAGTCGAGGCCAACGTATGTGCTGGCATCTACTATTGAACTTTTTCCCTCTTTGCCTACAATGGCTATTGCACGGAAGTGATAGGATTTATCCATGTCAAGTCCTTCATATTTCCAGGTATAAGTCTTCCCAGGCGCTACATTAGTAAAGTCGTGAATATCAGCATAATCAAAGAAATCTTTTTTGAGTTGGATGCGGATTGTAAGAGTTCCTGTCAGCGGTTCCCCCGTCATTGCTGTATCCGGAGCTGTAACAGATAAGTTAACGGCATTGGTAAGATGGTCAGCTGTGGTGGCTGTAAAATGGTAAACAGGTGCAGGGACAGCGCCAGTATAGATTTGTTCGTATGCTTCCTGACTTGAAAGTGCATCCACATACACTTTAAGCGAATACTCATAGTTCTTGTCCGGCGCAACTGTTTTGTCGACGAATGAGAACTCTTTGCCCAAAGCCGGTGCCGTGATACGCCCGAGTTCCGTATCTGGCCATGGCGTTCCTGCATCGTGACGTTTGACAGATATATAGGATATATAAGGCAGGTTATGCTGTTCGTACGTGTCCCAATCATATTCTGTTGTGCTTGGAGCAATGGCTGTAATCGTTACAGTATTACTTTTAGCGTCGTACACTGCTTTTTGATGGGTGGGACGTTCCGGTTTCAGAGTCTCACTCTGTGCCCATGCAGGGGTTACTGAAATAATCATTGCGACCAGAACCGTACTTAAAAAATATAACGTCTTTTTCATATGCTGTGTGAATAGGCAGTTAATAAACGGTATAGAATCTGTACCTGTCTGGATTAGACATAGGTACAGATTCTAATTATAAACTTTACTTGATAACAACCTTGTGGCCGTTAATAATATAGACGCCTTTCTTAAGACCGTCGAGCGATTTGACCTGACGACGCACCTGCACACCGCTCAAGGTATAGACATCGTGCAGCTGTGCCATTGCCGGATGGTGAGTTTTGATAGCGTCGGCAGTTGTTTCTACAACCTCAATCTTATTAAGGAATATAGAAGACTGGTTCTTAGCGCTGACAGCATGGAAGCCAATGTTGTACACGCCGTCGGCATTGACGGTGAAAATAACAGAATGCGGAGTTGGGGTTTTGTGTTCCGGGCGGACACTGTCAACAAGGATTTTGTATTCGGATACCTTCATGCCGTCACCTATTCCCACAGCCATTACTTCGTCATAGCGTTTCACACCACGATATGTATTGAATGAAAGTTTGTAGAATTTGTCTTTCTTCAGATTGAGTCCCGGGGTAATAAGCCAGTCGTCGGCCTTGTTGTCACTGCTACGATATACAGGCTCACCTTTTGAATTGGTGCCCCAATAGCCGGAGTTCTCTACAAGATAGCCCCATAATACTTTATTTTTCTTGTCGCCGTTGACATCGATTGCCGTATATTCGTCGAAAGCATTGGGACGCTTGAAGTCCTCCATGTAGGGAACATCATAGGCCGGTCCGATGGCTATCTCGTTGCTGCATGCCGTTTCTGAAGACACACCGCCATTGACTGCAGCAACGCCATAAGAGTATTTTTTATAAGTTGTGGAAGTGAGCGGTTCTCTGAACGTAAGCGAATTAGATGCGCTTCCCACAACTACACTGTCAGGATAACGAACAATATTGTATGTCATATTCGCAGCATCCATATAGCCTTTGTGCAGTGTTGAGTCAGGAGTGTTCCATGTAACAACGGCCTGGGCGTCATCATAACTGAAGGTAACATGGGTGGGTACAGATGTCTGGTCATAACCTACCCATGTCCTGGTTTCAGCCTTCGGGCTTTCTCCGGCTGCATTGGCCGTACGAACGGTAAACTCTTTCTTGCCTCCCTGGGCCACTGTAACAGATGCTGTTACATTCTCACCGGCATTACAGCTTCCCTTTGCCAGCGTGTCCTTGTCTACTGTAACCGAGTAGGTGAGTGCTCCGGTAAGAGATTTCCCGACATAAGTCTGGGTAGGCGCCGTGAATGTTACCTGTCCGGTGAGCGAAGGGCCGCTGAACAGGGCCTTTACATTAGTCGCAGCTGCCGGTGCGTTATCCTTTGCATCTGGCCCGGGAATGTAGAGAGCTACAACCTGTGCAAGCTCAGGGAACGCAACAACAAGTGTTGCTTTACCGGTTGTCATGTCAATTTCGTAGAGACCTGTTTTAAATTCAAGCGCCTTGCGGTTCCACAGATAGGCCGACCAATACATCTTGTCGGTTCTCGGGTCTATCGTTGCGCTCTGCACCCTGTCCTGCACGGTAAGTCCCTGCTCACGCAGGCCAAGGCTTCCTACAAGCGTCTGGTGGCCGTCCTTTGCAATCTTAAACAGGTTTCCACCTTCTGAAATGGCATAAAGTTGCCCCTCATTGCTGCAGGCCAGACCATAGAATGCCGTGTCTGATTTGGTTATAAAGTTCTGTTTATTCGTGCTGTAATCGACGGTTCCAAACTTGTAACCCTCGTCGGTCATGAAGAAACCATAGACAGTGCCGTCGGTAGGGTCCTGGGCTAAATCGAATGCCCGGAACGAATTACTGACCTCTTGCGGAGAGCTTTTCAGTTCCCATGTCTTTGTATTGTAGGTGTAGAGCTGTGTATAATAGGAATATGAATAATCATCGAAGTCGTAAACCGTAAAGTGATATATTCCGTCAGAGGTTACGATTCCGTTTCCGGTAGCATAGAAGTTCATACTCTTCTTTGACAGTTGCGTAAACTTGAATCCGTCGGTCTTGGCAGGGAATGAATACACGCCGAACGGTTTTGAATACTCTCCCATGGCGTCCCAGCTTGTCATGTTAATGATATTCCCCCACACTTCCGGCACGTAGCCGTCATCGGCATTGGCAGTCAGTGTGATGGCTAACATGCCTGCAATGAGTAAATTTTTCTTCATACTTTAAGTTTTAAATTGTTAGATATTTGGTTACAGAAAGCAATGCAAAGATAACAATTAATAATTAAATGAAACAAAATTTCTTAATTTTCTTGCATTTTATTAATTTTCGTGGTAAGTTTATTGAATATTTATTCTAAAACACAAAGCCTTTCATTTAACCTGCAGCTATTTTATATATTGTCATACTTATTTATGTCCATAGCCTTTAGCCTGTAAAGGTTTTGCCTTTACGGCGTAATCGTCGGGCGTTTACGTCGTAATCGTCTCGTCTTTACATCGTAATCGTTTTGTCTTTACAGGCTAAAGACAAGGTTGTTACGTACGTTATAAGTCATTGATTCATAACGCTATATAAACCTTTCTTTTGCTTTACGATGTAAAGATAAAGCGATTACGCCGTAAAGACAAAAACAGGTATCCGCCGCACCTTCTTTCATGGCAATTGGAATTTCGTATGAAGGGCGGAGCTGCCATCAAGAATTTTGTTTATACAATAATGTGCCGACGGGGGCTTCAAATAATTCTTTCTATGAATTTGATATGAAAACTTTAATACTTATATTTGCAGAAGATAATTATTAACCAATGAGCCATGCGCAGATTTTTCATGCTTATGCTGGCGTCCATGTTGACCACAATCAGCTGGAGCGCTGGATGGAAAGGAAAATGGATTCAATCAAGCGATTGTAAAAACGAGGTAAACACCTGGCAGGTGTACCGCAAGGTGGAAAAGCTTAACTCCGTACCTGCTTCGGTAAAGGCAAAAATTGCTGTTGATTCCAAATACTGGCTATGGATTAACGGCCGTCAGGTGGTATTCGAAGGGGGGCTTAAGCGGGGGCCGTCGCCTACGGGCAGTTATTATGATGTGGTGGAAATAGCTCCTTATCTGAAGACTGGCGACAACACAATTGCATTGCTCACTCAATTCTTTGGCAAAGAGGGGTTCAGCCACAAAAGCTCGGGAGTGGCAGCCCTGTTCTTCGATGCTGAGGGGAGCGGCGTGGAAATTGTGTCTGACGAAACCTGGGAAGCCAAGGTATATAATGCCTATAAGACATCGACAACTGATGTACCTAACTTTCGTTTGCCGGAAAGTGCCGTCCGTTTCTATGCCAGTGAGGACCTGGGAGCATGGTACACGGAAGGTTACAGTGGGCATTTCCCGAAAGCCAAAGTATTTAGCAACGAACCTGTTAACTCGACATTTGGCAGTCTTGTGGAACGTCCCATAGCCCAATGGAAGAATTCAGGATTGAAAAATTACGTCTCCACACATTGGGATGCATCCGCACGCACGATGATTTGCCGATTACCTTACAATGCACAGATTACTCCTTATATAAAGCTTAAGTCAGCAGTCTCTTCGGGTATCATAGACATTCGTACCGAATACTTCAAGACACCAGATGGCGAAAACTCCGTACACTTGGAATATGTACCTCGTAAAGGCGAACAAGAATTTGAAGGACTAAGTTGGATTAATGGCAATGTAGTGAAATACAAAGTACCTGAAGGGGGGGAAATTATAGACGTGAAATATCGTGAAACGGGTTATGACACGGAGCTTGCAGGAACATTCACTTCCAACGATGCTTTCTGGAACGAGCTTTGGAAGCGCTCTTCCCGCTCGATGTATGTTTGTATGCGCGATACTTATTACGACTGTCCTAATCGTGAACGTGCACAATGGATAGGTGACGTAGCCAACGAAATACAAACAGCTGCTTATTCGCTTAGTCCCTCATCTGCGCTTCTTGCAAGCAAGTGCCTGCATGAAGTGTTTAGCTGGCAACGTGCTGACGGAACCATCTTCGGTCCGGTTCCTGCAGGTAACTGGGAAAAGGAATTGCCTGTACAGATGCTAATGCTGGTGGGATGGTATGGTGCTTATCAACATTATCTGCTGAATGGTGATTCTTCTTTCGTTGCCGATATTTATGATGGTTTACATAAATACCTGCATGAAGTATGGAAACCTGGGACAGATGGCTTCGTGGCAGTGCGTCACGGTGGCTGGAGTTGGGGAGATTGGGGCGACCATATTGACCTGGAATTGCTGACTAATGATTGGTACTATCTGGCATTGAAAGCCGAACATAAGTTCGCACTTATGCTTGGTAAAGCTGCTGACGCAGCAGCAATAGGCCATCTGCTGATGCTCATGCGTACAAACTTTGGCAAAAAATTCTGGAATGGTACGGAATGTCGTTCTGCAGGATACACTGATCAAGCCGATGATCGTTCAAATGCTCTTGCAGTGCTTGCGGGGCTGGTGACTTCGGACAAGTATGATAAAATCGCTAAAGTATTGCGCACAAGCTTCTATGCCAGTCCGATGTGTGAACTCTACGTTCAACGTGCCCTTTTTAAGATGGGGCAGGGTAAGGCTGCCCTGCAACGTGCCAAGACTCGCTATGAATCGATGCTCAGTGATACTACAGAAACCACATTATATGAACATTGGTCCGGTGGCAGCCACAACCACGCATGGTCGGCAGGAATGAATGTAATTATGGGTGCCTGTGTATGTGGTATTCAACCGACATCGCCAGGTTTCAAAACTTTTAAAGTGCGTCCTAATCTCGCAGGGTTCAAGCAGGTAAGCTATCGTATGCAGACTATTCATGGATACATATCTTTTGAAGGAAAAATCAAGGATGGACGTATAGTGGTTGATATTGAAGTACCGGAAGGGACATTGGCCCACATGATCATGAATGGCATAGACGAGAACATGAGTTCAGGTAAGCACCATTTTGAGTCAGCTACAGAAATTATACATCGCTACCAATGATTGCGTTTTCTCACTTATGTAAATAATTGATATGCCCATTACATTTGCTGTATGGCAATTTATTTACCCACGCAAAAGTGAGAGAAAATGTTATTAAGGGTTTCCTGTGATGTAATTTGTCCACCTGTTATGTCTGCAAGTTCTGAAAGGACAAGACGAAGGTCCTCTGCAAGGAGGTCACCTGATATATCTGAAGCAAGGCCTGAGATAACGCGCGAAATGCTTTCATGAGCGCGCAAGAGAGCTTCATAATGTCGGGCAGAAGTGATAATAACACTATTTTCGTTAATTTCAGGAATATCTGCAGCTTGATATATTCGCTTTTCAAGTTCATCAATGCCCAAACCTAACTTTGCAGAAATGATTAATGGCTTTAAGGAAGCCACACTATCGGGCAACGTAAAGGGAGGTGTTATGACTTGAGCACCTGACTTTACTTTAGCTTCTCCTTCAGAGTTTCGGTTTGTTTTTAAATCAATTTTATTGATAACAGGAATCAGAATCTTATCTTGACAGCGGGTAATTATATCTGATATCTCTTGTTTTGTAGGACAGGTATCAAGAATCCAAAGAGCAATTGTGGCTTCATTGAGCTTCCTGAAAGTTCTTTCAATGCCTAATTTCTCAATAGTGTCCTGAGTTTCACGTATGCCCGCAGTATCAATGAAACGGAAAGTGATACCGTTGATGTTTGTAACATCTTCTATTACGTCACGTGTAGTGCCATCAATACTACTGACAATGGCTTTCTCTTCATGCAACAGTCGATTGAGAAGTGTTGACTTTCCTACGTTCGTTTTTCCTATGATGGCTACAGGAATGCCTTGTTTCAATGCATTTCCTGTGTCAAAACTACGCGTAAGAGTTGTAATGCGATTATCAATTTTGGTAGCAAGTTCTTTCAGTTCGACACGGTCTGCAAATTCCAATTCCTCGTGGTCGCTGAAATCAAGTTCAAGTTCAAGGAGCGAAGTCATCTTTAAAAGTTGGCTCCTAAGCTTAGACAGCTCGCTGCTAAAATGACCTTTCAGTTGGTTAAGTGCCATTTGATGGGTAGCTCTGTTCGATGCTGAAATCAAATCAGCAACAGCTTCTGCCTGGCTAAGATCCATCTTACCGTTTAAGAATGCTCGCCGTGTATATTCTCCAGGAGCAGCTTGACGTGCTCCTGCTGTAATGAGTGTGTGCAATGCTTGCTGAAGAATATAACGACTTCCGTGGCAGCATATTTCCGTAGCATCTTCGCCGGTATAGCTATGGGGCGCTCTATAAACCAAAACTATTACGTCATCAATGTCATTGCCTTGCACATCGTACAGAGTTCCATAATGTATAGAGTTGGGCTTAGCATCCTTTATACGTAGATGGGAAAGGGTAGGGCAGCCCCATGAGAAAACCTTATCGGTAATCTCCAAAGCATCAGGACCGGAGAGTCGAATTACCCCAATGGCACCTCCGGCAGGAGTAGCAAGAGCACAAATAGTATCAAGTAAAATCATAAAAATAATGACGGCGTAAATATATGACGTTAAAATAAAATTAAATACGGTCGAGGACACGAACTATCAGTCCGTCAATATTGTTTTTATAGTTAGCCTCGGCTTTATGGGCCCGTCTGTTCGCAATAACCATACAGCATGTCATGGCCTTATGGCCCATCAAACTACTCAAACCGGCAAGAGCAGAACTTTCCATCTCAAAGTTTGTTATCTTCAGTCCTTTATATTCGAAGTCCTCTATCTTCTGATTTAAATCTGGATCCATGAGAGGCAATCTAAGCTTACGCCCCTGCGGCCCAAAAAAGCCACCGCAAGCAATGGTCACTCCACGTACCATATCATCAGCTGCAATGCGGTCTATCAATCCAATGTCTGCAGTAGCCACATAGGGATTGCCAAGCTTTTCATTCCATTTCACTTGTGTCTTGAATTCATGTTCAAAGTCAAGATCTGAAGCTTCGTCACGACCAGCATAGAAATTCAATAAGCCGTCAAAGCCAATACTTTTTACACTGGCTACATAAGTCCCTGTAGGAGTATTAAACTGAAGTCCGCCACAAGTTCCCACGCGTACCAAAGTCAGCGCGCGATGATTGGGTTTCTCTATGCGAGTAGAAAAATCAATATTAGCCAATGCATCAAGTTCATTCAATACAATATCAATATTGTCACAACCTATACCAGTTGAAACACAGGAAATGCGTTTACTTTTATAAGTTCCTGTTACAGTATGGAACTCACGACTCTCTATTTCGCATTCTCTGGTTTCAAAATGAGATGCAACCATATCTACACGTCCAGGATCACCAACCAGAATTACTTTGTCTGCCAATTGTTCCGGTTTCAAATGAAGATGAAATATAGAGCCATCACCATTGATAATCAATTCCGATTCAGGAAAATAGTTGTTCATAAGCTTTAGTTTTTATATCTGTTTTCAATGTTTCTTATCTTCTTTTCTACCATTATCAAGTCTGTCCTTTGTCTTTGTAATGCTCGTTCTCCTTCTAATATTGATTGACGCAAACTCGATCGTGAAGAAGAATCCCTCTCAAATTGCAACCTTTGTTTATTAAGGTGCCGTTCCTTATCTAAAATCATCTGTTTGATTTCTACCAATTGTTGATATAGTTTACGGCTCTCATCAAATTGAAACTCGGCTATATTTCTTACAACTCGGCTATCATTAACAACAAAGTAAATGCTTTCATCTATAAACTGTGCATCCATCCTATTTTTCATCGCCTTAAGACGTTCCATAGCTCCCTGCCGGTTACCGAACTTCCACGTGTCCTTGATACTTGTGATATCAGCATAGGTTCTGAGTATGGCAGCACTTAATCCATCAGCTTCAAAATTCTGTCTTACAGCTGTTGGAACAAAAGTATAAATGCACACTTTCCCTTCGGGCTGACGTCGATCGGTTACTAACCAGCCCAATGTATCAATGTCATCAATCGCTAAAAGATAATCATTAGCAGGGGAATTGAAAGGTAAGCCATAGTTTTGTGGTTGTAACCAAGCTCCTTTATCTGAGTCGAAACTTGTCATAAAGATATCCCTGCCTCCCATTGAATATTCTCCTTCTGCCGAGAAAAAAAGAGTTATGCCATCAGCCGCCAAAAAGGGGAAGTTTTGTAAGAGGAACTCCTTATTATTAATGCCCTTTAATATTACAGGTTCTCCCCATGAATTCCCAAGAGCTGTTTGCATTCTTAGTACAGTTTCAGATGTATCACCCTCAGCTAAAAGTTTACGGTCTCCTAATTCATTTTGATATTGGGTCAAGTAAGGCCTTCCGGGACGCAGAGTTATTGAGCCTAATTCTTTTGGTTGAGGAATTGCCGCCAAGAAACTATTTTTGTCAACAACAATACTGTCAATAAACATTATCTTGGCAGTAGACTGCAGCAATGTTTCATATAATCTGTTACTTATAGCAGATGTCGATATCCTTGATTTCTTGACTATCACTTTCTTCCTATGCTGGGCTGAAGCAGAAACTACAAATAATAGTAGAAGAATAAGAAGGCTATATCTTATATTTCTCATTTGTTGCATATATATTTAGGAGAGACAAAGATACATTAATTCTGTAGAAAAAATACCCAATTGTTATATTTTCACAATTATTAAACTGTAAATTCAACTAAAAATACATGCTTCAGGATTGACTTTCTATTGAATAAATTTGATTAAAGAATCTATTTTAGCAACTGTTCAGCCATTCCGGAAGCAGCTTTTCGCCCATCTCCCATTGCAAGGATTACCGTCGCACCGCCACGTACAATATCGCCACCGGCATAAATATTATTTCGTGACGATTGCATGTTTTCATTTACAATAATCGTATTTTTTCGTCCTAATTCTAAACCTTTTATACTTTTTGGCACCAATGGGTTAGGAGAAACACCAACTGCAACAATCACCTGGTCACAGTCTATAGTGACTGTTTTTCCAGTAATCTCAGGCTTACGGCGCCCTGATGCATCCGCTTCACCCAATTTCATTACATCTAATACTGCAGCCTTTACACGACCCTTGTCGTCAGCTAAATATTCTTTTGGATTATGAAGTGTAAGGAAGTGAATGCCCTCTTCTTTAGCATGCTTCACTTCTTCCAAACGAGCTGGCATTTCTTTCTCACCACGTCGATATACCAACGTTACATCAGCACCCAATCGGCGGGCCGTACGTACAGAGTCCATAGCAGTATTTCCACCACCTACGACGATAACTTTTTTGCCAATATTCAGTGGTGTGTCAGTCTCTGGATTGGCAGCATCCATCAGGTTTACACGAGTAAGATATTCATTGGACGACATTATATTAATCAGGTTTTCACCTGGAATTCCCATGAAATTAGGCAGCCCAGCTCCTGACCCTATAAAAATACCTTTAAATTCTCTATCCTCTAATTCTTCTATTGTTATGGTCTTTCCCACAATAGTATCTGTAAGAAAGTGAACACCTTCTTGTCTAAGATTATCTATTTCAACATCAACGATACGGTTAGGCAATCTAAACTCTGGTATGCCATATTTTAACACACCACCAATTTCATGTAAGGCTTCGAAAACATAAATCTCAAATCCTCGTTTCACCATGTCACCAGCAAAACTCAAACCTGACGGACCAGAGCCAACAACTGCAACTTTAATTCCATTTGACAGTGCCTTTTTCGACAATAAAGTCTGCCCGCTTTCGCGCTCATAATCAGCTGCAAAACGTTCCAAATAGCCAATAGCAACAGCCTGTGAGTTCATTTTTAAATGAATACACTGACTTTCACACTGCTTCTCTTGTGGGCAAACACGTCCACAGACCGCCGGTAGGGCAGACGTCTGTTTTAATACTTTAGCAGCATCAAGAACATGTCCGCGTTCTATATTTTTAATAAAGTCCGGTATCTGAACATTTACGGGGCACACCTTTACACATGACGGATTGGCACAATCAAGGCATCTATGTGCCTCTTGTACAGCCATCTCTAAAGTTAACCCCATATTAACCTCTTCTAAACGCGTTGTAACACGATACTCCGGGTCAAGTTCTGGCATCTTTACTCTTGTGATAGCTAATCGCTCTTTGGGCTTCATGGTCAACCGCAACTCCTTACGCCATTGTGCGTTACGGTCGTTAAGTAGAGCTCCATCTATCTGCTTTTCTTCATTTATAACATCTGAAGTAAAAAGCTCTTTCGATGTCTGAGTCATGTAAGGTTTCTGTTGATTCTCATGCAAGTTTGTCTGCTCTTCGCAGCTATCAGCTCTTTGAGAGTGGGAGAGAGGGTTGAGAGCCTCTTTTTCTTGCTCTCTGAAGGTTCCCATACGTTCCAGCATTTCTGTCCAATCAACCTGATCACCATCAAACTCTGGACCATCAATACAGACAAAACGTGTCTTTCCACCAATAGTAAGACGGCATGCACCACACATTCCCGTACCATCAACCATGATCGTGTTCAAGCTAACGTAATTAGGAATATTATACCGACGAGCTAAAAGAGAGGTAAACTTCATCATCATAGGTGGGCCAATAGCCAGCACTCGGTCTACATGTTCCCTTTTGATTACATCTTCAACTCCGACCGTTACCACTCCTTTCTGGCCATAGCTACCATCATCTGTCATGATAATTACATCATCGGAATTACCTCTTACATCCTCTTCCATGATAATTAAATCCTTTGTACGGCCGGCAAGTACAGAGATAACCCTGTTACCTGCTTGATGAAGGGCTGTTAGAATGGGAAGAATGGCAGCTATTCCTATACCGCCTCCGGCACACACAACCGTTCCATAGTTCTCTATTTCAGAGGGTGTACCCAAAGGTCCGACAATGTCATGTACACTGTCACCTTCATTTAACTGGCAAAGTTTTGTAGATGAAAGTCCTACTTCCTGAATGATTAAAGTAAGAGTTCCCGCTTCTATATTGCTTTTTGCGATGGTATAAGGTACACGTTCACTATGGTCATCAACTCGAATAATAATAAAATTACCAGGTTTACAACTATGGGCTATCAATGGAGCTTCAATCTCAAAGCAATACACTTTTTCTGAAAATCGGTCCTTCTTGACTATTTTATTCATTAGTTTTTTGGCTTCGTTAATGTTTTTGATAGGGCAAAGATAAGAAAAAAATCAAGAATTTACAATTCCCTTTATAAATTTCCCCAATCTCAATATAGTTTATGAAAAACGGAGATAGGCAACCATTACCCTGTATTTATTTATCATAATCACGATTGTATCTTTGTAATGGGGAGTTCTTTAAGGAGTATTGAAAGCGTCAGTTTTGAAAGAAGTTGAACAAAAGTAAATATAAAATGCCATCTAAGTAAGTAAACATGAGAACGGCATTTTATATTTATGTCAGATTATACAAGTGGGTTTTGTTGATTCAAGCTTGATGAACATCTCGCAATAAGTCGTTTACCGTCTTGACAGGATTAAAGGTTGTCAGCGGAACTTCGACAAAAATAGTATTCCAATCACTCATGGCGCCATTCCAAAGGCCAGGTAATTCAAGAGCTTTTAGTTCGCGGCCGTCTTTACTTTTATTGCTAATAAAACCTGTATTATGGTCTACATAATCTGGCAAATTAAACTTTTCACCTTTGTAATTCTTTGTTGAGCAAACGAGATCTACGGGATTAAAGTGTGTTCCATTGGCGAACATCTTCAAATATTCTTCCCTGTTCTTGTCTATTTGTGAGCTTTCAAGAATCTGCAAACTTATGGTACCATCCTCATTGAAAGCCTCAAACGGACCACCTCCAGGCTCACCAACATTCCTGACAACACCACACACTCTAATAGGTCTGTTCAGTTTTCCCTTAAGATATTCTGCTAAATCAGCATCCTCCAAATGCTCAATGCCTGGTTTCTGACAGCATAAGTCGTGTTGAACAAAGCGTGATATTTCTTCGAGTTGTTCATGAGTATAATTGCCAGATTCAAGAATTTTCAGATTATCAAAGACTTTACGCTGTGCATCTACCAAGATTCCTGCTATGATTTGTTTCCATTTCACCGTATCTTCCTTGAATCGGTCAGGAACAACATTGTCTATATTTTTGATAAAAATAACGTCAGCGTCAATATCATTCAGATTCTCTATCAGTGCCCCATGCCCACCAGGTCTGAATAATAACGTACCATCAGCATTCCTAAATGGTTTATTATCTGTTGTAGTTGCAATGGTATCAGTGGATGGTTTCTGTTCAGAGAGCATGACACTAAAGGCTACTCCAAACTTCTCTTCGTAGTAATCAAGTTTCTCTCTGACCTTTTCTGTGAAAAGCTCCAAGTGATTGTAAGACACCGTAAAATGAATATTCGCTGCGCCTTTGCTTTCAGCATATAAGGCAGCTTCTACCAAATGCTCCTCCATCGGTGTACGTGGCCCATCCTCATAATCGTGAAAAAACAGCAGTCCTTTAGGCAACTGACCGTAATTTAAGCCTTTCCGGCCGAGTAAATTCTCTACAATAGCCTTATATTTCCCGGCCTGTATAAGCTTGCAAACGCCCATACCCTCGTTCTTTTTACATTGCTCGCAAAGTGCATGATGGAAAGCAAAATTACGGAAATTATCAAAAAACTCTTTCTCAAAATTGGTCTGTGGCGTATCGTAATCGGCGTTGAGAAATGCAAACAGATTCTTAAACATTCGGCTCGCAGCCCCTGAAGCCGGAACAAATTTTACTATCTGATGCCCTTCTTGTTTGTATTTTTTCCACTCTTCCTGAGCCTGATTTTGAGCATTTTCATCAAGAACAAGGATATCGTTACCTGCAGCAGCAGCTGATTTAATACGCAAGAAAGGAAATCCCCGCTCAATTTGTTCCAATTGATGTTCTACCTGGTCAACGGTCATTCCGCGGCTTTCGATTTGTTTCTTATCAGATTCTGTGAACATAATTTTAAAGATTTTGTATAGATTCAATAGAAAGCAAATATAAAAAACTTTTGTGAATATTAAAAATAATATTGTGAGAATCAGCTTATACTTTCATCATATTCTATAGAAAGTGCCACAGCGGTTGAACCTTTCCTTATTTTATAGTGGTCGTCTATTCTGTAACCTACCAACCATATGATATGTCCAACACTGTCAATTACAACAAGTTGCTGCCGTCTTGACTGCGGGGCAGCCTTTACATCCTTCAGGTAATCACTGACTAATTTGGTGCCTTTCATGCCAAAAGGCGTAAAGCGGTCACCATCTTTTACATGCCTGATAGTCAGGGGAAAGCCGATTTTATCTCTGCTTACACACACATGGTTGGGAGCTTTAGGCACGATGAAATCGACAGAAATGTCACTTTCCATGAACTTAAACAGTCTTTTTCCGACAACATACGAGCCTGATGAGGGTATCAGAACCGGCGAGAGGTCACTCTCCCACTCTGCACGGTTCAACACCTGCAATATATTTTGATTAATCACCACGACATTTTCTGCACTATACCATGTAGCAGTTCCCTTATGATTGCTGACCATTTCTGCTATCTGACTGCGGTTGAAACCCTTCGACGATAACAGTTTCCACAGAAAGAAAGCAGGTGAAACGAGCGACTTAACCTTATTCCAGTCATACGAATCAGGCTTTATCATACAGCTTTCCTTATCCTGACGGAACGAATTGTCAATGACAAGCTGTGCCTCTCCAAGGTGTTCCGTCATGCGAATGACATGTTCTTTGAAAGCCGGATTGATGTCTTCGAGTGCCGGAATAATGTTTAACCTGAGCTTGTTGCGCTGCACATCGTCTGTCAGATTGGAGCTGTCAACAATATAGTCCTGCCCTATCTCATCAAGATATTCTACTAATTCATGCCTCGAAACCTCCAGCAAAGGGCGCAAGATAAAGCCATTTTGGGGCTTCATACCCAATAACCCATCAATTCCTGTTCCTCTAACAAGATGTAGTAACACGGTTTCAACCTGATCATCTTTATGATGAGCCACACAGATGCCCTTGGCACCAGTTTCTCTACGCGTCTGTTCAAAAAAGTCATAACGCAAGTCTCGCGCAGCCATTTCGATGGAAACTTTATGCGATAATGCGTAACTTGCTGTTTCAAAACGTACTATATGAATCGGAATGCCAAGCTTATCAGCAAACTCTTTACAGAATTTTTCGTCCCGGATGCTTTCAGAACCTCGCAACTGGAAGTTGCAATGGGCTGCATGAATACGATAGCCCAGACGGTGCAAAAGGCAAGTAAGTGCCACACTGTCCGCGCCACCTGAGAGACCTACCAGATAAGTTTCCCCCTTAATCATCAAGTGATGCTTGAGGATATACTTCTCGATAGAATCGGCTATTCTGTTCATAAGCTATTCAAAAACAAGCCATTTCATCGCCTTTCGCTTACTCAACATACAGCACCAGGCCCTTAAGGTATTCACCTTCAGGGTGGTAAATGTTGACAGGATGGTCGGCAGGCTGGTGAAGCTGATGCAGAATGCGCACATTTCTATCGGCCTGTGCAGCTGCGGTAAACACGGCATTGCGGAAATTCTCCTTGCTAACGGCCTGCGAGCAACTGAACGTAAACAGTATGCCGCCGGGCTTAATGCGCTGCAGGCCCTTTATATTCAAACGGATATACCCCTTTAAGGCATTGTGCAATGCCATGCGATGCTTGGCAAATGCCGGTGGATCAAGAACGATTAAATCGTATTTTTTATCGTTTTCATCGAGGTATTTAAAGGCATCTTCGCAAAAGGCCTCATGGCGATTATCGTCCGGAAAGTTCATAGCCACGTTAAGATTGGTCAGCTCCACAGCCTTAGCACTGCTGTCAACAGAGTGTACAATCTTTGCTCCGCCGCGCATGGCGTAAACCGAGAAGCCTCCTGTGTAGCAGAACATATTCAATACGCTCTTCCCCTTTGCATAGTGTTCAAGCAACAATCTGTTCTCACGCTGGTCAACAAAGAACCCCGTTTTCTGCCCTTTCAGCCAGTCGACATGGAATTTCAAGCCGTTTTCAACCGCAGTATTATCGTCAGTATGCCCGTAAATAAAACCGTTTTCCTGTCCCAGTGCGGCCTTGAACGGCAGCGTTGTCTCACTTTTATAATAAACATTCCTGATGCGCTCGCCCATCACGTCAACAAGCACCTTGCATATTTGCTCACGGCAAACGTGCATGCCTACGCTGTGGGCCTGCATCACTGCTGTCGTGCCGTAGCAGTCAATAACCAGTCCGGGCAGACAATCGCCCTCGCCATGTACCAGCCTGTACGTGTTATTGTCAGGATTATTTGCCATACCAATACATTCCCTCATCGCAAGGGCCGACTGTATTCGGCTGCGCCAGAAGCTCTCGTCAATGACAATATCCTGAAAGCTCAGCACCCTTATGGTAATGGTTCCCTTCTGGTAATGGCCAACGGCTATGCAGTCGCCGTCGGCCGTTATCACCCTTACGGTGTCGCCTTCAGCTATGCCGTCGTCCATGTGATGGATGGCACCTGAGAAAATCCACGGGTGGAAGCGCTTTAAAGATTCTTCTTTTCCGTGTTTCAGATAAATGTTTTTATACATAAATCAGTATTTACCTTTGTTACTTGCAGCTGCCCTTCTGCTGCTTCGGTGAGCACGGCCGTTACCTTCTTCCGACGTGGCGGCCCCCACCGACAGGGCTTCGGGCTGTGGCTTTCCGTCGTCAGGTATGACCACCAACCTGTAATCTCCAGTCTGTTTCAGCCTTTCAATCTCATCGTATATCCTTATACAGGCCCACGCATCTATTGAGGCATATTGTTTCTGCTTGTCGTCAAGGACGGGCGATTCCCAGTTTGAGAGCCGCTGTCGCTTGCTTATTTTCTGGTGAAAAAGATTGGCATAGAGCTTCTGCAGGCTCATATCCTCGATGCCTAACTCGGGTACCATGTCCTGCAATTCGATGAACCAGCCCGGCGTAAAGTCCAGACGGCTCTTCAGGCTACGTATGTCATCGTGCCACGAAAGGCCTATTTTCTTGACCGTTGTGTCTTCAAGGAACCGCTTGATAGCGGGTGTTATGCCTATTAAATTGAGCCTGAAGAGAAAACAAGTGTCCCTGTTCGACGCCTGCAACAGGGCTACTTTATGCTGTTCTCCGCGATGAAATGAGGGTTTTGTTTCGGTATCAACCCCCACAATATCACTTGCGAGCAGATAGTTGACGGCCCTCTCGGCTTCACCTTCTGTCATAATAGTAATGATTCGCCCGGGGAACGACACAGGTGAAAGGGCTGTGATGTCCTTCTTGTTGAACTTACTATAAATGGTTCTGTACATTTTCGGTTTGTTATTCCATGCAAAATTATAAAAAAGTTATGAGATAACCGGAGGGCGGTACCTATTTTCTTTGCCTGCGATGCAATATATAATCAATCATGAATGGCAATATAAAAATCGGCCTTGCATTTCAGAACGGGCAGGCCGTATCGTGCTTTTCTCCGCATTACGGCGGCCGCCGAACGCTCGTACGGTAGCCGTGGTACGCATTGCATGACGGCCGTCATACGCGTGTGCGACGGCCGTCGCACCCCTGCCGGAAGCCTGCAAAGAATATATTCCGGTTCCGCTATGGTCTGAACCTGACGTAATATGACGGGAGACGGTGCGGGCACAATAAAAAACCGTACTGAAAAATTCGCCGGCAGTTCAAAAAGCCGGATAGGTTTACGGGCACCGTTATCCTAAATAGTTTTAAATGCCCGAGTGGTTGTAAAAAGTTGCCGTTTTTGCTTTGTTTTTACGATGGAATCACGTACTTTTGCAGAAGTATAAGCATAAAAATATGGCAAGAAAAAAAACTGGACGCAATCCTAAATCTTTTAGCGAGGCGGTAGGTTTCCGAAATAAATACCAAAGCGACACTACTGATTTCTTTTTAGGCTTTTTCCTTCTGGCCGTAGCCGTGTACGTTGTCATAGCCATGGTAAGCTATCTCTCAACCGGACAGGCCGACCAAAGCACGCTGGAGAACATGCGTCCGGGCGAAATACTGAATTCGAACCACGAGTTTACCAACTACTGTGGCTCCATAGGTGCACTTCTCTCCTATTATCTTATCACGCTGAACTTCGGTATTCCGGCTTTCCTTATTCCCGTGTTCATTACGCTGGTGGCGCTGAAGCTGATGAAAGCCTACTCTGTAAACCTGCTGAAATGGTTCTTCGGCATGGCAGTTGTCATGGTATGGACCTCCATTACCTTTGCAAAATTCCTGACGCCTGTCATGAGCGGGCTGATATTTAACCCAGGCGGGAAACACGGACTCTTCTGCGTTCAGCACATCGAAAACATGATTGGCCCCCCCGGCTTAACCGCCGTGCTGATGCTCTCAGCCATAGCTTTCCTTACCTTTCTGAGCGCCGAGACGATAGAGGTAATCAGAAAGGCACTGAATCCGGTAAGGTATATCACAAGCAAGGTGAAGTTTACGGTCACCAGTCAGCAGGATAACGACGCGGCGTCATCAGATGACGCAGCAGCGTCTGGCTCCTCCGGGGCCGATGACACCGACGATACGATTCAGCCCTTGGATGAGGAAGCGGACGGGAAAAAGGCGGACGAAGAGCCAACTGTGGTTGATTTAACCGACTTTTCGCAGGGACAGGCGCCCGAAAAAAGGCAGCAAGCGTTTGCCCTGCAGTCCGATGTGGTTGCCGCTGCCGGTGCTGGCGGCCAGGAAGGAAGGCTGATTGTGGCCGAACAGAAAGGCGAAGAACTTGCCACTTCTAAGGTGCCTGTGACGGACGTTAACCTTAACGTGCCTATCAATCCCTGGACACCGTTTGAGAAATATCGCTTTCCGTCGTTCGACCTGCTGAGGAAATATGACTCGAAGCCCGTCATCGACATGGAGGAAATCAAGGCGAACAACGCGCGCATTGTTGAGGTCCTGAACAGCTTTGGCGTAAAAATCAGCCGAATCAATGCAACTGTAGGCCCCACCATAACCCTGTATGAGATTACTCCTGCCGAGGGCGTCAGAATCAGTCGCATACGTGGTTTGGAGGCCGATATAGCCCTTAGCCTGTCGGCCCTGGGCATACGAATTATTGCTCCCATCCCTGGGAAGGGCACCATTGGTATTGAGGTTCCTAACAAGAAGCCCCAGATTGTATCGATGGAAAGCGCACTGAACACCCGCAAATTTCAAACAACGAAAATGGCTTTGCCTGTGGCCCTTGGCAAAACCATCACAAATGAAGTGTTCATGGTTGACCTGGCCAAGCTCCCCCACCTGCTTGTAGCCGGTGCTACTGGTCAGGGAAAGTCGGTCGGTCTGAACGCCATTATCACCTCTTTGCTCTATAAGAAACACCCCAATGAACTGAAATTCGTTCTCGTTGACCCGAAAAAGGTCGAGTTCAGCATCTATAACAAGATTGCTCCACATTATATGGCTGCGCTTCCTGAGAACGAAGACGAACCCATTATCACCGACGTGCAGAAGGTTGTACGCACGCTGAACTCGCTGTGTAAGCTGATGGACCATCGCTATGACCTGCTGAAACGCGCGCAGGTCAAGAAGATTGACGAGTACAATGATAAGTACATCCACCACAAACTAAGGCTTACTGACGGACATGAATATATGCCTTACATCGTCGTTATCATTGACGAGTTCGGCGATCTTATCATGACTGCCGGCAAAGAAATAGAGCTTCCTATCGCACGTATTGCACAGCTTGCACGCGCCGTGGGCATACACATGATTATTGCAACACAGCGTCCTACGACGAAAATCATTACAGGCAACATCAAAGCCAACTTCCCGGGACGTATGGCCTTTCGTGTAGCTTCGCAGATTGACTCGAGAACCATTCTCGACCGCACCGGTGCCGACCAGCTTGTGGGCCGTGGTGACATGCTGTTCCTTTCAGGCGGCGAACCCGTCCGCGTACAGTGTGCCTTCATTGATACGCCTGAAATTGAAGGGGTTAATGATTATATCGCCAACCAGCCAGGCCCTGTTGACCCAATGGAACTTCCTGAACCTGACGAAAATACCGGTGGAGTGGATGGCGCAATGACTACAGATGTCCGCAGCCTTGACCCCTATTTTGACGAAGCTGCCCATGCCGTTGTAATCTCTCAACAGGGTTCTACCAGTATGATTCAGCGTAGGTTCTCAATCGGTTATAACCGCGCCGGACGATTGATGGACCAGTTGGAAGCGGCCAATATTGTTGGGCCTGCACAAGGTTCAAAGCCACGCGATGTGCTTATTCAGGACGAGAACAGCCTGAATGTTATGCTCATGCAAATTCATGGTAGTGCCGAGTAAATGTCAGGATATCGAATTGTATAATAAAAATGAATCTAAATCAAAGGATATGAAAAGGTTATTTCTCTTAAGTTTAATGTTTGTAAGCACGCTTTGTTTGTCGGCTCAGGATGCAGCCCTTGCCCGTAAGGTTCTGGATAAGACGGCTTCAATTGTTGGCCGGGCAGGTGGAGCTTCGGCTTCTTTCAATATATCAAATTCAAAGATTGGCTCGAAAGCTGGTACAATAGCCATCAAGGGTATCAAGTTTCATGCACACACGCCGAAAGCTATCGTATGGTACGACGGCAAAACCCAGTGGAGTTACCTCAAGTTGACAAACGAGGTGAATATCTCTACTCCCACGGAAGCCAAGCGTATGAGTATGAACCAATATACGTTTATCTCAATGTATAAGAACGGTTACACGCTCGGTCTCAATAAAAAAGGGAAAAATTATGTGGTTCATATGACAGCCGAGAACAACAAACGCAGTGTACAGGAAGTATACATTACGATTGACAAGCACAGCTATACACCCAGCTTAATCAAGATGCGGCAGGGTTCAACGTGGACGAATATTGCCGTTTCCAACTTCCAGGCCAGAGATTTGCCCGACAGTGAATTCAGTTTTAACGCCAAGGATTTCCCCAAGGCTGACGTGATTGACCTCAGATAGACACCTGCCTCATAACCGGATAATATGACCAATCTGACTTTCCTACAACTCTTTCGTGAATTAAACCATCATAAGAAGCTGGCTGAAAGGCGTGCCCCGATGTTTGAATCGAATAAGGCTGCCAAGTGGGTGGTAGGGTTTCT
Organism: Prevotella sp.; assembly: GCA_013333935.1. GTDB lineage: Bacteria > Bacteroidota > Bacteroidia > Bacteroidales > Bacteroidaceae > Prevotella. The sequence goes on along the minus strand of JABCNV010000004.1, from coordinate 121,025 downwards.
CTTCTCTACAGTTGTCATTTATCTGATTATGTTTGCCGTCATTTTTTCTCTGGATGCCAATGCCTCACGCCATTACACATCCATGGAATATATGATGGGACAGCTGCCTTTCATTCTTGCCATTGACTTTGTAGCAAGGTTAATGATGCAGCAAACACCGTCACAGCTTATCAAGCCTTATGTTTTGTTGCCTATTCCGCGGTATGCCTGTATTGACAGTTTTATATTAAGTGCACTATTTGGCTGGGGTAACCTGTTGTGGTTTCTGATGTTTGTCCCCTACTGCCTGATGTCTGTGCTCTTCGGTTACGGACTATGGGCATCGGTTTCCCTATTGCTTTTGTTCTACCTTATTATACTTGTAAGCTGCCAATGGTATTTAATTTGCCGCACATTATTTAATAGAAACTTGCTCTGGTGGATGCTTCCCGCCGGAGCCTTTGCGGCTATTTCCCTTCCCTGGATAACAGAAGGCTATACGCCTTTCTTCCGTTTTTATGCATCATTTGCTACCCACATAGAGCATGGCAACGTGCTGCCCCATCTGGCTGCACTGGCTATTTTAGTCGGCCTTGTAGCGATTAACCGCCGACTTCAGTATGTCAGCGTTTGGCAAGAATTGGGCAAACAGAATGTCACCAAGCTGAAAAATGTCAGCAAATTTGGTTATCTCAACCGATTCGGAGTGGTTGGAGAATATATGAAACTGGAGATAAAGTCGCTGATGCGCAACAAAAATCCACGCAAAACCTTTCTATTTGCTGTTCTCTTAATCGTGCTTATCAGCTTGCTTGTCACCTTTACTCCCGTTTATGATGGACGTTTCATGACAAACTTCTGGTGTATTTATTGCTTCGCTATCTTCGGAGGAATGTTATTGATCAGGGTGATGTCGTATGAAGCTAACTACATAGAAGCCCTATTCATCCATAAGGAGAATATCCTGCTTCTGCTGAAAGCAAAATATTATTTCTTTTGCCTGCTTCTGCTTATACCTTTTATACTGATGCTTCCCATGGTTATTATGGGTAAATGGAACATCTGTATGTTAGTGGCATACGGCGTATTTACTGCAGGGTATCAGTATTTTTTGATTATGCAGATGGCTGTATACAACAAGCAAAAAATACCTTTGAACGAGAAACTGATTGGCAAGGGAGGAGTAGAAAACAGCTATGTGCAGATATTGGCAGAGGCTGTGGCTTTTTTCCTTCCATTGGCTATTGTTCAACCTTTGGAAATATTTTTCGGCCGATATGTGGCCTGGGCCATCATGTTTACAATCGGCTTAATATTCATCAGCACCCATAAGCTGTGGTTAGAAAATATATATCACCGCACGATGGCCCGCAAATATGAGAACTTTGAGGCTTTTCTTAATTCTTGAAAAACTCTTTACGTTAAATACATGAAGTAGATCAAGGCTAACACACCAATAATAACGACTAATGCAATAGTCTTTATCAGGCAGCTGGTTACCTTCTTTACTACGATGATTCCTGCCACAATAGCAATGAGAATCAAGATATAATATACGAAATTATGGTCCATTTTTATAAATAATAAGAGGTTTATGATCTCTATTATATTTTGAAATTAGAAGAGCTTTCGGAAAGTTTGAGGAACCTCGGTCGTAAATTCCATTGGACGATGATTGACTGGATGATAGAAGCAAAGCTTGAAAGCATGCAGGCATAAGCGCCCAAGCGGATCGTCGCCATTACCATATTTTACATCGCCGCAGACAGGATGCCCCATATCTGCAGCATGAACGCGAATCTGATTCTTGCGTCCAGTCTCTAACCTGAACTCTACAAGACTGTGTTCGTAGCTCCTTGCAAGCACGTGAAAATGGGAAACAGCATATTTCCCACCATTGTCAATAGGGCTGCTGTATGTAACGTAAGCCCTGTTATCCTTAAGCCAGTTGGCAATGGTTCCTTCGTCTTCCTTCACCTCGCCCGACAGAACAGCAACGTAACGGCGGTCAAAAACGATGTTATGCCAGTCGGATTCAAGAGCCAGTTCCGTCTGTTTATCCTTAGCATATATCATTAATCCGCTGGTATCTCTATCGAGACGATGGACAACATGTGCCTGACAGCGTTGCCTACTCTGATGGAAATAGGCATCGAGAACGGTTTTTACGTTCAGTGTGCTGTGGCCTGCTGCCATGGAAAGTATGCCTGTTTTCTTTTCAATGACAACCAAATAGCGGTCCTCATATACAATTTTTACATAGCGATTCTTGAAAAGATTATTTTGCTTTGTTTTGCTTACGGCAATCTTCATACCCGGAACAAGGGGATAATCAAACTGTGTAACTACCTTCCCGTTGACTTTTATACCGTGACCAGCCAACGTCGCCTTTAGTTTTGTACGACTTTCATGGATGTTCGTTATCAGCCAGGCCAGGAGTCCAGCCGGCTCATTGACAACGTAATGGTTATATTGTTTCTGAGTATTGCTTTGCATAGCTTTATTCTTTCCTTTTCCAAATGCAGACAATTTTGTGCCTAATAGCAATGATATTACAAAGACTAACTACAAAGAAAAGGGTGATCCCCAAGATAAAAGCCGGCAACATACTTCCATCATCAAGTTCTGGGAACAAGGTTTCTATTACGTTCATATAGTAGCCTCGTATAAAAAACAGGATGCCCCAGGCGATGAATAGTACACCAATATTTAAGCCAATAGTGAGTATTTGATAAGGACGGGCAACTTGATTTGGACCATATCCAATCAGAAGAAGGTTCTCCAACTTGGATGAATTTTTCTGAACGAGAAGATAAATACTAAGCATGAGAATATAGAAACTGAGCAAAGAAATGACCAATCCCACTGATATAACCATGGTTACCATTAGTCTAAGGAAGTAGGTTGTCTTCTCAGCTTGCATCTTGTTGTCCTCAACTTCATAACCATTCCTATCAATATATTTAGACAATTGGCCATCAGCAGAGTTGTTTACATCAATAATCAAGCGGGTTGGGTCGGCTTTTTCGCCCGAAGCAAAATAATTATTGCTCCAGTCCATAAACGCTTGGGGAACTAGAATTGTGCTGATTCGATTGGAAAAGCCGATTACTTTCCCTTTAAATGCTCCTTTATGACCATTGCCTTGAATAAAGATATCGAAGTTGATTATACTAACCAGACCATCACTTATCTTCGGCAAAGAGTGACTTTGAGCAAAGCCAAAGTTGTACATGGCAATATAAGTTCGCGGAAGAATAATAGGAACCACGTGGCTACCAGGTGTGAATTCCCAATCGTTCTTTGAAGCATCTACAAACTCGTCGGGAATACTTTCAAAGAAAAGCTCCGAATTTAGTACATTCGTTCCTGCTATACCCATATGAGCATCTACCTGATATTCGGTAGAAGTAAACTTACCAGCCTTGTTCGTAAAAGGCTGTTTGGCGACATCTTCATACTCTGCCTGTGTGAAAGTATTCGAGCGTCCCGATATCGTACTTCCTGTTCCTATCTTCTTGCTAATAATCAGATAGTCAGACTTCATAAAGGAATCGTCAGAAGTAAAGACAGGAGTTACATCCCTATAAAACTGAAATCCGAGTAAAACGATAAGCATTCCAAAAAGATTGGCGAAGAAAAAGCCAACAAACTGTGGAATACTGATATGCTGTCTTAATAGTTTCCAGATCATTTTACAACTTGAAAATTCGTTCGTAATCAAGGTTCATGTGCTTACCAATACTCGTAACAATGACGCCTGCCCCCTGGGCTTGTGCTTCGTTTATCATGATTTGCCCCATAATTTCAGAGTTTTTGTCATCGAGATGAGATATGGGTTCATCGGCAAGAATGAAGTCAAAGGGCTGAACCAATGCTCGAATCATGGCCACACGCTGCTGTTGTCCGAATGACATATGACCTATTTTAGTATGAAGTTTATCCTCTATCCCAAGTGCTTCAAACCATTCTTTGATTTGGTTTTCACTCTTGAAGTTCGTCAATTTATTCTTAATCTGGATATTCTCTAAAGCTGTTAACTCTGGAAAAAGCCTTAACTCCTGGAACAAATAGCTGATATGCGCTTTGCGTATATCCACCCATTGACTGACCTTAAAAGCCTTTGTATCCTGCCCGTCAAACAGAATCTGTCCGCTATAATCATGCCGATAGCCTACGATATAACTGCAAAAGGTACTTTTCCCTTTCCCCGAATTGGCTTCAACCAAGTATAGATGCCCTTTCTCAAAAGTGGCATCGATGTCCCAAATCTCCGAATCCAAGTTCTCTTGCTGTGAGAATACTTGGGGAATAACAGAACGAAATCGTATCTTATCCATAAGAGAGAATTCCCTTTTTGTTTATTTCATCATGTAAACAATGGTGTTAAGCTCCCCAAATAAAGGTTGCACCATTGCAGTAATAGCCTGTGTCTTTTGATTCTGAAGAGCCGCAAGGTTGATCAACATCACCAGTTTTTTCCCTATAATTAGTTGCTGAAGGGCACTGTCAATGGGATGTAGGCTCGGGTAAACGCTCCTTAAGGCTGCTCCTGTTGAGCTTCCACTCATATACTGCATATCGTCAGTCACGCCAAAATAGTACTCTGTATGGTTGCCTGTATAGTAGAAATGGTTCTTGTACCAGTCGCCGATATGTCCACCCTGCGGTACACTCTGTTTCCAATAAGCCACATCTTTCAACCAATTGGCATTGCCGAGCCGGGCTGCCATCATCATCTCGAAGTTATCTTTATCAAATGTTGAAGTAATCAAAGCCATATCACCATTGATACTTTTGATAATATTATCCATGTCGATAGCCGCATTGATACCCATGAGCATGGTTGAAATACCACGATTCTGCCGGATAAGTTTATGGAAATCATTACCGTCAACATTCATAAAAAGCCCCATTACATCGCTTGTCGACATGCTTTTCACATAGTCTCCCTTGATGGGACGGTAAGTTTTCTGTGCCTTTTGCAGTGCTGCATCAATCTGTTTCTTGAATGAAAAAGTCTGTCCTGATATAACCAGACGCCCGTGCGAAACTTCCATTGATGCTGCAATCATGATATCAGATGGGTCGGCATCACGTGGCGCCCCAACAGTAAAGGGTGTTACAAACTGTTCAGGAAGCGACTGTGCCTGGCAAACCATGGCCATAGGGGCATCAATAGTCTGCAAGCGTTCCATAATGGGAGTACCCTTGATTCCTTCGTCTTCATCCTGCTTCAGATATTGAACCATTTGGGCCTTCATATCATCTTGTGCCGCCGGTATTACGGGACCCATCAGTAAAGCTGACACATCCGAGAAGCCAATTATCCAGTTCCCCGGAAGAACCGCAAAGCGAAAGCCGCGCCTTTTCTCTACATGGCAACCGGCCTGCTGAAGCAGATCTGCAAGCTTATCGCCGTCGCTTACCTTTGCACAAAGGCCAATATTGAAGCGCGCATCTTCGAAAAAGTAAACATTGGCTGACAAATCGAGTCCGGTTTTATCAATGTTGCTGATATGGAGAAGCGATTTAAGCAGATGCTGGCTGCCTACTCCGCTCAACTTTGCCGTGTTTGTCGAAATCAGTAAAGTGCTTGATTCGGGAATGGCATTGATATAATCGTCGCCCGAACACGAGCTTAGCATCACGGCAAAGACCGCTAAAGTTCCCCAGACGACGGACCTGAAACATTTACTGATAGCTTTCATCATACAATAAATTTATGATTTTCGTTTCGTGATTTGTGCCATTGCTACGCTCATCAACCCTGCCGTCTCAGTGCGTAACCTGCTGTTCCCAAGAGAAATTGACTCGTAACCATGTGCAAGAGCAAGCTTTACCTCATCAATTGAAAAGTCTCCTTCCGGCCCGACAAGCACCGTAATAGCTTCATCTGGCGGCAATGCCTGCACCAGATTCAGGAAGTCATGCCTCTCTATTTCGTTATAACAATGTGCAATATACTTATGTCCGGCTCGTGGTTTACCGATGAAACCGGCAAAATTTTGCATGTCATTTACCTGCGGTTTCCACGGCTTCCGACTCTGTTTTGTGGCTGCAATAACAATCTTGTCAACGCGATCGGCTCGAATATTGCGGCGTTCAGAGAATTTACAATTCAAGAACGACAGCTCGTCAAAACCTATTTCTGTTGCTTTTTCCGCAAGCCATTCTATGCGTTCCATCATTTTTGTAGGAGCAATGGCGAGGTGAATCTGTCCGTTCCAGCCCTTTTCCTGTGGCAAAGTCTCCTCTATTGAGTAGCAACAATGCTTCTTGGAGATTAAGCTTACCGTCGCACGATAAAACACGCCCTGCCCATCCATGAGAAACATTTCGTCACCCGCTGAAAGTCGCAACACCCTGATGGCATGCAATGCTTCGTCTTCAGGGAGTTCCTTCCGGGTGCAGGCATCGGGTACATAAAAGTATCTTGCTTCTTTCATATGTTGCGATGACAAGACAAAACAGGGCTTGCCTGACCTACTTCTTCATGGAATTGAGATGCTTTGGCCTAAAGACCACAGCGAACGAAAAGCCTACTCCCAGCGCATAGGCAGCGAAAATATACCAACACGATTGCCATGCGACGGCACCCGCAGGATTAGTATGTAAGTCGACTACAGCCTGGGCAGCGAACGAGCCTATGGTAGCCCCCAGCCCGTTAGTCATCAACATGAACAGTCCCTGAGCTGAAGAGCGCATGCTCGGGTCAGTAGACTGGTCGACAAACAATGAGCCAGAGATATTGAAAAAGTCGAAAGCTACCCCGTAAATAACCATGGAGGCAATGAACATCCATACACCACCGCCCGGATTTCCTGCCCCAAGGAACCCGAAACGAAACACCCAAGCAAACATGGCTATGAGCATAACGTTCTTGATGCCATACCTTTTCATGAAGAAAGGTATAAGCAAAATGCAGAGCGTTTCGCTTATCTGGGATATCGAATACAGAATAACGCTATGCTTAACACCGAAAGTATCGGCATACTCCGGTATCTTAGCGAAACTTTCCATGAACGGCGTGGCAAAACCATTAGTGATTTGAAGGCTGACGCCCAGAAGCATGGAGAACAGGAAAAAGACTGCCATCTTCTTCTGCTTGAACAGCGAGAAAGCCTGCAAACCGAGTGCATCCATCAGGGTTTTGTGCTCTTTTGCTGTTGAAACAGGACAGGTGGGCAGCGTGAAGGTGTAGAAAAACAGCACCAAACTAATCGCACCGCTTACCACAAACTGCAGTTCATTGGCCTTGAAACCCATGATATCGACAAACCACATGGAACAGATAAAGCCGATAGTTCCGAAGACACGGATAGGCGGAAAGTCCTTTACGGTGTCCAGACCGGCCTGGGTAAGCGCGTTATAGGCGACCGAATTGGTCAATGCAAGCGTAGGCATGTAGAAAGCCACGCTAAGCGAATATAAAGTGAACAGGACCGAAAACTGTGCCCCGCTGCCCTGCGTGTGGCCATACCATGCGGCTGCAAACATGAACAGTGCGGCCAACAGGTGGCAGAAGCCAAGCAATCTCTGGGCAGGAATCCACCGGTCGGCCACGATTCCCATGAGCGCAGGCATAAAGATGGAGACAATACCCTGCATGGCAAAAAAGGGTCCGATATGCGAAGCCATGCCTATGTTGCTCAGATAAATTCCCATACAGGTGAGATAGGCTCCCCATACTCCAAACTGAAGGAAGTTCATCAGGGCAAGACGTACTTTCAGATTCATTGTGATTTAGTTTTAATTTTATTGCAAAGATAGTGCTTTTCAAAGTAACATCACCAACTTACCCTAAAAAACTACGGGCCGTCAGCAAAAAACGTTTTAAAAAAAGATTGGCTGTCATCGCGACACCCAATCTAAACTTAACCTTAATAATCTAATACCATGAAAAACACATGGCAAATTTAGCTAAATAATTTATATATAGCGTTTTAGCGCGTCGGATACACTTTTTGTTTTATATTTATTTAAAGATATTGCCATCCCATTTGAGTATTATTAACTTTTTAATGCGCTCAAAATCGGCTTTTTCTTCTTGAAAACTCATGGGATTGCTTACCGATACCTGCAATTCGTCAGAGCCAACAGCCAGTGAAGCATAGGGCAGCAGGAAATCGAAGCCGACCTTCAGCTCACGGAACTTCTGTTCGCTCATGCTGTCAGGCCGGACGATAAGCCTGTGCATCATGCCATCTAAGCCTGTCATACCCAATGGGTTTTGATGAACAGGCTGCCAGTCTTCCGTATAAATTTGAATCTTACTGCTCATGGCAGGCCCGAACCATGTACATACAACACAGATAATTGAGTCGCCCGACGGCCGTGGCAACCGCTTAACCTGCATCATCATAGCCTCGCTCGCCCTTACCTGTATGAAGTTGGAAGTGAGCGTGTCCATCGTACTCTTTGAACCGAAAAGGTTGTCAACGTCGCCCTTCAGGCCCATGCCAATGAACTCAACCATCTCAATACGGTGCTTCCGGTCAACGTATGGCATCAGCGAATCGGGCATGGCTTTCCATATTTCGGCCATCGACCTGGCACCCGCCGATAGTGAGCAAAGGCCGAGAAGCGATAAAACGAGTAATTTTCTCATAACAGCATGCAATATTACACTATTTTTTTTATTCGGCAAAACATAGAAATGTAAAAAGATGAAAACAGGAAACATCAGACAGCAGGGGCGCAGACGTAAAGTAAAACAGCTGTAGAGGAAACACCCCTGCGTTGTGCCGTCTATCGTTTGACGGCCGTCACACGCACGTACCGCGGCCGGCGGGCGATGTGTGTGACGGTCGCCCTACACGCGTGCGGCGGCTGCCGCACAGCAAACACGGCACCAAATATCAGGTTCCGTTTCGCCCCACTACCCTAAAAACGATTGCCGGATTGAATCGGGCTGATGCTGACATGCTGAACGCAGCCAGATTATTAGACAGGCAGATAAAAATGTACATGAAAAGTTTGGCAGTCTCAATTAAACTGTCTATCTTTGCAACCGCAAAAAGGACATGGTGCGTTGTCCGAACGGTTAGGTACCGGTCTGCAAAACCGCTTAAGGCGGTTCGACTCCGCCACGCACCTCAACGACCGTAAAAGTATCAAACACTTTTACGGTTTTTTTATTGATTCCATGAAACGAAAATTCCCGACAATATGACTGAACATACTGTCGGGAAATATTCTTTACAAAATAACAGTTATGCTTCCGGCCCTAATTGTTGACCGTTCCACCCACAATATCGAGCAGCTCGTTGGTGATAGCTGCCTGACGCGACTTGTTATACTGCAGGTTAAGCTCCCGCAACAGTTCGTCGGCATTGTCGGTAGCCGTCTGCATCGACACCATGCGCGCAGCGTGTTCGGAGGCATTGCTGTCGAGAAGTGCCGTGTAAACCATGAGGTCTAACAACTGCGGAATCAAGGTCGACAATACTGAAGGCATGTCGGGTTCAACGATAAAGTCGTCGTTCAGCGGAATAGCTTCGGCCTTCTCACGCTGTTTCTCCCTGCCCTTCTCACGAAGATACTCCTGCGCTTTCGCCGTAGCTTCGTTGGAAGAAAGGTCACGGTCGTTATACTCTCCTATCTTTTCGGTTGACAAGTCAATAGGAAGGAAAGTGCAGCGCGTCAATACTTGTGAGCCGGCGCTCTTGAAATGATGGTAGATTAATTCAACCTTGTCAAACTCGTGCTTCTCATATTTCGAAGCCAGTTCCATGGCTATATTCTGGCATTCCCTCGCATTTGGCTTGTCTGCCAGCTCTACAAAGTCACCCCCCGACTGCAAACCTGTCTTCGAAACTTTCTCAGCCACCTTGCGTCCAATAGGGTAAACCACAATGTTGCTGACGCCCTGAGCCTTGTAATCTTCAACAGCCTGCAGCATCGTACGAATAACATTGTTGTTGAATCCGCCGCACAAGGAACTGTTTGACGAGTAAACCACAAGGGCTACACTTCGAACTTTATCCCTCTCCTGGCTGAGACTGGTCTCGGCATCAGGCGCGGAAATAAGGAAAGACTTGAGAATATGCTCCAACAGATTTTCGTAGGGAAGCATATTCTGAATAGCCGTCTGGGCATGGTGCAACTTGGAAGAGGCAACCATTTTCATGGCACTCGTAATCTTTCGCGTGCTCTGAACCGAGGCAATTCGTGTCTTGATCTCTTTTAACGAAGGCATAAGCTGTATTAATTCTTAAACTGTCCGGCAACGTTTGCCATAGTATCCTCTATCACTTTGGTGCAATCGTCCGAGATGATACCTGAAGCAAGCGTGTCGATAACATCCTGATGCAACGTTCTCATCTGCTCAAGGAACTGGTCCTGACAGCTACGAACCTGCTCGACGGGGACGTCATGCATCAGTCCGTGCACGCCACAGTAAAGGATAGATATCTGTTCTCCCACGGGCATTGGGCTGTATTGCGGCTGGATAAGAAGCTGATTGTTCTTGCGTCCGCGGTCAATAGTCATCGCCGTTACCGCATCCATATCGCTCGAAAACTTAGAGAAAGCTTCAAGCTCACGATACTGGGCCATGTCAATCTTTAAGGTTCCGGCAACCTTCTTCATACTCTTTACCTGAGCCGATCCACCTACACGACTGACCGAAATACCCACATTGATGGCAGGACGGAAGCCTTGGTTGAAGAGATTTGACTCGAGATAGATCTGTCCATCCGTAATAGAGATAACATTTGTAGGAATGTAAGCTGAAACGTCGCCGGCCTGTGTTTCAATAATTGGCAGCGCGGTAAGCGAACCTCCACCCTTTACATGACCTTTCATACACTCGGGAAGATCGTTCATTTGTTCGGCAACTTCCTGCTGATCATTGATACGAGCGGCACGCTCAAGGAGACGGGAGTGGAGATAAAACACATCACCCGGGTATGCTTCACGACCGGAAGGACGGCGAAGAATCAAAGAAACCTCGCGGTATGCAACAGCTTGCTTCGACAGGTCGTCATATACAACCAATGCATCAAGACCGTGGTCGCGGAAGTATTCGCCAATGGCTGCACCTGCAAACGGAGCATAATACTGCATGGCTGCAGGGTCGGCTGCCGTTGCACTTACGACAATAGTATAAGACATAGCTCCATGCTCACGCAGGGTTTGCACGAGAGTAGCTACCGTACTTGCCTTTTGGCCAATGGCAACATAGATGCAATATACAGGCTTTCCTTTGTCGAAATTCTCTTTTTGGTTAATAATGGTATCAACTGCAATAGCTGTTTTACCCGTCTGGCGGTCGCCAATAATCAACTCGCGCTGCCCACGGCCGATAGGAATCATAGAGTCTACAGCCTTCAAGCCGGTCTGCAGAGGTTCCTTTACCGGCTGGCGATAGATTACCCCGGGGGCCTTACGGTCCAAAGGCATTTCGAAAGCATCGGTCAAATCAAGCTCTTCCTTACCATCAATAGCTTCACCTAACGGATTCACTACACGGCCAAGGAAATTATCGTTCACGCGAATGGAAGCAATACGATGGGTACGTTTAACCTTCTCTCCTTCCTTAATGTCCGACGTATCCCCCAAAAGAATACAGCCTACATTGTCCTCTTCGAGGTTCATCACAATAGCCATTGTGCCATTTTCAAACTCCAGCAGCTCACTTGCCTCGGCATTTCGGAGTCCGTAGACACGGGCAACACCGTCACTGACAGTCAAAACTGTGACCACTTCGTCAAACTTTTCCTCGTCGTTGAGGCCTTCAAGCTGCCGAAGTAATACTTCAGACACTTCGCTTGGTTTTATTTTATCTGACATTGTTGTTTTTACTTTATTTATTTTCTTAAGGTTGTCAGGACGTTCTTAAGCCCGGTCCTGACACTTGCATCCATCCTGTAGGTATCATATTCAAGGATAAATCCGCCTAAAATATCAGGATCAACCTCGGTCTTGAACTCCACAGTTCCATGAGTCTTCTGCTCTACCATTTTGCGCATCTTATCTTCAGTTTCAGCTGATACAGCAACAGCTGTGGTAAGTTTACCGCAAATGATATTCTTCTGTCGGCGATAAAGTGTGATGTAAGAAGCTGCCATAAATTGCAAATCATCCACTCGGCCTTCTTTCAAGACAAGCTGAAAGAAGCGCCTGGTCAGGTCAGACGGTGTCTCCGCACACGCTGTCTCAAGCAAGCTTTGCTTGTCTTTATTGTCAAGCATAGGGTTGTCTATCGTTTGACGAAGTAGTGGCAACTGAAGAAAACTCCGCAATAAGGCTTGCATCTCTTCGTATACCTCTGCCTCCTGCTTTAGCTGTGTGGCACTTTTCAAAAGAGCACGGGCATACCTGACAGATATTACACCTAAATCCATAAGCTACTTATTCTTTATCTGTTTTGGCCTCGGTGGAAACTTCATCCAGCAGTTTGTCAATCAATTCCATCTGCTTTGCATCCGTTGAAAGCTGCTCTTTGATGATCTTCTCAGCAATCTTCACCGAAAGTTCCGCCACTTGAGAACGAATATCACGAATGGCATTCTGCTTCTCGGTCTCTATCTGAAGCTTTGCGTCACTGATAAGCTTTTCTCCTTGCTCCTTCGCTTGAGTTTCAGCTTTGGCAACAATGGCATCGCGAGTAGACGTGGCCTCTTTCAATATTAAGGCTTGTTGCTCGCGCGCTTCCTGCAAAATGGATTCTCCTTCTTTTTGTATATTGGCAAGCTTCTCGTTGGCTTCATGCGCCTTGCGCAGACTCTCGTCGATATAGTTCTTCCTTTCCTCCACCATTTTCGTAATGGCAGGGAATCCAAACTTCCATAATAAGCCGAGAACTACGAGGAAGACGATGGCCATCCAGAACATCAGGCCAAAGCTTGGCATCAATAAATCCATACGCAGTGTTTAAATACTTTCTTTGTAATCAGAGGGCTGATAATTACTTACTAACACACATGAAAGCAATAACAGCTGCGAAAAGGGCAACACCCTCTATCAGGGCAGAAGCAACAATCATGTTGGTAAACAGCTTGTTCATAACTTCTGGTTGACGTGCCATTGCATCCATGGCATTGCCTCCGATTCTACCAATACCAATTGCTGCGCCAATAGCTGCTAAACCTGCGCCGATACCAGCGCCTAATTGTGCAAGACCACTTGTTACTAATAATAATGACATCATAGTTGTAATTTTTAAATTGTTATTTATTTGTTTTATCTTTAATCAAATATTATTCCTTTATTCAGTCTTGGCTCGGGCTAAGCCTATGAAAATTGAACTCAGCATGGTGAATACAAATGCTTGAATAAAGCAGACCATAAGCTCAAGGCACATCATAAATATGCTCATAACAACACTTAATGTAGTCATACCATATAACTTAACTCCGATGCCCTCTGCTGCCACCAGGAATATAATGCTGGTCAAGGCTAAAGCAATAGCATGACCTGCCATCATGTTGGCAAAGAGACGAATCATCAGGGCAAATGGCTTTGTAAATGTTCCTACAAACTCAATAAAAGGAATTAGTGGAACAGGTGCTTTCAAAAGTATAGGAACATCAGGCCAGAAAATATCTTTCCAATAATGCTTTGAGCCACTGAACTGAGTAATTATAAAGGTGCACAAAGCCAAAAAAAGTGTAATACTGATGTTGCCCGTTACATTTCCTCCTCCCGGGGGGAATGGTACAACACCCATTAAATTACATATAAGAATAAAGAAGAAACACGTTAATAAGTATGGGCTATACTTCTGATAGCCTTCACCTACACCTGGTTTTACAACATTATCTTCTACATACATCACAAGCATTTCAACAAGTCCCGTAAAGCCACCTGGTGCTACGTCGCTGGCTTTATGTCGACGATACCAGCGAGCTGGTAAAAGGATTAATAATAGAAGAAGGAAAGCATCAATGAAAAGAACTGCAACTGTCTTCGTAATTGAAATATCAAAAGGAAGTATTTCCTTTCCATCCCTTATTTCAACTATTTTCCCTGCATGTTCTCCAACCGTTGCAATAGCCAGTTGATCAGGGCCTATGCGATAGCCCTTGTTATTTGGTTCTTCGCTAAATTGCTCTGAAGAAAACACATGCCAACCAGACGTACTCTTCACGATAATCGGCAAATGTATAATGATACTTTTCTGACCTATATCTGTAACATGCCATTCATAAGAATCCTGAATGTGAGTCATTATTAAGTTCGTCACATCTAATGGTTCTTGTTTCTGCTTGTTTGTTCCTATAGCTTCTGTCGGCGAAACAAGCAACAACAGAAATAACATAAAAAGCAGTTGATTGAAATACCTCATGTTATATAATTTATACTTTCTTCTAATGCCTTATTAATAACGTAACTATCATCATCAGAGCATACATGGCAAGCATCATGACAACGAAAGAAATTGATTCCCTATAACTTTTTGACACAAATACCAAATATAATCCTATCACCATTAGTATGGAAGTAACACGAATAACAGTCAATGTCATGTAGAAGTTTGGAAGATGTTTCGGAGAATGTTCTTTTACGTAGTTCGCTCCTTTTATCCATATCATCCCTAAAACAACATACAATGTAACTCCCAAGAAAACTGTTAAGATGGACATTTCAAAAATCCTTTTTACACTTCCGTGCATCAACAATCTTCCAAATTCCCATCACTGCAAGCCAAATAACTAAAGTAGCAAAAGCAGAAAGAATGACAATTTTCACTTGGTATTGCTTTTGGACAACGTTTAGGATTAAAAGCGCAATTAGTGTTAATGCAGCTATTATCCAAATTCCTCTTTTGCGAATATCCTCAATGCTTGCCATACCAGACAGTGATTTATCTTTCACCAGAGACCTCAACGCAAAGGCTTATCTGATCCTTCTTGACCTCAACGAAGCCACTCCGTACATTTAAACTCAGCTTACCCTGTGCTGTCGAATACTCTACAACACCTTCTGATAGCGAAGAAATTATAGGAGCATGATGATCAAGTATCTCAAAACTTCCAAGTGTTCCAGGTACTTTCAGACTATTTGCATCACCATCATAAATAACCTCTTCTGGAGAAACTATTCTTAGTTTAAGCATTTTGATTATAGTTAAAAGCTGAATAACCTAAGCATTGGCAGCCTCAAGAAGCTTTTTACCTTTTGCTATAGCATCTTCAATAGTTCCAACATTCAGGAAAGCCTGCTCAGGAAGATCATCTACCTCACCATCTAAAATGGCATTAAAACCTTTAATAGTATCTTCAATACTTACCATGACCCCCGGCACACCTGTAAATTGTTCAGCCACTGCAAAAGGCTGCGAAAGGAATCGCTGTACTCTACGTGCACGATTAACTACAAGCTTATCCTCATCAGACAGCTCATCCATACCTAAAATAGCAATAATATCCTGCAACTCATTATAATGTTGCAGTGTTTCCTTCACGCGTTGTGCACATTTATAATGCTCTTTACCAACGATAAGTGGATCAAGGATACGTGACGTACTCCCTAAAGGATCTACAGCCGGATAAATACCTAACTCCGTAATCTTTCTATCAAGCACCGTCGTTGCATCAAGGTGAGAGAACGTCGTTGCCGGCGCAGGGTCTGTCAAGTCATCGGCAGGAACGTACACTGCTTGCACAGAAGTGATTGAGCCTTTCTTTGTAGAGGTGATTCGTTCTTGCATGGCCCCCATCTCAGATGCCAAAGTAGGTTGATAGCCTACAGCAGAAGGCATACGTCCGAGCAAAGCCGAGACCTCTGATCCTGCCTGGGTAAAACGGAAGATGTTGTCTATAAAGAACATAATATCAACAGGTGAACCATTCTTACCACCATGATCACGGAACTCTTCTGCAACAGTAAGACCCGACAAAGCCACGCGTGCACGTGCCCCTGGCGGCTCATTCATCTGTCCGTAGACAAGGGTTGCCTGCGACTTTTTCAACTCTTCAGGGTCAACAAGACTCAAGTCCCACTTACCTTCGTCCATGGCTTTTCTGAATTTCTCCCCATAGCGAATAACACCCGACTCAAGCATATCCCTGATAAGGTCATTACCTTCACGAGTACGTTCTCCCACACCTGCAAAAACAGAATAACCGTCATGCCCCTTAGCAATGTTGTTAATAAGTTCCATAATAAGAACGGTTTTACCAACACCAGCACCACCGAACAGTCCAATTTTCCCACCTTTCATATAAGGTTCCAACAGGTCGATAACCTTAATACCGGTCTGAAGCATCTCCTTATGGGTGGAAAGGTCTTCAAACTTAGGTGCAGGACGATGGATTGGATATGAGCCTTCGGCGTTAAGAGCTTTCATTCCATCAATAGGCTCACCAATAACATTCATCATACGGCCCTTTATCTGCTCTCCTGCAGGCATCTGAATAGCACTTCCCGTAGGAATAACTTCCAAGCCGCGCTGTAGTCCATCTGTGCTATCCATAGCGATACAGCGCACGGTATCTTCACCAATGTGCTGCTCTACCTCCAACAACAAGTCTCGGCTTTCAGGGCGTTTTACCTTTAAAGCTTCGTAAATTTTAGGGAGTACCTTTTCTGCATCTTGTCCTTGTGTATCAAAATAGACATCTATGACAGGACCGATAATCTGAGAGATATGCCCGTTAATCTGTGACATACAATAAATATTTTATTATAATTGTTTCCTATTTGTTTTTAAACATGGCGAAATTACAGAGAATTTCCAAACACTACAAGAGTTTTAACAAAGTTAACATGAGCATACTAACCTAGTATAGCTTAATGTTATGACAATCATATCAGATACTCAGTTCATCAAGAACCTCTATCAATTTTCTGTCAAAAGGCTTGTCAGAACGTATTGCTTCCGACAGCGGAACATAAGTAATTTCGTTGTTCCTGATGCCAACCATGATGTTACGCTGGCCTTGCAGAATAGCCTCAATTGCGGCAACACCAGTCCGGCTGGCCAATATGCGGTCGTGTGCAGAAGGGCGCCCCCCCCTCTGTAAATAACCTAAGATAGAAACTCGTACGTCAAACTCTGGGAATTCCTTCTTTACACGGTCTGCATAATAGAGGGCACCACATTTCGGACTTTCTGAAACAATAACGATACAACTCTTTTTAGACTTGCGGATTCCTCTTTCCATGAATTTCGCCAACTGGTCAACGTCAGTCGAATCCTCCGGTATAATAGCTGCCTCTGCACCGCTGGCAATGGCAGAGTTCTGTGCGAGGAACCCCGCATCACGTCCCATAACCTCAACGAAGAAGATGCGTTGGTGGCTTTGTGCCGTGTCACGAATGCGGTCAACACATTCTACTATAGTATTTAATGTGGTGTCATAACCTATCGTTGTGTCTGTTCCATAGAGGTCATTATCAATAGTTCCCGGCAAGCCTATGCAACAAAGGTCATAGTCGCGGGCAAACAGCATGGCACCTGTAAGCGAGCCATTACCCCCAATAACCACAAGGGCATCAATACCTTCTTTTATAATATTCTGATAAGCCTTGTCCTTCCCTTCCTTTGTCATGAACTCTTTTGAGCGGGCTGTTTTCAGAATCGTACCGCCTTGCATAATGATTCCCGAGACATTCTCAGTTGTAAAGGGTTTGATTTCGCCTTCTATAAGACCGTCAAAACCTCTATAGATTCCCTTGACACAGAAGCCTTTGGAAATAGCAGCACGGGTAACCGCCCTAATAGCTGCGTTCATACCCGGTGCGTCTCCGCCGGAAGTAAGTACACCTATCGTTTTTATTTCCTTCATAACTTATAGGTAATTGATTTGTTTAGTGTTAATTTTCTTTCTTTTTCCTTGCAAAGATAACGAATAATTCAAAAAGGTACAAGGTTAAATGACATTTTTATACTGGTTTAACGCAGAAACAATCTCCTGCCAAAAGCTATATAATAAATTGGTAAGGTATATATATATTAATCCACTTTATTTTGTAATTTTGTAATCTAATCGTTTATATAGGAAAATAATGGAAGAAAAATATATCGAGGTTAAGGGGGCGAGAGTCAATAATCTTAAGAATATAAATGTAACCATACCACGTAATAAACTCATTGTTATAACCGGTGTCTCCGGCTCTGGTAAGTCTTCTTTAGCTTTCGATACGCTTTACGCAGAGGGGCAGCGCCGTTATGTTGAAAGCCTTTCAAGTTATGCCCGTCAGTTCCTTGGGCGCATGAGCAAACCCGAATGCGATTTTATCAAAGGACTTCCACCCGCCATTGCCATTGAACAAAGGGTTATTTCACACAACCCACGTTCAACCGTCGGAACTTCTACAGAGATTTATGAATACCTCCGGCTTCTGTATGCCCGCATAGGCCGCACCTTTTCTCCGGTGTCCGGACAGGAGGTTAAGAAGCACTCTACGGAAGATATACTTAATAAGGTAATGGAATTTGGCGAGGGAACTATGTTTATGATTCTCGCACCTTTCCATGTCATCAATGGCCGGACACCCGAGAAACAGCTTGAAATGTACCTGCAGGAAGGTTACACCCGCATCATGACCTGTGGCGAAATTGTACGCATTGAAGATCTCTTCAGCACTTCTGACGACAAGGCTTCCTCCCTTCTGTCGGCCCTTACAAAGAATATTTCTTCCACCTTTCTTGTAATTGATCGTCTGCGTGTTTCCAAAGAGAAAGACGATATAGCCCGTTTGGTAGACTCTGCTGAATCGGCCATGTACGAAGGTGACGGCGCATGCCGATTGATTTTTTTGCCATCAAATATAACGTATGACTTCTCTTCGCGTTTCGAGGCCGACGGAATCACCTTCGAAGAACCCAACGATAACATGTTCTCCTTTAACTCACCAATGGGCGCCTGTCCCACATGCGAGGGATTCGGTAGTGTGATTGGCATTGACGAAAAGCTGGTTATCCCCAACTCTACCCTTTCTGTGTACGATGGATGCGTACAGTGTTGGCATGGGGATAAGATGAAAACATGGCAGGATGAGTTCTGCAGGCGTGCACAGAAAGATAATTTTCCTATCTTTACTCCTTACTATGAGCTTACACGCGAGCAAAAGGACATACTCTGGCACGGGCTTCCATCCGAACGGAAAAAGGACGGAACACCCCGCGCCGATAGTGTTTGTATCGACTCGTTCTTCCAGATGGTCAAGGAAAATCAATATAAAATCCAATACCGTGTCATGCTAAGCCGCTACCGTGGTAAGACTATTTGTCCTACCTGTCACGGCACACGCCTTAAGCAGGAGGCTTCATGGGTTAAAATTAATGGACGCAGCATATCCGACCTTGTGGAAATGCCGGTAAGTAATCTCAAGGAATGGTTCGATAACATTGAGCTTAATGCACATGAAATAGAGGTGAGCAAGCGTTTGCTTCCTGAAATAAAGACCCGCCTGAACTTCCTTTGTGAAGTGGGCTTGCAATACTTAACGCTCAATCGTCGCAGCAATTCGTTGTCGGGCGGAGAGAGCCAGCGCATCAACCTTACGACGTCATTGGGTTCCTCTCTCGTAGGTAGTCTTTACATTCTTGACGAGCCAAGCATCGGTCTTCACAGCCGCGACACCGACCGTCTTATACATGTTCTTCGTGAACTGCAGGCTCTGGGCAACACCGTTGTTGTTGTAGAGCACGACGAAGAAATGATGAAAGCCGCCGACTGGCTTATTGATATTGGTCCCGATGCCGGTGCAAACGGTGGCCAAATTGTGTATCAAGGGCCAGTTCCCAGGCAATTAAAGGAAGGAGATGCCGGTAAAAACGAGTTGCTTGCACAATATCCACAAAGCTACACCATCAAGTATCTCACCGGTGCCGAGCAGATACCCGTCCCGTCTTCACGCCGTTCATGGAACAAGTCTGTTATTTTAAAAGGCTGCCGGATGAACAATCTGGCAGGCATTACAGCACAGATTCCGCTTAACGTCATGACGGTTGTGACAGGTGTTTCCGGCTCAGGAAAATCGAGTTTAGTCAAGGGAATCCTCTACCCTGCGCTCAAACGCCGTATGAACGAGGTTGCCGACGCTCCGGGAGAGTTTCTGTCCCTCGAAGGCAATTGGGCTGATATCAGGCATGTTGAGTTCGTTGACCAGAACCCGATTGGCAAGAGCACGCGCTCGAATCCGGCCACATACCTGAAAGCCTACGACGCAATCCGCCAGCTTTTTGCCGAGCAACCTTTATCCAAACAGATGGGTTTTACGCCCCAATACTTCTCATTTAACGCCGATGGCGGCAGATGCGAGGAGTGTAAAGGCGCCGGATTCATCACGGTTGAAATGCAATTCATGGCCGATCTCACCTTAGAGTGCGAGGCCTGCCACGGTAAACGTTTCAAGAAAGAGATATTAGACGTGCGCTTCAAGGGAAAGAACATCAACGACATACTGAACATGACCGTATCCGAGGCCGTTGAATTCTTCGGCAGTCACGGACAGAAAGGTATCGTAAGCCGGTTAAAGCCCCTGGAAAACGTGGGCTTAGGATACATCAAACTCGGTCAGAACTCGTCTACCTTGTCGGGTGGAGAGAACCAGCGCGTGAAGTTAGCCTACTTCATCGGGCAGGAAAAGCAGGAGCCTACCCTCTTTATCTTCGACGAGCCTACGACCGGACTCCATTTCCATGACATCAGCCGGCTGCTGAAAGCCTTTGATGCTCTCATAGAGCGTGGGCACACAGTGCTTGTCATTGAGCACAATCTGGACGTCATCAAATGTGCTGACTGGGTGATAGATCTTGGCCCCGAGGGCGGTAACCGTGGCGGAAAGATTGTGTGTGAAGGTACACCTGAAAATATCGTTAAATGCAAAGACAGTATAACAGCTAATTATTTGAAAGACAAACTATTATGATTTCAATCTTAATTCCTACCTTTAATGATGATTGTCGCGGACTTGCAGGTTCGCTCATGATACAGGCAGAGGCCATAGATGGCCTTGAATGGGAGATTATTATAGCCGATGATGCCTCTACCAATACGGCTCTTGTTGAGAGCCTTAGCCAGCTCAATAAGTTAGAAGGCTTTCGTTATATCAGGTGCAATACAAACTTAGGACGCAGCGCTATAAGGAATTTCCTTGCACAAGAAGCCCGTGGAGAGTGGCTTCTTTTCGTTGATGCCCATCGCGTTATGGTAAGTAACGACTACCTTAAAACATACATTAGTGCCACCCAAAACGCTCAGGTTATATGCGGTGGATATCAGGCTCTCAAGGGCCCTGACGGCAATTTGCGCTACCTTTACGAGCATGAAGCTGAACGTAACAACAGTGCAAGCTTAAGATCTAAGCACCCATACCAGAGCTTTAATGCTTCAAACTTCATGATTCGGCGTGATATTTTTATGCAGCACCAGTTTGATACACGTCTCCATAAGTACGGTTACGAGGATGTTTTACTGGGCAGAGAGCTGGCTCTTGCAGGCATTCCTATCACACATATTGATGCTCCCACAGGATATATAGAATATGAATGCAACGCCAATTTTGTGGAAAAGGCCGAAGAAGCCATGGAAACCTTGCATCAGTTCCGCGACAGTCTGCAGGGCTACTCCCCCATCCTGACTGTAGCCAACCGCCTGCAGGGGAACCTCGCAGGGGCCGTTTTTCGCAAACTTTTTCAATGGAAACGGAACGCGTGGAGAAACAACCTGACGTCAAGACGTCCCAGTCTGCTCATCTTTAAGCTGTATAAGTTGGGCTATTATATGGCTTGCCGCTAAGCTTTCTGCCTGACAGATACACTTTTCTGCACACAGCATTTGATATTTGATTGTTGAATTCCGGCTGTACGGCGACCGCGGTACGCGTGTATGGCAGCCGCCACACACATAGTACGACAGCCGCCATACACGCGTATGACGGCCGCCGCACATCTGGCAAAAACCGGTATCAAGGCTGGCACAAGGTGCTAAAGGCGACGGCGGAAGCCCATACGCTTGAGTCGGAAATAGAGGTTTTCTTCCATCCTGAAAAGCCACCAGAAAGGGCGGAAGGGGATATAGCCGAACTTCAGTTTATTGCGAAGCGTAAGCCTGTGCGTCTCAATGGATTGCCATGACTGTTTAATCATTCTCAGTCCCTTATCTTTCTCTGAATCAGATAAATCAGAATGGTGATTAAACCAAAACTGATATACGTCGACAAGATTCAGCCAACGCCGGTTTTCATAGAGCGAAAGAATTGATTCTGCCGCTCCCATTTGCTCTAACTGGCGCTTCATGCTCCGGTTGGCTGTGAGATAATCGAAGCGGCGGAAGCTGATGCGGTGTGACGTGCTACCGGCATGTTGCCTATAAAAATAGGTGCCCTGGCAGCATCTTACCTCCGTTGAGGCCAGATAGTGCAGACGCGTAGTGTTGTCGTCGCTGTAGGCACGGGCCGACTCGTCATACGGAAAGCGCCGGTGAATATCGGCCCTGACCACGTAGATGCCGTGAATTTTCCAGGTCAGTGACTTCACAAAGGCTTCTTCTCCTGACATGGCCGTGAAAGGCTCCATGGGATAAAGTTTCCAGCTCCCGTCCTGATAGCTGTATATCGTTCGAAGCAGAACGCATCCGGTTTGCGGGTGCTGCGCGAACGTTTCAAGTGTCTGCTGCAGACAATCGGGCGATAACCAGTCGTCGCTGTCAACGAAACCGATGTATCTTCCCCTCGCCCGTCGTAGGCCCTCGTTGCGTGCATGGGCCTGTCCTGCGTTGATATCAAGGCGGATTAACTCAATGCGGCAGTCCCGTTCGGCATAGTGTTGCAGAATGTTCCACGAGTTATCGGTTGACGCATCGTCAATACAGATAATCTGAATATCGCGTAACGTCTGGCCCACAAGCGAGTCGAGACAGGCTGACAAGTATCTTTCGGCATTATAGACAGCCACTAACAGGGAGAACTGACAGGAAGAAGAAGGCATGGACTATTGTTTAAAACGACCGGCAAACTTGCGGGTCAGCGCGTCCCACAGGTGCGCCTTTGAATGAAGAATGCGCAGCGAAACAGCGAGAGACAGCAAGCTCAGAACCGCCTCCGTAACCCAATAGACGGCCCCTTCGAGCGTAAAGCTGAGCACAACAGCGGCAACACCGATGGGAATTTGAACAAGCGTGTATAACCTTACCGCAGCAGAAAGCACAAAACCATACTTGAAACGCGTGTATACAAGGACGATGAAGAAGTTGGCCATGACCGCCAATAGCAGGCCATACCCCGTGCCGGTTAGTCCGTACCGGTTGTAAAAAAGAATGATAAACAACGCAGCCATGACGTCATAAATCAGTTCCAGGACGAGGTATGTGCGCGAATCGCTCCGCGACAGCGCTATATACTCCATCGGAAGAGACAAGGCACGGAAGTACATGGCAATGACCGTGGCTTTCATCATGCCCATAACAGGGAGGAACTTACCGCTGTAGAGCAACGGCAACAGGATGGGCAGCCCCATGATAAAGAATACAAGTATGGGGGCAACCAGCAGCAACGACACCTCCATCTGATGGTTCACAGTCTCGTTTAAGCGCGTTCCGAGCTGTGAAATACCCGACAGACGCGGAAAGTAATCGGTCTCCATGGCCGAGAAAACCATACCTGCACAGGTCATCGTCATCATGTAACCTGCATTGAATAAGCCAACAGTCGAGAGGTCGCCCGTATTGTTAAGATATGACCGTATGACGAAGTCGCCGCCGCTTCCCAACACACCGGCCAGCACGAAAGCCACGCCAAGGCGAATCATTGAGCCGCCCTCGCGGAGCACCGACACCGAAAGCAGGATTCGCGGAGGATACAGTCGCCATGAATAGGCAATGGTTAGCAGGCACTGCAAAAGCGCAATGATGACCAGGGAAGGCACAATTCCCGACTCGCCCATGACGTAATAAATGGGGATTGTGATGATAAGTGCAAGCACAACATTATATAATGACACTACGGCAAGGCTGCGAAGGCGGCGCAATCCCTTAAGAATAGCAGCCTCTCCACCCGTGATTGCCCCCAGGGCCACGACGGGCGAGAGCAAGATAAAGTGCAGCGTGTGGTTGCCCCAATTGAATGTCCATTTGTCCAACAAGGGGCTAAGCAGTATGCAAACCATCATACCCAGCACGGCTGTAACCAGGCTCCATGAGCGTATAAGCCTTATTTCGTGGGACATGAGCGCCGTGTCTCCCTTGTCATAAGCAAGCGAAATGTTCTTCACGGCACTCATGGAGATGCCGAAATTCGTCGAATCGGAAACTAATTTTGTAGTAGAATTGAAGAGAGAAACCAAGCCCATTCCCTCCGGTCCCAGAATCATTGCCACGAGCTTGTTGCGAACAATGCCTACAAGGATGTTTAAACCCTGCACACCTCCAAAAAGCGCCGTGTACTTAAGAATATGTGAATAGGAGCTGTCTTTTTCTGATTCGTTCATCAAAAATTTAACGCTCGTATATATTCTTTTATTGTTTCTGTCGGCCGCCTTTCCATCAAAATTGCTATCTTTGCATGTATGAGATTAAGCATTATCATACCGGTATATCAGGTTAAGCACACGCTCGGGCGCTGTCTGGACAGTATTGTGGGGCAGAGTTTTCGCGATTGGCAGGCCATATTGGTTGATGATGCGTCGACAGATGGCAGTGCAGACATCTGCGATACGTATGCCTGTCGTGACGCTCGCATACAGGTTATCCATCTAAAAAAGAATGCGGGGTTGAGCGCTGCGCGCAATGCAGGCATCGATAAGGCCAAAGGCGACTACCTTACCTTTATAGACAGCGACGACTATATTGCAGACGACACGCTGAAAATGCTCATGGAAACGCTTGCCGTACATCCTGATTACGACATGATAGAATATCCTGTGATGGAGCATTTTGGCTCAACTCACCCCCACTTGCTGCAATTTTTCACGAAAGAGTATACCGATATGCTTGAATATTGGCTACGGTGCAAGGCTTACCATCACACGTATGCATGGAACAAAATCTATAGGAAAGAGCTGTTCAGCCATGTGCGTTTCCCTACGGGTATGACCTTTGAGGACAGTCTTACGCTGCCGTTAATCTTGAAAAACTGCCGTCGGGTGGCCACAACGGGGATGGGATTATACTACTATTGCGAAAACCCTGACGGAATAACACGGCGTGCAACAGCTGCTGATTTGAGCTGCTTGCTCCTGGCTCACGTCAGGACCATCAGCAATATTGAAAAGAAACTGGACGAAAGAGGGGAAAAACAGAAATGGAACCACGATATGGGTACGTACTATGCACACGTATTGAACATTCAGTTTGACGTGTACGACCAGTCAGGTTCTTTCTATGTCAGCAACCGGAAAGGGCGTAAAACAGATGTAAAATACCGCTTCCCCATACTCCCTTACCGCAATACCTTCAAGCTGAAATTGTTACATCTCTTAGGAATAAAGTGCTTATGCTCACTCCATCGAACCCTCAAACGCCTCTCATAAGCTTCATTATTGCTTACCATAACCTGCCCGTTGACATGCTGATACAGTGTATTGACAGCATCACGGCATTGTCGCTTAGCAAGGAAGAGCGTGAAATTATCGTCATAGATGATGGTTCAGACGTCTCGCCTATGAACGATATCGTAGAGCAAAGAGATGATATTATTTACGTCAGACAGCAAAACGGCGGGCTTTCTTCCGCAAGAAACATGGGCCTCCGGTGTGCTGCGGGGCAGTATATTCAGATGGTTGATGCTGACGATTATCTGCTTCAGGCTCCGTATGAACAATGTTTAGACATCGTGAGATATCACAAAGAGGCAGACATGATCTTGTTTAAGAGTACGTCACGGCATCGCTCCCATATCGACTTTTTGTGCGATGGGCCATTCAAAGGCACCGATTATATGCAGCAAAACAACTTGAAAGGTGCAGCCTGGGGGTATATTTTCAAACGCAATATTTTAGGCGAATTACGCTTTAAACCAGGTATTTACCACGAGGATGAGGAGTTTACGCCGCGCTTAATGCTCAAGGCGAAGAATATTTATGCCACAAAATCGGAAGCCTACTTTTACAGACTACGCAGCAATTCTATCATCAACGATAAAAGCCATGAGCATACTGATAAACGCCTAAAAGATATATTGGGCGTCATTATCCATTTACGGGAAATTGCCCTGCAGGCAGAACCCGAGCAGAAAAAAGCATTAAACCGGCGCGTCAGTCAGCTTACGATGGACTATTTATATAATATTATTCATCTGACACACAGCCACAAACAATTGAATGGCGCCATAGAAGAGCTGAAAAAACAGCAACTTTATCCACTGTCTACGATGAATTACAGCAGGAAATATACGCTTTTCCGCAAGATGATAGAAACTAAAGTGGGACGGATTTTTCTACTAACATTCATTAAATAAATCCTTTTGACAGGAAAATATGAGAATTCTGCTTCTTGGAGAATACAGCAACGTGCACGCAACACTGGCCAAAGGTCTGCGCGAATTGGGGCACGAGGTGACGGTTGCCAGTAGTGGAGACTCATGGAAAGGGTATGAACGTGATATTGATTTGGCAAGAAAAAGCGGGCGATTGGGCGGTCTGCGGTTGCTCATGAAGACGTGGAGGCTGCTGCCCAAGCTAAGAGGGTATGACATTGTACAGCTGATCAATCCCATGTTTCTTGAGCTAAGGGCTGAACGTATCCTGCCAGTTTACCGATATCTGCGCAAGCACAACAAGCGCATTCTTCTGGGTGCATTCGGCATGGACTATTATTGGGTTCATGAAAATATCAAGAATCTGCCGCTAAGGTATAGTGATTTTAATATAGGTAAGCACCTGCGTACCGATGAAGTAGCCATGCGAGAGCGCAAGGATTGGTTGGACACGCCGAAAGGAAAGCTTAATCAGATGATTGCACATAACTGTGATGGCATCATCGCAGGGCTGTACGAGTATTGGGTCTGTTACCATCCCGTGTTTCCTGATAAGACTACTTTCATCCCCTATCCTATTATTTTGGATCATGAAATAACCGTTTCCGATCGCCCCCAAAAGGCTCCTGTAAAAATTTTTATTGGCATAAGCAAAGGACGAAACGCCTACAAGGGTACGGATGTCATGTTGAAAGCTGCAAAGGATATTTGTAAAAAATATCCCTCCGACATAGAATTCTGTGTGGTTGAAGGGCTGCCTTATAACGAATATATTAAGGTAATGCGAGGTTCCGACATCATTCTTGACCAGCTTTACAGCTATACCCCATCCATGAATTCGCTGAAAGCAATGAGTCTTGGCATCATCTGCATGGGAGGTGGCGAAGAGGAAGGCTATAACATTATACATGAAAAGAAGTTGAGACCCATCATTAACGTTCAACCTTCCTACGACAGTGTATACACGGCTTTGGAACAGATCGTCCTACATTCTGACCAAATACCTGAACTAAAACGACAAAGTATAGAATACGTTAAAAGGTATCACGATTATCTGCATGTCGCAAAGCAGTATGAAGATTTATATCACGGCATCCTTTCAGGCCAAGAAAAGAAAAGGAAAAATTTGCGAATTACAAATTATTAATTACTTTTGTAGCACATAAGAACGACATATCATGAAAGAAAAAAAAGCTATTACACTAAAGACTTTAACCAAAAGCAACGTTTGGGATATACAGGAAAATGACGTGTTTCGTATGTGGGAGGCTGCCGAAAAAGACGTAGACCTCAAGGATAATATGCGTCGTTACACCGACATTATTAAAAGCGCATTCGACATTGAAGAAATACAGATTGACCGACCAGAGGTAATTAAGAAATACGAAGTACGGGGATTTAAGATCGGCAGCATCAAAATGGATGACGATACACGAAAGAAATATGCCGTCAAAAAGAAAGCTATTATGCGCGTTACCGACCTTACCTATGAAAATATCAGACACATTTCAGCTGCAAAGCTTGTTGGAATTCTGGGACGAAACTTCGGAGGAGGTTGGGAATCACTTCCACAAAGCATACAGGATATTATTGAAAGTGGATTCGAAATCTCCACAACCACACTCCCTCAAGAGCGTCTGCACAAGCCCGGCGGCCTCTATGAAAAGAAAGTTTCCGACGGATACGAAGTTCTTGAAATACCTAAAGGCACGTGGACGGAAGCCATTTTTGCCAAGGAAAAGGAAGATCTTGAATCAGCTACACTTGTTCCTCACGGCGGTTTTGTTGAAGATTCCATGGAAGATATAATCGAAACCAATGAAGAGAACGGTTCAGAACCCGTGGAAGAAAAGACGCGCCGACCGGAAGATGACGACGAAGACAGATTCGATGATGATAAGTTAACCGAGGAGAGTTACCGCACAACGTACGAAACTAATCCCGAAGACCTGAACTATGAAGCCGAGGAAATCAGCGATGAAGAAGAATTTTAATGCAAACTTCCTTTAAATATTAAGGGGAATCTTAAACGATTCCCCTTTTCTTTTATCTCTTATAGACATTGGCTACACCGCCTGCAAGATCGATAAAAACATCAGGTGAAATGCGCTCTGCCAGCAGTTTTCTAAGCATATACATTTGGTAAATGCCATAAATGGTGTTGCTGAGAGACGGTTTCCACGTGTTCGGGTCGTTCTTATCTGCCAGCACACCATACTCGTGTGCCTTGTCAAAGTTCTGTGCCATAGCTGCAAGCATCGCAGCATTAGTGTATACAAAGTAATTATAATCAATTGATTTCCCTTTTACATCAAGGCTGGCGAACTTCTCGCTAAGTGCTGAAAGCTCGGTGTTAAGTTTGCTATCTTCAATGCTTTGCAGCCATTGGCCATATAATTGACCGGCTTCTTTAGCCAAAGCTGCCTCAGAAGGATAGGCCGTCTGCAGCTTTTGGGGTATGTCGGCATATTGTAGTTTGCTATACTTATCGCCAACAAGGAACAACTGTACGCGCTTTGCCAGCTTGTTTCCTGCATATTCAACAGCCTTCTTTACGGCCAAACCACGTATTGCTCCTTCATGATCGTTAAAGAATCTGCCGGCCGTTTCTTCAGAGCCCCACTTGGCAGAGCTTGGCTTATCAGTAATAGAGACTGCGTTTTTTGCAGCATCATATCCCACGAAGCCTTTCTCTGCACTGCTCGAATCTATAAGGGAAAAGTACACTAATGTGCTGCCATCCTCCCCCTTTATCTTGCAACCGACACCGAGTTTCACCTCTGTACGGAGGCAGACTCCGGCGTTAGTATCGCCAGTATAGCGGGCATTCTGGAAGTCGAAAGCGCGTTTAAACTCAGGCTTTTTGGTATAAAACACTTCTATTGTGTATTTAGCGGTGCCATCTTTTACATTTACACCGTTACCCTTCCCTAAGTTCATCTGAGCAGGATACACATCTATCGTGTTCTGTGTACCTACAAATTTGTACGTATCGTCAGGCCCAATTTTAGTTAATTGAGCAGGAAAGACAACCTCTTTCATTTCTTTAGGTATGAAATTTACACGTTCGAATTTGAACGACTTTTGTGCCATTGTGGGCAAGTTACAGGCTGACAATAATGCGATTACCAGCAATGAATGAGTTAATTTCGACATAAATTAGTTGTTATTTATTGGTTATCAATTTGTTTTGTTGGGATAAAAGCCACACGATTACGTACACTTAGTGCAAAGTTAGCTTTGTTTTTAGCATATTCAAGAACCGAAAAGAAAAAAGCAATGTTGGTAAATTACGATGCGCTAAAACAAAAAGGAGAGCCCTGCCGCAATGGCAAGGCTCTTCCCTTATATAATAAGGTGTATTTTCTTAGAAGAACAAGTAGCGGTTATCAACCACTTTACCCTTGATGTAAAGCTCGTTCATAAAGTTGCCTGCATATTGCATGGCCTTCTGAATCAGCTTGCCCTCCTGTTCCTTTTCGTTGAACTTCTCTGCGTTCTTCGTGCGCTTCAGAACCTGGAACTGATATACACCGGCCATACCCTTTACCGGATGTGAGCTGAACGCCCCCGCTTTGGCAGCATAAACAGCACCACTCAATGCAGGCTCGCTTGCGCCGGTTGCCTGAACAAACACCGGAGCTGCGAAAGTTACCTGACTGACAGTTGAAACCATTGCGCCTTTGGCCTTTGCCGCAGCAATGCTCTTTACGCCATTTGCCTTTGCTATAAGCTGCTCGGCTTTCTTGTCACGCATCACCTCTGCCTTAACAAGTTCTTTTACTTGCGGGTCATCAAGGCCTCTGTAACCTACAGGATGAATCTTCGTGCATATAACGAGGAGAAGGTTATCACCGTTATTTCCACACTCGTACATTTGCGAAACCGCTCCTTCCTTGGCATCAAAGAGCCACTTCATAGCATCGCGGGTTGAGCGGATTCCTGCCAGATAGTGCTGGCTTGTAGTAACATCCTTGGCTTCCTGCAGATGATAACCGCTCTTGGCAGCATTCTTTTCGATGGCCTCCGGAGTCTGATTTGCGCTGACAAACGAGCTGAACTTGTTGAAGATTACACCGTGTGTATCTCTTGAATAGTCGATAGTGCGCTTGATTACAGCGGCAGTATACTTGTTGATTATGTTCTTACGGTCAAGAACCTCAACAATAATGTTGCCCTGTGTCATTGAGATATTCTTCAGCTCTTTGGCACCCATGGTCAGCAAGCTGTTAAGATAGCCCCTGGTATCATTGTCCATCGTGTTGGTATATTCATACTGACGGGTTGTAAGCCACTGCTCAGAGCCGTCCTGTCCATACTTCTTTGCAATGGCTGCAAAGTCGGCACCGCCTTTCAATGCCGTGTAAATGGAGTCGGCACGCTGATGTGCTTCGTCGGGCGTTGCGCCGCCAACCTGAATGGCACGGAACTGAACCGAGTCGGGAAGCTGTTGCTTAGCTACCAGCTTGATGAGGTTAAGCGTGTTGTCCTGCTTGTCTTCAACAGGACCGAATACATGGCCCACTGCGATTGAATCAAGCTTTTCAGCAATGTCGGTAGGGAATGCTTCCTTGCCGACAGGGATGCCGAGATAAGATACTGCCGACGTACTCTTGCGTACTACATCCGTAGGATCGTCGGCAGCCGCGAGCTGTTTGGCATAGTCGCCAAACTGTTTTAACAGTGCAGCACGGTCGGCAGCCGAAGCTGTAATCTGCACATCAATGTATTTGATATCACGTGTTTCAACGAACTGCTCGAAGCGAGGCTTCAGCTCGTCATACTTGGCCTTGAGGTCAGCATCAGAGATTGACACCTTGTTATCCTGAATAGAAGAGTAAGGATATGCAGCAAGCTCAATCTGGCTCTCCTGACTTTCCTCATTGAAACTCATCTTAGCTTCTACCGGATTAGAGAGGAAGCAGTGGGCCAGCAACGCATTATACTTCTGGATGAGGAGCTGCTGGCGCAGCGATTTCTCAATATAGTTCCAGTATTTATAGATGCTTTCATACTGTTCGGCAGCCTGCGGGTTAGCGCTCTTCGCCTGCTTGTACTGTGCAAGGAACTGTTTAAGCTGATTGGCATCGAAGCGGCCGGTCTGCCTGTTGACAAACGGGGTTGAGAGAAGCATCTGGTTTGTTCCCTGACTAAGGACGTTCTGTATTTCTTCATCCGTCACGGTAAGCCCGAGATTATTGCATTCTTTCTCGATAAGCTTATATTGAACATAGCTCTGCCAAACCTGATCTCGAAGCTGGTTAAGCTGGTCTTCGGTAAGGTTGTCCTGTCCCATGACCTTCATTGCATCCTGTGCTTCGTCAACAAGCTTGGCAAAATCTTCATAGCTTATTTTCTCACCTAACACTTCGCCGACCTGTTGACGCTGGTTGTTACGAGACGACTCGCAAGAACGAAAGGCCTCTTCGGCAATAAAAGCAAACAGGCCAAGACCGATGATTATGATCAGGGTCACTCCTCTGCTTCTGATTTTTCCTAATGCTGCCATTTGTTTTAATTGTTTTATTTTATTGTTTTTATTTTTTCGATATCAGGGGCATTTCGATACATAAATGCGTACAAATTTACTAATTAATCGGCAAACGCGTGAACATTTCCATGGAAAAATTAAACTTTGACGCAATATTGTCCTGAATATTTAACCGTAATGAATAAGCCTCCCGAGGCAGGAGCCGGATTTACGGCGGCCGACGAACGCGCGTACGGCGATCGTCGTACCACTCGTGCGACAGCCGTCATACGCACGTGTGACGGCCGTCGTACAGCCAGCCTGCAAAAACAAAGGTACAGGAAATAAAATTTCCGGAATCGGGCATTACGGCATAATCCACACGCTAAGACAGCGTATGAGCCAAGGGATTAGAGGCTACCGGTTGTCAGTTAATTTCACCAACTCAATCTTTGCAACCGTGGTTTTCAGAATCTTGAACGTATAATGCCCTATCTCTATAACCTCGTTAGGTTTGGGAAAACTGCGGTATTC
This sequence comes from Prevotella sp., assembly GCA_013333935.1. GTDB lineage: Bacteria > Bacteroidota > Bacteroidia > Bacteroidales > Bacteroidaceae > Prevotella. The sequence continues at coordinate 88,672 of JABCNV010000004.1, read as the reverse complement.
GTGAAGTATAAGGCCGTTGATGGTCATATATTCCTCGCTTTCGGGAAGGTCAAGGTCAAACATTTCGTTCACCTTGTCAATCTCCATCCGGGCCGAAAGAATATAGTCGCCGTTGTCGGTACGTTTGGCAATAAGGCTGCTGCTGTCGTGTTCGTCCTGGATATCGCCGAAAATTTCTTCCACAATATCCTCCAATGACACCAGTCCGCTGGTGCCGCCGAACTCGTCAACAACCACGCCGAGGCTCTTCTTCTGCTGCAGGAAAATGCGCATAAGCTTCTGCGCGGCCATGGTTTCGGGCACAAACGGCATCTTTCTGATAGCGTCTTGCCAGTGGTCTGGCTTGCGAAACATCTCCGAACTGTGGATATAGCCCACGACATGGTCAATGTCTCCCTGATAGACTACCAGCTTACTGTTTCCGCTTTCCACGAAATTTTGCAGCAGTTCAGCCGCTGTACACGTGTTCATATCGACGGCATGAATCTCCGTTCTGTGAATCATGCAGTCGCGAACCTTGGTATCGGGAAAGTCGAGGGCGTTCTGGAAAATCTTCACTTCATCGCCTATCGACTCATCGTCAGGAGCGTTATCTATGGACGATTGCAGAAGATAGTCGAGATCGACCTTGGTAAATCCTTCGTCCTCGCTGACGGCATCAAGCTTGATTCCGCCAATGCGCAGCATGAGACGGGACAGAAAGGAGGCGAACTTGCTGATGGGCCATAGCACCACATAGAAAACAGCCGCAGGGGGTGCAAACAGTGTAAGCAGGCGGTTGGGACTTGACTTGAAGAACACTTTCGGCAGAAATTCGCCTGTAAAAAGCATGACAACCGTCGAGAGTATGGTGTCGAGGGTGACCCTTACACCTGCATCGAAGCCGGAAAACAGCGTGTTGTCAAAAATATTCGCGAACAATATACCGTACACCACCAGCACAATGTTGTTGCCCACAAGCATGGTAGAGACAAAGCCGTTGGGGTGACGATAGAAGTAGGCCATCAGAATTTGCGAGAGACCATTACGATTTTTATCCTTGTCCATTTCGGCAAGCATGCGGTTGCTCGACACGAAAGCAATCTCCATGCCCGAGAAAAAGGCGCTGAGAACCATTGTAATGATAATCTCTATAATCTGCGAGAATTCTATATCCACAGCTAAACAATATTAGTTCACAACTATTGGTTTCTTGACGGCAGGGCTCTGCTGCGCTGCTGCATTTGCATGCTGTCGGGCATTTCGCCAGGCGTGCTGCCTACATTTGAGCCTCCGCCGAAGTCGGTGCTTTCGAAAGATCCGCGGGAATTGGTAACAAGGTAGTGGGTCATATGCTCATCAGAGCGAAAATAACTGCCCTGCAGGGTTCGTTCGGGCGTCACTAAGCGGGAAAAAGTATTAGAGTAAAGTTCGTGCTTGCCTTCATCCCAGTATAACCTTTCAGACGAGAAACGCAGTCCGTCCTTGGTCAGGATACGAACCCGTGAGCGCAATTCCCACAGTCGTTTCTGGTCATAATAGTAGGCCGTATCACACTGAATGTACGACTGTACGTGGAACTTTTCGTCAAACTGTTCAAGGAAAAGCCCCTTGTCAAAGGTCCATCTTGACGGCTTTTTGTTCTGGTTTACCTCCCATCGTTCAGTAACGATACGGTATTTTATAATGCCCGAATCGGATATAAGCGTGTTAACTCCAAGGCTCGTCATCACAGCTACCGAATCTCTGTCCCTGATAGCTCCCGCCGTATGCTCAACAGCCTCCTGGCATGAGGCTGCAAGGAGGCACGATATAAATAGAAAAACAATCTGTATTAAGACCTTCATTGAATGTTATTCCAGCTTCCACTTGGCAAACCATCGCTCATTAAATGTCAAACCTATGTTGATACGGAATGAGTTTTCAGTAATAAAATGGCTTGCCGACTGATGTACCCATTGTGCGCTTATATTCAGCCACGAACGGTTGTTCCAGCTGTTAATGACAGGGATTCCGATGCCAAGGCTTGCACTAATCTCCTTAGGGCCATCGTCATTACTTATTTTATAATAAGGCGTCGCATAGCTTACGCCCGCACGATAGTGCATGCGCTTGAAGAAGCTGCGGCTTAACTCCATCGGACAATAATTGACTCCTACGATAAACTTGTTGCGATTCATGAAATGACCGGAGGCTAAGGTATAGCTGGCCTGTCCGTTAGCATCTACCGAGAACGTCGGTTCTTCTACGGAAGACCACTTCTGGAGCTGATAGTCGACGCCAACTTTCAAAGAGTTGTCATGGTTAAACATAACGCCTGCAGACAGGGTTGCAGGAATCTGCAACTGCAAATCCTTCTGTCCGTTGGCAGGGAACAAAGTGGTATCAGCCACTGCAGTTTGTGTGTTTGTTGAAATGATACGAAGAGTTGGCTTGCCGCCGATCTTATGTCCGGGGCTGAAGGTAGCACCGATGTTAAGCTCGTCCTTCTTGTTTAACTTCAGCGCATATTGGGCTCCAAAATCTAATTTATAGTTCCGGACATCAGCCGAATAAATTTTAGACAGCGTTTTTGCTGCATTATTACTGTAGCTGTTGACAACCGAACGCGTGTATTCACCATAAAGATAGCCACCATTTACACCTACAGAAAAACCTTTGAACGGCAGCCAGCCTAAGCCAACGTAAACCTGATGTAGGCCACCTGTTCCGTAATAGGCATTTGTAAAGGTTGTGTTGTGAACATCGCCCACCTTACCTGTGCTCGAATAAGAGTAGCCTATATTGGTATAGGGAACCAACCCGAAGCTTAAACCTAAATGCTTGCGAAGGCGAAAAGCACCGACAATATATTCGAAAACAGCATTCTTTGCATTGAGACGTTTGCCGCTTTCCTTAAAGTTAGTAATCTGCCCGGAGACTCCTGCATCGAAGATAAAAGTAAGGCTGTCTATCGATGAGTACGAAGCAGGATTCAGATTGTTTACCTGGTTGTGCTCATGATAAGCGATACCTAAACCATTCATGCCACGATTGAAACCGGTTGTATGGTCAGAAAGCATGCCAAGTCCGAACTGACTGTAGGGAGAATTTGTGCCGCTCTGTGCACCTGCAGCTTGAGAAATAAACACGATAAGACAAGCAGACAGAATATATTTTCTCAACATTATTTGTATGATTTTCTTTAATAAGTTCTGATTGATTACATAATAATCGTCCGCAAAAGTATTGAAAAAAAACGAAATGTACGCATCATAAGTCAAAATAATAAGGTATTTTTGCATCGTGACGCACTTGAGAAGTATTTTAAAAGTATTATTTGTTGCGGTTTTTATCTTTACAGCAACCCGCTCTCATGCCCAATCCGCTGGAGATTCTGTACGTCAACAGATGGACAGTGTTCAAATAAGCCTGCTGACATGTTCGCCAGGAACTGAGGTCTGGAGCCTTTACGGGCACACAGCTATCAGGGTTTATGACCCGCTACACGCTCAGGACATCGTCGTTAACTACGGTATGTTCAACTATAGACAAAAGAATTTTATTCTGCGTTTTGTCCTTGGGCTGACCGATTATGAGATGGGAATTGAGCCTTTTGACATGTTTATGATGGAGTATGCACGTCAAGGAAGGCAGGTGGTTCAGCAGACTTTAAGATTAAATAATAAAGAAAAGGCAACCATTTTGCAGGCTCTTGCCCGGAACTATCAGAACGGACGGGTGTACCGATACAATTTCTTTTATGACAATTGTACCACAAGGGCGCGCAACATTCTGATTGACAATATGGCCTCTAAGGTCAATTATAAGGTCGATTCTAATGTTACGACATCCTACCGTGAGATGATACACCAATGGAATGGTAAGCATAAATGGGCACGCTTTGGAAATGATTTGCTGCTTGGTGTGAAAGCAGATGTAAAGACCAACTACACACAGCAGCAGTTTTTACCTGATACCTTGCGTAAATATTTTGACAAGGCAACAGTCGTTAACAGTGCAGGAAAGACGCTTCCCCTTGTATCTTCGACTACCATTATATTAAAGGCAAACGCAGAAAATGTGCCAAACAACCACAATATATGGGATAATATCACGCCCACTATGTTGTGGAGCGCTGTGCTTATTTTGGTTTTATTATTTGAAATTTTAGAATATCGAAAGAGGAAAACTTTCTGGTTGATTGACGTTACCCTCCTGACTTTGGACGGATTAGCAGGGACAATATTGCTTGCCATGGTGTTCTCACAACATCCTACAGTAAGTATAAACCTGCAGATGTTGCTGCTGAATCCGCTTTCTATCATATTTGTATACTCAACTGTAAACCAAGAAGTGAAAGGATACTTCCATTGGTATTGGAATATCTTTATGGTCTGTATCATACTTTATTTCTTGGGTAATGCCTTTCAAAACTATGCAGAGGGCATGAATATTTTGGCACTCGCTTTGCTTAGCAGGTGTCTGATGAACCGATATTTATTAAAGAAGCCGTAATTTCATGAGGTATCTTGCTCTCATTCTTGCAGCAATTACATCTGTTGAGGTGCACGCCTTTCAGTATGTACCGCGACTGATTGTCAATAATACAATTGACCAATTGCGGACTGACTACATGGAAGCTTTCTACGGCTACTATACAGAGCGAGGCTTTAAACGGTTAATCAAAGAGGGTTATTATTATGACCGTGTGTCTTATCCCTTTAAACCTGTTGACAGATCATCATCGGCGGCGGTTCTTTCCACAGGTACCTTCCCTTTCTACAATGGCATCATAGGCAATTCATGGCTAAATCGCGAGACGTTGCAACCGGTCTTGTCTACCGATGACGAAAGATATAAGAATTCTCCGGCCCGATTAAAAACATCAACCCTTTCGGACGAGCTAAAGATTTCAACCGAAGGGAAAGCTTTTGTATATTCTTTTGCTAACTATAAAGATGCGGCTATTCTGTTTGCCGGACACGCAGCTGATGGGGCTTTCTGGATAGAAGGAAAGCAGTGGCAAGGTTCAGACTATTATCGTTCAGCATTACCTAAATGGCTAAAAGAATATAATCACCAGACAGAAAGGAAAGAGACCAGGAACGATGACTTCGGAAGTAACGATCGTGTAGTTGATATTGCACTTCAAGCTATTGAACATACAGCAATCGGTCAGGATGACATTCCCGACCTTATGTATGTCACATTGTCTGCCACAACGTCAGATAGCAAGAGCGTTAAAGACAGATCGACAGAAGTAAAGGACGTATATAAGGGTCTTGATGCATTGCTTGGTAAGCTAATAGATGGCATTGAAAAACATGTTGAAGCAGAGCGAGTGCTTTTTGTCGTGACCTCAACAGGATACTATGACGAGAAAATTCCTGACTTCGACAGATATCGTGTCCCTACCGGTACATTCTACATCAATCGTACTGCAAGCCTGCTCAATATGTATCTGGGCGCTATTTACGGAAGCGGAAAATATGTAAGTCAATGCTTTAACAATCAAATTTACTTAGATCGTCAGCTTATAGAACAGAAGCGCATCTCCTTATCAGAACTTCTAAAGAAATGTCAGACCTTTCTTTTCCAGAATGCAGGGGTTGTCGATGTATATACAAGTGAGCGCCTTTTGGCTGGGGGAGAAGATATTCAAAAACTTAGAGCTGGCTTCAATCCTACAGCAAGTGGCGATATTATTGTAGAAGTTGCCCCTGGTTGGAAACTTTTAAACGAGGACACACAGCAAAGCTATACGAACCGAATAGGCGATATTGCGTTCCCTGTTATCTTTTTAGGGAGCCACATTCCGCATGAACATATAACTTTACCTATCACAGCCGACAGGATTACACCTACTCTTGCCAAAGCTATTTGCATACGGGCTCCAAACGCGTGCGCTTCTATCCCATTATTTTAAAATAAGTATCTTTCACGCTTCTACTTTTATAAGCATTGAGGCAAGAAAGTAATTGAAGTATGCAGATTTATGATTTATTTTAGTAAATTTGCACATTTAGAAAATAAATAAAAACAAATATATGAATTTCAACAAATTCTTAAAGGCCATGTTCGGCGACAAATCAAGCCGAGACATGAAACTCATACAGCCTCTTGTCGATAAAGTTAAAGAGGCTTATCCGGAAATAAAGAAGTTAAGCAACGATGAATTGCGCGCTAAGACAAAAGAAATACAGAAGTATGTTCAGGATGCAGCAGTTCCCTACCAGGAGAAAATTGCAGAACTCAAAGCTCAGATAGAAGAGACTCCAATTGATGAACGCGAACCTATCTTTGATGAAATCGACAAGCAAGACAAAGATATGCTTGAGGCGCTTGAGAAGGCCTTAAACGAAATCATGCCCACTGCCTACAGCATTATCAAAGATACTGCACGACGATTTTCAGAGAATGAGGAAACTATCGTTACTGCAACCGAATTTGATAAGCAATTGGCAGCCGACCCGAAAAACGACTTTATTACCATCGATGGCGACAAGGCCATTTACCATAATTCATGGACTGCCGGAGGTAATATGGTTAAATGGGACATGGTTCACTACGATGTTCAGATATTCGGAGGCATTGCTCTCCATCAGGGAAAGATTGCAGAGATGGCAACTGGTGAAGGAAAAACCCTCGTTGCAACATTGCCAGTATTCCTGAATGCACTGACAGGAAACGGTGTGCATATGGTCACTGTCAACGACTACCTTGCTAAACGTGACTCAGAATGGATGGGACCTCTTTACGAATTTCACGGTCTTTCCGTTGATTGTATTGACAAACACCAGCCTAATTCACCCGAACGCCGTAAGGCTTACCAAGCCGACATCACCTTTGGTACCAATAATGAATTTGGCTTTGACTACCTAAGGGACAACATGGCGCTTTCACCGGGCGACCTTGTACAACGTCGTCATAACTTCGCTATTGTGGACGAGGTCGATTCTGTGCTGATAGACGATGCACGTACACCTTTAATTATATCAGGTCCTGTGCCCAAGGGCGAAAACCAAATGTTCGAAGAGTATCAGCCTCTTGTAGAGCGCTTGTATGAAGTACAGCGCAAACAGGCGACTGAACTTTTAGCCGACGCCCGACAAAAAATATCTGAAGGTCATGCTAAAAATGACCAATCGCTCCTGGATGAAGGCTTCCTTTGTCTCTTCCGCTCATATAAGGCACTTCCCAAGAATAAAGCACTTATTAAATATCTTTCCGAAGAAGGCATTAAAAGCGGTCTGCAGAAGACGGAAGAAACTTATATGGAGAACAACAATCGCCGCATGCCCGAAGCTGTTGCACCACTGTTCTTTGTTGTTGATGAGAAACTAAACAGCGTCGATTTGACCGATAAGGGTGCCGATTGGCTTTCAAATCAGGTAAAAGATAAGGACTTATTTGTCCTCCCCGACATCGCGTCTCAACTTTCTTCACTTGAAAACGAAACATCGCTTAGCGACCAGGAGCGGCTTGATAAGAAAGACGACTTGCTGAATCACTATGCTCTTCAAAGTGACCGTGTGCACACATTGCAACAGCTCCTGAAAGCTTACACCATGTTTAATAAGGACGACGAATACGTCGTTATGGACGGAGAGGTGAAGATTGTCGACGAGCAGACTGGCCGTATCATGGAGGGACGGCGCTGGAGTGACGGCTTACATCAGGCTATTGAGGCCAAAGAGCACGTCAAAGTTGAGGCTGCAACCCAGACATTTGCCACTATCACGTTGCAGAATTATTTCAGAATGTATCATAAGCTGGCTGGTATGACCGGTACGGCAAGCACGGAAGCAGGAGAGCTTTGGGACATTTACAAGCTCGATGTCGTAGAGATTCCTACAAACAAACCGGTTGTTCGTAACGACATGAACGACCGCGTCTACAAAACCGCACGCGAGAAATATGCTGCCGTTATTGAAGAAGTTGAGGAAATGCGCGTCAGTGGGCGCCCCTGTCTTGTGGGTACAACTTCTGTGGTTATCAGTGAATTGCTTTCCAAGATGCTTGCCATGCGCAAGATTCCCCATCAGGTTCTGAACGCAAAGCTCCACCAAAAGGAAGCCATGATTGTTGCAGAAGCCGGAAAGAGCACACGCGGAATGGTTTACCTTGCCTCGGACAACAAGGCTTTTACCGACAAGGCTTCTGCCCTGCGCTATCAGAACAAGCTTATTGAAGCGGCCAACAAGGGAGAGAAAGGTGCTGATATCAATCTTGCTGGACAAGATGCAGAAACGCTTCTTCGCAATGAAGACCGACTTTTAGGCGCTGTCACCATTGCCACCAACATGGCTGGTCGTGGTACCGATATCAAGTTAAGCAAGGAAGTAAAGGAGGCCGGAGGTCTGGCTATCATTGGTACAACCCGTCACGAAAGCCGCCGCGTAGACCGGCAGCTGCGCGGACGCGCCGGACGACAAGGCGACCCAGGCTCATCCGTTTTCTATGTATCGCTTGAAGATGAGCTTATGCGCAAGTTCGGTTCTGAGCGTATTGCCAGAGTAATGGACCGCTTAGGTTTCGAAGACGGCGAACGTATTGAAAGCCCAATGATTTCTAAAAGCATTGAGCGTGCACAGAAAAAGGTTGAGGAAAACCACTTCGGAATACGTAAAAACCTGCTTGAATATGACGACGTCATGAACAAGCAGCGCACCGTTATCTACGACAAGCGTCGCCATGCCCTTATGGGAGAGCGGCTCGGTATGGATATTTCGAACATTATTTGGGACCGAGTTGTCAACATCATTGAGAATAACGACTTCAAGGGTGCTAAGGAAAAGTTTTTCGAAATTCTTGCCATGGAGATTCCCTTTACGGCTGAAGAGTTCGAAAATGCCAGCAAAGCCGACCTCGAAGAGCGTGCCTTCCAGGATGCAATGGCCACTTTCAAACGTAAGACAGACCGCATACAAGGTGACTCGTACCCTGTTATCAAGGATGTTTATGAGAATCAAGGCGATGTCTATCAATACATTCTCATTCCAATTACTGACGGAAGAAACGTTATCCAACTGCGCGTAAACCTTAAGGAGGCTTACGAAACAGAGTCGAAGAGCATCGTTAAAGAGTTCGAGAAATTTGTGATGTTGCACATCATTGACGACGACTGGAAAGAGAATCTGCGCCAGCTTGACGAGCTCCGTCACAGCGTACAGAACGCTTCTTACGAGCAAAAGGATCCGCTTTTGGTGTTCAAACTTGAAAGCGCCAAGCTGTGGGACAGCATGATTGACGACATGAACAACCGCATAGCAAGCTTCTTAATGCGTGTCCAGCTTCCCGTACAGCAGCAACAAGAGGTAAGAGAGGCGGCTCCCGAAGAGCATCAGCAACGCTACAATGAGCAGAAAGCTGACTTCGATAACGCCGATGAGGCCCAGCGTGCGGCCGCTAATCAGGATACCCGCGGCGGCCAGGCGCAGAAGCATCAGCCTATTATTCGCGATAAAATGCCAAGGCCGAACGACCCATGTCCATGCGGAAGCGGCAAGAAATTCAAAAATTGTCACGGACGCGGCATTCGTTAAGGCTCTGTAAAATAAGCTATATTTTATGACAGAAGAGGCTATGAAAACTACGGAAGTAGCTTCCATAGCCTCTCTTCTTTTCAATAAGACAACATACTATGCAGGTAAAACTTCATGAACTTAGCAAGGCGTTTGGTGGGAAAACAGCCGTCGACATTCACGATTTCACGATTAATAACGGTGACATAATGGGCTTAGTCGGCAACAACGGAGCCGGAAAAACCACCCTGTTTCGTCTGATGCTCGACCTTCTTAAGGCCGATTCGGGCACGGTTACCATGGTAACGGCCGATGGACAATGCACTATTGACCCCACCGTTTCAGAAGACTGGAAGCAGATGAGCGGCGCATACATTGATGAAGGCTTTCTGATTGATTTCCTCACACCGGAAGAATATTTCGACTTTACGGCAAAAATCAACAACCTTCCCCCTATTGACTGGAAGAACCTTGACGACAGCATCCTGGCGCCTTTCATCCCATTTACCAATGGCGAAATATTCAATCAGAAGAAGCTCATCAGAGATTTCAGTGCAGGAAACAAGCAGAAAATAGGAATTATCTCAGCTCTGTTTACCAAGCCTGAGCTTGTTGTGCTTGACGAACCGTTTAATTTCCTCGACCCGACAGGCCAAAATACGCTGAAACAAATCATCAGTCAGTATGCCCAATCTACAGGTGCAACCGTCCTCATTAGCAGCCATAACCTGCAGCATACCACCGATATCAGCACCCGAATAGCCCTGCTCGAGCACGGACACATTATTGAAGACTTGCCCAATATAAACGGTAGTGCCAACCAGGCATTGGAGGAATATTTCAAGGTTTAGGCCGATTCTGCCAGCCGAAAAGTAAGAAAATAACTATAATAACAGAATATTTCAAGGGGAACCATACCGTAAGCATGGCCTCTTGCAAAGAATTTTATGTGTCGGTTACCCAACTGTTTATTTACGATTACCTACCACACAATCCGTTCCAACAGTATCGACTGCGAACACTTCCAAAACAAATCGTCGGCAATATCATAGCCCAACCACGCACAATAGCTAATTAAAACATCCTTGTTCAGTCGTTGTTTGATGATTCGCCGCTGATACTGGCGCCTGTCCTCAAACAGCAATGCCTCACCCTGACAATAAAACGTCCACTTAGGGTCTCTCATAGCGTAGACCGTTCGCAGGTTGTTACCTTATTCTATAAAGGGCTATAAAACAGTGTAATCCTTTTCGTACACAGGCTGCGGCGAAACCGTGCATCAGACTTTGGCTGCTGCTGCCCGTACGATTCAGGTATCACGCCTCAATCCTTACGCCTTACGGCTCGTCTTCCGTCGGCCGCCGCACGCGCGTACCACGGTCGCCGCACACATGTTTCGTCGGGCACCGCACACGCGTACGGCGGCCGTCACACCACAGACATTACAATGCAATCCTTTATATGTTAAATACATTTAAAAACAACATTTAATGGTAACGATATACCCGCTACATCATTGATTTTAAGTAACTTTGCGCCTGATTTTAAAGGGTATGGGTGAACTGTGCCCTGTAATTCACATAAAGTCTAACTTTATTAACACATTAACAATTTAAATTATTTATGTCAGATTTAAACGACATCAAGAACGTTCAACCATTAGCAGACTTCAATTGGGACGAGTTTGAGAATGGAACCAGCAATGGCGCAAGCAAGGAAGACCTCGAAAAGTCCTATGATGAAACGCTCAACAAAATTCAGGAGCATGAAGTTGTTGAGGGAACGGTAATCTCAATCGACAAGAAAGAGGTTGTCGTTAACATCGGTTACAAAAGCGACGGCATTATCCCCGCTTCAGAATTCCGCTACAATCCCGACCTGAAAGTGGGTGACAAGGTAGAGGTTTACGTTGAAGACCAGGAAGATAAAAAGGGTCAGCTTGTTCTCTCTCACAAGAAAGCACGCCTGAACAAGAGCTGGGAGCTCATCAACAAAGCGCTTGATAACGACGAAATTATTCAGGGTTATATCAAGTGTCGCACCAAAGGCGGTATGATTGTAGACGTATTTGGTATCGAAGCTTTCCTGCCGGGTAGCCAGATTGATGTCCATCCTATACGCGACTACGATGTATTCGTAGGCAAAACCATGGAGTTCAAGGTTGTGAAAATCAACCAGGAGTTCCGCAATGTAGTTGTTTCTCACAAGGCTCTCATTGAGGCTGAACTGGAAGCACAGAAGAAAGAGATTATCTCTCACCTTGAGAAAGGTCAGGTTCTTGAAGGTACAGTCAAGAACATTACATCGTACGGTGTATTCGTTGACCTCGGCGGTGTTGACGGACTTGTACATATCACCGACCTCTCATGGGGCCGCGTAAGCGATCCTCACGAGGTTGTTGCCCTGGATCAAAAGATAAAAGTCGTTATCCTCGACTTTGATGAGGAAAAGAAGCGCATCGCACTTGGCGTTAAACAGCTTACTCCTCATCCATGGGATTCGCTGGATCCAGACCTTAAAGTCGGCGACCACGTCAAAGGAAAGGTCGTAGTCATCGCCGATTATGGTGCATTTGTTGAGATTCAGCCAGGCGTAGAAGGCCTGATTCACGTTTCAGAAATGTCGTGGAGCCAGCACCTTCGTTCAGCCCAGGAGTTCTTACATGTAGGCGATGAGGTTGAAGCTGTAATCCTTACACTTGACCGTCAGGAGCGCAAGATGAGCTTGGGTATCAAGCAATTGAAGGAAGACCCGTGGGAATCAATCGAGCAGAAGTATCCCGTAGGAAGTAAACACACTGCAAAGGTTCGCAACTTTACGAACTTCGGTATCTTCGTCGAGCTTGAAGAAGGCGTTGACGGCCTTATCCATATTTCAGACCTGTCATGGACCAAGAAGGTAAAGCATCCTTCAGAGTTTACTACTGTAGGCGCTGATATTGAGGTTGTTGTACTTGAAATAGACAAGGAGAACCGTCGTTTAAGCCTCGGCCACAAGCAGCTTGAGGAGAATCCGTGGGACAAATACGAAGAACTTTACGTTCCCGGCACCGTACATCAGGGTACAATTACCGAGACGATGGACAAGGGTGCGGTTATAACGCTCGACGAAGGCGGCGAAGGCTTCGCTACTCCCAAGCATCTTACCAAGGAAGATGGCTCACAGGCTAAGCAAGGTGAGGTTCTTCCGTTCAAGGTTATTGAGTTTAACAAGGAGACCCGTCGTATTATTCTCTCCCACTCTCGCACGTTCGAGGAGGGCAAAGACGACGTTAAGCCACGCCATCACAGTGCTGCCCGCAAGCAGAGTGAGGCACCGGCTATCAACAATGTTGTAGCAGGAACCTCTCTCGGAGACCTTGACGTGCTGGCGAAACTGAAAGCAGACATGGAGAAGGACAAGTAAAACAAGTCCTTTTAAACAGACAAATCCATAACCAAATCATCAAGAGGCTGTATCTTCATCATAAGATACGGCCTCTTTTCCTTATATATAAATATGAAAGGAAGCCTTATAAAATCACGGAAAATCATAAACCAAAGAAATGTTAATGCCTTGATTTCTTTCCCATAAACATTGTATTTTAAATATATTTTCATTACCTTTGCAACACTTTTAATACAGCTGTTTCCGTTCTGGAAACAGTTTCTTACTTCAAATAAACTTATTATACACTACATGTATAGCAAAGAAGAACTATTATCTAAAAGCGTAACAGACCTTGTAGATATTGCTAACGAACTGGGATTAGACTCAACCCGCTATGCTTCACAAGCTGATGCGATTTATGCTATCCTCGACAGGCAGGCCGAAGTTGAGGGTTCGAAGAACCCGCTTACTTCATCAAAGCATAAGCGTACCAGAATTGTGAGAAAAGATACTGACCATATTTATTCTGTAAAAGGGAAAGCAGGAGAGAATCTTGATTCAACAGTTAACAAGCAACCTGCCGCACAAAGCTTGTTTAAAAGTCAGGAACATCCAACACCTTCCACAGATAAAACAGGCGGAACCAACAATAATGACTTGTTCAATATGGATGAAAACTCGACAGATGCCATCGCCAAGAAGATTGAAGCATTAAGCAATCAGCTTCAAAACCTTCCCAAACATCGCGGTCCTAAGACCAGACAGGAAAAGGAATTACAGGCCGGAATAGACAAACTTAAAGCACGGCTTGCCGATATGAAGGAAGACGAGCCACAGGGAAAGCGCGCAAATCGTGTGGAAGAAAGCACAAACAACAATGACAATCCGGCCAAGCAAAGCCTCCCTGATAACAATAATACCATCGTTTCAGAAACGGCAAAGGCTTCTGATAATTCAGAGAAAACAGCCAATTTGCCCGATAATGAGATGATTGCAAGGCTGCAGGCGAAGATTAAAGCGCACAACGAAGCATCGGCCAATGCACGCGAACCTATTGCCAATGGCATTTGGAAAGGCGACCCCGGCGATGGAACCGACTTTATTACAGTGCTTGATATCCCAATAGAAGACCAAGGAGCGGTTCCCAATTACGATATGTTCGACAATCCTACAATGCCTGCTTATGGTCGGATTCCGGCGCCTGAATATCAGGATTCTTCCGTGGATGCGGCAGGAAATATGGGTAAAGACTTCGACTTTTCGGACATTATTTCAGCAAATGGCGTCCTTGAAATTATGCCCGACGGCTATGGCTTCCTCCGTTCAAGCGACTATAACTACCTCTCTTCGCCCGACGACATCTATGTTGCAGCCAATCAAATCAAGCGCTACGGCCTTAAAACGGGCGACGTTGTGCAGTGTCACGTGCGCCCTCCTCATGAGGGAGAAAAATACTTCCCGCTTACAAGCATTGACAAAATCGACGGCCGCACACCGTCAGAAGTTCGCGACCGTGTTCCGTTTGAGAACCTCACGCCCCTTTTCCCTGATGAAAAGTTCACGCTCTGTGGCGATGCGAAGACAACAAATCTTTCTACACGAATCGTAGATTTGTTCTCTCCCATCGGCAAAGGACAGCGTGCACTCATCGTGGCTCAGCCCAAAACGGGTAAGACTATCCTGATGAAGAACATTGCAAATGCCATAGCAGCCAACCATCCGGAAGCCTACTTGATGATGCTTCTCATCGACGAGCGCCCCGAAGAAGTCACTGATATGGCACGAACCGTGAACGCAGAGGTAATCGCTTCAACCTTTGACGAGCCCGCCGAACGCCATGTAAAGATTGCAGGTATTGTGCTTGAAAAGGCAAAGCGCATGGTAGAGTGCGGACATGATGTGGTAATTTTCCTCGATTCTATTACACGACTGGCCCGTGCCTACAACACGGTAAGCCCCGCTTCAGGTAAGGTTCTCACCGGCGGTGTTGACGCAAACGCCCTGCAAAAGCCCAAGCGCTTCTTCGGAGCAGCCCGCAACATAGAGGGCGGCGGCTCGCTGACTATCATCGCTACAGCGCTTATCGACACCGGTTCAAAGATGGATGAGGTTATCTTTGAAGAGTTCAAGGGAACCGGTAACATGGAATTGCAGCTTGACCGCAGCTTAAGTAACAAGCGCATATTCCCGTCAGTGAACCTCGTTGCTTCAAGTACGCGCAGGGACGACTTGCTGCAAGATAAAACCACACTTGACCGAATGTGGATTCTTCGCAAGTATATTGCCGACATGAACCCCATAGAAGCCATGAACGCTATTCATGACCGAATGGAAAGAACGCATGACAACGACGAATTTCTGCTGTCTATGAACGGATAGAGAAACCAAAAACTTCAGTTAGTCAGGAGCATAAGGACTGGATCCTTATGCTCCTATTTTTTTTACTTACCTCCTTATAGCCAATAAACAAAGATTATAACATATTCTTCAAGGTGCTTGACGGGGAAGCTAAAACCGCCTTATAATCAGCTAAAAAAGGCCGTAACATGTTCTTCAATAGGCTTAACGAAAGATATGTAACCATTTTATAGCCAGTTAATTAATATTGTCATATACTGTGCTTTACCCTGCCGGTGGCTTCCGCCAGCTTCTCATCGGGGACCGCATTACGCGCTATTAACAAGGCGGTTCGAGCAAACAAGTACGGTCATTAAACTTTACACATGAAAGCATGACTGCTGTCAAATGCGTGTGCGACGGCCGCCACACGCACGTACCGCATCCGCCTGAAAACCCGTACGACGGCCGCCACATGTGCGTATGGCGGCCGTCGTACGGGTAAAATTACTAAGAAAAGAATTGACCGTTTAGGCACACTTGCATAAGCATGCTTTCACAAAAGGGTCATGATAATATAAGGGACGTCAGTTCCCGTCATGCAAATTGCGAACAGAAATATCCGTCATCAGGCGCATTTCTACCTCTGTAATGCCATACTTTGTCAAGAGCAGAAGGTCGTCCTCAAACTTTTCAAGCAGAACACTGCTCTGTTGCAGGGCATCAACAGCATGATTATCTTTTTCGCCCTGAAGCCTTGAAAGATAACCGGCAAAGCATTTTGCAGCCTCCTCTACCCGCCTATCGAACCACGCGCAGTAGCCTGCGTTCAGATAATCGACGGCTGATACCGACTCGTCAACAATGATTTCATCATAAAGTTTTACCGCCTTTCCGAGCTGACCTGTATATAAAAAGCCGCAGGCTAAGGCACGCTTAACGTTGACATCGGCAGGAAACTTGTAATTTAACTCGAACAAAAGCTTCACGCCCTCGTCCACTCTATCATTATTAATATACGATATGGCCAAGTCTAACTTATACTTCCGGCTGTCGGGATGGGCATCGAGAAGTTGTTCAAACAGCTGTGCCGCCTCGTCGAAATCGCCTGAATAAAATGCTGACATAGCATATCCTTTCAGCAAATGTTCGTTGGAAGGCTCTATTTCAAAAGCCTTCTGGTACAGGCTTTCGGCCATGATATATTCGCCTTGCTTCATGGCGATCAGGGCCCGCAGGCTGATATCGTGCACGCTCGAACCATCATAGAAAGGCATCAACAGCGCTTTGGCCTCCTTAAACATCTGCCTTTGGTACAGGAAGCGCACCATGCGGACAGCCTGATTATGAAGTGAAGACCTGTAGATTTCATTTGCCAGAAGCATGTGTCCTTCCCTTTCCTGAAACGGATTATAAAAGCATCGCCGGTAGTCGTTTAGCTTAAAGAAACGGTAAAGGTCCTGCAAGTAAAGGCGACGATAGTAGGCAGGCGTCATTGTCTGGCCTTCGTCGCTGCCGATAACTCCCAACGAGGCCTCACCGTTCTTGAGCATCTCCCTGATGTTGGCAGGTAACTGATTGAACACCGACGACAGTCCGAGCACAAAACTATACTTGTCAGAGTCGCAGAACGGACCCTGCTCAAATATCTTTTTCATGTACGAGGAATCCAGAAAATCAGCCGAAAGGTGCTGCAGTTGAGGGTGTTCGGCATAAAATGGCATGAACCAGTTGGCAAGAGTATAAAAGAATCCGAAGCGCTTCATCCTGGAGAAGCCGCCAAAATATATGTCGGCTCCCTGACGTTGCATATCTATGATTTTCTGGATTCCGCTCTCGAGCTCCTCCATTTTACGCTCTTCGTTATCAGGATGCAGGATGTCTTCCAGCGTGTCGTCGTCCTTTTCCCTGATACCGAACTTCGTAATTTCATAGCTCTGGTTATTCAGCAGCGTGGGCATCACTTCCTTTCGTATGCGCTCTTCGTCGCGTTCGGCATTCTGACAATATACTATTTGCATCTGAAGTTCCAGCAAATCGTTGCGAACTTCTTCACGCAGAAGCATATCGTCAAGCTTGTTACAGACCGGCGAAAGCGATGCCACCCCGTCTTTATCCAAACAGAATGCCCAGCCCACAAGGGCACGCTGGCGGAGCTTTTCGCTCTGAGCCTGCTCGTAAATGCACATTAACGTCAGCACCTTTTCGGCATCCATTACGAACAAAGCGCCCATCATGATGGCGGAAACAAGCAATTGTGCATCAATGATATCGACGGTTGGAGAGAGTATCAACGAAAGCATGTCGGCAGCCAACTCATGGCTCCACTGTGCAGAACCGGTAATATTGATGAAGACTTCAGACAAATATTGCTGATGGCGCTCGGCTAACTGTTGCGCCTTAACATCCTGCTGCTCCTGCGAATCCAAAGAAAGCAGGGCTATATCTGACACGTATCCCTCCAGCTTCTCACGCATATCGCGGACATCAAGCCCTTTAACGTCGGCCCCGAACAGCGACAATGCATCGGGGTTATACTGCAATTGCAAATTCAGTTCAATGTTACCGAGCAGCCTGTACGTCCTAAGAATCAGCCGAGAATAAAGTTCGCTCCTGCCCGGGTCGCCCATGCCTGTGAGCATATAGTGCATCATCAGGTCATAATCGCTTACAATAGCGTCGAAAGTTTCTCTGAAATCGGGGAACGAAGAAATAGCATGAGTTTCCGTTTCTGCAATAATACTCCCGATAGACTGGCCCTTTTTTAACTGAAGTTTGAGTGCCCGAACATGTCGAAGCAGGTCTTGCCAACTCATGCCGTCAGGCATATGCGTTGAATGATCCATGAAAAAATGATGCTTAATTTGTTATTTCTTCCAACGCCGTGCAATGCTGATATCACGCTGTCGGGGAGAAGTTGCATGCTGATAATGAAATGATGGCAAGGCCGCTACGGTTCTGGCGTCGGCCCCTGTGTACTTGGTGATAACAGACGAATAGGCTTTTACGCCTCTCTGATTTAAAGAATCGCACATCTGATTGTACACCCTCACAAACACATTAAGCTGTTTATGCCTTTCCTTTGACTTTAAGGAACTTACACGAAAAGCAATAACGCCTGGGCTGATATCCTTCAGGCGGCTGTCCATCAGGACGGGATTCTTGTAAAGTGTAGCAGTAGTAGCCTGAGGTTCGGGCAATAACATGGCGTCCATCTCATTGTTAAGAAGCATCTTCAAGCGCGTATGAACGTCATTAATCTGTATCCGGAAAACATCGTTTTTAGGCTTGGCGCTGTCTATTGCAAGGTCAGCCAGATAATCGGTAGCCGAGAATCGTGTCATGGCTATCATCTTATCAGACAGCTGTTTAATTTCATTGACGCGTGATTTCTTATTGGCTACCAACAGCCAATAGGCATTGGTTGCAGCAACATATTGCAGCGGAATTCCCTGACGCTGCAGTCGTTCAGCGCGAAAAAGGTCGGTTACAATGCCCTCTACATGTCCTCCCGCTATAAGTGTATCACCATCTAACTGGGCATTACAGCGCCTGACACGCACATCAATGCCCGCTCTTATAAAGGCACTATCCTCAATGGCAAGGAAAATGGGCAAACAATCCATGGTAGGCACCGTAGCTATTTTCAAGGCTGCAGAATCGGCACGGGCCATTTCTATTCGCTGTGCGCGCGATATTTGTTCCTTTTCCCTATAACTTTGTCCACAAGAAAAGAATATCGTAAGGAAACTGAACGCAGAGATTAAAACACAAAACTTGGTCATTACGTTGCAAAGATAACAAGTTTTTTTGCAATAAGGATATTTTTTATTACTTTTGCAAGAGACGTAGTACAATAAACCTACCTCGTGAAAACATGGCAAAAGACAAGACGATGTTTGTCTGCAGCAACTGCGGATATGAATCAACGAAATGGCTCGGCAAGTGTCCTTCATGTGGCGAATGGGATAGTTTTAAGCAAATAAAGGTTGCACCCAACTACAATAACAATACCGCAAGGAAGACGGCCCTTTCGTTTCAGACAGCCATATCTTCAAAGGGACTTCCGGACGCAGGCAACCGTCCATTGAAATTACAGGAAATATCATCGCAGGAAGGCGAACGAATTTGCACACCTGATGACGAGCTTAATCGTGTGTTGGGGGGAGGATTAGTTCCTGGAAGTCTTGTTTTGTTGGGAGGAGAACCTGGCATTGGCAAGTCTACCCTTACCTTGCAGACGGTTGTCAGCATGCACGGGAAACGCATTTTATATGTGTCGGGCGAAGAAAGTGCGCACCAAATAAAACAAAGAGCCGAAAGACTGCTTTCTGAAAATCAGAAAGAAATGCCTGATAATGTTTTCATTCTCTGTGAAACTTCCTTGGAAAACATATATGGATATGTTCAGGAAGTAAAGCCCGAACTCCTTGTTATCGACTCTATACAAACCATTTCTACAGAGATGGTAGACACGTCTCCCGGAAGCGTACCGCAAGTCAGAGAATGCGCTGCTTCGCTACTCCACTTTGCAAAAAATAGTAATGTTCCTATTATCTTAATTGGACATATTAATAAGGAGGGCACACTGGCCGGCCCGAAGATATTAGAACATATCGTTGATACGGTTATTCAGTTCGAAGGCGACCAGCATTACATGTACCGGATACTAAGAGGTATCAAGAACCGTTTTGGCAGCACGTCAGAACTTGGCATCTACGAGATGCGAGGAAATGGATTACGACAGGTATCGAATCCGTCGGAATTGCTACTCACGCAAGACCATGAGGGATTGTCGGGTATAGCTATTTCGTCGGCCATTGAAGGCGTTCGACCATTCCTTGTTGAAACACAAGCACTGGTTTCATCAGCTGCTTATGGCACGCCGCAACGGTCGGCCACAGGCTTTGACCAGCGCAGACTGAACATGCTGTTGGCTGTGCTTGAGAAAAGAGTAGGCTTTAAACTGATGCAAAAAGACGTATTCCTCAATATTGCAGGGGGATTAAGGGTGACGGATATGGCAATGGACTTGAGTGTTATTTCAGCCGTTCTATCAAGTAATGTAGATACTCCCATCGAAAATGGCTGGTGCATGTGTGGCGAAGTGGGGCTAAGCGGTGAGGTTAGACCTGTTAGTCGTGTGGAACAACGTATTGCAGAGGCCGAAAAATTGGGCTTCGAACATATTATTATTCCAGCTTATCACCTACGAAACATCACACCAAACAAATATAAAATAGAACTTCACCCTGTAAGAAAAGTAGAGGAAGCTCTGAGAAATCTCTTTGGTTAAGATATCATATTAACATGAAAGATTCAGTAATTATAGTAAGTGGTGGCATGGATTCAATCACTATGCTTTACGAATTTAAAGATCGAATAGCGCTCGGCATTTCGTTTAACTATGGCAGCAACCACAATGCACATGAAATTCCATACGCCGAACTGCATTGCAAACGCCTGGGAATACCACATATTACAATAGATTTAGGATTTATGCCACGGTATTTTAAATCGAGTCTTTTAGAAGGAGCTGATGCAGTTCCCGAGGGCAACTACGATGAAGACAATATGAAATCGACCGTCGTGCCATTCAGAAATGGTATCATGCTAAGCATAGCTATTGGCATTGCAGAAAGTCATCACCTACCCTACGTGATGATGGCCAATCACAGCGGTGACCATACCATCTACCCTGACTGTAGACCTGAATTTGTAAACGCGATGTCAAAGGCTGCTGAAACCGGAACTTTTGTTGGAGTTAAACTCTTGGTTCCCTATACCAATATTAGCAAAGCGGACATTGCAAGGCATGGAAAGAAACTCGGAATAGATTATAGCGAGACTTGGAGTTGCTATAAAGGAGGCGATAAACATTGTGGGAAATGCGGAACCTGTCGCGAACGACGGGAAGCTCTTAGAGAAGCTGGAATAAAAGATACTACTGCATACGAAACTGAATAATTGCGTACTAATAAAATCCACCAAACGATAAAGGAGATAAGTTCAATGCTACTTTTTGGCAACTATACATGACAAAGATGTATAAGCCATACACAAAAAAAGATAAAACTTAGTATAGCTTTCTTCCTCTATCGTGCTTTTTTGTATCTTTGCATAGGAAATAATATTTTTAAACTAAATACAAACAAAATGACAATCGATGAATTCAACTTCGCTGGTAAGAAAGCGATTGTACGCGTAGACTTCAATGTCCCATTGGATGAAAATGGTAATGTAACTGATGACACTCGTATTCGCGGTGCTCTCCCTACTCTGAAGAAGATTCTTGCAGACGGTGGTGCTGTTATCATGATGAGTCATATGGGTAAGCCTAAGGGCAAAGTAAACGAGAAATTAAGCCTAAAGCAGATTGTCAACAAGGTGTCTGAGAAATTAGGAGTTCCTGTTAGCTTTGCTCCTGACTGTGCAAATGCAGAGAAGGAAGCTGCTGCTTTGAAGATGGGTGAGGCTTTACTTCTTGAAAATTTACGTTTCTATCCTGAAGAGGAAGGCAAGCCAACAGGTGTGGAAAAAGGTACTCCAGAGTACGATGAAGCAAAGAAAGCTCTTAAGGAAAAACAAAAAGAGTTTGCCAAAAAGCTTGCTTCTTATGCTGATGTTTATGTAAACGATGCTTTCGGTACAGCTCACCGTAAGCATGCTTCTACAGCTGTAATTGCTGATTACTTTGATAAAAACAGCAAGATGCTTGGCTATCTGATGGAGAAAGAGGTAACAGCTATTGATAATGTACTGAAAAATGCAAAGCATCCTTTCACGGCTATCATAGGTGGATCTAAGGTAAGCTCTAAGCTTGGCGTTATCAAGAACCTGCTTGATAAGGTTGACAATCTTATCATTGGTGGCGGAATGGGCTATACATTTATTAAGGCACAAGGTGGACATATTGGCAAATCACTCCACGAAGACGATTTAATGCCTGAAGCTTCAAATGTAATTGCTGAGGCAAAAAAGAAAGGAGTTAATCTTAGTCTTTCCGTAGCGACTCTCTGTGGTAAGGATTTTTCAAATGATACAGAGCGCAAAGTATTCCCCATTAACCAGATACCTGATGAATGGGAAGGCATGGATGCGTCTGAAGAATCTATTAAAAATTGGAAGAAAATCATCATGGATTCAAAGACTATCCTATGGAATGGCCCTGTAGGTGTATTTGAATTAGAAAACTTCTCTCATGGAACTGGTGAAATTGCCAAGGCCGTTGCAGAAGCTACTCAAAAGAATGGTGCTTACTCTCTCGTTGGTGGTGGTGACTCTGTTGCTGCAATCAATAAGTTTGGTCTGGCAGACAAAGTAAGCTATGTTTCAACTGGTGGTGGAGCAATGCTTGAGGCAATAGAGGGCAAGACATTGCCAGGTGTAGCTGCTATCAAGGGAGAATAAACTTTTTCCCTTAAAATAACTAAGAAATTCAAAGGCGTTTGCGATGTAACAAATGATGTTGCGCGTGAACGCTTTCTTCTATTTAACCCGACTATTATTTCACTAAATGAAGAAAGCTATTCTATTTTTATCATTATTTTTCATTTGTAATCTCAATATTTGTGCTCAACGTAATGAGATTTTGGATAAGAATATAGCTTCCCTTCAAGTTCTAGCAAATAATGATTGGCTCTCATTACCTATCATTAACCTACGGGAAAATGACTTTATTAATATAAGCTTCGACGATCTAACTCATGAATATCATCGCTATTGCTATAAGATAGAACATTGCGAAGCTAATTGGAAAATATCAAGCGGGCTGTTTGAAAGTGACTATATTGATGGATTTGCTTCAGGAAATACAATTGATAATATCCAAGAATCTATAAATACTGTCCACTTATATACTCACTATGCTTTTACATTTCCCAATGACAAATGCCGGCCAAAGCTCAGTGGTAACTATAGGGTTACCATATATGACGAGAACGATGAGAAGCATGTTATCTGCAAAGCATACTTCATGATTGTTGACCCTTCAATGGCTGTTCATCTTAATGTAACTACAAATACGGATATAGATATTAATGGGAGGTATCAGCAAGTGGGAATGACAGTGGATTATGGCAACAATACAGTAAGCAATCCTCAAACACAGATCAAGACTGTTGTCATGCAAAACTGTAGATGGGACAATGCTGTCATAAATGCACGGCCTCAATACATAAAGGCAAATGGGCTACAATGGAATCACTGTAGAGATTATATTTTTGATGGTGGGAACGAATATCGTAAGTTCGAAACACTTGACGTTACCCATACAACAATGGGATTGGAAAGCATAAACTGGGATGGACAGAACTATCATGCATGGGTATGGACTGATGAAGCAAGACCGAGTTATATCTATGACAAGGATGCAAACGGTGCTTTTATGATAAGAAACTCTGACAATATTGATAATGATATTACGTCAGAATATGTAATAACTCACTTCCGTTTAAAAACACCACTGGTTACTTATCCCATTTATATTAATGGATTTTTTACCTATGACCGCTTTCTGCCAGAATATGAGATGAAATGGAATGATACAAAACAGCAATATGAAAATAAACTATTGCTGAAACAAGGCTACTACAGCTATCAATATTTAATGATGAAAGAAGATGGAAAACTAAAGCCTGTACCTTCAGAAGGAAGTTTCTTCCAGACTGAAAACACCTATCAGGCACTGGTTTATTTCAAAGCTAACGGCGACCGTACTGATCAACTTGTCGGCTATGCTTTCGGTAAATGGAATTGATACTTATCATCAAAGGCCTTCTTTACTTCATTGATTTCAACAAAGGTAGTTCCTCCTCCTTCACCAAGTGAACCGGAAAGATAAGCCACCTTATCATCATCTGTCAAATAACCTTTCTGCCGGAGCATGCGCAAAGCTGCCAAAAACATAAAATCTGCATTCCGATGCTCTTTCTGATAAACCGGTATAACGCCATAAGACAGGTTTAGCCAGCGTTGAGTTTTCTCCTTATAACAGATAGCAAGAACCGGCTTAGGACCACGGAAAGATGCAAGATTACGAGCTGTCTCACCAGTTTCTGAATCTGTAATAATTCCTTCAACGCCTAACAAACGTGTTGCATCTATTGCAGTATGGGCAAGGAATTCCCTTTGTGTACAGTTTGACATCAAAGGAACATCTTCCTCATGACCAAAATTTTGACGGTCATTCTCTGCTTGTTCAGCAATTGCTGCCATTGTTAGAACAGCTTCCAATGGATATTTTCCAGAAGCTGTTTCGCCACTAAGCATCAGAGCATCAGTGTTTGAATAAATAGCATTAGCAATATCTGTGACCTCTGCACGGGTAGGACGCGGATTATTAATCATTGTGTGAAGCATTTGTGTAGCCACTATCACAGGCTTATGTTTCCTAACACACTTCTGAATAATCATCCTTTGTATTCCAGGAATGCGCTCAATCGGAACTTCTATTCCAAGATCACCTCGCGCAATCATGATGCCATAACTTGCATCTATAATCTCATCAATGTTATCTACACCCTCCTGATTCTCAATTTTTGAGATTATTTTTATATCAGAATGGTGAGCATCCAATATATCCTGAACAGCTTTTACATCGTCCGCAGAACGCACAAAGCTATGCGCAATAAAATCAATGTCCTCTTTAATAGCAAGTGAAATATTCCGCTTATCTTTCTCTGTTAAAGCCGGAAGGTCAATATGTTCTCCCGGAACATTCACGCTTTTATGTGCACCGAGTACACCATCGTTCATTACTTCTGCGTATATCGTAGGGCCTTCTATCCCACGCACTTTCATGTCAATAGCGCCATCATCGAACAAGATATCGTCGCTGACTTTCAAATCACAGGCAAATTCATGAAAAGATACATTGATAAAATCATGAGTTGTCTTTACATCCGGACGGCCTACAATCTTGACAGCTTCACCTGTTTTGTACTGAATAGGTTCATCTACACCCGTAGTGCGAACTTCCGGTCCCTTAGTATCAATCAGGATGCCAATATGGGGTGACACGGCTCTGACATTTTTGATAATATTTCGAATACCATCTGGGGTTGCGTGGGCAGTATTCATGCGAACAACATTCATCCCTGCAAAAAAAAGTTTCCGAATAAAATCGGTTTCACAATGGCGGTCACTTATCGAGCAAACAATCTTTGTCTGTTTCATTGCACATTATTGAGTTTATGCAAAGTTACTGCTTTTTTTGATATTACTCTCTATTATCACTTAGAATTAAGATAAGCAGCACACATTTCTGCACACCTCTCGCCGTCCACACCAGCCGATACAATACCACCTGCGTAACCGGCTCCTTCTCCACACGGAAAAAGACCTTCGATACGAATGTGTTGTAACGACTCTGCGTCACGAAGTATACGAACCGGACTTGATGTACGCGTCTCGACTGCAATCAATAAAGCCTCGTTGGTCAAAAAGCCATGACTACGTTTGCCAAAGAATTTAAAACCTTCTTGTAAACGATGACTTATAAATTCAGGAAGCCAAAAATGCAGTGGACTACTAATCAGCCCAGGTGCATAACTACTTTTAGGTAAATCATAGCTTAGCCTGTTATTCACAAAATCTGCCATACACTGGGCAGGAGCCGTTTGCTTCATATTTCCTTGCTGCCAGCAGCTTTTCTCCAACCATTTCTGAAATTCCATCATACAAAGTTTTGATGAAAGCTCTATATTTTTCATCGATTGCACCAAAGAAATATCTTCCGGATGCATCTCTACAACCATGCCACTGTTCGACCATGCCGTCCCTCGGTTGCTTGGTGACATACCATTTACCACAATCTGTTCGGGGCCCGTTGCTGCAGGTATAACAAATCCGCCGGGGCACATACAAAACGAATACACTCCTCGTCCATCTACTTGTGTTACAAACGAGTATTCTGCTGCCGGCAAATACTGCCCCCTCCCTTCTTTATTATGATACTGAATTTGATCTATCAACTTTGACGGATGCTCCAAACGAACGCCTACAGCTATTCCCTTTGGCTCAATTTCTATCCCCGAATCATTCAGATCCTGATAGACATCACGTGCACTATGTCCTGTGGCAAGGATTACAGGACCATGGAAAATTTCCTCTTTCCCTTCTTTCATATTTAAGGCTTCTACGCCAACCACTTTGTTGCCATCTAATATGAGTGACGTCATCTTGGTTTGAAAATGTACTTCTCCTCCACTCTTTACTATCTGAAGCCGCATATTTTCAATCACTCGCGGAAGCTTATCTGTACCAATATGCGGATGAACATCAGCCAGAATATTGGTAGAAGCTCCATGTTGACAAAACACGTTCAGTACTTTTTCAACATTTCCACGCTTTTTACTGCGTGTATAAAGCTTGCCATCACTGTATGCTCCTGCCCCGCCCTCACCGAAACAATAGTTGCTTTCAGGGTCGACTTGCTGCGTACGGGTAATCAATGCCATGTCTTTTTTGCGTTCTCTCACATCTTTTCCCCGTTCAAGAATAACGGGACGGTAGCCCAGTTCTATCAGTTTTAACGATGCAAACAGTCCACTCGGTCCTTCACCCACAACGACAACCTGTGGGCGATCGCTCACATCAAGGTATTCTGTATGCTGGAAACTTTCATCCTGAGGCACCTCATTGATATAGGCTCTTACCTTTAAGTTAACAAAGATAGTGCGCTGCCGAGCGTCAATACTTCTGCGCAGGACACGCACCTGACATATAGTTTTCGCATCAACCCCCTTTTCTTCAGAAATAAAGCGAGCAATATTCTCTTCTGATGCCGCAACTTCAGGTCGTACCCTTATCTGAAATTCCTCTATCATAGTTGTTTTTTCTATTTATACTGCAAATGTAATGAAATAATATCATTTTGCATTACATATCACCGTTTACATTACATTTTATCACTTATTTTCTTTGTTAGATAACGGAACATTACTAACTTTGCACGTAAAGTATCTGTATAGCCTGTTTGTTTAAAGGATGCGGGTACAAGTCATTTAAATTAAAAGAAATGAAAGTTCTTAAATTTGGCGGAACATCTGTAGGTTCCGTGGCGAGCGTATTATCACTAAAACGCATCGTCGAAAAAGAGGCACGCCGTCAGCCCATTGTTGTTGTCGTAAGTGCTTTAGGAGGTATCACCGACAAACTTATTTCTACATCTCTGTTAGCAAAAGAAGGTAACGACGGATGGAAACAGTCGTTTGAAGAGATTGTCAGCCGACATCACAAGATGATAGAGGCCATCATCACCGATCCTAAAGACCGTGAAGACCTGTTCAACAAAGTTGACAAGCTCTTTGAGCAGCTCCATTCCATTTACTTTGGTGTATATCTTATACATGACCTTAGCCACAAAACGCAGGATGCCATCGTAAGTTATGGTGAAAGATTAAGCTCAAACATCGTTGCAACACTTGTCAGAGGAGCTAAATGGATGGACTCAAGGGAGTTCATTAAAACCACTAAAGCAAACGGGAAAAACAAGTTAGACAGCGAGCTTACTTACCGTCTGGTGAAAGAAACCTGTGCTAATTTATCACGAATTACGCTTGTGCCCGGTTTCATTTCTGTTGACAGCAGTACAGGAGAAACCACTAATTTAGGACGCGGCGGCTCTGATTATACCGCAGCTATCATCGCAGCAGCCCTCAATGCAGAGCTACTTGAGATATGGACTGACGTTGACGGGTTCATGACTGCCGACCCCAAGGTCATTCAATCAGCCTATACTATTGATGAGCTTAGCTATGTAGAGGCCATGGAACTTTGCAATTTCGGCGCCAAAGTAGTATATCCTCCCACCATCTATCCTGTAAGAATTAAGAATATTCCCATCAGAGTTAAAAATACATTTAACCCTCAAAGCCCAGGGACAATTATTAAAGACAAGATAGAGAACAACCATAAGCCCATCAAAGGCATCTCATCTATCAAAGGCACTACGCTTATTACTGTTTCCGGTCTCGCCATGGTGGGCGTCATCGGAGTAAACCGTCGCATCTTCACCGCGCTGGCAGACAACGGCGTCAGCGTCTTTATGGTGTCCCAAGCCTCGTCTGAAAGTTCAACGTCTATTGGCGTTCGTGACGAAGATGCTGCCGAAGCCATACGGGTTTTAAATCATGAATTTGCATCCGAAATATCGAACGGTGCCATGTTCCCCATGCACGCCGAAACGGGTCTAGCTACTGTTGCCATCGTCGGTGAGAACATGAAGCATACCCCTGGCATCGCAGGAAAGCTCTTCGGCACCTTGGGACGCAGTGGAATTTCGGTGATAGCCTGCGCACAGGGCGCCTCAGAGACGAACATTTCGCTTGTTGTTGATTCCAGCAATCTTCGCAAATCAATGAACGTCCTGCACGATTCGTTCTTCCTGTCCGACTATAAAGTGCTCAACCTTTTTATATGCGGCGTAGGAACTGTAGGCGGAAAGCTCATCGAACAAATACGTTCACAGCAGGAAAAACTGAAAGAACGGTCGCATCTTCTGCTCAATGTCGTGGGCATCGCCAGCTCTAAAAATGCCATTTTTTCACGCGGAGGCATTAACCTCGACAACTATCGCACGCAGCTTAAAGCCTCTGAACCCAATACGCCTGAACTGTTAAGGGACCATATCCTGAACATGAACATCTACAATTCAGTGTTTGTAGACTGCACCGCATCGAAAGAAATTGCTGCCCTTTATCAAACCTTCATCGAGCATAACATCAGTATTGTCGCGGCCAATAAGATTGCAGCCAGTGGCAAATACGAAGATTACATCCGGCTAAAAGACACTGCTCTGCAACGCGGCGTTAAATTCAGGTTCGAGACCAACGTCGGAGCCGGCCTGCCAATCATAGGTACAATCAACGACTTACGCAACTCTGGCGATCACATTTTAAAGATAGAGGCCGTGCTTAGCGGCACTATCAACTTCATCTTTAACAAGCTGTCAGCCGACGTCAGCTTCTCGCAGGCCGTAAATGAAGCTCGTGAACAGGGCTATTCAGAACCTGACCCACGCATCGATTTAAGCGGTGTCGACGTTATTCGCAAGCTTGTAATCCTCACCCGCGAGGCAGGATACTGCGTTGAACAGGCCGATGTCGAAAGACATCTCTTTGTGCCAGAAGAGTACTTTAAAGGCTCCCTCGCCGATTTTGAGCGCAATCTGCCCCTGCTCGACAGCAGTTTTGAGGCACAGCGAAAAACGATAGCTGCCCAAGGAAAGCGCTGGCGCTTCGTGGCTACCATGAATCATGGCACGACAAGCGTGGGCTTAAAGGCTTTCGGCCCCGACCATCCTTTCTACAATCTTGAGGGTAGCAACAATATCGTTCTCCTTACAACCGAGCGTTATAAGAAGTATCCCATGCTTATTCAAGGCTATGGCGCCGGAGCAAGTGTGACGGCAGCCGGTGTGTTTGCCAACATCATGAGCATTGCAAACATTTAGTATGGCCAACTAAAACAAGAACAACATGAAGCACATTATTATATTAGGCGACGGAATGGCCGACCATCCCGTCAGCCGTTTAGGCGGTAAAACACTTCTGCAAAGTGCCGAAGCACCCTACATGAACATGCTGGCAAGGGAAGGACGATGTGGCAGACTGATAACCATTCCTGACGGATTCCACCCCGGGTCAGAAGTAGCCAACACGGCAATACTGGGTTACGACCTCAACAAGGTGTATGAAGGGCGCGGCCCGCTCGAGGCAGCGTCGATAGGTTATCGCCTACAACCCGAAGACATGGCTATACGATGCAACCTTATTACGTTGCACAACGGCCGCATCATCACCCACAACGGCGGCAACCTGAGCACACAAGACGGGGATGTGCTCATCAAAAAGCTTAACCAAGAACTGGGTAACGACCATATAAAATTTATTACAGGCATACAGTATCGTCACCTTCTCGTAGTGAAAAAAGCCAGTAAACACATTGTCTGTGCGCCGCCACACGATCATCCCAACGAACCTTGGCGCCCGCTTCTTGTGCAAAGCGAGGTCGGTTGGGAGGATGTAAGAGAGCCTGTATACGGACTGGATGGCAAGCCTACGGGCGAATTCAGGCTCACCGGAAACGAAACAGCCAATCTGCTGAACAGCCTTATTCTGAAGTCGCAAACGCTGCTTGAGGCCCACCCCTTCAACCAAAACAAGGTGGCTCACCATCAGCGTCCGGCCAACTCGATATGGCCATGGGGAGGCGGTTACCGCCCCAGAATGAGCACGCTTATGCAGATGTATCCTCAAATCAAGATGGGTTCGGTAATTTCGGCCGTCGACTTGATACGTGGAATAGGCCATTATGCAGGCCTCGACGTGATTAAAGTGCCCGGAGCTACGGGCCTTGTCGACACCAATTATGAGGGGAAGGCGGCGGCGGCCATTGAGGCTTTGCGCCGACAGGACTTTGTTTATGTTCACCTTGAAGCCACTGATGAGGCTGGCCATGACGGCGATTTAGACCTTAAGTTAAGGGCAATCAACTACCTTGACCATCGTATTGTGGAACCTATTTATAATGAGGTGAAGACGTGGAACGAGCCTGTTGGTATCGCCATTCTGCCCGATCACCCTACCCCCGTTGAGGTGCGCACGCATGTTAATGAGCCTGTACCCTTCCTGATATGGTACCCGGGTATCGTGCCCGACGACGTGCAGGCCTACAACGAAGTGGCTTGTGTAAGCGGCTCACTGGGCTTATTAAAGCTAAACGAGTTCATGGATATGTTTATGAATATCAATTAATTATGAAGTATTATTCAACTAATCATAAGGCTCCGTTGGCTTCTCTTCAGCAGGCTGTGGAGCAAGGTCTTGCCCCCGACCGCGGCTTGTATATGCCCGAGCAGCTCAACCGCCTGCCCACATCGTTTTTCGAGCATATCGACAACATGAACTTTCAGGAACTTTCGTTTGAGGTTGCCCGTGCCCTGTTTGGCGAAGACGTCGATGAAGACGACCTCCGGCGCATTGTTTACGACACATTAAGCTTCGAAACACCGGTGGTAAAGGTCAGGAACAACATCTATGCCCTCGAACTTTTCCACGGTCCTACCCTCGCCTTTAAGGACGTCGGGGCACGCTTTATGGCCCGACTGCTGCAATATTTTATACGAAAAGACCACTCCGGCACAACGTCGTCTTCACCAGATGTCAACGTATTGGTGGCCACATCAGGCGATACAGGCTCGGCCGTTGCGAACGGATTTCTGGGCGTCGACGGCATACACGTATACGTGCTCTATCCCAAAGGCAAGGTGAGCCATATACAGGAGAGCCAGTTTACCACCCTTGGGCAGAACGTTACAGCGCTGGAAGTGGACGGCGTTTTTGACGATTGCCAGGCCCTTGTCAAAAGCGCCTTCATGGATGACGAGCTGAAACGGCACATGACACTAACGTCGGCCAATTCAATTAACGTCGCACGCTTTCTGCCACAAGCCTTTTATTACTTCAACGCCTTTGCACAATTGAAGCGCAAGGGCATACTGAATCTGTCGGCAGATGCGGCGGGACGGCTCGGCTCGAACCTTGTTTTCTGTGTACCGAGTGGCAATTTCGGCAATATCACGGCAGGGCTTTTTGCTGCACGAATGGGCCTGCCCGTTGCACGATTCATTGCTGCCAACAATGCCAACAGCGTGTTTTACAATTATCTGCAGACCGGCACGTACGAACCTACAGCCAGCAAACAGACCATCGCCAACGCCATGGACGTGGGCGCTCCCAGCAATTTTGCACGCATCATCGACTTGTACGATAATGACTGGACAGAGATAAAGGCCGATGTAAGCGGTGCAACCTACAGCGATGACCGTATTCGACGCGCCATGAAAACGTGCTACGATGCCACGGGTTACGTGCTCGACCCGCACGGAGCCTGCGGTTATCAGGCGCTTTGCGAGCAACTGAAGGCTAACGAAGTGGGCATTTTCCTTGAGACGGCACACCCTGCCAAGTTTAAGGAAACGGTTGATGCGGTTGATGGCACCCGTATAGCCATTCCCCCGCGCCTGAGCCGTTTCATGGATGGGCAGAAGAAAAGCATCCCGATGACGCGAAGTTTTGACGACTTTAAACAGTTTCTGCTCAAACAATAAACTACGAAATATATACGCCTGCAGCGCCTCCGCCTGAACCGTTCAGCGTGAGGCGCTGCTTCGTTCATGCTCCTCCGGCAGGCAGTCATGAGCGGCAGAGAGCGACCTTTTCAGGCTTGAGATGACCGTACGGCGGCCGCCATACGCGTGTGCGACGGCCGTGACACAAAGGGTATGGCGGCCGTAGTACGCACGTACCGCGGCCGCCGTAATTTGAACCCCACGACAGAAAGGCCCGACGCTCGGGGGCTTTCCTTACACCGCGTTAAACATGACGAGACAGGAACGCCAGCATCAAGACTTATGGCCTCTGCCACAACAGCGCACAATATTCAGGACATGAGCCTGCCGATTCAGAAAAAAGAGACAATTTGTTTGGCGGTTACGGAAAAAGCATGTACCTTTGCAACCGCAATTCGGGGGAGGTCCTTTGAAGAGTTTCCCGATATTGCAACAGATGGTTATGCGCCCTTAGCTCAGCTGGTAGAGCAACTGACTCTTAATCAGTGGGTCTAGGGTTCGAGTCCCTAAGGGCGCACATCTTCGTGGCAAACATAAGACCCACGCCACGTTCAGAGCGCCCTTAGCTCAGCTGGTAGAGCAACTGACTCTTAATCAGTGGGTCTAGGGTTCGAGTCCCTAAGGGCGCACAACAGGAGAAAGCTTTTGCAAGGCTTTCTCCTCTTTTTATATTCCTATGTACAATACTGTATACGCTGATACATAAAACAAGAACAAGGTTCTGTTATAAGGCAGAACCTTGTTCCAGATATCACGGTGCAGGCAGACGCCTTACCTGTGAAAGTGTTACAGTTTTACCGCTGAAAGCACAGCCTTGTCGCAGCCCTTTGTAAGGTCAACGGTAAGCACGTAAGTATCTCCATCGGTAAGCGGCGTGCCCACGGGGAGGTAAAGGTTGCCGTCGTGGTGCCCGTTGCCGTCGCCTACACAGAAGAGAGGGCTCGTGGACGTGAGGTGATAGCTGCTTCCGCTGCCCTTAAACTCGGTGCCCCAACCCTGTTGTCCGAAGAACTTAAAGTTGATGCTTGTACCACGTAACTGCCTGCCTACGGTCACTGTAATCTGGTAAACCTTCTCCCTTACCTGCGCCATGCAGAGCGCGTGGTCCGTATCGGTCCACCAACCCTGACCGCTGATAAAGCTGAATGCAGGCTTGCCGATTCCGTCGTCGCCAATAATCCACAGTGCTCCGGTGCCGTCTGGCGCCAGCTTTGCCGTTGATTTGTCGGCCTTGGTAGCCCAAATCTGGAAACCGTTGCGTGTGGTGTTGGCGGTGATATGGTAGTAGCCGGTCAGCGCCCTGAACTTATAGCTGCCGTCGCCGTTCGGTGTAAAGAAGTCGGGATCATAATACCAGCCGGGTGAATTGACAGCAGCCAATCCCACAAACTCATAGTTCCGCCCCTGCGTCAGCACGCCGTCGAAGTTCTTTTCCGTAGCCGAGAATACGATTTCCTGCGAGGCTGTGGCCGGGTCATAGACAGGCGAATAAGCATAGGTAAGCGTGTTGAAAGTTACCTTAAACGTACCGCGTGCGGCATTGACGAAGCTAATATCGTCGGTTACGTCCTGCGTGACGCCCTGTGTGCCCTGTCCGAAAGTTATCTTGCGGCCATTACTGCCCTGCTTCGGTGCCACAATGTGCCCTTTTACCGTCTTGGAAGAGGGAGAGCTTACCATCGTAGAGAACAGGTAAGGATCGGCTGGATCGGGCGTCATCGTGTACTCGTCACCGGTGCTTGTAATCAGTTTCAGCGAAGCATAGTGAGGGCGCGACAAGGAGATATTGAGCGTCTTCTCGGCCGTTGTGAAGTGAATGTCCTGCAGCGTCAGGTGCAACTGTGCATCGCCATCGGGCACATTCCGGCAAAACGGCATGTAAAGGCGAAGCTGATAATCGCCGTCGGCCTTGGTGCGGACGGTTACATTCTGCACACTTTCTTCGCCATACTTCAGTACGGCCTTTAGTGTTGACAAGGGCACTTTGGTGTCGGTACATTTCACGTTCACCGTAATGCTGTCGCCAAACAGAGCAGGACTGATGGCGGCAACCTCCAATTGGGGATTGCCATCCTTAGGAGCCACGTCGTTATTATCATCACTACACGATGCCAGCACGAAGGCCGACATCAACACAAAGGTCATCATCGACGCTTCTGTAGCAAGCTTTCCGAATATCTTATTTATCTTCATAGCAAAAAGTTTTAGCGTTTACGTTTCATTTCCACCGTGTCGACACAACGGCATTCGTGGGAACTGTAATCTGGAAATGGTGGTTCCCGTCACTGATTGTCAGCTTCTGGTCGCTGTCTCCAGTATTGAGAAGCACCGCGGCATAAGTACCGTCGGGATTCAAAAACTCGGCATGCATGATGTCGGCATTCTGTATATCCCTCTTCAAACCGAGCCTGACAGCACCAGGCTTAACCACAGAGGCTATCTGACTTATGACATAATAGTGCGAGTTATAGGTGAGCGTTTTGTAGTTTGCCGTGCTGATATCAACGGCTCCAAAGCAGGTCTGGCAGCCCCCTGCGAGGTTCGGGCCCATCTTTGAGTCAAGCATGAGGTTCCAAACTATAACTGCTTTGCACATTCTGTTGACGGTTCCCAGAACAACATTCTTCATATCGGCAACCAGACGCTTGGACAATTCGTGGCCGTTATTCCATGTTCCAAGGCTTGATTCGCTGAAAATCAGCTCCTTTTCAGGTGCCTTTTTGTAGATGTCTTCAAGCTCCGTGTTGCTGCCTCCATAGTCATGAAAGGCCGCCCCTACGACGAGTTCGGAACCTTCGTAGCCGCTGCCGAGAGCGTCATAAACCTTTACAGGGTAGTCGTCCTGACCAATAGCATAGTTATAATTGTGGTCATAGACATAAATTTTTGTGGCTAATCCTGACGACTTAAAGGCGCGGGCAAGTTCCTTTACAAAAGGAGCCTCTTCCTGCCAGGGCATGTATGTCGACGCACAATTGCCCGGATTGAGCGGCTCGTTTTGCGGAGTTACGGCATAAATATTGATGCCTTGCTGCTTCATAGCCTGCACAAACTTGACAAAATACTGCGCATAGTCACTGCGATAATCCGGATTAAGATGGCCGTCGGTCCACTTGTTGTGCGGCGTTTTCGTAATGATATTTGCCACTTTCATCCAGCGCGGGCACGTCCATGGAGAAGCAATGATCTTCAAATCAGGATTGATAGCCAATATTTCCTTTAAGACGGGAATCACATAAAGCGTCTCATCGTTCTGCAATGCAAAGTTTTCGAGCCCCTGTTTATCGCACAATGTATATTCGGTGCTTGAAAAATCGCTACAGCCTATCGATATTCTTACATAGCTTGAACCATAGCCGGACGTAGGCGAAAAGGTGTTTTTCAAGAACGATTCTCGGTCGGACTTGCTCATTTTAAGCAGGTTATAAGCCGTAGAATAAGTGATGGCATAGCCGAATCCCTCCATTGTTTGCATGCGTAAAGAGGGGTCTAACTCGATGGTTGTCGGTGCCATATTGGTACCAGACAGCGTATTAACCGAGTCTTGCCTCAACAGATTAATGCCGTCGGCAGTTGTTGTGAACAATCGTGCCATACTGCCTGTGGGTATCGGATTGATGGAAAGATTCTCGCTTGACGCAGGTTCTTGTAGGGTCAATCCATTGTCAACGCTACACCCTGTAAGCCCAAAAAGTATGGCTGTAAACAACAGGGCTGTAATATTCTGGGGCCACAGGGAATGAAATTTCTTTATATTATATGGTTTCATTGCTGGTTGTTTTAAAACTATAATTCTTATTTTTAACATGAATTTCGGCACTCTTTAGTAACCCGGATTCTGAACAAGGTTCGGGTTTTGGTCAAGCGCCGTCTGCGGAATGGGGGAAAGATATGAATTTTCATCAAAGGCCCTCTTCTGCGGCAGGCGGCCTTCGTCACGGCTGTTAATCGAATTCATGTACTTTTCTACCTTACCATATCGGCAGAGATCGAACCAACGCTCACCCTCCATGGCCAGTTCCAGACGACGTTCATGCAGTACGGCCTCAATCATGGCATCCTTGGTGCTCGTCTTGTCTGCTGTAAGATCCGGCAATTTTGCACGATGACGAATCATGTTTACAAGCTCGGCGCTCTTCTGTAAGTTGCCTTTGAAAGCATAAGCCTCGGCTTCAAGCAAGATGATATCGGCCAGACGAACAACATATTCATTGTTATAGCCTGAACGTAACTTATACATGAACGGATAGTGAGCAGCAGGATAATAATTGCTCCACGTGCAGGCGTAATAGACAACTGTCTGATTAAAGCGTGCGGTATCGCCCTCGTTTTGGAAGTCTCTGATAAGATCACGCGAAGGAGTAGCCCATTTAGCCCACGTAAATGATTGGTTATAATTCTCCAGGCAGCGTCCATACATCCAGCTTTCCCAGTTACCGGCGCCCGGGCTCCAGTGTATTTCCTGAATGCCTTCTGATGTATTGCGCTTTACACAATCCTGAATTGATGCGTTCCATCCCCATAAAGTAAAAAACTTTGGTTCAAGAGCAACACCAGGGGTATTGCGCACTTGTTCTGCATATTGGATGACCTTATCATAATCCTGCAACGGTTTTTCAGCATAAACCTTGGCTAAAAAGGCTTGCGCAACGGTCTTTGTCAAACGTGTGCGGTCCGCAGAATCAAAGTCAGGAGCGTTCTGTGCCGCATACTCTAAGTCAGAAATGATCTGCTTATAGCACTCTTCTCGGGTGGAACGAGGGGGATAATAAGACGGCCAAACTTCCTCAATGTTCTTAGATGTAATCGTCTTCGCAATGGAAGTAATCACAGGAAACGAGCCCCAAATGCGGGCCAGGCGGAACATTACCTGTGCACGAAACAGCTCTCCCTGTGCTTTATACGACCTGTATTCAGCGTCATTTACAGCTCCTTTTTTAAGCAGTTGCTCTACTCCATTGATTAAAACATTAGCCGTTGCGACATCTTCAAGATACCTGTTCCAGTCACGGCTGAAGTTTCCATTGCTGGCATCTATCGAGTTTACCTCCAACGGAGTGGTCTCTGTCCCCGTTGTTCCGCCATAAGCATTGTCTGCATGTGCCTCCCCAAGGAGCACATAATCCAGATGTGCGTGCTCTTGTCTGTTGCGATATAGCTCATATATTGTTTTCAGTTGGTTATCAGCAGCAGCCTTATCTTTCAAAATGGCTGTTGTAGAATCGGTTTGTCCCCCTTCCGTAAGCTCTGAAGGATCAGATATTGGACTAATATCAAGCGAGCAAGCATTGAATAATCCCAAGGTCAATCCACAAAGGATTCCAACCTTTAATGATATTTTTTTCATATTGGTATGCTATTTAGAATTCAACTTTTAATTGATACATAAATTAGAATTCAACCTTTAACCCCATCACAAACGAGCGATTTAAAGGATAAGTGCCCCAGTCAAGCCCCTGAACTGTGCCACTGTCGCCGTACTGGTTCACCTCCGGGTCACGACCAGAATAGCCTGTCCACGTCAGCAAATTGGAGAAAGAGACATACGGCATAAGCTTCGTGAGGTGCATTTTACGCAATACAAGTGCCGGAACATCATAAGAAAGCGTAATATCTTTCACGCGCAGGTAGCTGCCATCCTCCAAATAATAAGTAGAATTTCTTTGGTCAAAGTTTGCCTTTGGCACGTCTGTTATCTGGCCTGGAATACGCCAACGGCGAAGCACTGCGGTACTTTGGTTGCGACCGTCAAACATACCCTCGCTGTCCATACGCGACACATTATAAATATCATTGCCGTAACTTCCCTGCAAAAGAATGCTCAGGTTCAGACCTCTCCATGAGAAAGTGTTCGTCATACCGAAAGTAAAGTCGGGATTCGGGTCGCCAATGTACGTGCGATCATTGGCTGAAATGGTACCGTCCTTGCTCAAATCACGATAGTTCAACTCGCCCGTCTCGCGATTTACACCATCTGCAATATAGCCATAGAAGCTGCCAAGCGGTCGGCCCGGCGTGTTGCGAACCACATAATCGTGTACATGATCCGTCGTAACTGCGGCAGGATATACCTTCGTCAGCTTCAGACTCTTGAGCTTATTGCGATTGAACGAAATATTAAAATCGGTGTTCCAATTAAACTTACCTACAAGATTCTTCGAACTAACAGCAAATTCCCATCCATGGTTTTCAATCTCACCTCCGTTGAATGCCATCGTATTGGCATCGGCACTACCCGAAGGAAGCGTCATATTCATCAACAAATTGTGCGTCAATTTATAATAATAATCCACATAGAATGTGAGGCGATTATGCAACACTGTAAGGTCAAGGCCGATATCTGTCTGCGATGTTGTCTCCCATGTCAGCTCCGGATTACTCAAACGATTCTTCGTACGTGTGGGCACTGCATTGGGATTTCCGTCAGTTCCAAACCACTGAATGCGGTTGATGCTGTACGTAGCGAGGTAGCTATAATCGCCCAAACCACTCTGGTTACCTGTCTCACCCCATCCTCCGCGCAGCTTCAGGTCATCAATCCAAGTTACATTTTTCATGAACTTTTCCTGAGAAATACGCCACGCAGCCGAAAAAGACGGGAAATAACCCCATCGATGTCCCGGTGCAAGTTTTGAACTACCGTCGGCACGTAAGTTCGCCGTGAAGAGATAAGTATCATTATAATTATACTGCAAACGGCCGAAAAACGAAAAGATTGCCCACTCCGAGGCTGTCGAACCTGTGCCTGTCCAGCTTATCTTATTGGCGCCGTTCAGCGTCTTGACGTCAGCATTGGCATAATGAGAACCATTAATATAGTTCTGGCTCCAGCGGCTGCGGGTCCACGACGAGCCTGCCATGACGTCGAAACCATGATGTCCGAAGTCTTTCTTCCAGTCTATGGTGTTGTCAAAAGTCCATATAGTGCCGGTTGAACGACTGTCATATCCAGTTCCCTGCTGGTTACGCCCCTCGCGCGTTTCTGTCGGGTCGAGGAAGTTTGACGTAATGTGAGACGAACGGTCAAAGGCAAGAACGCTTGTAAATTTAAGCTCCGGCATCAGCGTAATAATGGCTTTTCCCGTTGCAAGAAGCTTGTTATACTGGCTCTTGTCGCCTTTTGTGCGTGCAATATTCTCCAGTGGACCGTCAACATTAACACCGTAGAAGTCGGAGTAATACTGCCCCGGGTTGTTGGGATCCCATACAGGGCCGTAGGTCGGCGTGGCGATAATGGCGGGAACAACGCCTCCACGGTCGCTGCTTGTACCCGATATAATGCCCGTTCCCTTGAAAGTATAGTCGGAGTATGCAATGTCAGCATTGATGGTCAGCCATCGGGAAATATCGTTCGAAATGTTGGCACGAACGTTGTATCGTTTATAATTCGACTCCCGAATCACACCATTTTCGCCAGTATATCCTCCCGAAAGGTAATATCGCAGCTTGTCATTGCCGCTCGTAATATTCAGTTGATAGTCCTGAACATTGCCTACACGGTAAACCTCTTTTTTCCAGTCGGTCTGGTCAACTAAGTTGTTGGGCAGCTTTACTACGCCTAGTTCGTCCATCAATTCTTTATATTGGGCTGCGTTTAAAGAGTTCTGATTATCGCGCACTCCGTTGAAAGCATAGTGTGCATTCAGCGAAATCTTCGTCACGCCTGCCTTGCCTTGCTTGGTGTTGATAATGACAACGCCGTTGGCTGCGCGGCTACCGTAGATGGCTGCAGAGGAGGCATCCTTGAGAATCTGGATGTTGTCGATATCGTCAGACGACAGATAGTCGACGTTACCTACAGGTACACCGTCAACCACATAGAGCGGACTGTTGCTGCCGTTGAGCGATGTCGTTCCGCGTACACGGATGGTTGGCGCCGACCCTGGCTGACCATTGGCCTGACTAATATGCAAACCGGGAGCCTTTCCCTGCATGCCTTGCAGGGCGTTGACGATGGGACGTGTCTCAAGGTCTTTCGTCGATACCGACGAAACAGCCGTTGTAACATCCTTTCTCTTGACGGCACCGTAGCCAATGGTCACCACTTCGTCAAGCGTATTGGCGTCTTCCTGCATGGTAACTTTCATGCCATTGACGGCCTTCAGCGTCATTGTCTTGAAACCAACGTAGGAAAATCTGAGCCGCGCTCCGTTCTTCACATCGAGCGTAAACTGCCCATCCACATTGGTTGTTGTACCTTTGTTTGTTCCTTCTATCTGCACCGTAGCTCCAACAACAGGCTCATTCTGCGTGTCTACAACGGTTCCGGTCACCTTCGTTTGCTGGGCAAAGGCTGCTGCCGAAAGGAACAACGCCATCACGGTCAACAGGAACGACCTGACGGCAATTGAACTTTTAGTTTTCTTTTTCATGATTTTTCTTTAATGGTTTTTATTTTAACAGGTTTTGATATTGGGGTAGATACGTAGCCTGCATGACTGTTATAGCCGTCAATAACCGGCTGGACAAAGCTGCCCATGCGTGCCGAGACCACACCTCGGGCCGGTACTGTCACGTCCATATACTCGCTACCGTCGGTAACGGTCAGCGTAAGGTCGTCGTCATTGCTGTTTGAAAGAACCACGGCCATACTGCCATCAGGGTTGACAAAGCCCGCAAAGGTAAGCCCAAAAGGCTGCCATCCATTGGTCTCTACCCTGTAGGCGCCGGGCTTTACCATGGCTGCAATATGACTGATTACGTAATAATGTGAATTATAGGTAATATGTGAATAGTCGGCCTTATCAATGTCTACGGCTCCAAAACACGTCTGACACCCTCCGTCAAGATTGGGTCCCCGCTTCGTGTCAAGCATCAGATTCCACACCATTACGGCCCTGCACATTCTGTTTACGGTGCCTAAAACCACGTGCTCCATATCGTCGTTGAGTCGTTCCTGCAGGCTATGGCCGCTGTTCCATGTGCCTATGCTGGTTTCGGTAAAGATGAGTTCCTTGTCAGGCGCCTGCATACGGATATTGTCCAGCTCGCTTTCTGTCCCGCCATAATTATGGTAAGCGGCCCCTACAACAAGCTCCGAGCCCTCGTAAGACGAGCCCAGAGCCGTGTAAACCTTGACGGGATAACCGGCCTGACCGGGCATATTGTCGTAATTATAATTATGGTCGAACACGTAAATTCTGGTCTTCAGGCCGGCCTTCTTAAACGCCGCGGCCATCTCTTTCACCAGCGGAGCCTCATCCTCCCAGGGCATATAGGTTGACGCGCAGTTGCCTTTGTTCAGGGGTTCGTTCTGCGGACTGACGGCATAAACATCGAAGCCCTCGCGCTTCATGGCCTCGACGAACTTCACAAAATAACGTGCATAGGTGCCGCGATAGTCGGGATTGAGTCGCCCGTCCGTCCACGAGTAGTGCGGACGCCGGCTTACAGGGTCGGTAACTTTCATCCAACGGGGACACGTCCACGGCGCAGCAATAATCTTGACAGCCGGATTAATGGCCAGCACCTCCTTTAATATAGGCAGCACAAACTGGGTTTCGTCACGCTGAAGGGCAAAGTTTTCAAGACCTTTCCTGTCGCATAGCGTGTACTCGGTGCTCGAAAAGTCGTTACAACCTATCGACATTCGCACATAGCTTGCGCCGTATCCCTCGGTATCTGAAAAGGTTTGAAGGAGGAAACGGTGCCGTGCTTCAGGCGCCATTCTGAGCAGATTATAGCACGTCGAGTAAGTCAACGCATAGCCGAAACCGTCAATGCTCTGATGCCTGCAGCCACGATGCAGGGTGACGATGTGTGCCGTCCCGGGCGCTTTCGCCGTTTTTCCCGTTTCCATAAGCAGGCTACGGCTCCTGTCCGAGGTCGTTGTCAGCCGGAAAAAGCGCTGTGCCCCAACAGCCATTGGCAGCAGCAGAACGCACAATAGCACTACAGCTTTCTTCATGATAGATTGTTACAGATTCGGTAGCTAAATTAAAAAATATTACTGAAAAAGTCAGCAATCAATCATTAATAATATTTAAAATCGTAACCTTTTTTCACCCACTGCCAACGTGTTCTGACTGATGTTACGTTGAAAATATCACGACACCCCATCCTACACGCCCGTAGCCTTTTATCTTTACAACCTTTACGCAAGTTTACGGCGACCGCGGCACGCGCGTACGGCGGCCGTCATAAGCTCGTGCGACGGCCGACATAAAATGTGTATGGCGGCCGCCGCACATCGGACAGCAGATTCAAAAGACACACCCCTTGCACCATCAGGCACTATACATTCAAAAATAACTTTACAATGAAACCTCGGCAGAACCAAAAGAAAACCGGAAGTCACCATAGCACAACTTTCTGGATTTCAAATAAAAGAAATATGATACGACAAGTTTCCGGCGCAGGCATTAAGGCGTTTCATCATCGTTTCTCCTTATAGAAAAAAGAGAACAAAGCACGAGGGAAAAGGCAGAAAAATAAATAAAATAAAAAAAACACAATAAAATGTTTGTTTGTTTAAATTATTTATTACCTTTGCTAACGTTATCCTGAAAACAATCTTTTTTACCTTAGATGAAACTA
Source organism: Prevotella sp. (assembly GCA_013333935.1). Lineage (GTDB taxonomy): Bacteria > Bacteroidota > Bacteroidia > Bacteroidales > Bacteroidaceae > Prevotella. The sequence continues at coordinate 45,811 of JABCNV010000004.1, read as the reverse complement.
ATGCCTATTGAAGATTTGAAGCGTTCGCCTGTGAAGGTAGGCGCTTTTTTCGTTTTGTCAGGTATTTTGCATTCCTCTAAAACAAGCAAGGACATGAAAAGAAAATCGTACAAATTTTCTTATTTCACATAAAAATCCTCGGTCAAAGCATCATACCACGCCGACCGTCCACCGTCGGGAGCCATCAGTTCAACCGTTTTTTCTTCATACATTTCGGGCCGGAGACGCGCAAACGACACCAGACAGCGCCTGACAGGCTTACGCAAGGTAGACCTCACATGATACAGACGCTCCAGAAAGAAGCCTTGCAGGAAGGCCTCCGTAGCAAATGCTTCATAAGCTTCGGCAGGCACAACGGCCGACAAATGGCCCGTTTCGGCAAGCCACCGGCGGGCAAATGAAAAAATATTGGCGAAAGGAAGAAACTCTGCGTTGCGGGCACGGGCACGGGCTTTATCAGGGGCCTGCAGGCTGTTAAGGAAGAAAGGCGGATTGGTTACCATCGCATCAAAAGGTGCTTCCGGCTCCCATGCCTGCAGGGGTGCATGGTGGAAGTGCAGCCTGTCGGCAAAGGGCGACCGCCCTGCATTCTCACGCGACTGCCCCACGGCATCGGCATCAATCTCAACGCCCTCAACAATGGCGTCACGAAAACGCTGTGCCATCATCATGGCTATAAGGCCGGTGCCCGAACCTATGTCAAGAATGCGCTTCCCACCTCGGGCCCATGCGCCCAGCAGAACGCCGTCGGTACCCACCTTCATGGCACAACGGTCCTGCTGAATAGCAAACTCTTTAAAAATGAAGCCATTTAACATAACTTATTAACGTGACTATATGCCGTTTATTACTTTTTGTGTACCTTTGCAAGAGATTTACGTATAAGATAACGAATAGTTTTTACAAACACGTTTCTCCAGTCAGGAGAACAAGACTTTTTTTATGTCAAACAACAGTCCAAGTATTCAGATGTTCGCCGATATTGAAGGCGATGTTGCCGATATTCTTAAAACTGATGCTCCCGAAATAGTCCCTGTCCTTGCTACCCGCAATATGGTTATCTTCCCCGGTGTGCTTGTTCCCATTCTTCTTGGGAGAAAGCCGAGCATGGCTCTTGCACGCTGGATGAGCAAGAATGAGAAAAATAACGTGTGTGCAATATTCTGTCAAAAGAAGACCGATATTGACACACCACGCGACCGTGACATCTTCAACGTGGGCGTTTACGCCCGTCTGGTTCGTATCATCGAGATGCCGTCGTCCGAGAATATCACCGCCATCTTCCAGGCCACAGGCCGCTGCCGGCTTGACAGTCTTACCACCACGCGTCCCTTTTACAAGGGGCATGTAACGGCTCTTCCGGAAGAGATACCGGCCAATGACGATGAAGAGTTCAAGACCATAGCCAGCAATATACGCACAGCAACCCAGCAGTTTATACAGCTCAGCGACGAAATTCCTGACGAAACCATAATGACAATCAGGAACCTTACGAATGATGTGCTGCTGACTAACTTCGTATGCACAAACCTGCCCTTCAATGTAGGGGAGAAAATTTCGCAGCTCAGCATCACCAATCTGAAAGAGCGCGCAATGGAACTCCTAAAGCTGATGAACAGGCAAATACAGCTGGAGGAACTGAAAAACGAAATAAGGCGCAAGACAAAAATAGACCTTGACGAGCAGCAAAAGGAGTATTTCCTGCAGCAGCAGATGAAAAACATCAAGGAAGAATTGGGCGAAAAAGGCAACAATCCCGAACGCGCACGGTTAGAAGAGAGTGCCAAAAAGAAGGACTGGCCGCTGTCAGTGGAACAGCATTTCGCCAAGGAGATGGAACGCCTTGATACTTATAACCCGCAAAGTCCGGAATACAGTGTGCAGGTCAACTATCTAGAGCAGATGCTTGCACTGCCCTGGAACGAATGTACTACCGACAATCTGGACATCAAGCACGCCAGACACGTTCTGGATGAAGACCACTATGGCATGGAGAAAGTGAAAGAACGTATTCTCGAATACCTTGCCGTTCTGCAGCTGCGTGGCAATATGAAGTCGCCCATCCTGTGCCTTGTTGGCCCTCCGGGGGTAGGAAAGACATCGTTGGGAAAGAGTATTGCCAAGGCCATGCACAGGAATTACGTGCGCGTTTCGCTTGGCGGCCTGCACGATGAAAGTGAGATTCGCGGGCACCGTCGCACCTACGTGGGAGCCATGCCCGGACGAATTATCAAGAGCATGCAGAAAGCAGGGTCGTCAAATCCCGTATTTATCCTCGACGAAATTGACAAGGTAACACAGAATACCATTAACGGAGACCCGTCATCGGCATTGCTCGAGGTGCTTGATCCCGAGCAGAACAGCACGTTCCATGATAACTATTTGGACATTGATTACGACCTTTCGAAGATTCTCTTCATCGCTACAGCCAACGAACTGAATACGATTCCTGCCCCACTTCTCGACCGAATGGAGATTATAGAAGTGTCTGGATACATCACCGAAGAGAAGATAGAGATAGCCAAACACCACCTTATCCCCAAGGAATTAGTCAATACAGGGCTTGACAAAGTGAAGCCCAAAATACGTTTTAATAAGGCTGCACTGGAGAAGATTATTGAATCATACACGCGCGAAAGCGGTGTAAGGCAACTGGAAAAACAGATAAACAAAGCCCTTCGGAAGATAGCATTCAATAAGGCTGTAGAGGCTTCTTTGCCGCAGAAAGCAATTACACCGTCAGACATTGAAGGCCTTCTGGGTAAGCCTCCCTATTACAGAGACATCTACCAGGGGAACGAATATGCAGGCATTGTAACCGGACTGGCATGGACAAGTGTGGGTGGAGAGATTCTCTTTATTGAAACATCACTCTCAAAAGGCGCCACCGGAAAGCTCACGTTAACAGGTAATTTGGGTGACGTGATGAAGGAAAGCGCCATCATTGCCCTGCAATATGTCAAGGCTCACTGTGAGCGTCTGGGCATTGATTACCGCATTTTTGAAAACTATAACATCCATATCCATGTGCCGGAAGGTGCTACACCCAAGGACGGTCCGTCAGCAGGAATCACCATTGCTACATCAATAGCCTCGGCCCTTACGCAACGCAAGGTTCGCAAGAACACCGCTATGACGGGTGAAATTACCTTGCGAGGCAAGGTGTTGCCGGTGGGCGGAATCAAAGAAAAGATTTTAGCAGCCAAGCGTGCAGGAATAACAGATATTGTCATGTGCAAGGATAACCGCAAGGATATCGACGAAATTCCACAGAAATATTTGGCAGGGGTTACATTCCATTATGCTGAAAACGTGCAGGATGTATGGGATTTTGCCCTTACTGATGAGATTGTTTCACATCCCGTCCACTACACTATTGACAAGAAAGAAGAAAAGGCTCAATAAACATTAAAAGAACAAAGGGCCTATTCTTACGTCGAATTAATCATCCAAAATGAAGTTCCAGCTACAAGTTACTGATACTGCATCAGAGGCCCGTACGGGAGTAATCACTACCGACCACGGACAAATCAAAACGCCAATCTTTATGCCAGTAGGTACTTGCGGGTCGGTAAAGGGAGTTCATTTCAGCGAACTTCGCGAACAAGTCAAGGCACAAATCATCCTCGGTAACACCTATCACTTGTATCTCAGGCCAGGTTTGGAGGTGCTCAAAGCGGCAGGCGGTCTGCACGGTTTCAACGGATGGGAGCGCCCTATCCTTACTGATAGCGGCGGTTTTCAGGTGTTTTCGCTGACAGGTATCAGAAAACTGACAGAGGAAGGATGTATGTTTCGTTCGCACATCGATGGCTCGAAACATTTCTTTACCCCTGAAAATGTCATGGATACAGAACGCATTATCGGCGCCGATATTATGATGGCACTCGACGAATGCCCCCCGGGGCAGAGCGATTATCAATATGCAAAGAAGAGCCTTGGCCTGACACACCGATGGCTTGACCGCTGCATCAAACACTTCAATGAGACTGAACCTTTATACGGATACGGCCAAAGTCTTTTCCCTATCGTGCAAGGGTGTACGTTTAAAGACCTTCGTCAGGAGGCTGCTAAGTTTGTAGCTGACAAAGGTGCTGACGGAAATGCTATCGGAGGACTGGCTGTCGGTGAACCCACAGAGGTGATGTATGAGATGATTGAGATCGTAAACGAGATACTTCCCAAGGACCGTCCACGTTACCTTATGGGTGTAGGCACCCCACAAAATATCCTTGAGGCTATAGAAAGAGGTGTAGATATGTTCGACTGTGTGATGCCAACACGCAATGGTCGCAACGCCATGCTCTTTACTTATAATGGTACGATGAACATGAGAAACAAGAAATGGGAGACCGATTTCTCGCCTGTCGATCCTGACGGATGCGATATTGACCGCATCACGACAAAAGCATACCTGCACCATCTCTTCAAGGCCGGTGAACTTTTAGCCATGCAGATTGCTTCCATTCATAACCTGGCATTCTATCTGCGCCTTGTAACTGACGCACGTCAGCATATAGAATCCGGCGACTTTGTAAGCTGGAAGAACAGCGTCGTAGGCCAATTGGGACAAAGAATATAATCATGAGGAGTTATTCCAACATTCGTAAGCACCGCCGATTACACCATGCAGGGAGATGGATAAGCCGCCATCCAGTCTGGCTTCATCGTGTGTTTCGCCTGGTTGACAGCCATACAAAGTCGCTGCAAAGGCTCTTCTTGTGGTTAGTCTATTGGCTGAAATTCCTGCGAATCCTCAATCCCATGCGCTATATCACGAGGTTAGACTGGTATATTATACGCAAGTTTATCGGTACTTATTTCTTTTCAATAGCGCTAATTATCACGATATCCATTGTTTACGACGTCAATGAGAACCTGGCAAAGTTCACGCAATCCCACGCCCCGCTTAAAGCGATTGTGTTCGATTATTATTTCAACTTTGCCCCTTATCTGGCCAATCTTTTCAGCGCTCTTTTTGTTTTCATTGCCGTTATTTACTTTACGTCAAAGCTTGCAGGCAATTCAGAGATCATCGCAATGCTTGCCGCGGGCATCAGTTTTAAGCGTCTGCTCAGGCCTTATATGATATCATGCATTTTCCTTTCCGGACTTTCATATTACCTTTCGGCCTATGTTATTCCCCACGGTACGATTGTAAGGCACAACTTTGAAACGCTATACCAGAATCGAAAAACAAATACTTCGGCCAATGATGTACAACTAATGGTAGAACCTGGCGTCATTGCCTACATTCAAAGCTATGACAACAACAGCAAGCAGGGGTATGGATTCTGTCTGGATAAGTTCGAAAACAAGAAGCTTGTATCCCATCTTACGGCCATGGAAGTGCAATATGATACCATCTCCGACTCCAAATATCACTGGAAATTATCCAATTGGAAGCTGCGACAAATGAAAGGATTGCGCGAATATATCACCACAGGAGCAAGCAAAGACTCGGTAATTCAGATAGAGCCTACGGACCTTGTTTACTCTAAAGGCCAGCAGGAGACCTTCACCTCACCCGAACTTAAGGAGTATATTTCGAAGCAAATTAATCGCGGTTCAACCAATGTCGACATTTATCAAGTGGAGTATTACAAGCGAATTGCATCGTCGTTTGCCTCGTTTATCCTCACCATCATCGGTGCATCCCTCTCTGCACGAAAGAGAAAAGGCGGCATGGGCATGTACCTTGGTATCGGACTGGCCCTGTCGTTCACCTATATTATGTTGCAGACCGTGTCTGCCACATTTGCAATAAAAGCCGATTTCTCGCCCATGTTAGCGGCATGGACACCAAACATTATTTTTGCTGTCATTGCATTTATTTGCTATAGACAAGCACCTAATTGACGGAAGAATACAAAACAAACACTGGCAAGGCACTACATATAGAATGTCAGAAGCCGCTTCCTATCACAACAAGAAGAAAGAATTATGAAATTTGAAAAATTAGATTTAAATGACAACATCCTCGATGCACTGTATGATATGCGCTTCGAAGACTGCACACCTATCCAGGAAAACTGTATACCCCCAATCCTTGAAAAACGTGATGTACTGGGTGTAGCGCAGACAGGGACGGGTAAAACCGCCGCATACCTGCTGCCAATACTCTCACGCTTAGCTGACGGTGGCTTTCCAAAAGATGCCGTTAACTGCATAATCATGTCGCCTACACGCGAGCTTGCACAACAAATTGACCAGGCAATGCAGGGCTTTTCCTATTATTTACCCGATGTCTCCAGCGTGGCAGTGTACGGCGGTAACGACGGAAACCGCTACGATCAAGAGATGAAAAGTATGCGCCTTGGCGCCGATGTCATCATTGCTACACCTGGTCGTCTCATTTCTCATATGAGCATGGGCAACATCGATTTAAGCAAAGTAAGCTTCTTCGTGCTTGATGAAGCCGACCGAATGCTTGACATGGGATTCTCTGAAGACATTATGAAGATAGCTTCCGGGCTGCCGGAAAGCTGCCAGACCATTATGTTCTCGGCTACCATGCCCAAAGATATTGAGACTATGGCACAGAAGCTTCTCAAGAACCCTGTGGAAATAAAGCTGGCCGTCAGCAAGCCTGCCGAGAAGATAAATCAAAGTGCATACATCTGCTACGAAACACAAAAGCTGAAGATTATCGACGACATCTTCAAAGCCGGTGACCTGAAGCGCGTTATCATCTTCTCGGGTTCGAAGATGAAAGTCAAGCAAATTAACCAGGCATTACAGCGCCTGAAGATCAACTGTGGGGAAATGCACTCCGACCTTGACCAGGCACAGCGCGACGAAATGATGTATAAATTCAAGAGCGGACAGATTGATGTTCTTGTCGCTACCGACATCGTTGCGCGCGGAATAGACATTGACGATATTGCAATGGTTATCAATTATGACGTTCCGCACGATGCCGAAGACTATGTTCACCGTATAGGACGTACCGCCCGTGCCGACAGAGACGGCGTAGCTATCACCTTTGTCAACGAAGATGATATGTATGCTTTCCATCAGATTGAGAAATTTCTTGAACGCGAAATCACAAAGAACCCGTTGCCGGAAGAATGTGGCGACGGGCCGGAATACACCACATCAAAACGCCTGGGCAGAACAAGCGCCAAGAGCCGCCGCCGCAATGACCGTAACCAGACTTCGCACCGTGATGCCAAGCAGCATGAACACGGACGCCGCAACAACCGGAATGCACACGGCAACAACGGTAAAAGCGACGGGCAGAACGCGGCAAATGCTGATAGGCCACAAGGCAACAGGCAGCAGCAGCGCCGCCAGAGCGAGGGCAATAGGAGGCCTGTCGGCAATACCGACAGTGCACAGAGAGATGCCCGCACAGGCAACAGTGCCAACAAGCGCAGAAGTCGGAACAACCGACAGGGCAATACTGATGACCGCCGTCAGGAAGCAAGCCGCAGCAATGGCACCGTATCACGCAACAACGGTAATCGGCGTAACGGTAGCCACAGGGCAAGACAACAGGGCGACTACAAGAAAAAGCGAACGGCTGCTACGTCTGCAAGCACTACTCCGACAACGGCATCAAGTCAGCACGACAGCGGCATTACGAAGCTTATCAAGCGTCCGCTACGCTGGCTTAGGTCGTTAGGGAAAAAATAAAACGGAAAATTCTTTTAAACCCTATGTATATGAAAAAGAATGAAAAGGCAGGCCACGGCCTGTCAGAATGTACTACCATCGTTGTAGGAGAGCAATTAACGGGCGACGGTTCGCGCATATTCGCCCGTTCTGAAGACTTTGATGCCATGCGCTGTAAGAACTGGTTGGTGTTCGAAGACACCGAAAACGGTCCGGAAGAATTCGTTGCAGACGACAGCTCTTTTCGCTGCCCGCTTCCCAAAAAGCGCCTGGGCTACACTGCCCTGCCCGATTATCAGTATCACCATGAGTGGGGAAGCGCCGGCTTCAACACCGCAGGCGTTGGCGAAAGCTCCACTGAAACCATCTTCAGCAGCCCCGAAGCTCTGAAACACGACCCTTATGTAGAGAACGGATTAGCCGAAAACAGTATCTATAACACAGTGCTACCCTACATCCATTCAGCGCGCGAGGGCGTGGAACGCTTAGGTGCAATGATTGAGAAATACGGCTCAGCTGAAGGCTTCGGCATCGGTTTCATCGACGATAAAGAGGCCTGGTACCTCGAGAATGCGTGCGGACACCACTGGCTGGCTTGCCGAATGCCTGCCAATCAATACTTTGTAACCGGCAATCAAAGCCGCTTTCGCCGGTACGATCCCAACGACAAGGAAAACTTCTTAGCCGATAAGGACCTGCTAAACTTTGCTGAAAGAAACGGCCTATGGGACCCTGCGGAAGGACCTTTTGACTTCCACACGGCTTACTCGAAGGACGATATTGCCGACCATACTTATAATTATACGCGCGTGTGGGGCCTGCAGAAGCTCTTCACCCCTTCGCTGAAACAAGATGTAAACGTCAATAACTTTCCCGTCTTTGCGACGCCGGATAGCGGCCATATCACCCTGCAGGAGCTTCGAAATGCATTCAGATTCCATTACGATGGCACCGAACACGATCCGTATCTCCACAATAACGGCAAGGAGCCATGGCGGCCGGTATCCATCTTCCGCACCACGCAAACCCACCTTCTGCAGGTTCGGCCCTGGCTGCCACAGGCCATCGGGCACGTTACTTACGTTGCCAACGGCATGGCCGACTTAGGTGTTTTCCTGCCCATTTACCAAGGCATCAAGAGTTTCCCACGCCCATACGGCATCGGAGACTGCCATTGTGACGACGAGTCGGCGTACTGGCGCTTCCGCAAAGTCATGACACTGGCCATGACCAACTATAACGCCTATGCCCCCATCGTTAAGGAAACGTATGCCCGTCTGGAAGCCGAGAACGACCAGCGGCAGAAGGAATTCGAGGCCCGTTACCTTGAAATATACAAGGACAAGCCCATGGAGGCACAGGATATGCTGCAGCAGTTCAGCGACAGTGTGCTGAACCGTGCGCTCGAAGTAGCCGACCAGCTTACCCTCGAACTGTTTACCCGCCTGACGGAAGACACGATGAAGGAGTATATGTTCCACGGAGCCTAATCTCCCGACTTAAAGAAATACCAACAGGGGCCATGCGTCAAACGACGTCATGGCCCCTGTTTTTTATGCAGAACGGCCCATATTCCCGAGGGCGTCAGGCCTTAATGGTTCACCCTCTACGCCTTAAGAGCACTGATTCTATGCCTTAAGAGCATCACCTCCGCACCTTAATCGTTCGGTTCCTGCGTCTTAATGGCTCTGCCTCAACGCCACGAACCATCGCCCTACTGATTGAAAACCTGATGTGTTTACGTGCTTCCGCTTAAAGTGCGGCGGTCGTGGTACGCGCTGTTGACGGCCGCGGTACGCACGTACGACGGCTGCCATACACATAGCATGACGGCCGCCGTAACACGGACCTTACAATGTAAAGGATAAATGAAAAATTCTAAAACGCTGAACAACAACGATATAAAACAAGAAGAGATTAACCTTAACAAGAAAAACAAAAAGGGTGAAAAGCACACAGACTTTACCCCAAAGCCACAACTATCTCACCGTAATATGCCAGCAACCCTGATGTACTTCATACTTGATGTAACAGCGATTCTTCTCCCGCATGTCCCTCAAAACCTCGGCAAGCACATATTTAAGTGTATCGTTGCGCACCTCACGGCGGTGCTCTCCCGGCGCCTGCACCGTTTTGTAACGATTATAACATACGTCGAACGTGGTGCCATAGAGGTGGCAACTGTGCTCCGTGGCATTACGGTTCTTGCCGCGAAGCTTCGCCACATCGGCCTTCGAGCGCAGCACACTCGTCACAATGACCTTATGAAGAGGGATGCCTTTAATCTGAAGACTGTCAAAAAAATTGCGTCCTATATCCTGCAACAGCACCGAAGCACGAGGCACGAGGTAAGGTATGCTGTTGCGAAGGCGGTCGACATAGAAGTAAGGGTTGCTGCCAATATACACCAGTTCCTTGATGCGCTGGGCGGCTTCGGCGCTGTCTGCCACCGGTTTTACGCCCCATTTGCGGGCAGCAGTAAGCTGAACATCGTTCTGATCAGGAAACGAAACTTCATATCCGGGCACGCTATAAATGCGGTGACGGGCCTCGCTGCCATCGGCATTGAAGAAACGTGACGGGCCGGTGGCATCGTCTGCAGCCACAAACTGGTCGGCACTGCTGTCGGTCACCCCACCCGATGACGCTGCCTGAGCGGGAGCCGTAGCCGCTTCGTTGTCTGTTATATCGTTGATATTATGGGCTATTGACGGGAATATACAACGCACGAGAGCCAATAACAAAGTTGTCACACAAAAGCCTATCAAAAATCTGTTCTTCGTCATCTTCATTTCAATCGGTGCAAGCCGCCTGCACGCTATTATATAATGCAAAAATAGTACAATTCAAATGAACGGCAAAACAAATCATTGACAAATGCCTTTACACAGCTATATATTTTCCGACAACTTGTTTGTCGTCTCGCGTTTTTTACGTAAATTTGCAGCGGTTGAAACATAATAATACTGAACATTGATTGAAAAGCATATTGCATTGGAAGATATCGACCCCGTGATTTTCTATGGAGTAAACAATGCTCACCTCCAGATGATCAAGTCGCTCTTCCCCAAGTTGCGCATCGTTGCACGCGACAACGTCATCAGAATACTCGGCGACGAGGAAGAAATGGCCCGGATAGAGGAAGACCTGGAGACTATGCGCAAACATGTTTTAAAGTTCAACTCGCTGTCTGATGAAGACATTCTCGACATTGTCAAAGGGCGTCACACGCGCGAAGAAGGGGCAAAGGGCGTTCTTGTATACAGCATTTCGGGGCGGCCTGTTAAAAGCAGGTCGGTGAATCAGCAAAAACTGATTGATGCCTTTGACAAGAGCGACATGATTTTTGCCGTTGGCCCTGCCGGAACCGGCAAAACATACCTTAGCATTGCACTGGCTGTAAAGGCCTTGAAAGAGAAAACAATCAAGAAGATTATCCTAAGCCGTCCCGCCGTAGAAGCCGGTGAGAAACTCGGCTTTCTGCCGGGCGACATGAAAGATAAGATTGACCCGTATCTGCAACCCCTGTACGATGCGCTTGAGGATATGATACCCGCTGCGCGCCTGCAGGACATGATGGACAAGCATATCATACAGATTGCACCGCTCGCCTTTATGCGAGGCCGGACACTCAGCGACGCAGTTGTCATTCTTGATGAGGCGCAAAACACCACCCCCGCGCAAATACGCATGTTCCTTACACGTATGGGATGGAGTACGAAAATGATTGTAACGGGTGACCTTACACAGATAGACCTTCCGCGAGAACAGAAGAGCGGACTGAAGGAGGCGATGCATATCCTGTCGGGAATTGAGGGAATTTCGGTGATAAACCTTACGCAGAAAGACATCGTGCGCCACAAACTGGTAACCCGTATCGTCAACGCCTACGACGCTTATGACAAGAAAATGCAAGAGACACCGAAAGATCAGAAAGCCGGGAAGATGAATATCAAGATAGCCCAAAAGGCCATTCGCTCGAACCAGCTGTCCATCATCGAAGGTGACGACACCGCCGGAAACTAAACCATGCAGAAGCAAGGGCGGGAGGCAGCAAGGCACACGGGACGACATGCAGCATGAACGAATACGAAAAAAGCAAGAATAGTTTAACCATATAAATAGGAGACCCGACTGCGAAAGCACCTCCGCGCACACGAAGGCAAGGGAAGAATTATGAAAGCTTTAACTTACACTGACTTCCATTTCGATGGACAAAAGAATGTTTACCACGGTAAAGTCCGCGACGTTTACGACATCAACGACGACCTTATTGTAATGGTCGCCACGGATAGAATATCTGCATTCGATGTCGTGCTTCCCAAAGGCATCCCCTTCAAGGGGCAGGTTCTGAACCAGATAGCCACAAAGTTCCTCGATGCTACTACTGATATCTGCCCCAATTGGAAGCTTTCGACACCCGATCCCATGGTTACAGTAGGCCTGAAATGCGAAGGATTCCGCGTCGAAATGATTATACGCTCCATCCTTACAGGTTCTGCATGGCGCGCCTATCAGGAAGGATGCCGTGAGCTGTGCGGTATAAAGCTACCCGATGGCATGCGTGAGAACGAACGCTTTCCGGAGCCCATCATCACCCCTACCACCAAAGCCGACGAAGGACATGACCTGAATATATCGAAAGAAGAGATTATCAGGCAAGGCATTGTTTCGGCAGAAGATTATGCCGTTATTGAAGACTGGACACGTAAACTCTTTGCACGCGGTCAGGAAATAGCCGCAAAACAAGGGTTGATTCTTGTTGATACCAAATACGAATTTGGCAAACGAGACGGTAAGCTGTATCTCATTGACGAGATTCACACGCCTGACTCGAGCCGCTATTTCTATGCTGACGGCTATGAAGAGAAGTTCAGGAAGGGCGAGCCGCAGAAGCAATTATCAAAAGAATTCGTCCGCCAGTGGCTCATTGAACATAATTTCATGAACGAGCCCGGGCAGAAAATGCCGGAGATTACAGACAAATATGCCGAGAGTGTAAGCGACAGATACATTGAACTTTTTGAGCATATCACGGGCGAGAAGTTCGACAAGGCAGCCGAAGAAGGCGACATTGCAGCCCGCATTGAGCGCAACGTCAAGAACTATCTGGCCACACGCAAGTAGCAACCATTGGGGACAGAGGGTGCAACATGAAAGCAAAATGTGAGTCCCACTGCCCCCAGCTTTCCAACAAAACAGGGGATGTATAGACAAGAGGAGATTAAACCGTATGACGGTCAGGGCGAAAAAAGCGCACTTGTAGAGGAGATGTTCGACGACATTGCTCCTAAATACGACATGCTTAACCACCGTTTGTCATGGAATATAGACAAGGGATGGCGCAAGAAAGCCATCGAACAGTTATCTCCCTTTCAGCCTAAGAATATGCTCGATATTGCCACGGGGACAGGCGATTTTGCCATTCTTGCGACAAAAATGCTGAAGCCTGACCACCTGATTGGTGCTGATATATCGGAAGGTATGATGGAAATAGGTCGGCAAAAGGTAAAGCGTCTGGGACTCAATCAGGTTATCGACTTCCAAAAGGAAGACTGCATGTCCCTGTCGTTTGCTGACGAAACCTTCGACGCTGTGACAGCAGCTTTCGGCATTCGTAACTTCCAGAATCTGGACAAAGGCTTGTCAGAAATGTGCCGTGTGTTGAAAAAAGGTGGGCATCTCTCCGTAGCAGAGCTTACATCACCCGTTAGTTTCCCTATGAAACAGCTGTTCAAACTCTACTCTCACACCCTTCTTCCGGCTTATGGAGCCTTTGTAACCAAGAACCGTGGGGCGTACGATTACCTGACGGCAACCATAGAAGCTTTCCCCCAAGGTGAGAAAATGATGGAGATTCTGAAAGAAGCAGGCTTTTCAAAGGTATCTTTCAGAAGACTTACATGGGGTGTATGCACCATTTACTTTGCTCAAAAATGATCATTATACCTTATACTTTATGGACAAATACGGACTGATAGGTTATCCCTTGGGACACTCGTTCTCCATCAATTACTTCAACGAGAAGTTTGAGAACGAGGGAATGGATGCCCTTTATGAGAATTTCGAGATTCCCTCCATCAAGCAGTTTCCTGAAATTATAGACACAAATCCTGATCTCCGTGGTCTGAATGTCACCATCCCCTATAAGGAACAAGTAATCGAATATCTCGATTTCTTGAGTCCCGAAGCACAAGCTATAGGAGCGGTTAATGTAATCAGAGTAGAGCATAAGGGTAAAAAAACTATTCTCAAAGGCTATAACAGTGATGTAATTGGCTTTACACGAAGTATAGAACCTCTGCTGGAAAGATATCACAAGAAGGCTTTGATATTAGGTACAGGAGGAGCAAGCAAGGCCATTGACTTTGGTTTGAAGTCGTTAGGATTGCAGACTCTGAGAGTAAGCAGACAGGAAAAGCCTGAAGCTATAACTTATGAACAGATTACTCCTGAACTGATTAAAGACTATAATGTCATCGTAAACTGTACGCCTTGTGGTATGTATCCCCATGCCGATGAGTGCCCGAAGTTACCCTACGAGACGATGGACAGTCACACTTTGCTGTACGACTTGCTCTACAATCCGGACGAAACGCTCTTCATGAAGCGTGGCAAGGCTCATGGAGCATTGGTTAAGAACGGGCTGGAAATGCTGTTATTACAGGCTTTTGCCAGCTGGGAATTTTGGAATAAATGAAATAAACACTACCGAAACACAAGACATACGATGAACAACAGATACATGATGCGAGGTGTCAGCGCTGCTAAAGAAGATGTCCATAACGCCATCAAAAACATAGATAAGGGCATTTTCCCTCAGGCTTTTTGCAAGATTATTCCAGATATTCTTGGCGGAGACCCCGACTATTGCAATATTATGCACGCCGATGGCGCCGGTACAAAGTCGTCGCTGGCATACATGTACTGGAAAGAAACCGGTGACTTGAGCGTATGGAAAGGCATTGCACAAGATGCCATCGTGATGAATACCGACGACTTGCTTTGTGTTGGCGCGGTTGACAATATATTGGTAAGTAGTACGATAGGACGCAACAAGATGCTTATTCCAGGCGAAGTTATTTCGGCAATCATCAACGGAACCGACAAACTGCTTGCAGAAATGCGGGAGATGGGCATCGGCATCTACCCTACTGGTGGCGAGACAGCCGACGTGGGTGACCTGGTAAGAACCATCATTGTTGACTCAACCGTTACATGTCGCATGAAGCGAAGCGACGTCATTGACAATGCAAACATACAGCCCGGTGATGTCATTGTTGGATTAAGCTCAACAGGACAGGCTACCTATGAGCACCGATACAACGGCGGTATGGGGAGCAACGGACTAACAAGTGCACGCCATGATGTGTTCTCTAAATACCTGGCAGAGAAGTTTCCTGAAAGTTATGACCATGCAGTAGCCGAGGAATTGGTGTATAGTGGCCGATATAGACTGACTGATCATATCGAAGGTGTTCCTGTAGACGCGGGGCAATTAGTGCTTTCGCCAACGCGAACTTACGCTCCTGTAATCAAACGCATTCTTGATGAACAGCGGCAGAATATACACGGTATGGTACATTGTACAGGCGGCGCACAAACAAAGGTGCTGAACTTTGTAGGTGAAAACTGTAAGGTTATCAAGGACAATATGTTCCCTACCCCTTCGTTGTTCAAGGCTATTCACGATTGTTCAGAAACCGACTGGAAAGAAATGTATCAGGTTTTCAACATGGGGCATCGTATGGAAGTGTATGTTCAGCCTGAAGTTGCAGCGTCAATTATTGCAATCAGTAAAAGTTTCAGTATTGATGCACAGGTTATCGGCCACATTGAAGAGGGGGTACGCTCTCTTACCATACGCTCTGAATACGGAGAGTTCACTTACTAATCCCCCATTCAAGCCATCAAAAAACATAAACACAAATAATAAGATAAGGATAATTAGCTTCCCTGCAAAGAAGAGAAATTAAAGCTATATGGCAGAAGAAAAGAACAGTATATTAGAGAAACTTGAAGGGCTTGAGGCACGCTATGAAGAAGTTTCAACACTCATCACCGACCCTGCAGTGATCGCTGACCAGCAGCGTTACGTTAAGCTTACCAAGGAATATAAAGATTTAGAAGACGTAATGGCTGCCCGTAAAAAGTATATTGACTGCCTGAACAATATCAAAGAGGCTAAAGATATCATCGCCAACGAAAGCGATTCGGACATGAAAGCCATGGCGCGTGAAGAACTTGCAGAGAACGAAACGAGGCTTCCACAAATCGAAGAAAGCATTAAAATAGCTCTGGTTCCTGCAGATCCGGAAGATGCCAAGAATGTTCAGATGGAGATTAGAGCTGGTACGGGTGGCGACGAGGCCGCGCTTTTTGCTGGCGATATCTTCAATATGTATAAACGTTACTGCGATAAAAAAGGCTGGACGCTTAATGTAATGAATGCCAATGAGGGTGCTGTCGGTGGATTTAAAGAGATTGACTTCGAAGTGAAAGGGACGAACGTTTATGGCACTCTCAAATATGAGTCGGGGGTTCATCGTGTTCAACGTGTTCCCGCAACAGAGTCAAACGGACGCATGCAAACCTCTGCGGCAACAGTTGCAGTGCTTCCGGAAGCCGACAAATTTGAAGTTCATATTAATGAAGGTGACATCAAATGGGATACTTTCCGTTCAAGTGGAGCCGGCGGCCAGAATGTAAACAAGGTTGAATCTGGCGTTCGTCTGCGTTATCCATGGAAAAATCCTAATACGGGAGAAGTGGAAGAGATTCTGATTGAGTGCACAGAAACTCGAGACCAGCCTAAGAATAAGGAGCGTGCACTGAGCCGATTGTACACCTATATTTATGATCACGAACATTCAAAGTATGTGAACGATATTGCAAGCAGGCGAAAAAGTTTAGTGTCAACAGGTGACCGGTCGGCTAAAATTCGTACTTATAACTTCCCGCAAGGACGCGTGACAGATCACCGCATAGGTTATACGACACACGACCTACAAGGTTTCCTCAACGGAGATATTCAAGATATCATTGACCACCTTACTGTGGCAGAAAATGCAGAAAAGCTGAGAGAGTCGGAACTTTAACACATCCTGCGTTAAAATTCCGATATATCTAAGCTAAAATAACATTAAGATCAATAATTAGTAATATGGGACAATTTTGGACAAAAAAGAAAGAGGATGACAAAGATAAAGTTACTCTTCTGGCAGAAGATTTCTTTACGCGCCTTACCAAAAATAAAGAAGACAGTAAAGTTGAATCGCCAAAAGTAGAGAATACAAAATGAACAGAGAAGAATTAGTAAAAGAAATATTCAAGAAAAAGAGCTTCTTATGCATTGGACTTGATACAGACATTCAGAAGATACCAGAGTGCGTTAAAAGCGAAGTCGATCCCATATTCTCTTTTAACAAAGCTATCATTGATGCTACCGCACCATATTGTGTTGCTTACAAGCCCAATCTGGCATTCTATGAATGCTACGGACTGCAAGGCATGGCCGCATTTGAGAAAACGATTTCATACATTAAGAAGTCTTATCCTGAACATTTTATCATTGCTGATGCTAAACGTGGTGACATAGGAAATACTTCGGCCATGTATGCTAAAACTTTTTTTGACGAGTACCAGGTTGATGCACTTACCGTCGCTCCTTATATGGGAGAGGATAGTATATCACCTTTTTTAGATTACTCTGGCAAGTGGGTCATCGTTCTGGCACTGACAAGTAATAAAGGCAGTCATGATTTCCAGCTCACTGAAGACGCGCAAGGACAAAAACTTTTTGAAAAAGTAATCGTAAAAACACAACAATGGAGCACAACCGAAAACATGATGTATGTAGTCGGCGCTACACAAGGCGAGATGTTTAAAGATATCAGAAAAGTCGCTCCAAGCCATTTTCTGCTCGTTCCTGGCGTCGGAGCTCAGGGAGGTAGCCTTCAAGAAGTATGCAAATATGGCATGATTAAAGACTGTGGTTTGCTTATCAATTCAAGTCGTAGCATTATATATGCTGGCCATGGTAAAGACTTTGCTGAGGCTGCTGCCGAAAAAGCAGGAGACTTGCAACAGCAAATGGCTGAGGAACTTTCGAAATTAGCTTAATCAGACCTCACAAAAAGCATATAAGTGTGCAACCATACGCCTTTTGTCACACAAAAAGACAATTTATATAGCTAAACTCATTGGGTTAGGAAATTATTTGGTATATTTGCGGAAACGTTTTAACCAAGAGATAATATATGGAATTTTCTGCAAAACAAATTGCACAGTTTATCCATGGAAATATAGAAGGAGATGAGAATGCCAGCGTGCATACTTTCGCAAAGATTGAAGATGGATTACCAGGCTCTATCTCTTTCTTAGCCAACCCAAAATATACTCATTATATTTACGAGACAAAATCAAGTATTGTTCTTATTGATGAAACTATAACGCTTGATCGCCCTGCCCTAACAACACTTATCAGAGTAAAGAATGCACGCGACTGCGTAGCAAAGCTCTTACAACTCTATGAAACATCGAAGCCTGTAAAAAATGGTATCGATCCTCTAGCTTTTGTTTCACCGAAAGCTAAGGTCGGAGCGGATTGCTACATAGGAGCTTTTGCCTATATTGGCGATGGTGTTGAGTTAGGTGCCCATTGTCAAGTATACCCTAATGTTACCATTATGGACAATGCAAAGCTTGGAGACGGCTGCATTCTTTATCCCCATGTAAGTATTTATCACGACTGTAAGATTGGAAATAACGTTATCATCCATTCTGGATCTGTTATTGGAGCCGATGGATTTGGCTTTGCTCCAAATCAGGAAACCAATCAATATGACAAAATTCCACAAATAGGAATCGTCACCATTGAAGATAATGTTGAAGTTGGTGCCAACACGTGCATCGACCGATCTACAATGGGTTCTACTTATATTCGCAAAGGCGTTAAACTTGATAACCTTGTACAAATTGCCCACAATGATGATATTGGCGAAAACACTGTGATGTCTGCACAGGTTGGTATTGCCGGTTCTACGAAAGTAGGACAATGGTGTATGTTCGGCGGCCAAGTTGGAGTATCTGGGCACATCGCCATTGGTGACAAAGTCTTCTTAGGAGCACAATCAGGTGTTCCCTCTTCATTGAAGAGTAATCAGACACTTATCGGAACGCCTCCGATGAAACAATTTGCTTATTTCAAAAGTCAGGCGCTATTGCAAAAGCTGCCAGAGATTTACAAGCAGCTTAACGAACTGCAGAGAGAAGTTGATGAACTTAAAAAGAATAAATAAAAAATATGGATACTGCAAAACAAACAACTTTAGGTGGCAGTTTTTCACTTTATGGCAAAGGACTTCATACAGGATTGAATCTTACCGTAACATTTAATCCGGCTCCAGAGAACACCGGCTATAAAATTCAGCGTATTGACTTGGAAGGACAGCCCGTAATTGATGCGATTGCCGATAATGTCGTTGAAACAAAACGTGGAACTGTTCTACAACAAGGCAAAGCACGCGTATCTACTGTCGAACACGGAATGTCTGCCCTCTATGCTTCGGGTATTGACAATTGCCTCATTCAGGTTAATGGTCCTGAGTTCCCTATCTTAAACGGAGCATCAGACATGTATGTAGATAAGATAGAAAGTGTCGGCATTATCGAGCAAAACGCCCCCAAAGATTTTTATATTATTCGTAAGAAAATTGAGGTTCGGGATGAAGAAAGCGGCTCCGTTATCACCATTTTACCTGATAACGATTTCTCTATTACGGCCATGTGCTCTTTCAATTCTAAATTTGTAAGCAGCCAGTTTGCCACATTAGATAACATCAAAAACTATTCTAAAGAGATCGCTCCTGCAAGAACTTTTGTCTTTGTACAGGACATTGTACCGCTTCTTGAGGCTAATCTCATTAAAGGAGGAGACCTTGACAACGCCATTGTTATTTATTCAAAACAGCTTGAACAGGATAAACTTGACAAGCTTGCCGACTTGTTAAAGGTTCCTCATATGGATGCAACCAAGATCGGTTACATTCAACATCGCCCCCTCCAGTGGGATAACGAATGCACCCGCCATAAACTTCTTGACATCATTGGTGATATGGCACTCATCGGTAAACCTATTAAGGGCCGCATTATTGCTACACGGCCAGGTCATACCGTCAACAATAAGTTTGCACGCCTGATACGTAAAGAGATTCGAAAACATGAGATTCAGGCTCCCATTTACGATCCAAACGATGAGGCTTTGATGGATAATATTCGCATCCGTCAGCTACTTCCTCATCGCTATCCCATGCAGCTTGTTGACAAAGTTGTGGCAATGGGAGCCACAAGTATTGTTGGCGTAAAAAACGTTACTTCAAACGAGCCTTTCTTTCAAGGGCATTTCCCCGATGAACCTGTTATGCCTGGTGTTCTGCAAATCGAAGCCATGGCCCAATGCGGTGGCTTACTTATTCTCAGTCAGCTTGAAGAACCAGAGAGATGGTCAACCTATTTCCTGAAGATTGACGATGTAAAATTCCGACACAAAGTAGTTCCGGGAGATACCCTTCTTTTCAAAGTTGAATTGCTTCACCCTTTGCGTCACGGTATAAGCACGATGAAAGGTTACGTATTCGTAGGTGATCATATTGTTTCTGAAGCCACATTTACGGCCCAGATAACCAAAAATAAATAAAGATATCCAACTTGTTTTTGAAAACACATTACACCATATTGTAATTGCATGAATCAAATTAGTCCACTCGCATACGTTCATCCCGAAGCCAGATTGGGAGACAATAATATTATAGGCCCTTTCTGCTTCATTGATAAAAATACTGTCATGGGAGACAACAATACGCTCCAAAACAGTGTTACTATCAACTATGGAGCACGCATCGGAAGCAATAACGAATTTTTCCCAGGAGCAAGTATCTCCACAAAACCACAAGACTTGAAATTCAAGGGTGAGGAAAGTATTTGTGAAATAGGCAATTTTAACAGCATTCGTGAGAACGTAACTATCTCACGCGGCACTGCAGCAAAGGGAACTACCCATGTAGGAAGTCATAACCTTTTGATGGAAAATATGCACGTAGCCCACGATTGCATGGTTGGAGACCAATGTATCATCGGCAACTCTACGAAGTTTGCAGGCGAGGTTACCATTGATGATAACGCCATCATCAGCGCTGTTGTCCTCACTCATCAGTTCTGCCATATCGGTGGATATGTCATGATTCAAGGTGGCTGCAGATTCAGCCAGGATATTCCACCATACATTATTGCCGGCAAAGAACCCACACGGTATGCAGGAATTAACCTTGTAGGCCTCCGTCGTCACGGCTTCAGCAACGAACGTATCAACCTTATTCACAATGCTTATCGTCTGCTTTACAGTGAAGGCATTTTAGCAGACGGCATAAAGAAAATACAGAGTGAGCTCCAGGTTACACCTGATATTCAATATATTATTGACTTCGTACAGAGCTCTAAACGAGGCATTATCCGATAGTATACAACAAAAGTGTTGTACTTTCAGATATAATCAGACAGCTTCAAACTGAGCATACCAAAACAAAAAGGCCGTATAAAACGATACATACCACCGTTTATACGGTCTTCTTCTTTACATGAAAACGCTCATTGTTATCATAGGTCCGACAGGAATAGGCAAGACAGAGTTGTGCCTGACAATTGCCCGACATCTCAAAACTCCTATCATCAATGCCGACTCACGCCAGATTTTTGCCGAGCTTCCCATCGGAACATGCGCCCCTACTCCGGAGCAGCAGGCTACGGTAAAGCATTATTTTGTAGGTAATCACCACTTACAAGACTATTATAGCGCCGCCAAGTTCGAGCAAGATGCCCTTTCTCTGCTCTCTCGCCTTTTCAATGGCGAAGAGGACGGTATCCAACACGATACAGCTCTCATGTCTGGAGGTAGCATGATGTATATTGATGCAGTGTGTAAAGGCATCGACAACATTCCCACTGTAGATGACCAAACTCGCCAGTTGATGAAACAACGCCTTGCAACTGAAGGGCTTGAAGCATTGGTAGATGAGTTGAAACAACTCGACCCTGAACACTGGGAGATTGTCGACCGCAACAATCCAAGGCGCGTCATACATGCGTTAGAGATATGTCACATGACTGACAGAACCTATACTTCTTTCAGAACCAACAGTATCAAACAACGTCCGTTCAATATCATTAAGATTGGATTGAACCGCCCTCGGGAAGTTCTCTATGAGAGAATCAACCAGCGTGTGCTTGATATGATGGCACGAGGACTTGAAGAAGAGGCCCGCCACGTCTACCCGCTACGTCATCTGAATTCACTGAATACCGTAGGATATAAAGAGCTTTTCACCTATTTCGACGGGCTTATCCCCTTTCAGGAGGCCGTCCGACAAATACAATCGAACACACGTCAATATATGCGCAAGCAGCTTACCTGGTTCAAGAAAGACGAAAGCGTCACATGGTTTGAGCCCGACAACATTGAAGATATCTTAAAATATATAGATTATAACCTCCTATAACAGGGTTATTTATTACTTTTGCATAAAATCATAGGTGACCTTTTACGACGTAAAAGCCATCCGTAGACGACATTAAAATGAACAAATTTAAAGCATTCATGGGCTGGTGCTGGCGCAAGGCTCGCCGCTTCTGGCCATGGTACAAGTCGTTATATCAGGGGCGTACCTGGTACACGAAGGCGCTCATAGCTTTCGTTTCTTTCATCGTTTTCCTGTTTATTTATCTCGGAGCCGTTGATATTAATCTCTTCTGGCTCTTCGGTAAAAGCCCAGGCTACTTCTCCGGCATTATGGATCCGCCAACCAATCAGGCGTCCGAAATCTACAGTGCCGACGGAAAACTGATTGGGAAGTTCTTTAATGAAAACCGTACTCCTGTTAAATACGAGGAGATAAATCCTGCATTTTTCAAAGCATTAGTTGATACAGAGGACGAACGTTACTACAAACGTCCCCGTGGCCTGGCCATTGACCCCGTAGGAATATTCAGTGCAATGAAAGACGCTGTGCTGCATCATGACGGTCGCGGCGCCTCTACTATTTCACAACAGTTGGCTAAGAATATGTTCCGTGTTCGCTCACAGTATTCTACCGGCCTTTTAGGGAAGATCCCCGGATTGAAAATCCTTATTGTCAAGAGCAAAGAATGGATTATCGCTACCAAGCTCGAGACGGTGTACAACAAGAAAGAAATCATTACGATGTACGCCAATACGGTCGACTTTGGCAACAATGCCTATGGCATTAAAACGGCTTCAAAGACTTACTTTGGTACGACACCCGACAGTCTTTCCACTCAAAATTGTGCCGTTCTCGTAGGTATGCTGAAGGCTACCACGATGTACAATCCTAAGACTAATCCTGAAAACAGTCTGCGCCGACGCAATACGGTGCTCAACAATATGTACAAGCATAACGACCTTACCAAGGTCGAGTACGACTCGTTAAAGGATACACCTATCACCCTTCACTTTAAAGTTGAAGAGAATTACGACGGACAGGCCATATATTTCCGTGAGGCAATTGCTGAGTATCTTAAGCCATGGTGCGATGAAAACGGATATGATCTTTACAGCTCGGGCCTGAAAATTTATACCACTATCGACACCCGAATGCAGAAATATGCCGAGCAGGCCGCCCGCAAACAAATGAAACAGGTGCAGCAAAACTTCAATAACCATTGGAGCATCGCGCGCAAACGGGACAAGAATTGGCTGCCACAGAGTCCGTGGCGCGACGAAAACGGCAAGGAAATACCTGGTTTCATCGACCAGATTGCACAGCGCCAGCCTTTCTATAAGCTTTTAGAGAGCAAATATCCCAACCATCCCGACTCCATCCGATACTACTATAAGGAATGGGTTCACCCTGTCAAGCTCTTTGATTATGACCATGGAACCATTGTCAAAAACATGACATCGGAAGACTCCATCAAGTATATGGTTACCTTTATGCATTGTGCAATGGTTGCAATGGAACCGCAAACGGGAGCCGTTAAGGCATGGGTAGGCGACATTGATTTCAAGTCATGGAAATATGATAAGGTAACAGCCGAGCGACAGCCAGGCTCTACTTTCAAGCTCTTTGTATATACCGAAGCCATGAATCAGGGGCTCACGCCATGCGATAAACGTCGTGACGAATATATCTCCATGGAAGTTTTCGATAAGAAAAAGAATGAAATGACAACATGGACACCTACGAATGCCAACGGTACTTTCTCTGGCGACTCAATGCCCCTTAAGGCCGCTTTCGCCCGAAGTGTGAACTCTGTGGCTGTTCGTTTGGGCCAGGAAATGGGCATTAAACGTATTATTTCTACCGCTCAGGCTATGGGAATCAAGAGCCCACTTGACGATACCCCTTCTCTTGCCTTAGGTTCAAGCGACGTCAATCTGCTAGAATTAACCAATGCCTACTGCACCGTGGCCAACAACGGCATGCATCATGAGCCCGTACTTGTGACGCACATTGTTGACAAAGACGGCAACGAGGTTTACCTCGACAAGGGTCAGTCCGAGCAGGTTATACCCTACAAGAGCGCCTTTCTCATGCAGCAGCTGCTGCAAGGTGGTATGCGAGAGCCGGGCGGTACAAGCATGAGCCTGTGGGGTTACGTCGGAAACTTCCGTGATACTGACTTTGGAGGTAAGACCGGTACATCGAATAATCACTCCGATGCCTGGTTTGAATGCGTGTCTCCTAACCTTGTTGTCGGTGCCTGGGTAGGCGGAGAGTACCGAAGTATTCACTTTAGAACAGGGGCACTCGGACAAGGATCGCGTACTGCCCTGCCTATAACGGGCTATTTTATGAATGCTGTTCTCTCCGACCCCGCTTTCAAAAAGTATCACGGCCACTTCAAGAAGCCCGGTGAAGGTGATAATATTACGTCAGACATGTACACCTGTCAGAGCTATTACAAGGCCGTACGAAGAGACACCACGCATCGTGACAGCACCAATACCGTCAGCATTGAAGAGGTAAATCTTGACGAAGACGGCGAACCTATAGCCATGCCTTCAGGCACAGAAAACAAATCATCTGACACGAAAAAGAAAAGCGAAAAGAAGCGAAAGACCGAGGAAATAAACTTCGACGACCTCTAAACGTATGACAGAAGTCAGAGAAGATTGCATCGATTCCAACAACAAGGAGCTGCAACAAGCGCTCCAAATCCTGCAATTTACCCGCCGCTCACTTTTCCTTACCGGTAAAGCAGGGACGGGTAAATCCACGTTTCTGCGATACATTGCATCGCACACCAGGAAGAAGCACGTCGTTTTGGCGCCAACAGGTATTGCGGCAATCAATGCCGGAGGCGTCACACTTCACAGCTTTTTCAAGCTTCCTTTTCATCCGTTGCTGCCGAACGACGTACAATATTCGGTGCGAAACCTGCGCAAAACCCTAAAGTATAACAGCGAAAAAATAAAGATTTTACGCGAACTTGAGCTTGTCATCATTGACGAAATAAGCATGGTTCGTGCCGACGTTATCGACTTTATCGACAAGGTTCTGCGCATATACAGCCAGAATATGCGTGAGCCTTTTGGCGGAAAACAGCTGCTACTGGTTGGCGATATTTTCCAGCTCGAACCCGTTGTAAAGGAGGACGACCGGCAGTTGCTGCAGCCATTCTACCCCTCTCTGTTCTTTTTCGATGCCAAAGTGTTCCGGCAAGTGCAACCCGTGGCCATAGAACTGAAAACCGTTTACCGGCAAACCGACCCCTCTTTTATTCGTCTTCTCGACAACATAAGAACTTCGCAGATCACCGATGCCGACCTAAGATTGCTCAACAGCCGTGTAGAAGACGAAGTCGCCCTGCCCTCAACCGGCAGCAATCTGTCCATAACACTCTCCACACGGCGCGATACCGTCGACTATATCAACACGCGCAAGCTCGACGAACTCGACGGTGAGCCCGAGGTTTTCAAGGGTATCATACAGGGCGAATTCCCCGAAAGCAACCTGCCTACGCCCCAGGAACTGCAACTGAAAGTGGGTGCACAGGTGCTGTTTGTGAAGAACGACCTTGCCCACCGCTGGGTAAACGGCACGTTAGGAACCGTAACTGGCTTTGACGAAGAGGAGCACGAGCGTATTTTCGTCGTCACCGAAGACGGCAGGGAACTGGATGTTGAACGTGAAGTCTGGAGCAACATCCGATACACTTTCAACGACAAGGAGAAGAAAATAGAAGAGCAGGAACTAGGAACCTACACGCAATTTCCCCTGCGCATGGCCTGGGCCATCACCGTTCACAAGAGTCAGGGGCTAACGTTCAGCAAGGTAAGGATCGACTTTGCCGGTGGCGTCTTTGCCGGAGGACAGACTTATGTAGCCCTCTCGCGGTGCACCTCGCTCGACGGTATCACGCTGAGCAAGCCCATTTTACGTAGTGATGTATTCGTCAGGCCGCAGGTAACGGCCTTCGCCCGCACCTTTAATGACCAGGCCATACTGACAACAGCCCTCAGGCAATCAAAGGCCGACAGCGAATATTCCGCCGCCGTCCAAGCCTTCAACCATGGCAATATGCAAGCCGCCCTCGATGCATTCTTCCTCGCTATCCACAGCAAGTATCTGATAGAAAAGCCGATACCGCGCCGCTTCATCCGCCGGAAGCTCGACATTATCAACCGCCAAAAGCACGAGATTGAGCGCTTACACGGCGAGCTTGACAAGCGTGACCGTTACCTTAAACGGCTGGCCGTAGAATATGTGGTGATGGGCAAGGAATGTGAGCACGAGGGAATGAGAGAGGCTGCCGTACGCAATTATGAGAAAGCCCTGCAACTTTGTCCCGACCTACCCGAGGCAAAGCGCCGTTTAAAAAAGCTGAAAAAGCAAGTCAAATAAGCACATTTCGGCTTATTCCACACTATATCCCTACCCCATTCCCTATTAAGAGTCGCACGCTCCACGTGCCAGAACGGCACGCTCCACCGGCTAGAGCTGTACACTTTACATCGTTGCACCACATGCTCTACTGACCGACATTATACATTTTACAGACTTACTCTGCATGCTTTACAGGCTTTTGCCCGTTGTACGGCGGCCGTCGTACAAACCGTATCGCAGTCGCCATACGCGCGTACGGCGGCCGCCACACAAGTGTTTGACGCCCGCCGAACATTTACCCCAACATCAGAAACGACACCGGAGAACGGAAAGAGGAAAGAAAAAATGCGGATGTAGCGTAACACGTACACCCGCATTCTGCATTATTCGTAGTCGTCAATTACACTGTTAACCATGTCCATCATGGGCTTTCCCACCTTGAAAATGCACGACATATCCTTTGTCCAGCTGTCATTCTCAAAGAAGCCATCGTCAACGCAATGCCAGGCACAATAGTCCTTCATCTTAAGATACGACAGAAATTCATAGTCTTTCGGGAAGTCCTTTGGCGCCTTTTTCAGATGGCCTATGCCAAAACCCTTGCCGTCTGAAGGAAATTCGCCCTCCCACGTTGTGGCGTTGGGATAGCCAAAAGTGCTGATAAACTGCCTGCTTTCAACGCATTTACGCCACTCGTCTATATTGCCCATAATCTCGTTCCGCATCGAAGTGAGGATGTTCGTCGGCAGCCAATAGCTGCCAATGGCCAGCAAACAATGGCCGGGCTGCAGATGAATATAATAGCCTCCGTGCAGCGATTTCTTGCCGTGGGCTGAAATATAGGCTCCGAAATGGCGCTTATAGGGCGACTTATCCTGACTGAAACGTGTGTCGCGATAGAAGCGATAGCAGCAATCTTTCACCGTAAGATGCGAGACGGAAGGGTCGAATTTGGAGATTGCCGCGATGGCTTCGCTGACACCTTTCTCAAATTCTGCCTTGGCGTTCTCATATCCCGCCTTGTGCTCCTGAAACCAGGGACGGTTGTTATTGGCCGCGATGTCGCGGAGAAAATCAAATATCAGTTTTGTATCCATAAGCTTATTTATTCTAACTTGCTGCCTTCCAACAACTTGGGACAAATGCTATCAAACGGGCATTTCTCGCATTTCGGACGGGCACTCTGACACACATACCGCCCGTGAAGGAGCAACCAGTGATGTGCATTGCGAATATCGGCTTGGGGAATATGTGTCATCAGGTAGTCCTCTACCTTTCTGGGGGTATTCGCCGCCTTGGGAACGAGCCCAAGAAGATGGGATACACGATAAACGTGCGTGTCGACGGCCATCGTAGCTTTGCCAAACCAGACAGACTGTAATACATTGGCTGTCTTGCGACCTACGCCCGGGAGCTTGACCAGTTCTTTCGGGTCGTCAGGAACAACACCCCCATATTGCGCCACCAACATGCGCGCCATATCAACCAAATGGCGCGATTTAGCATTGGGATAACTGACGCTATGCACAAACTCAAAGACGTCGTCGGGCGAGGCCTGCGCCATCAGTTGCGGCGTCGGATATCGGGCAAAGAGAGCCGGTGTCACCTCGTTGATGCGCTTGTCAGTGCACTGGGCCGACAATAACGTGGCACAAAGCAACTGGAAGGCAGAGGCAAACTGCAGCTCTGTCGTCACATGCGGCTCCCTTTGCCGAAAATATGATAAAATGAAATCGTATCGCTCCTTACGAGTCATAAGCGATTTTTTATAAAATAAAGGCAACTCTTAGCCTATCATTTCGACCGAACGCTTCAGGAATTTATCCAGAGCCTCGCCTTTCAACATGCCGTTTTGGAGCAGTGCAAGGTCGATAAGTTCATGAACAACCTTGTTACCCTGCGCATAATCAGCCAGCACCTTGTTCTTCTTGTCGCGCTGCTCGCTAATTGCTTTCTCCGTATTCTGAACGTCGTCCTTCTCTTTCTGGCTAACCTCTTCGGACTTCTTCTTGCCCTGGCTCTGGCGAAGAGCATCCAGACGAGCCTGCAATCCCTTCAATTCGGCATCAACAGGCTTCAACGCTTCTGCAACATTGGCAGTGGCATCATTGAGGATATTCTTCACGAGACGATGGTCAGAGTTGAGCACTACCGTATAAGAATCGGGCATTTCACCATAGAAACTCATGCCCGGCTGGAAGTGGCTCATTTCCTTCATACGGCGCATATACTCGTTCTGTGTGATGATAACGGGAGCGCCTTCTTCGCCTAAAGCCTCAACGTCTACATTGTAAGTTACCTTACTTCCCGACGGCATTTGCGAGCGAAACACCTCTGACAATTTGTCACGATCGTCGGTATCAAGTTGTTCTTTCTTCGCATCGTCCTTAGCTATCAGCCGGTCAATGATATCGGCATCGACGCGCGAGAAATGGCTCTTTTCAAGTTTTTGCTCCAACATACTTACCATAGGCACGTCAAGCTGACCGTCAAACATCAGCACGCTGTAGCCTTTGGCCTGGGCTGCATGGATATAAGCATACTGCTCATCCTTGTTAGTGGCATACAAATACACAAGATCGCCGTTCTTGTCAGTCTGGTTATCCTTGATCAATGTCTTGTATTCATCAAAGGTGAAGTACTTTCCGTCAACATCTTTAAATAGTGCAAAGTCCTTTGCGCGGTCGTAGAAGTCTTCCTGCGAGAGCATACCGTAATTGATAAACAGCTTGAGGTCGTCCCACTTTGCCTCATAATCCTTGCGGTCGTCTTTAAATGTCTGGTTTAGACGGTCGGCTACTTTCTTTGTAATATAGGAGGCTATTTTCTTCACATTGGCATCACCCTGCAGATAAGAACGGCTGACATTCAGAGGGATATCGGGAGAATCGATAACTCCGTGCAACAGTGTCAGGAAGTCTGGCACAATGCCTTCAACCTGGTCGGTGACGAAAACCTGATTGCAATAAAGCTGAATTTTGTTGCGTTGCAGGTCAATGCTGTTATGAACGCGGGGGAAATAAAGAATACCTGTCAGGTGGAACGGGAAATCTACATTAAGGTGAATCCAGAACAAAGGCTCGTCCTGCATGGGATAAAGCGTCTGATAGAACTTCTTATAATCCTCATCCTTCAGGCTTGATGGAGCCTTGGTCCACAACGGTTCAACGCTGTTGATAACGTTATCTTCAGCAGTTTCAACCTGCTTGCCATCCTTCCATTCTGTCTTCTTACCAAAAATAATAGGCACTGCCATGAACTTACAATACTTGTTCAGCAGCTCCTCAATTCTTGTTTTCTCCAAAAACTCCTTGCAATCGTCAGCGATATGAAGGATAATATCAGAACCATGGCTCGCTCTTTCTGCATCATCGAGTGTGAATTCAGGTGAGCCGTCACAGCTCCAACGGACAGCCTTGGCACCCTCCTGATAACTTTTGGTGATAATCTCAACCTTATCAGACACCATGAATGCGGAATAAAAGCCTAATCCAAAGTGACCAATAATAGACACTTCCTCATCTTTATATTTAGAAAGGAAATCGGTAACGCCCGAGAAAGCAATCTGATTAATGTATTTATCTATCTCTTCTGCGGTCATGCCTATTCCGTTATCGCTTATCGTTAACGTTTTGGCATCCTTGTCAAGCTTCACTCTAACCGTAGCATCGTCAATGTTTCCTTTGAAGTCTCCTTTTTGAGCGAGTGTCTTTAACTTTTGTGTTGCGTCGACGGCATTGGAAACCATCTCGCGTAAAAAAATCTCATGGTCGGAATAGAGAAACTTTTTAATGACGGGGAATATGTTCTCTGTAGTAACCCCAATATTACCTTTTTGCATTGTAATGATATGTTTTTAATCTAACTTTTGCACTTTACATCACAAAAATTGTGCCAATGAAAGGAAAATGTAAAAGCTTAAGAAAAAAAACGGGTAAAAGATAAAAATTACCGAATAATTTACAAGGGATATCGCTAAATTACCTATATTTGGAACATAGATTCATTTCAATAGGTTAAGGTTAGTTTTTTAAAAGGTTAAAAGAGACCCCAATCCGAGTAGCGATTACCGTGGATTGGGGTCGTTTTCTTAGTTATTCTTAAAGGCAACAACGCCTGTCATCTGATCATTTAAGTAAAAAGTCTGACTGACAGTATCCTGTACAGCACCAGTCTTCACATACTTTACAGTAATATAATTCAACTTATTGGTCGGAGCTTGATAAGGGAGAGTTCTCTTAACAAGCAAGTTACCTTGATGTCGCATTTGGGCCAAGACATCAGAAGATACACGGAATGTAGAGTCTATCTTTCCCCATTCTACAACATCATAGCCAGCAACGTTCATCTGTTGCTCAAGAAAGTTCTCTACCAATTTGTGAACCTTATAGCCTTGTCCGCACCCAGAAAGAAGTACGGACAAGGCTACAGAAACAGAAATAATGACTCGCTTCATTATTTTACAGGAATGTTTTTCAGAACCTCAAGCAGATGATCCCATACCATCTGAACTGTAGGAATATGCAAACGCTCATCTGGAGTATGAACAAAACGTAGCGTAGGACCAAAACTTACCATGTCCAATTCCGGATATTTCTCAGAGAACAAGCCACATTCCAAGCCAGCATGAATGCCTTTCACCACAGGATCCTTGCCAAACAATTTACGATAAGCATCAACGGTTATCTTCTGCAGTTTCGAACCTTTATGCATCTTCCATGCAGGATACCCCTCATTCATGACAACCTTTGCACCAGCGAGTTCAAAAACAGCTTTCACAGAGTTTGCAATATTCTTCAAGTTACTCATCACATTTGAGCGCTGAGAAGTAACACATACCACCTCTTTATCTGCACTTTGCACACTGGCAATATTGCTCGATGTTTCTACCATCCATGACAATTCTTCATCCTGACACATAGCGAAGACACCGTTATCTACAGCCTGTACTGCCTTAATGAGCTTCTCACTAACCTTTTTAGGCAGCACCTTTTGAGCATCAGCACTCTCAAGCGACCATGACATTGTAACATCTGTCACATGAAATTCATCTTCAACATCAGCAGTAAACAAATTCCAATCTGCTTTTACCTCCTCTTTCTTATCTGCCGGGACAGCAAAGATTATTTTGCCATCACGAGGGATTGCATTATGCATTTTTCCAGAATTCCACTGTGCAAGTCGAAGATCCGTTTTGTCTTGCTCAGAATATAAGAAGCGGGCAAGAATCTTAATAGCATTGGCACGTTTCTTCTCAATATCGTCACCAGAATGTCCGCCTTTAAGCCCCTTTAGCGAACCCTGAAAGAAGAAATAGCCTACAGGAGCTTCTTCACGATCAAAGTTAAATGTTGCCGTTGTTGTCTGACCGCCTGCACAAGAGATGAAAATCTGGCCTTCATCTTCCGAATCAAGATTAATAAGATACTGGCCTGACATAAATCCTGCCTCCATACCAAAAGCACCCGTAAGACTTGTTTCCTCATCACGGGTGAAGACGCATTCAATAGGGCCGTGTTCAATATCGTTTGAATCAAGGATGGCTAACTCAATAGCAACGCCAATACCGTCATCAGCACCTAAGGTTGTTCCTTTAGCATGAAGCCATTCTCCTTCAACATAAGTTTGAATGGCATCTTTCTTGAAGTCGAAATCAACATCAACGAGTTTATCACACACCATATCCATATGGCTTTGCAATATTGTTGTGGCACGATTCTCATAGCCTTTGGTTGCCGATTTGCGAATAAGTACGTTACCAGTTTTATCTACCTTAACTTCAAGACCGCGGTCAGCACCAAACTTCTTAAGATATTCTATCATCTGTTCCTCATGTTTTGAAGGGCGAGGAATCTGGTTAATCTTTGCGAATTGCTCAAAAACGCGAGTGGGTTTTAATTCTGACATGATTATTTTATAAATTGTTTAAACCTTTCTTTGCATTTTGCTCTTTTTGCACTATCTTTGCAACGAAAAGTGCATATAAGCACTGCAAAATTAGTAAAAATGGCAGAAACGTTGCTTCTCTCGGTGTTAATAATTGCTATTGCCATAGCACTAATGTCAGTAAAAGTCATATTTTTGAAGTATGGCAAATTCAAATCCATGCACATTCACGACAACAAGACTATGCAAGAACGAGGCATCTACTGTGCCATTGACCAGGACAGAAAAGCCAGAAAAGACAACAAAGCATTCTAAGTCCTTAAAAGATAAATACAAAATTGAAATGAAAAAGAACATTATTTTTTCAGTAGCGTTGGTTGCCGTAGCATCTTTCGGCCTGACATCATGTGACAAGAGCTCTCCTAAGATGGATCAAAAAGCTGAAGCCACTCAACAGACAGCTTCTGCTGGTAAGATTGCTTACGTTGAAGTTGACTCCATTATGACACAATACAACTTCTGTAAAGATTATAGCAAACTCCTTGAACAGAAAGGTAAGAATATCCAAAAGACACTTGCCAATAAACAGCAGGCTCTTCAGGCTGCTGCTGCTAACTTCCAGCAGAAAGTACAACAGAATGCCTATACTCGCGAGCAGGCAGAAGCCATTCAAGCCGGCCTGCAAAAACAGAACAACGATCTTCAAGTTCTTAATCAGCGCTTAAGCGGAGAGTTCCAATCTGAAACTGAAAAATACAACAAGGCCCTTCACGATTCTTTACAACATTATTTAGCTATCTATAACAAGGACAAAAAATACTCTCTTATCTTTGCCAAGCAAGGTGACAACCTTCTTTATGCAGACAAAAGCAACGACATCACAAATGAAGTTGTCGCTGGGTTAAACAAAACGTATAAGGGCAAGGCTACTTTAAAGAAGTAAAAAGTAGGCGAAATATTTGGAGGTGTCAATATTTAATGATACCTTTGCAACCGCTTACAAAAAGAATGGCTCCGTAGCTCAACTGAATAGAGCATCTGACTACGGATCAGAAGGTTCCGGGTTTGAATCCCAGCGGAGTCACATAAAATAGGAGAAGCTTTATGAAAGACTTCTCCTTATTTAATTCTATAAAATCTATATACTTGATATCTAATTACACAAACTCTTTTTGACGATAAATATCCACTTCTGTCACTCCACAAATAACATTATCACGTTTATCGAACATCTTATTGTCAACCTTTCAAAACCAACACATAGTATAAATTTTGATAAACGAAAGTTATAATTATCTAAAACAAAGTCACCAAACTGCTCTACTTGAAAATCTTTTCATACATTTACACGATTGAATGGATTTCATGATTACAAGAATCTCCTTTGGAATATCCTATTTTTTCTAATTCTTAGTAATGAGACAATTAAAAATTCAGAAAAGCATCACTAATCGGTCAAGTGAAGCATTAGACAAGTATCTGATGGAAATAGGACGAGCCCCTCTCATCTCCATAGAAGAAGAGATTGAGCTCGCACAAGAAATAAAGAAGGGCGGACGAGGCGCAGGACGGGCCAAGAACAAACTGGTAACAGCCAACCTCAGATTCGTAGTGTCGGTTGCCAAACAATATCAGCATCAGGGTTTGTCACTCACCGACCTTATTGACGAGGGAAATATAGGATTGATAAAAGCTGCTGAAAAATTTGATGAGACACGTGGCTTCAAGTTCATTTCCTATGCTGTATGGTGGATTCGTCAAAGTATTTTGCAGGCTATAGCAGAACAAAGCCGTATCGTTCGCTTGCCTTTGAACCAGGTTGGTTCATTAAGTAAGATCAACCAAGAGATTAATAAGTTCGAACAAAAGTACGAACGCAAACCTAGTTTAGAGGAGATTTCAGATATCACTAACGTGGATGCTACGAAGATCGGTCAAAGTATGATGGCCGATGGACGTCACGTAAGCATTGACGCACCGTTTGAAGAGGGCGAAGATAACACCATGCTCGATGTAATGCCAAGTGGTGACGACAGCCGGACAGACCGCTTAGTAGACTATGAAAGCATGGCAAAGGATGTGCTTGAAGTACTTCAACGTGTGCTAAATCAGCGTGAAATTACTATCATCTGTAAATGTTTTGGTATAGGATGCAACGAATTAGGCCTAGAAGAAATTGCAGACCAGTTAGGGCTTACACGCGAACGTGTAAGACAAATTCGTGAAAAAAGTATTATCAAACTTCGAGAGAGTGGTAACGTAAAGATACTCATAAAATATTTAGGATAGTGCATTTAAACACACTCTTCAATACATTAAGTATAGGGCAATTCCATCAGGGTTGCCCTTTATTCGTACAAACTATTGTCGAGAATAAAACAAAATACGAGCCCTTATCTGCTTATGCAATAACAATCTTTATACATGAGAAATGCTGAAAAGTAGACTCTGCTTCTCTGTTATATAAATTAAAAGTTGTACTTTTGCTCACGATTCAGATTTTATATTCTTTTAAGGCACATTCATTTAAATGATTACACTGACAAACCTTGCCATACAGTTCGGCAAACGAGTTCTTTACAAAGACGTTAATATTAAGTTTACCCGCGGCAATATTTACGGCGTTATAGGTGCTAATGGTGCTGGAAAGTCGACCCTTCTGCGCGCAATAAGTGGCGATCTTGAGCCTAACAAGGGCTCTGTTGAAATGGGGGTCGGTGAGCGTCTTTCTATTCTTGAACAGGATCACTTTAAATACGATGCCTATGTAGTGATGGATACCGTATTGATGGGGTACGAATTGCTATGGAATAACATGAAAGAACGCGACCAGCTATATTCAAAAGCTGAGATGACAGAAGAAGACGGGAATCGAGCTGCCGAGCTAGAAGAGAAATTTGCAGAGATGAATGGCTGGGAGGCCGAGAGCAACGCCACACAGCTTTTGCAAAATCTTGGTATTAATGAAGACCTGCATCACAAACAAATGTCAGAGTTGTCGAATAACGAAAAGGTGCGCGTCATGTTGGCCAAAGCCCTTTTCGGCAAGCCCGATAACCTTTTGCTTGACGAACCTACCAACGACCTTGATCTGGATACTGTGGAGTGGCTTGAAGAATATCTGGGAGAAATAGATGAGAACCAGACTGTACTCATTGTCAGTCACGATCGTCACTTCCTCGACTCTGTAACCACACAAACCATCGATATCGATTTTGGCAAGGTTACAGTATTTGCTGGAAATTACAGCTTCTGGTATGAAAGTTCACAACTTGCCCTGCGTCAGGCACAAAACCAGAAGCTGAAAGCTGAAGAGAAAAAGAAACAGCTAGAAGAATTTATACGCCGTTTCTCGGCCAATGTGGCCAAGAGTCGTCAGACTACAAGCCGCAAAAAGATGCTTGAAAAGCTCAATGTTGAAGAAATACGTCCCTCCAGTCGCAAGTACCCGGGCATTATATTCCAAATGGAACGCGAGCCGGGAAATCAGATTCTTGAGGTAGAAGGTCTTAAGGCTACTGACGAAGATGGAACAATTCTCTTCGATAACGTGAACTTTAATATAGAGAAAGGACAGAAAGTTGTTTTCTTAAGTCACAACTCCAAGGCCATGACGACTCTATTTGAAATAATAAATGGGAACAGGGAACCAGAAGCAGGAACATACAAGTGGGGCGTAACCATCACCACAGCATACCTGCCTCTTGATAACACACAGTTCTTTAACTGCGACCTTAACCTTGTAGAGTGGCTCAGTCAGTATGGTCCAGGGAATGAGGTAACCATGAAAGCATTCCTCGGCCGCATGCTTTTCCGTCAGGAAGAAGTTGAGAAAAAAGTTAACGTTTTGTCGGGAGGTGAGAAAATGCGTTGTATGATAGCCCGCATGCAATTGCAAAATGCCAACTGTCTTATTCTTGATACGCCTACAAACCACCTCGACATGGAATCGATTCAGGCCTTTAACAATAACCTAATAGCATTTAAGGGAAATATTCTTTTCTCCAGTCATGACTTGGAACTTATCAGTACAGTTTCAAACCGTATTATAGAGCTTACCCCCCACGGCACCATTGACAAGTTAATGTCATACGAGGAATACATCCACAATGAGCAAATAAAAGAGCAAAAGATCAAGATGTATAACATGTAAAGACAAAGGGGTGTGTCATACTTTCAGAAATGGCACACCTTTTGTATCAGAAGCCAGAAAATAACAAATTACCTAATTATGAAAGAAACAAAAGAAAGAAATATAAAGATAGAAAACGGTCATACTCCACAGGAATGTGAATGTCATAAAAACAAGTATTCTGAAGCTATGACTGAAGAAGCTGCAGAAGCAAAGGCTGATGGAAAAAACTGTAAAGACAATTGCGAAGCATGCTCGAGCCACGAAACTCAAGAAGATAAAGAAGAAGATGAACTGAAGAAAGCAACAGAAGAGATTGACGCTCTAAAAGACAAGTATCTGCGTTCGGTTGCCGAGTTCGAAAACTACAAAAAAAGGACATTGAAAGAAAAAGCTGAGCTTATATTAAATGGTAGTGAGAAAACCGTCTCGGCCATTCTTCCAGTTCTTGACGACTTTGAACGTGCTCTTGCCGACAAGAGCGACGACCCCAAGGCAATTAGAGAGGGTGTACAAATGATATACAACAAGTTCATGAAAACTCTTGAAAGTCTGGGTGTAAAGAAAATGGAAACTAAAGATAAAGACTTCAACACCGACTACCATGAGGCAATAGCTATGGTACCAGGCCTTGGCGACAACAAGAAAGGAAAGATTATTGACTGCGTTCAGGCAGGCTACACGCTTAACGAAAAAGTGATACGTCACGCGAAAGTTGCCGTAGGTCAATAAAAATTGCTACTTTAAAAGACACCTCTCCCGAATATATTTCAGCATACACATTCATATATAATAGTATGGCAAATAAAAGAGATTATTATGAGGTACTCGGCGTAGATAAGAATGCTTCAGAAAACGATATAAAAATAGCTTACCGCAAATTAGCCATCAAATATCATCCAGACCGTAATCCCGGAGACAAAGAAGCCGAAAGCAAATTTAAAGAAGCTGCAGAGGCCTACGAGGTTTTGCACGATGCTGACAAACGTGCTCAGTATGACCGGTTTGGCTTTGACGGGCCACAAGGCGGAGGATTTGGAGGATTCGGAACCGATATGAATATGGATGATATATTCTCGGCTTTCGGCGATATTTTCGGAGGACACACTGGATTTGGAGGTTTCGGGGGGTTCGGAGGCTTTGGAGGCGCACGAAGCGGTACCCAACAGCGTGTATTTCGTGGCGCAGATCTCAGGCTCAAGGTGAAACTGTCACTGCAGGATATAGTAAGCGGCGTTACCAAAAAATTCAAGATTCATGAAGATGTAACCTGCAAGCAATGCAATGGTACCGGTGCTGAGAATGGCAGTAAACCAGAAACATGCCCTACCTGTCATGGCACAGGTATGGTAAATCGTGCCGTACAGTCGATGTTTGGTGTAATAACAACCCAAAGCGAATGTCCAACCTGCCACGGCGAAGGCACTATCATTAAAAACAAATGTAAAGTTTGTGCCGGAAGCGGTGTGGTGAAAGGAGAAAAGGTTGTAGAAATCAACATACCGGCAGGAGTTGAGGAAGGTATGATTATTAATGTGCACGGCAAGGGTAATGCCGGTCCACACAATGGTATATCAGGCGATATTCAGGTACTGGTTGAGGAAGAGAAAAACGATACTTTCGTTCGCGACAAGCAGGATATTATCTATAACTTGCTACTTGATTTCCCTACGGCAGCATTAGGTGGCGAAGCGGAAATTCCTACTATTGACAATAAAAAAATAAAGCTCAAAATAGAGGCTGGCACACAACCCGGTAAGACTGTCCGCTTACGTGGCAAAGGTTTACCGGCCATTAAGGGCTATGGTTCTGGCTTTGGCGACTTGATCGTCAATATGAGCGTCTTTGTTCCCAAGACTTTGTCAAAGGAGGAGCATAAGTATATAGAGGAATTGAGAGAGAGCGAGAACTTTAAAGGAGATTCTACGACAAAGCAAAGTATCTTTGAAAAGTTCAGAAACTATTTCAGCTAAAATAACTTGAATATAAAACAAACAACATAGCCGGTCAATCATTTGAGACTTCAGATGCTTTGGCTGGCTTTCTCTTTATCGTTCATAAAACAATGACTTATCAGGAAACTATAGACTATCTGTTTAACAGCACGCCCGTTTTCGAACATATCGGGGCTGTGGCATACAAGCCAGGGCTATACACAACACAGGAACTTGACAGGCACTTCGGTCACCCTCACACCGCTTACAAAACCATTCATATAGCAGGAACAAACGGCAAGGGGTCATGTTCGCATACCCTTACTGCCATACTTCAGGAAGCTGGATACAAGGTAGGATTATATACTTCACCACATTTGGTTGACTTTAGAGAACGAATCCGTGTAAATGGGATACCTATACCCAAACAACGTGTGATAGAATTTGTAAAACAAGAACATAATTTCTTCGAGACTCTCCATCCATCATTCTTCGAGTTAACAACAGCGCTTGCTTTCTTGTATTTTAAAGAACAACAGGTTGATGTGGCTGTCATTGAGGTGGGACTGGGAGGGCGTCTCGACTGTACAAACATTATTACTCCTATATTATCACTGATTACTAACATCAGTTTTGACCACACACAATTTCTCGGCAACACACTTGCCCTTATTGCCGGAGAAAAAGCAGGAATCATAAAACAACATATTCCTGTTGTTATTGGTGAAGCCATACAAGAAACTCGACCGGTTTTTGAGCAAAAGGCAACTGAATGTAAGGCACCCATCCTCTTTGCATCCGAGAAACCAGAGATAATTTCGTCATGTCTCTGCCCAACCGGTGGCCGAGATTATATCACTCATCATTATGGAAACCTACATGGAGAATTAGGCGGTAACTATCAAGAGCAGAACACTAACACCATATTGAAGGCCATACCCCTTTTACAGAAAACATTTAATATTACGCAAAATAACATTGCTGCAGGTCTTTTAAATGTAACCCGATTAACAGGGCTACGTGGCCGTTGGGAACAATTACGAAAAGATCCTCTTGTTATCTGTGACACAGGACACAATGTAGCTGGCTGGCAATGGCTTGCGCCACAAATTGAGTCTGTAGCATGCAGGGAACTTCGACTTGTATTTGGCATGGTAGATGATAAAGACATAGAAACCATTATGGGGCTTTTACCAAAGAATGCAATATACTATTGGGCACAGGCTACGAGCAAGCGTGCCATACATTCAAACATCGTAGCCGAAATGGGAAGCAGACATCATCTGACAGGGACAGACTGTGGAAGTGTTGCTGAGGCATATCTAAGAGCGATAACAGAAGCTTCAACCGACG
Source organism: Prevotella sp. (assembly GCA_013333935.1). Taxonomy (GTDB): domain Bacteria; phylum Bacteroidota; class Bacteroidia; order Bacteroidales; family Bacteroidaceae; genus Prevotella. The sequence continues at coordinate 5,990 of JABCNV010000004.1, read as the reverse complement.
ATTTTATCTTTGTAGGGGGGTCAAGTTATATTGTAGCTGACCTTCTGTTACTAAAGAATATTTAACACTTTGGGGTTCCATTATTTATAAGTTTTAGTTTGCAGTTATCGTTTATTTTTCTTTACTTTGCAACTATTAGAATGATAACTAAAAACTTACTCACATGATGAACACAGCAGAAACACCAAACGCATGTGGTCTGAAGCGAGAAGACTTTCAGACCACAATCAATAAGAAAAAAACAGACCTTTTTATTTTACGCAACGCCCAAGGCAATGAGGTTGCCATTACAAATTATGGAGGTGCCATTGTTGCCATTATGGTCCCTGACAAAAACGGTAATAAGGAAAACGTTATCATGGGGCATGACAACATCGAAGATGTTCTTAACTCGCCCGAGCCTTACCTTTCAAGACTTATCGGACGCTATGGTAACCGTATCGCCAAAGGAAAATTCACACTACGTGGTAAAGAATATTATGTTCCAATAAATAACGGTCCCAACTCGTTACACGGAGGTAAGAAAGGATTTAACGACCGTGTTTGGGATGCAGAATTGATGAACGACCACACATTAGTATTACATTATATATCAGCTTACGGAGAAGAAGGCTACACGGGTGAACTGAAAACCACTGTAGAATATACATGGACAGACAATAATGACCTTCAAATATTTTATCTTGCCTGTACTAACAAGCAAACCATCCTTAACCTTACGCATCACGGCTTCTTCGCATTAGCAGGTACTGCAAACCCTACACCTACTATTGATAACGTTAACTTGCAGATTAACGCCAATTATTATCTCCCCATTGACGAAACCTCTATCCCCACAGGAGAAATTAGAACTGTGGGAGGAACTCCTTTCGACTTCCGCATAGCTAAGCCTGTAGGCAAAGATATTGATGCCGATGATACTCAAATCAAGAACGGTTCTGGTTATGATCATTGCTATGTTCTTAACAAGAAAGAAGAAGGAGAATTGAGTCTCGCCGCAAAAGTATACGAACCTGTCAGCGGCCGAACCATGGATGTTTATACTACTGAGCCTGGTATTCAGCTTTACACTGGCAACTTCCTGAGTGGTTTTAAAGGAAACCATGGAACCACTTATCCACGGCGTTCGGCCATCTGCTTGGAATGTCAGCACTTTCCTGACACGCCCAACCATCCCTATTTCCCATCTGTTACTTTAAATCCAGGAGAACAATACAAGCAAACAACTATATACCATTTCAGTGTACAGAAATAGAGAAAATCAAAATAATTTCTTAATTAATATATAAAGGAAATAATCTTTAAAAAACAAAGACATGGAAATAGATTTCGTAAGAAGCCGCTTTATCAAGCATTTTGATGGTAAAACTGGGAACATCTACGCTTCACCAGGACGTATCAATCTGATAGGCGAGCATACCGATTATAATGGCGGATTCGTTTTCCCCGGAGCCGTTGAACAGGGAATTATGGCTGAAATCCGTCCCAACGGACATCAGAGCTGTAATATCTACTCTATCGATTTGAAAGACATGTGTCACTTCAAATTAGATGATCCAAAGGGGCCCGATGCCACATGGGCACGCTATATTTTTGGTATTTGCAAAGAAATGATGGCTTTAGGCGTTGATGTAAAACCTTTTAACGCAGCCTTTGCTGGTGACGTGCCACTCGGCGCAGGAATGTCTTCAAGCGCAGCTCTTGAATGCTGCTTTGGATATGCTTTAAACGATCTCTTTGGTGACAATAAGGTATCGAAATGGGATATTGCTTTGGCTGGTCAGGCTACAGAACACAAATATGTAGGTGTAAACTGTGGCATTATGGATCAGTTTGCCTCTGTTTTTGGTATGAAAGGGAAACTTATGCGTCTGGATTGCCGTAGTCGTGAATTCGAATACTATCCATGGGACCCTAAGGGATACAAACTTGTTTTACTTAATTCAAAAGTAAAACATGAGCTTGTTGGTTCTCCTTACAACGACCGGCGTAACTCATGTGAGAATGTCGTAAAAGTAATATCTCAACATTTCACTGACCGTAAATTTGAGACTCTGCGCGATGTAACATGGGATGACTTAGAAGCTGTCAAGGCAGAAGTAAGTGCTGAAGACTATAAGCGTGCCCATTTCGTCTTAGGTGAAAAAGACAGGGTTCTGGCTGTATGTGAGGCTCTGGAGAAAGGTAACTACAATGTTGTAGGGCAAAAAATGTATGAGACCCACGAAGGATTGAGTAAAGAATATGAAGTAAGCTGTGAAGAACTTGATTATCTGAACCATCTCGCAAAGGAGAATGGCGTAACAGGAAGCCGAATCATGGGAGGTGGCTTCGGTGGTTGCACCATTAACCTCGTTAAAGAAGAATTATACGACAAGTTTATTGCAGATGCCAAGATAAAGTTTGCTGTAAAGTATGGCCATGAGCCAGCAGTAATTGATGTTGTCATTGGTGACGGTTCACGCCGAATTTGCTAACATACAATTTAGGTACATAATATATTGTAAAGCCTGTCATCCACTCTTGATGGCAGGCTTTTATTATTTCTCTTTTATCAAGATTATGCTTCCGTCCAACGGCATGGAATATGGATTAAAATAAAAATCACATCTATCTTTATTGCCTATTTAAAGATAAAAACGTAAATTTGCAATACTCAGATAACAAGATAATTTGAGATTGAAAACAAAAACTATCTTATCAAATCAACATGAACAGCATTAAAGTAATGAACCACGCAGCCGACAACATCAGGATATTGGCTGCAAGTATGGTCGAGAAAGCTAAGTCTGGACATCCTGGAGGAGCCATGGGAGGAGCCGACTTCATCAATGTACTCTTCTCTGAATACTTGGTTTATGATCCTTGTAACCCTTTTTGGACTGGCAGGGACAGGTTCTTCCTTGACCCCGGGCACATGAGTCCGATGCTTTATGGTGTCCTTACCCTATCAGGCAAATACAGTCTCGAAGATATCAAAACCTTTCGCCAATGGGGAACAGTATGCCCAGGACACCCTGAGCTGGATGTTATTCATGGTATAGAAAACTCCTCAGGGCCACTCGGGCAAGGTCATGCAATGGCAGCGGGTGCAGCAATAGCCGAAAAATTCTTGGAAGCACGTCTCGGGAGTACGATGATGCAGCATACCATCTACGCCTATATTTCAGATGGATCTGTAGAAGAGGGAATCTCGCAGGAAGTTGGAAGACTGGCAGGAACTCTCGGCTTGGATAACCTTATCATGTTTTACGATGCCAATGAAATTCAGCTTTCCACAGAAACAAAAGTCGTTATGGCGGAAGATACCGCTGCAAAATATAAAGCTTGGAACTGGAAAGTTATTGAAATTAACGGTAACGATGTGCAAGAGATTCGCCAGGCATTAGACGTAGCTCTTGCAGAACACGAGCGCCCTACCCTCATTATTGGAAAAACAATTATGGGTAAGGGTGCGCTTAAAGCAGATGGAAGCAGCTATGAACACAGCATCAAGACACATGGCGCACCACTTGGTGACGGAGCCTATATAAACACAGTAAAGAATCTTCAAGGCAATCCCGAAAATCCTTTTGCTATATTTGACGACGTTAAAGCTTTATACGAGAATCGTAGAGAAGAACTCTCTACGATTGTTGCCAAGCGAAAGGCAGAAGAAAAAAGATGGGCAGAAAGAAATCCTAAGAAAAAAGAACTGATGGATATATGGTTTTCAGGCAAGACTCCCAAGATTGACTGGACTAAAGTTCACCAACAGAGGGATGCTGCAACACGTGCAGGTTCTGCCGCCTGTTTGGAAGAATTAGCCAAACAAGTCCCCAATATGATTTGTGCTTCTGCCGATTTATGCAATTCAGATAAAACGGATGGGTTCCTCAAACAGACACATGAATTCAAGAAAGGTGACTTTAGCGGGGCTTTCTTTCAGGCAGGTGTTTCAGAGTTGGCAATGTGTGATATCTGCATCGGTATGATGCTTCACGGTGGAACCATTGCTGCAATGGGAACTTTCTTCGCATTCTCCGACTACATGAAGCCTGCAGTACGCATGGCAGCCTTGATGCGAATTCCTGTCAAATTTATATGGACACACGATGCTTTCCGTGTAGGCGAAGACGGTCCTACACATCAGCCTGTTGAACAAGAGGCTCAAATCCGTCTCATGGAGAAGCTCCAGAATCATAAAGAACAAGACAGCGTGCGCGTCTTCCGTCCGGCAGATACCAATGAAACAACTGAATGCTGGAAGATGGCTATGGAGAACGTTGATACACCTACGGCACTTATCCTGTCGCGTCAGGCAATAGAGAGCCTGCCCGAAGACAATAATTACAACATGGTAAGCAAAGGCGCTTATATCGTTTCCGGCTCTGACAAAAATCCTGATGTAATCTTAGTTGCCAGCGGTTCAGAGGTTTCTACTCTTGAAGAGGGCGCATTACTTCTGCGAAAAGATGGCATAAAGGTTCGTGTAGTGAGTGTACCGTCTGAAGGATTATTCCGTCGTCAATCTGCAGAATACCAAGATTCAGTCCTTCCCTATGGCATAAAGAAATTCGGGCTTACTGCCGGACTGCCATGCACTCTTGAAGGACTCGTAGGCATTGGCCCGCTAAGCTGTATTTATGGAATGCGGAGTTTCGGGTTCTCGGCACCCTATAAAGTGCTGAACGATAAGCTTGGTTACAACGCCGGAAATGTTTATTCACAAGTAAAAAACTTTCTAAAGCAGTAACTTATAAGACATGGATATAAAAGTTGTAGGCCTTGCCAGCGACCATGCTGGCTTTGTGCTCAAAAAGTTTGTCAAGCAATATCTCACAGAAAAAAGCATCCCTTTCAAAGACTATGGGACAAACAGCGAGGAAAGTTGCGATTATCCCGACTTCGCCCATGCTCTGGCTCAAGGCATAGAAAAAGGCGAAGTTTATCCAGGTATAGGCATCTGTGGTTCTGGCGAGGGCATAGCCATGACGCTGAATAAGCATCAAGGTATCAGGGCCGGGTTGGCATGGATTCCTGAAATAGCCCATCTCATCCGCCAACATAACAACGCTAATGTCCTTGTTATGCCCGGACGTTTTATCAATCAAGAAATGGCAAGGAAAATTATGGACGAGTTTTTCTTAACCGATTTTGATGGAGGACGACACCAGCGCAGGGTTGAGAATATACCAATATCAAATTCTAAATAAACGTTACACTATTTAGCTGTAAGAATACATTTACTTTATCACAGCAAGTACTTTCCTTGCTGTGATCTTTTATATTTCTATATTGCTATTCAATAAACATTTTATCCTATCATAAGAATTAAGGCAGAATATATCGCCTGGTATCTATTCTCTTGGTTTATTTTTGTTTAGTTCAATAAACAATAATAACTATGAACAATAGCAAGCACTTTTACCGGATATCCGGACGTACCATTATCCAATAGAATCATTCTATAGATCAACTATCAAACAAATCAACCTTGAAATAGGTCATGGTAAGCATTATACAAAGCTCCTTATCAAGCAGGACGCTAAATTGAGCATAAGACTCTTTGTCATTTTCCATCGCATAAAATCCACTGCCCTGCAGTTCCTTGCGATTACGACGCAATCGTGTTGCAATTACGCCGTAATTATTTTTCTTTTACATCGTAATCACGAAACCATTACGTCGTAACTAATCAACGAAAATGAAGAGAAATCGAAGTTGGCGTAAACTAATTAATAATGAGGAAGAAACAGAACAATTTGCATAGAAGTTCCCTCTTCAAAAAGGGCAGGAATATGCAGATTTAGGCAAAAGTTCAGTTACCAAAGCATTACCTGATTTTGAGATAGGTAACGATGGAGTAATGTTCGGTAACTGAATTATTTTCGCTCGTGTGGCTTTTGCTATGGTCGGCAGTTTTCTGCATAAGTGAGGAACGCTTTAATTCGGGTAACTTTGCCCATAAAAATTAAAGCGTATGAAACAAGAGAAAATGAAGGTGTTGC
>JABCNV010000018.1 GCA_013333935.1 Prevotella sp. | reverse complement strand
TCGACCGGATTGGCAACGGTCTACAATGAGGTCACGCTCAAACTCGGCCAGTGATGCAAATATGTGCATCATTAACCGGCCACTTGCGGAACTCGCATCGACATTATCTTTGATAGATAAAATACCAATCCCTTTTTGTTGCAGGTCGTTTATTGTTGTAATAAGGTCTCGCAGGGAACGGCCAATGCGATCGAACTTATAAACTATGAAGATATCATCTTTTCGGAGATAGGCAAGGGCTTCCTGAAGTTTCGGACGTTCGCGAAGTCCGGAACATTTTTCTACAAAAATTTTCTCGCAGCCGGAAGCTTTTAATTCTGTAATCTGAATGTCGAGATTTTGCTCTTTTGTCGATACTCTTGCATACCCTACTCTACTCATTTCCTTGTTGCCATTTAGTTTGTTTTATATAAAGAAGTTTCATTTATTTATTTCTGCAAAGATAAATAAAAAGAAACTATTTCCCAGCTTTTAGCGTAACGGTTTATGTTAATAATGGAAGTTTTATTTTCTGATAATTAAATGAAACTTGATAAACCTGCCTTTATACATTAAAAAAGGGTTGGCCAGAAGCCGTATTTTATAAAAATATAAATTTATAATCAGTAAATAAAGGTCTTCCAAGAATAATTATTTTATAATTTTATATTTTTTAGGTCATCGTTGAAGTCTTTATCATTAGGGAGAATGGAACTAATGCGAATATCACTCCTTTCCCTAATGTTCCAGTTCCTAATAATACTTTCTACGCGTTCTTTGTAGCGCTCCCCCTGCTTGTCATTGTCGAAGCAGCATACTATCTCTTGCGGATTGCATTTTTTTATCAGGTTCGTAATTTGGTTGCCGGAAAGTCCGCCACCGGTTGAAACAAGGGCGGTGTGCTGAAATGTTTGCTTGTCTTTGTATAGTTCATAAAAGCTCATTGCGTCGATGGCACTCTCAAAGATGAAGATACGATCGACTTTTCGGGAATATACGCCCCAGACAGAACTTGAAGCATCGCCACCGGCGGCCATGCTCTTAAAATTGTAATTGCGAATTTCATAATTGGTTATGGTTTCAGTACCCGGCACCTTGTAAGGGAAACCAATATTAGGGATGTCCTTCTTGCCTTTTTTATCTTTTATAATGACGATGTGGCGAAGAAAAGTCGCAACGGTATCAGATGAGAGTCGACGACTTCTTGTGAGGAAATGGCAGTTTCCAATAGTTGCCTCTGACACTTCGTATCTTGCTGGTTCAAATTTCTGCTTTTCTTGGAAGCTTACACTTTCTTTCGGAATGTAGGAAACTCCTGCGTAGTGTTTCAGAATAATAGAGATTCTGACCATTTCGTTATGGTGTGGAAATTGCGGCCACGAATGTATATGGAGCTTGACGAACTCTATTACGTCCCCGTGGTGATAGTTCCTATCACAAAACCGCTGCGTGTATGTGTCGGTGGGATGCTGTATGAGAATTTCATCCATTTTCTTGCCTCCTTGGTATAGGGCATAACACGGATTGGTGATACCGTCTTTTTTCTTCAGACGGTACCCTAGATCTTCTGCAACCTGAATGATAGAGACCTTATGTTTCAGTTCTTCAAACGTAACCATAAATAATTAAATAATTATTTTATTATTATATAAATCGCTAATTTACAATGGTTTGAATAAATAATTATTTTATATTTCTATATTTGAAGTACATGTTAAAAGCATCGTAGACAACCTCACTTAGCTTTACACCATCATTGGCAGCTATCTGTCTTATTTTAGAATGGTAGCTCTCATCAATGGTCAATGTCTTTATCTTTTTCTTTGTTGACGTTCCTATGGTTACCTCATTTGTCGATGGTGAAAAAAGGGCATCTATTCCGCTTTCTTCCTGACGCGATGTTTGTATGGCTTTCTTTAATTGATCTTTTTTCATTGCTCTTGTTTCGTTAGTTCATTGCATAAATTCATGTAGTCAGCGGCGCCATTGCACTTGCTGTCATAGTGGAATATGTCTTTCCCGTTTGCCTGGGCTTCAGCAAGACTGATGTTGTTCCTGATGTAGGAGCTGAAGACTTTACCGTGAAATGTTTCCTCAACAACTTCTGATATGCTCTTGTTGAGATTAGTACGGCCGTCATACATAGTTATCAGTATGCCATAGATAGAGAGAGACGGGTTAATTCTACTCTTAACCTTGTTGATGATATTTACCAGCTTATCCATTCCTCGCATAGCGAGATATTGTGCTTGCATTGGTATGATGATGCCATCAGACGCAGTTAATGCGTTCAGGGACAAAAGAGACAGTGAGGGAGGACAGTCTATGAGAATGTAATCATACCTTTCCCTAATGTTCGCCAGTAAAGACTTTAATATGAGTTCTCTTCCGGGTTCATTTATCAGCTCTGACTCGATGGCCGAGAGGTCAAGACAGGACGGAACAATCTCCAATCCTTCTTTGTTTTTATACACAGGAAAGTCCTTTCCTGATTTCATAGATGAATAGATGGTTTCGTTAAGGTCAGAGTTTAGACCTAAACTCATGGTAAGGTTGGCTTGGCCATCAAGATCTACCAATAAGACACGATAGCCTTTTTGGGTGAGTGCTCCGCCAAGATTGGCGGTTGTTGTGGTCTTTCCCACGCCGCCTTTGTGATTGATGATAGATATTATTTTTGTCATAGCTTGAAAATAATTATATTACAAAATTACAAAATAATTATTTTATAAACAAATAAATATATCGTAGAAAGTGATTTTTTGGAAATAATTATTTTATAAGATTATTAAATTTGTTTGATACTATATCCGCTATTTTTACAATAGGGGTGAGAAATAAAAGTGAGGGTTGTTTTTATTTGTCGTCATAGTGGCCCATGGCCGACACGATGAACACAATCACGGTCGTATCATTGACCGTGTAGCGCAAGCGGTTCTTCTTGTCGAGTTTCCTCGACCAAATGCCATTGACGTGGCGCAACTGATGTGGGTGCCCGGTTCCCGTGTATGGGTGATCCCGAAGTTCAGGGATAAGGCTCTCGAACTTCTTGTAGGCTTGTACATCAGACTTCATCATTTTGAGAAGTTCCGTTGTCGCGCTCTTTGAAAATTCTATTTCATACATGCTTCTGTGCGTTTTAAGAATTCCGTTAGGCTCTCACCCTCCTGCATCTTGTACGTCCTTCCATTCTTTATATCCTCCAGTCCTTTTTGAATAGACAGAAGTTCTGCCTTTGAAAGGAAATCATCGTCATCCGCAACGCTAATGACAATAGGACGTGCGTTCTTACGAGCGACAAAGACGGTTTCACTCTCTGCCAGATCAAAATACTTCTTCTGATTGGCTCTGAATTCTCTTGTTGTTATTATCTGCATGGCTCTATGACTCTAAGTTCTGGGCAAAGATAAGCATAAAAATCTAAACATCCAAATATTTTGTGTACTTATTTGCGTACATTATGTTTTGCGTTGAATAAAATGAGCCCTGTACACTTTTTCGGGGATGCTATATTAGTTGAAAATCATGCTCTAATACTTTACGTAAGATTTTTCCGAAATCTGTAAACGTCGTATGTCCGGTTTTACAATAGGCAGTATATCTTTCATTGATTTTATCTCTTACCTTTTCTGGTAATTCAATTTCTCCATTTCTTGCCCTGTGAAACACTTGATTGGCTATTTTATTTGGGTATGTTTCTTTGTCCTGTGCCTGGCTTTTTTCTAAATACCATGATAATGTACCCTGTATAGACTGGCATTTCTTATATAGTAGTGTCTCTTCTTCACTTAAATTGTTTTTCTGTATTTTATTCTTTTCAGATAAAATTATTTGGAACTTATATTTGGTAACAGTGGGGCGCCCTCTGTGTGGAGTTGTTAGTTCTTCGGGCGTTGCTTTTAAGTATAGATCACAATTCCCTGCATCAAAGCAGGATTTGAGCTCCTCAATGGATGGTATCAAAATACGTTTTTCAAAGTCTGCTGAACGTGGATATTTCTCTTTTATGATTTTTCCTGTAAGTTCATCCTTATGCTTATTCAGCATAAGAATATCTTTCATTTCTTCAATACTTTTACAGAAGTGTCCTACCGTTCTCCAACGGCAGGCCCATTCGTAGAATCGGGATGTATATTTACCCGAGAACTGTAGTGCCGTTACATAGTCAATTGCCGTGTAAGTATTTCTTAATTCGAGAAAATATTTTACACAATCTGGGGAAAGTTTCAACTCGAACATCCCTGTTTTCTCATGGTAAATGGCAACGGTAAGGAGAGTGAGGGACATCCAGTCCTTGTTATCATTGGTATTTCCTATAATTTGGAGAGGATATGACTGTATTCTTTTAAGTGCCTGTTTAACAGTGTAAGCATGTTCCGCATCGATGCCAAAGTCTGCATTGGATATATTGTAAGACAACAAAGGAGAATAATCCTCCATACCAAATAGATCCTGTTGTGCCTCTTCCTTATATTTCTTATAGCGTATCTCAAGAAGATTGATCACCCTATAATAGCATTTAGTCATGATGGGCGTCCAGTTACAACGTCTGTCCGTAACTTTATTGTCCTGTCGATTGGTTTTTGCAATTTCAAGTTTCCCCATAATAGATGGTGTTGAATGATTTGCTGCAAAGATAATATATTAAAACGACAAAAAAGCGGAATTCTCGACGTTTTTTTTTATTTGTCGTTTTATTCCGCACAAAAGTCGTTTTATTCCGCACAAAAGTCGTTTTATTCCGCACAAAAGTCGTTTTATAGTCGCAGATTTGTCGTTTTATATACATATAATTAACTGATAACCAAAGATTTACAACTACCTAAAAGATACTTTCTTTAAAGATACTAAAATACTAAAGTACTAAGAGAAACAAATGCCGGATAAACACTAAAAAACAACTCAAAAAACATTAGGGAAAATAAAAAGATTATAACCTTATCTGACATCGAATCCCCTTATACTTTCGTTTCCATTCAGCGATTTGTGTGTCCATACCAAGATGGACACATCACTCCATCAAATAGAAGCGACCGTATAGGAGACATTCGATATTTTAATAGCAAGCAGGGATTGCACAGAGTTCAATCCTTATTTTGTAAGTTTTTGAAATTCAATAATTTACGTTTTTATATGCATGCAAATATGCATGCATAATGCAGGCTTGTTAGTGTTAATTTATTGAATATCAGTAAAAATAAAATTATTTTTATGCATGCAATTACTGATTTTTCATTATTTTTGAAGCAAAAAATCTGATTTATGGCTTCAATACGAATTGATGATACCACAGCAAAGCGGTTAGCAAACTTCAAAGAAAGGAAGAGCTATACGACTATCATTGACGAGATGATAAGTTTCTTTGAAAATACAGGTATGAGGGTGACAGATAACGTTGCGTCTCCCATCATTGTTGTGCAGCAGGAGTCTGCAAAACTTCAGAAAATAATGCGGGCTATTGAGAGTAAGCAGAATGTACTTCTTAAAGATATTCTTGAACGTTCTAACTTTCTGGTAAACGTTTCTCAAAAGGTGGTGACCGGAGTTTCGGATATAGAGTCTTCAGCACAAGATGATGAGAATTATATGCATGTGAAAGAAGTACAAGAAATGATGAGTGCGTATAAGAAGTTGGAAGCAGAACTGAAAAAAAGTAGAGAAGAAAATAGTCGATTGATACAGGAACGAGACGATGCAAAGATTAAATCTTCGAAGATGACGATTTCGCCTACTTCAGCTATAAATAAAAAGATCATATCAGAATGTCTTGATAAGCTTATAGAAAAGAAAAGTTCTCCGATGTTCGATACAGAAAAATACACTATCCGTAAAAGTGATTTTAACATGTGTATCGATACTATCAGGGAAGAATTGAAAAAGTAATGTTTGCAAGGGTACATACTTCAACAGAGGTTAAAGGGAATAACTTGGGAAGCTGTCACAGTCTTGCGAAATATCTTGACAAGGAAGCAGAACAAGAAAATGTTTCCGGGAAGACACTTGAAGATAGAGAAACAAGTTCGCGCCTTGTACACTATCTTGATAAGGAGGAGGGAAACAATTTCTTTTCTTCTCAACCGGGTGTGTATGATATGGGGGAAGTGATAACCAATATAGATGCAAATGTTAAACATCTTCATAAAGATGATACAAAGTTCTATATGTTAACACTCAACCCTTCTGTAGCAGAACAGAAACACCTTATAGGGAAAGATATAGAGGATTTTCACTCTTTGAGTAAGGAAGAACAGGACGAAGTAAAGGCAAAGCTTGTAGACTTTACCCGTGAAGCAATGGATGATTATGCCAGAAACTTTGCACGCGATAATATTAAGTCTGGCGATGACCTGCTTTATTATGCAAGAATAGAGACACAACGAACATATAAAAAAGCCAGTGAGGAGGTAAGGTCTGGATTGGTAAAAGCGGGAACTCTGAAACCCGGCCTTAATCTTCATGTTCATATCATAGTATCAAGAAACAGTAAGGACCAGAAAACAAAACTGTCTCCATTAGTTAAATCAAAGGGGAATGATTGGAAGCTGAACGGTGCAAAAGTTCGTAGAGGGTTCAATCACGAACAATGGAAAGTTGATGTACAGAACACTTTTAATAATAAGTTCAATTACCGTGCTCCAGAGAAAGATGTTTATCTTCCTAAAGACAACCAGAGTGAAGACAAGAAGAGGGAAAATAACAAAAAGGAGACTTTCAAGGAGTGGTTCGGAACCTATGCCTCTTCCGAACCAGTAAGTAAGGTTGTTGACAGTTGGGGTGTACCTGTAAAAGTCTATCACTCCACCGTACGGAAAGGAAAAAAGAAGTTCCAGAACTTCAATATGGATAAGCCTGTATGGTTTACCCCCAGCAAAGAGTACTCTAAACGATATTACAGCAGAAAAAGATGGTATCAGAAAGGAGATACCTATGCAGTGTATCTTAATCTTAAAAATCCTATTCATGTAGGAGATATTGATAGACCACTTCAATACGGACTTTATTTTCATAGAAATGACTGGTATAATGAATTGTCTATTAATTCAGGAATTCCTTATGAAGTGATAGAAGAAAGGCTTAAGCCAATAGAAGCTGTTTGGATTTATGAAGTAACAAATACAGCAGCGTTTAAGGAAATGGTACAGGAGTATGGATATGATGGAATTAAAGCGGAAGAAAGAGGTTTCGTCTCTTATGCTGCTTTTCATCAGGAGCAGATCAGGAATGCTTCAGAGTCGCATTTCCAAAAAAAAGACTATGTCCTTCCAGAAAAGATTTCTGAAAAGGAAATTGTTGATTTGCATAAGGTAAATATGGATAAAATAGTCAGTGAAAAAGAAGAAAAAAAAGCGAGAGAACAACAAGCAAAAGATATAAGATACAAGATTTATCAAAAAGAATATGCCAAGAAAGAAAAGGAACATGCAAGTATGCGTTTCAATCCTGACAAAGTAGTGGGATCTATAACAACCCTTAATGGGTATGGTATTGATACTGTCAGTTATAATAGCAGAAAGGATTTCCTGAAAGACATAGAAAGAATGTTTAAGACAGAATCACATAGCATGTCGTCTTTTGAAATCTTGGATAATGATCCGTCTTTCAGAAAAGCTGTTGATGATGCGTTTTGTAAGAGTGCTGGTTCTGTAAATGACACTGCAAAAGAATGGTATGTGAATCATAAAGGATTTAATAAAATCAGGCAGCAGGAGTTCTGCCTGAAAGATTATGTTGGGGGTATTATATTAGATAAAAATATGCCTGATAAATATACTTATTTTAAGGATAAAACTCTTTTTATTGAAACGTTGGAAGAGAGTATGGAAAAGGGCACATGGGTAGAGTATAAGATATTTTCTTTAGATTCCGATATAAGAAAACCTGTAGATGATATGCTGGCAAAATCTTATGGATTTGAAAATAAGCGTATTCAATCCCAATATGAGGAGATGAGTTCCTGGAGGATAGAGAAAATAGGGAAAGGGAGGTATTATTCTGCAATCCCTGTAAGGGAAGTTAATAAGTCTGATTTTAATTTAAAAGTTGAAAAGTATTCAAAAGATAGAGAACGAAGAAAAGTTGAATATAATCTAAAGGCTACCAAAAAGAATAAAGGACAAGATAGGAGTAAACAGTCTTTTTCGAAAGGAGCAACAGTTCCGGGATTGAATAAGATAAAACAAAAAGCAAAGAAAGAAATACTGCAAGATAATTTTCAAACGGAACGGGCAATTATTGGGCAAACGGCTATGGTCGTAAGAACGCTGTCCAATCCGGTAGCTTCTGTCAGACAGGCGATAATAAGGGAAATAAAAAATATGTTGAATCCGGTAAAGGAATTATGATAAAGATTTTAATTTGTGTATTGGTGGCTTTGTTGGCAGGCATCTTGATAGTATTGCTTATTCCAACTTCCGACAAGAGTAAGGGAAAGACTAAAAAGGAAAAGAAAGATATCTTTTTTCTTTTTACAAAGAGAGGAAAAATAACGTTCGGAGATCCTTTTGATAATTTTCTGGTATATGGGGGCGCAAACTCCGGTAAGACAAAAAGTATAGGGAAGCCTTTATTGAGGGAATATATACGCAATGGCTTTGCCGGTTTTATATACGACTATAAGGATTTTGACTTGACAAAGACGGCTTATAACCTGACGAAGAAATATTCTTATCCCTATCAGTTCTATTTCATATCCTTTGCAGATATGGACAGAACGTACAGGGTTAACCCTATTGCCCCGAAAGTTATTCAGGATGATAATATTTTCCTGCAGCTTATCGATGATATGCTTACCGCATACATGGGAGATAACACCAGAAAAGACGAGTGGTTCTATGGGGCGTTGGGAATACTTAAGGGAATTGCCATCCGGTTTTATTTTGATTTTCCGAAGATATGTACGATTCCTCATATCATTAACTTTGCTTGCATGGCCACGGGGGACAAGCTTACTGATTTTCTAAATAGGAATACACAAAGCCGGATTTTGGCATCCGCTTTTCTCAATGCGGCTGATAGTCCGAAAACGCAGGCAAGCTATCTTTCGAGTCTGACTAATTATCTGGCACCTGTCGCACAAAACAAAAAAATATGCTATGTTCTTTCAGGAGACGATTTTGAGTTTAACCTGATAGATCCTGAAAATCCAAAACTGGTGGCCGTTGCAAATGCCTATCAGATAGAGAACGTAATTTCTCCCATCATATCTCTGATGATTTCCGCAAGTTCCAGACGGTTTACACTTAACAATGAGGTTCCTTTTATGTACTTTCTTGATGAAGCAACGACTTTCAGAATCTCCGATTTTGAGAAGATGCCGTCTGTTCTTAGGGAGTATAAGTGTAGCTTTACGTTCATCACACAATCGGCTGCAAAGATAGAAAAACGATACAGCCGACTTGACAGAAGCAGCATTGAGGCGAACTTTTCCAACCAGTTCTTTGGTAGGACAAAAGACATCGAGGCCCTGAAGACCTATCCTCTGGTCTTTGGAAAGGAGGAAAAGAGACGCGTATCACGTACCAGTGGAGCCAGTCGTGGAGGGGAAAGCCGGTCACGTACCATATCGACGCAAAAGGAAGGCAGGTATGACACGAGTTTCTTTACAAATCGGAAAGCAGGTGAGTTCCTGGGTAGTGCAGCACATTCCAATTATAGGGATTTTCATTTGAATTTCCTGATGTATAGGGCAGAGGAAGAGAAAGAACTGCCTATTGTCAGTAATGTTTTACCATCTACACTTGACAACTGTTGGAATGGTATAATAGAGGATTTGACTGTATTTTTGTCTTAATAAAAGAAAAATAATCATAATAAAATCTCAAAAATTTCCGATTAAGGGAATTTTTGGACACTTTTGTATTTAGTTTTTAATAACTAAAATTTGAACAATGAATAGTTTGTTACTGAATGTATCGGGTCTGTTGTTGCAGGCAAGTGTCAAAGGAAAAGTCAATGAGGTACTTAGCAATTATGCCGTACCTGTAATTGCGGGTATTATCGTCATCAGCGTAGCCATTGCCATTTTTTCAAACCTTGAAGGAATTGTCGACAGGGACGGAACGGGAACGAGAAAAGGTGCAATCATGAATGTAGTATGGGTGGTTCTGTATGTGATAATAGGAATTGCCGTACTTGCTGGAATAGTTCGATTGGTCGGAAGTATTTCTTTGTCTGTGTGATGAAGTTCAAAGTCAGGAAAGGGCTGGAAACGGATCTAAAGATAAAGGGAATGACAGCCAAGTATTTTTATGCCTACTGTGGGATTGGCGGAGGACTCATGATAATCGCCCTTGCCTCTTTTATGGGGGCTGTACACGGAGGTTCCTTTATTGGATTTGTAGCACTTCTTGTAATTCTCGGAGTTATTTTTGTCATTGTTCGGATTGTACTCATGAATATGTCGCGAACTGATAAATTACGAAAATACAAAAGCGGCGGGAAAACAATAATTGTCTCAAACAGGGATATTCTGAAATGGAAATAACGGCAACACAGGCATATAGTATTTTGTCCATTGAGGACAACTGCATCCTTTCCAAAGATGGGAGCATCACGCTTGTCTTTGGATTGAAAATGCCAGAGGCCTATACGATGGATGCTGCTGGATTTGACGACAGACATAATCACTTTTATAGGGCTTTCAGTCACATAAAGTACGGATATGTACACAAGCAGGATGTCTTCTTGAAACGGAAGTTTGACAGTTCTGCAATCGGTGGAAACAGCTATATACAACGATCAGAGCGTGATTATTTCAATGGGAGGGAGTATCTGCAGCATTTCTCTTTTCTTGCTTTTACACTCTCCGGACTGTCTACTCTGGAGAAAGGCTACCAAAGTAACCCTTTTGCTTATAAGGAGGGAATGGCGAAAGCAGACAGGGATAAGCTTGGTGAATTTGTGGACTCGGTAGAGAGCGCAATTTCTATTATCAGAAATATCAAAAACGAAACCGTGTTTCCTGTGTCAAAAGGGGACATTGTAGAATATGTGCTGCGTTATGTGAACGGATTCCATCAGGATGCAGGAATACGGGATATTAAATTTGCGGATAAAATACAGATAGGGGAGAAAAAGGGTATTGTTTTCTCTATCTGCGATGAAAATTACCTGCCGGACAGCCTTTCGGATTATGTTCCGGATGCAACGCTGGGGAAAAGCAACAGAATGTATATGGCACCGCTGGAACAACTCGGCGTATTCCTGCCATGTCAGCATGTCATCAATCAGGTGTGGAAGTTCAACGGAAATACCTATAAGGAGGAACTGAAAGATCGTGTGAGATTTTTTGGTAGACACAGAGCTTTCGATAAGGAAATAGAGGTTCAGTATCACGGACTGGAAGCCATGCAGGATGAGATGCTCAATGAAAGTGAAAATCAGCTTTGCCGGACAAGTTATAATATCACCGTCTTTGATGATACAGAAGAAGGACTGGAGAAGTGGTCGGATATGGTGAAGAATGTCTTTAACAATGCTGATTGCAGGTTTTACATACCGTCATACGATGCACTTTACAAAATATTTATTTCATCTGTCATCGGTAGGGTGGCATCGATGCCGGAGGATTTTCTTTATTTGGCAGACTTGCATTCGGCACTTTGCCTGAATATCAATTATACGGCTTTCACAAGCGATGAAGAGGGTACATTCTTTAATGACCGTATCTATCAAATCCCAATAAAAAAAGACTTGTGGGACGCAGGGAAAAAGAGAATAGCAGCAAGGAATGGCATCATAGTGGCCAGTACAGGAGGTGGTAAATCAGTTACGGCCCTGAATATTGTACAGCAAGATATTGAAAATGGCATCAAGGATATTGTGGTGGAGTTCGGAAAGAGTTTTTATCAGATAGCTAAGTTATATCCGGAAAAATCATTGCATATCGATTATGACGGCCGGGAGCCACTCGGTATTAATCCTTTCCGCGTCGAGGGACAGCCAGAACCAGACAAGATTAAGATGCTGGTTAATCTTATCTTCAAGTTCTGGCGTATGCCTATGCTGGTTACGGAAACTCCACAGGTAGTATCGCTGACAAAGATTTTATTGCAGTATTATAAGGATGTGCAGCATGGACATAGTTTCCCGGACTTTTATAACTATGTTGTAAAACAGGGAGATTCTTTGTTTGAAAGGTTTGATATCAAGCCTGAATATTTCGATTTGGACAGCTTTAAACATAATTGCAGTGAGTTCCTGCCCGGTGGGTTTTATGAAAATGTCTGCAAGGAGTCTGATAGGGAAGAAAGTATCAAGGATAAGGATTTCATTGTATTTGAGCTGACACGTATAAAGAAAGACCCGTTCCTCATAACTGTAGTGATGAGTATTTTGTATGATACCATCGAAAATAAAATACTTTCTGACCGAAGCGTCAGGGGGAAACTTATTTTTGATGAGTATGCGGAATCACAGGCTATAAAAGACCTGTCAAGTGGGACAGACATACATTCAACAGTTGCTTTCTTCTATCAGAAGCTGCGAAAGGAGAATGGGGCTATTATAACCGTTATTCAGACGCCATCACAGCTGCCGGACAATGAATATACCAAAGGTATGTTTGCCAATACGCAAATCCTTTATGTCCTACCTGCAGCAGAGGTGGTATATAATGATGTTATACGTGCTTTTCAGATGGACAAGGAAAGTCAAATAAACCTGATGAAGTCAATAGGCAATGATTTCACAGGGAAAAGGCCATATTCAGAAATATTCATGAGATTTGGCGATAATTACGCTACAGTAATGAGATTGGAATTATCTCCGGAAAAATTCCTTGCTTTCCAAACAGACGGTGAAGCATGGCAGGCGATAGAGAATAATTACAATAGCTGTGGAAGTATGGAGAATGCAATAGAAATGTATAAACAATCTAAAATGAACAGTCATGAGAAAAATTTTAATTATTAGTCTGGTGGCTTTGTTGGGTGTAACTAAGGCATTTTCACAGATTCCGGTAACAGATGCAACGCAGGCATCCATTAATCAGGCCGGTTGGGAAGAGTCGCTGGCAAAGGCTGCATCACAGATAGAGGTACTGGGGAAAAGCAGGGATATATTGAAACAGTCCGTTGATTTGTATGCAAAGGTCAATACGGCCCTGCAGAACAGTAGGATAGTAATTTCAGTAATAGACAGGCAGGTAAAGATTGTCAAGTTTTGTTCGCAAGAGTTTTCAAGGACGGATTTCTCAAATCCAAAAATGTTTGCCAAGTATAGTGCAAAGCTAAGTGAAATACTGGAAGAAGGACAAAATATTTTTAGTATGGCAAAGATGATACTTACTCCGTCTGTACAGATGACGGACGGAGAACGTATACAGATGCTGAACGACTTAAATAAACAGACAAAGGAATGTTATTCGAAGCTTCAAAATTCAAAGCATAGATTTGACACCTTTAATTCTGCAATGAGAAGAGTAAAGCGATGAGTACAGATGTCCTTGAAAATATTAAAAAGGCTTACTCGGCAGTCATTGAAAAAAACGTAGTAGGAGACGGCATGTATGCCATAGCGGCTCTTATATGCGGCATTCTGCTTATAAATAAGTTTGTAACCGCTTATAAGGAGGCGTACGGAGGGGATGCGCAACGTCCTATCAATATGAAGTCTTTCTTTACGCTTTTCTACACATACTTTGTATGTGCAGGGTTGCTGTTGGCTGCAGCTCCGGTTCTCAATATGATAGAGGAATTGCTTGCAGATGTACAAACCTATCTGATGTCACAGTTCCAGCCTCCGAAAGATATAGACGGTGAAGCTATGGCGGCCAAGTTATATGAGGACTTTATGAATAAAGTCGACGAGGAGGACAATCTGATTACTGCAGGACTTGAAACATTCTTTTGTCCTGTCTATGTGTTTATAGAAATGCTGATATACTACCTGACAGAATATCTTTATTTTATTTTTGCAGCAGGAAGATATCTTTATCTTGCACTTCTTAAGATCGTTACTCCAATAGCAATCGTTTGCTCATTGAGTGAGCACACACGTGGCATAACAATCACATATCTTAAAAACCTTGCTGTTTGCTATATGCTTATCCCTGCATATCTTATTGCAAACTTTTTTGCAGAGACACTTTCAAAATCAATCGTCGGGAGCTGGGACACTAACACAGTCAATTTTGATCTTATTTCTGTATGTGTGGCATTTGTATTTAAGTTGTCGCTGTTTTCAGCAGCATCAAAATATACCTGGAAACTTCTTAATTGAACATGAAAAAGGAAAAGATACTCAATGATTTTGATACGCTTGTCAAGGCTAAGAAAGTAAATGCTACAAATACAAAACTGTGCTTACTTTTCTCCCTAATGATAGTGTTGTGTGTCCTTGTCTGGGGGGCTTATATATCGCTTACAGCTCTTGATAAGGTGGTGGTGGTAGACAGAAGTGGTGAATACCTGAAGATAAGCGCAGAGAAGAAAACAGACCTTTTCTCCGCTCTCATCAAGAACACATGTGCACAGGCGACCTATTTCAGTAATACTTTTGACAAGGTTACAGTGAAGAGGAATCAGGCATTTGCTTCTTTCTATGTCAACCAGTCGGATCTTACGGCAATAGAAAATAAATATTATAATGATAAGGCTTATTTTGATGCGGTTAACAACGGTGCCGTCTACAAGTGTAGACTGGATAGCGTTATCAGCTTCAGTGGGAAAAATGAGCCTTATAACGTCCGGTTCCTTTCTACATTAACGGTCTATACCGCTTCTGGGAAAAAGCGGAGGTTTATTATTGAGTCAGAGGGTACAATCGTAAGGACAACACCCCAGTTCCCGGAGAATGTAACGGGATTTTTCTTCAACAGGCTGTTGCAGAGATGGAAGCTTGCTGAAGAAACAAATCCAGACGCAGCGACGGGAGAGGAGCAACAGGAAGAACAGGTACAGACAGCAGAGTAAAAATTTTGGTATGGATTCAGCGGAGAAAAGAAAAATTATTATTATTATTTCCATTGTAGCACTTCTTGTATTAGGTGTTATAGTTGTTTTTGCAACATTACCCGGCGACAAGGATAATACGGAAGATTTATCTGTGAGAGTGCAAGATGACGGAGATGTGACAGTTGATAAAATGATGGCATCAGGGGAAAACAAGCCCGGCGAAACGGGTTTGCAACAATCCACAGTTGAATCGGATTTGTCAACCCGTAATATAACGCGAAGTCCTGATGAGGGAGGAACCGCATCAGTAGGAGAGGAGAACGCAGAAGTTCTGGCATTGCAAAAGCAACTTCGGACAAATAGGAACACAAGAAATATGGATGGCTATTCAGTTCCTGTCAGAAGTGGCAGCTATGGAAATACGCCATCTTATCACTATTCTTCCAATAGTGGAAAAATTGGATCTGAAGGGGCGCACAATACTCATGGCACCCCAGCTCCATCCCCGGAAGTGGATCCGGAACCTGTAGTACAAAAACCAAGAGGGAGATTCTTTTCTACGGCAGGAAAAAAGGCTAATACCGATAATGCCATAGCTGCCGTGGTACATGGTAACCAAACCGTAACAAACGGTTCCACTCTGAAAATGCACCTTTTGCAAGATATGAGTGTAAATGGAACAGTCATTCCTAAAAACTCTTTTGTCTATGGGACGGTGTCTTTTGCAGGGGAAAGAATGACGGTCAAGATATCATCTATAAGACTTTCAAACAGCATTTACCCTGTAAACCTTGATGTTTACGACAGGGACGGAATCAAGGGTATATATGTGCCGGGAAATATCAAGGCGGAAGCTAAGGGTGATATGACAGAAGCTGGAGTAAGTGAAGTAACTCCTACCGGGACTGGAATTATCGGAAGTGTTACAAGGGCTGCCACTTCTGTTGGCAAGGCCGTCTTTTCAAGAAAAGCAAGAGAGCAAAAAGCAACAGTGAGGACAAACTATAAAATATACTTGCAATGGGGAAAAAGTTGATAGAGCCATTTCTGATGGCTGTTCTTATCTTGGGTTGCATGTCTTTTGCAGAAGCACAGACCATAATACCGGGGAAATCATTACTGGTAGGTATCTCCTATGACAAGACACTGCATCTTATATATTCGACATCCATTCGCTACTTTGATATCGGAAGTAATGTCAAAGTAGCTGTAGATAGACCGGAGGACGTAAAAAATGTGATTCGTGTTAAAGCACAGGAACGCAATTTTTCGGGGAACACGAACCTTTCTGTAGTAACTTCCGATGGTGTATTTCACTCCTATACCCTTTTCTATCAGGAGTCCCCGGAGAAGTCATACATCAGGGAGGGAAGTAAGTATATGCCTCCACGTAAGATTGTTGTCTGCAAAAATAACAGTACGCATCTTATCTTTCCCGGAAAGATAAAATATATTGACTTTGGAGACAATACTATATCGGTAGAAAAGCCGGAGCAGGTAGATAATATTATCCGTGTGCAGGCTATCGAGGAGAAATTTCCAGAAACAAATGTGTCGGTTATCACGGAAGATAATGCCTTTTATACCGTTGATGTGGATTTTTCATCTTCTCCGGAAACATTCTCTTATGTGATAGGAGACACCACGGCCACAATCAAAAAAGATGTAGCCATCTTTAATGATGTGGAAATAAACGAGAATGATCAGGAGAGAATAAGCAGGCGGATAATCAACTCCAAAAGAGAGATCTATAATCTTGCTGTAAGAAAAGGAAGCGTGAATTTCTCTGTATGGAATGTGTATGTCAGGAATAACACCCTTTTTATGCATCTTCAACTCCATAACAAGTCTTCCATTAACTATGATATTGATTTCATCAAGTATTATATAACAGATAAAAAAATGATGAAAAAGACGGCCATGCAGGAGACGGTCATTGATCCGTTATTTCAAAACGGGTATTCACCGGATGTTAAGAGTAAATCTAAAATGGATTGGGTGGTGGCTTTCGATAAATTCACTATTCCTGAAGACCGGCAATTTGTCATTGAAATACAGGAAAAGAACGGTGGCAGGCATTTTAAGTTCGTTGTTCCAGCATCGAATATCCTTGATGCAAGAATCCTGCCTGGGAATATTCTATATATTAATAAATAAAAGATAAAGTGATGATGAAAAAGACTTTTTTATTGCTTTTTATGCTTGTGTTTCCCATGGTTATGATGGGACAGCGGCATTCAAAGGGCATTGGTGGTATCGATGTCTTTGGTGGTTTCTCACCGGGTAAATATGCCGGATGGAATGCTGGTACTGGCTATTCTCATTATATGACGAGCTCCGACATATTCCGGATAACAGGAGAATATACACAGTATAAGAGAAAAATCTACACTCGTGAGTTCGACATCCGGAACTATACGGTAGAGCTGGAATACTTGCATACAGTTGTGTCTAACCATAACAACCTTTATGTTAATCTTGGTATGGGGGTGAAAGGTGGATATGAAGATATAGGAAAGGCAAAGGACTATCTAAATTCAGATGGTCGGGAATCAAACATCAAGAGTAGATTTGTGGTGATACCACTCGTTGTAGGCGAAGTGGAGTTCTTTACATTTGCAAAAACAGCATTCTTTCTACAAGCTAAGGAGAACTACTCGCCAATGAGTGATTTACGGAAGTGGAACACGACTATTGGAATAGGAATCAGACAACTTATATTCTAATATAACCAAATATTATTATGAAAAAGATAAAGAACTTTTATGCAGTTGGGATACTTTTATTATCTTCCCTAATGTTTTTTTCTTGTGCCAATAACGAGGATGACAACAAGGTGAAGGATTATTCTTTTAAGGCTTCTATGGCAATTGTAGACGATGAAGGGAAAGCTCATGAAGTAGATACCCCCATTAAGTTACGGATATCATTAAGTGACATTAAAGATAGAGGAGATTCACTCGATATATCTATGTCTGTTGGCGAAAGAAAAGCAGAGGTGTACACGGAAGCAAAGCCTTCTGTTAAACACCAGCAGAATGTTACTTTTAAAGATGCTTTCATTAATAATTCCGTCATATTGAACTACGTCCCTAAAAATGGAGGAAAGCAGGTCGTTAAATTTGTCATATCGAATGGAAAATACTCCTATACTTTGGAAAAGGAATTGGATGTAAGTACAGGAACTGTCATAACATTTACCCCATTGGACCCTTTGAAACAAGTTCTCAACGGACGTGGGTCTTCAGGCAAGATTTATATTGATAATTACAAGGATGGAGATAATTATTATAGCATTAAGTATGAGGTAATAGAAGGAAATGCTGCTTGTATATGTCAAATCATAACAGGTAACAGTCATAAGCCGACCGATATAATTGATATGAAGAGCGGAGAAACATATCGTATATTGGAGGGAACAAAATCACAGTCTTTTGTATATAACTACTATCAGAATGAAGAAGGTCATAATACGATACGTATATCTATTATAGACAGGTATGGCAATACGGAAAGTAGAACTTATCAGTTATTCTATGCACCTAAGGTAGATATCTCAATTTTTGCAAAAGCGACAATCTCTCCATTTAATGATGATGTTTCCTCTTGTCATTTCTTTATATCTTCTAATTATACGGATGTTTCGGGAAAGGTAAAACCATATTCTGTATATTGTGATAATTTAGTGGCTGAATTTGATTTTACCTATAGAAGTAAAAATTTAAAGAATGGAAGCGAGGAGTGGAAAACAAAACATATAAAGCTTGAACTACCAAAAGGTTCTGAATATGGTTTCTATAATGTACTGGATACAGAAAGTACTGGAGGAGGCATTTCAGTCATAGAGGCCATGAAGTCAACGAAAGAATATGAGGTGAAAATTGAAAATTTCAAGATAAGTGGCATGAACGATGCAGACGGTCGGACGTATATATTAAAAAATCTTTTAAAATATACAGAGAGAAAGTTAACTTTTGAAGATCCTTTCACTGGCTCGTTGGTGGCCGAGAGGACCTTTAATATAGAATGAGAATATTTTTTCCCCTATTGTTGTTCTTTCTTACTCTGTCCTGTTTGGGACAGAGTAAGAAAGAATTGTGTATACAGGTACTTGTTTCGGCAAGAACATTTAAGGAAATAGCACCTGTATATAATATAATAGCAAAGGAAAAATATATTTTTAACTATGTGCCAACAGAAAAACCGATAAAAGGGAAATACAAGCTAAGTAGCAAGTTCGGGAATCGGTTTCATCCTATCCGTAAAGAAAGATGTTTCCATACGGGACTGGATATGGCGGCGCAGTATGCCACGACAGTACACAGTACAGCTTCAGGTACAGTGATATTTGCCGGAGTTACAAACGGCTATGGCAAAAAGGTTGTCGTGGTACATAGATATGGTTTTGTTACTTGTTACGCACATCTTACATACATTTATGCCAAAGTTGGACAAAGGGTTAGAAAGGGGGAATGTATAGGTTTTGTGGGTTCCACAGGGATGAGTACAGGGAATCATCTTCACTATGAAATCATCAAAAACAAAAGATTTATAAATCCGATTAACTTTATTAATCATGAATGAGGAACAGAAAAAAGCTTTTGGGAAACAACTGAAAATGGCAAGGGTTTGGCTAAACCTGCAGGGGAGCGAGGTGTCAGAGGCTACAGGTATCTCCGTTAAACAGATATGGAATATCGAGGCAAACGGCAGCACGGGATCCGTAGCAAAGTATCTGATGTTTTTACGGAGAAAAGGTATTGATCTCAATGTCTTATTTGATAAAGTCATTAAGGGGGATTTTTAATTTGGGCGTTGCGATAATCGCCGGGCTTTACGTTCCAATCCTCTTCTGCAAAGGGAATTTCCCCTGCAATCCCTAACGCATAGGCCCACCCATTAAAAGTGGTATGGGCACCGCCAAAGCAAAGCTGCGCATCACGTCGATAGGCCATAGGCCTATCGACGTGATGCGCAGCACTGTTTTGGCTTTCCCGGATGGGTGGAACGGTCAG
>JABCNV010000016.1 GCA_013333935.1 Prevotella sp. | reverse complement strand
GGGGTAACTGCCTCCCTTGCTTGACAATTGTTCCCTGCAGCGTAAAGATTCATACGTCTTTATGCTGTTCTTTATTTGTCATAACCTAATTTTGCACCGTTGTTTAAAAAAAATGTCACACAGTCTTTTCAAAACCAAAAAATTATAATAAAAAAATTAAAGTAATGAGAAAGAGACAAATTAAAGTTGCAGGAGATATCATCCTCGGGATGGTTGAGCGTACCCATTTCGCATGCCTGCGGTCAATCATTCTGCTGCTTGTGATTCTCATGAGTAGTGTTTCTGCTTACGCTTATGTCGTGGGCGAATACTTTGTTAAGGATCACATTACTTATCGTGTGATTGATGCCAGCGCATCTAATCCTAAGTTAGCCGTCTACAATGTAAGGGGTGTATCAGGGACCGTGACGATTCCTGCCAAAGTTTTTGATGGAAAGGATGTTTATTTTACCGTAACACAGATTGGCGGTGCACGAGATTCAAACGATCCCGTTAGATGGGACAAGTCAATTACGGGAGTAAAATTGCCTGAAACAATTAAGAGTATAGGAAATTATTGTTTTTATGGTGTGTCCATAACAACTTTAACGCTCCCTGCTAGTTTCTCGGAAATCGATTCTAGAGCGTATGCTCTGTTAAGCCGTTGCGAAGAGTTGAAAGAATTTAAAGTTGCACCGGGTAACTCCCATTTTATTTCAGACGATGGTGTGCTTTATACCACAGGGCATAAAGCGCTGGTGAGCATACCTTCTGCGAAAGATTTTTCTTCAACAGGCTATACTTATACAATTAACGCTGCTACGACGAAAGTCTATTCAGACGCTATTGGACCTACCTCTCAGCTGCAGAAACTCGTTATCCCTGCATCGGTGACTGATTTATATATGAGGACATGGCCGACATTTGCATACCACCCTGAGAAACTAAAAGAAATTGAAGTGGCAGCTGCCAACCCTAAGTATTGCAGTATAGACGGTGTGTTGTATAGTAAAGACAAAACCAAGTTGATTTACTATCCGGCAGGTAAGGAAGATCCCGTATTTAAATTCCCTGATGAAGTTAGGACTATCCCATATTCTTATTCGATGTATTTAAATAAATTCGTTAAGAAATTGGATCTCAATAAGGTTGATTCGTTGGCTAAATTCGCTATTTGTGCTTGCATACAAGTAAAAGAGATCCGTATCCCTGCAACGCTTACTAACATCGGTGAAGGAATGTTTGCAGCTTTTGATAAGCTTGAGAAGTACATCGTAGATCCTGCAAATCCTAATTATTCATCAGATGCAAACGGCATTTTATTTAATAAGGACAAGACTATATTACTGGCTTATCCCAAGGGGCGCGCAGGCGAATATGCCATTCCGAGTGGCGTTAAGAGAATAGGGGCACAGGCTTTTATGCAAGCCGCTATTACAAAAATAACTATTCCGGCAAACCTTTCCGAAATTGGCCAAGAGGCCTTTAGAGAAGCCAAATTAACTACCGTGTCGTTTGAAGAGCCCTCGAAGATTACAGACATGGAGCATTTACAATTCTTGTGGTGTTATGGACTGAAAACTGTAACATTGCCAACGTCGTTGAAAGTTTTAGGCTGTGCATTTAACGGATGCACAAATTTGGAAACGGTGAATGTTCCCAATGGGGCGCAACTTGAAAGTATTGCAGAAAATGCATTTACAGCATGCGACAAACTGACTAACTTTAATTTCTTGGGCAGCAGTAAGCTGAAAACCATCGGAAACAGTGCCTTTGCTGACAAGGTTAAGCTGAAAGAATTCAACTTCCCTGCTTCTGTAACACTTATTGGCACTAATGCCTTTGGCAACACTCCCTCAATGGAAAAAGTTACCTTTAAAGATAATAGTGCGATGATTTCTTTCGATCAGGGTGCTTTCTCCAATAGCGGTATTAAGAGTATCAAGATACCGGCAAGCGTGAAGTCTATTGGTAAAGATGCTTTCAAAAACTGCAATGTGTTGGAGCGTGTTGACATTCCGGCAGTCTGTACGGATATTCATCCCGAAGCATTCAAGTTTGATTCGAAATTGGCAAATATTAATGTAGATGCCGCTAACCCGAAATACTCCAGCGTGCAGGGAATCCTGTTGAGTAAGGATAAGAGTGAGCTTCTGATATTTCCTCCGGGTAAGGCGCGTACCGACTTCACGCTCCTGCCTCCATCTATCACGAAAATCGGTAACTATGCTTTTTATGAGGGTGGCGCAAACTTCACAAACATCGTTATTCCAGCTAAGGTAAATTCCATCGGCGAGCGCGCATTCGGATTAACTCCGCATCTGAAGACTGTGACGTTGCTTTGCGACGAAGTGATACCATCAAGTAAAATAGCCCAAGGGCCGAATACAATGTCGTTTGATGATGGTACAGTAGCTCCTGACAAAGCCACAACTCACGTGACGGTTTACGTACGCAAGAGCCTCTTCTCACAATATAAGGCAGATCCGTTCTGGAAAAAATTTAACTTGCAACCGTCATTCACAGTTAAGGCAGAAGGCGGTACAGCTGATACCGATGAGTACATCCCTACTTCTGAAACAACAGTTGACTTCCTCTCTACTACTGCTAATGTGAAAACATTTGTACTACCCAAACAGGTAAAAGGTCCGGCAAAAACTTATAATGTGGGCCTTATCGGTGACTACGCCTTTGAGAACGCTAATGGAAATATAAAAGAGGTAGTAGTAAAAGCAAATGTAGATTACATTGGTGCAATGGCTTTTGTGACGAAGACGAAGCGCAATCCTGGTAATATTATCAGTCCTGTAAGTACGACTATCAAGCAAGTAATCTTCACAAGCAATACACCTGCCACGCAACTATCACGGAAACAGTTCGCTTTAAATCCAACTTTTAGTGAATTCTTCCGTGGCACAAACGGAACAGGAAACTGTCAGCAACTTATTTATGTTAAGAAGTCGAAGTTATCTGACTACAAGTCAAAGTGGTCTGATTATGCTTCTGCATTAGATTACAAAATCAAGGGTGACGGTAATGCTCCTTTTACGATTGGAACTAAATACGGAACGTTTGCTCGTGAATTTGACACCGATTTCTCTGATTATCAGAAGACCAAAGGCAACACAAAGGTTGCAGCTTTTGTGGCGGCTTCTCCTATTCGTAAAGGTAATGGAGACTACGGTACAAGTACTTACCATGTTAGCATGACGAGTATAGACCTCAAAGGTGGCAGCAATGGTAATTTCGGTTACATACCTTCTGGTACAGGCGTATTGCTGAAAATACTTGATAAGACATCTACTCCCTCTGATTTCTATTATACCATTGGTGAGCAGGATAATAGATCTTTCACAATTGCAGGAAATGTATTGCAGGGTGTAACTGTCAATAATGCTACGGTTAATGCATCAGCCAGCTCACCCGTCTATATTATGCAGAGTGGTATATTCCGCAAGGCGGACGCTCCTATCAATGATTTTACCGTTCATAAGGCATATGCCAAATTGGGTACTCTACCGTCAGGCGCTAAAGTTATATTCGGTTTCGACGATGGTGAAACGACGGATATTAATGGAGTAGAGAACGATAAGAATAATACAGAGCAGGATGATGTCTGGTATAGTCTTAGTGGCCAGCGTGTACATCAGCCGCAACGAGGAGTGTACATTCACAATGGTAAGAAGGTGGTAATCAAATAAAATTGAACGAAAATGAGAAAGAAACAATACATAAGTCCTGTTACCGAATTGATAATAGTTGTACGTGAAAGCCTGATGGAGACTGCTAGTCCTGGTGTAGGAGGGAGTTATCAGCCTTCCAGACCGATTGAAGCAAAAGAATATGATATAGATGAGGAACCTGAGACAGGTCTCCCACATTATAGTCCGTGGGAGGACTGATATCAAGGCTATGATGACGTATTATAAGGAACGTTATTGAATAGAAGCCTTATAAATTATTTTGTATGAAAGTGATTTTATAATTCTCTAATTTGTAGCGCAAGGCTTGTTGTGAAATAGGGATTGCGCCTGTTTTTATATAACTCTCTTAGTTCTGTCAGCTAGATGGTGATCCAGCTTGACAGAACTTTTTGTTTTCGCCTGACCTCTTGATGATTTTGCCAGTAATCATTGCAGGTATATGAGCTTCGCAGTTACCTCATTCAAAAGCTTGACCAGGAATACAGGCAGCAGAATCGCTCCCGACTGACGTTTATCGCTATCATCGTCGTGCTGTCGGCGGCCTATGTGCTCTCATGGGTAAGAAGGTATATCAAGGTTTCGCGCGAAAAGTTGGGCAAAGTCAGGCAGAAAACCTATAAGGAGGCGCTCGAATGCTATATATGCTATGCCCGCTTCATCGACCCCGACGTGTTTGTCACCCTAAACGACAAGCTTACAGCGAAACCTACTATCTTCTTCTATCTCTGGAAGAAAGGGTATAATGATATGGAAATTGCCCGCATCATGAACGTTTCAAACGGCAGTATCCGCACCATGCGTTACAATATCCGCAAACAGGATGTGTAAAGAGAAATGTGATAAAAAAGCACCAGTGTAAGAATTATCCGCCGTTTGGTGTCAAAAAGCAGTTCGTTTTTATATCTTATTAATAATCACATAGTTAAAAATTGTATAGGGGGGGGGGGTAAGGGCAACCGTTGGTTGAAATTTTTTCCGGGCC
>JABCNV010000042.1 GCA_013333935.1 Prevotella sp. | reverse complement strand
TAACATCAGACCAAGAAAGAAATTAGAATTTAAAACACCACATGAGTGCTTTTACGAACAAATTAAGTAAATTTGCACTTGCTTGTTGAATTCACGCCTACTCTTTTTCGTATCAGTGTTGTTAATTTATATTATTTTTATATATTTGCATTATCCTGAATGATAAGATCTAAAAAGGTCTAAAAAAGAGGTAGACAACTATTTTAACTAACTATTAAACAATAAATCTAATTTTTATTACGTATGAACCAAACAAGATTTATTACCTTATTGGTATCTCTTCTGTTTGCAGTGGTGACACATGCCCAGAATTACATGCTTTCGGGTACGGTCATAGACGAGACAGGCGAGCCTGTTATTGGTGCTTCCGTCATGGAAAAGGGAAGCACGCGTGGCACGGTAACCGATATTGACGGTAAGTTTGCCTTCAAAGGTAGCGAGGGTGCTCGCCTTGTTATCTCTTATGTAGGCTTTGTAACTACAGAGGTTGCAGGCGGACAGAATTTGAAAATCACCCTGAAAGAAGACCAGAAATCGCTGAACGAGGTAGTAGTAGTGGGCTATGGCACACAGAAAAAGAGCGTTGTAACGGCGGCTATAGCTAAGGTTGATGCCAAGGATCTTGCTTCAACCGCACCCATGCGCATGGATAACGCATTGAAAGGACTTGCTGCCGGTGTAACGGTGACATCGTCATCGGGCCAGCCCGGTGCCGCCGCGCGCGTCAGAATTCGTGGTATTGGAACCATCAATAACTCTGACCCGCTCTATATTGTCGACGGAATGCCGGTGGAAGGTAATATAGATTATATCAATCCCAGCGACATAGAGAGCATAGAAGTATTGAAGGATGCCGCCTCGGGTGCTATCTACGGTGCCCGTGCTGCCAATGGTGTTGTGCTGGTTACTACCAAGGGAGGCACCAAAGGTAAGGTGAGCGTTAACTACAATTTCTCTTACGGATGGCAGAGCGCATGGCGTAAACGCAGCGTTTTGAACGCCACACAGTATGCCGTTATGATGAATGAAGGCGCGGTCAATTCAGGCTTAGCGCCTGTTTATGCCGACCCCTATTCGTTTGGAAAAGGTACGGATTGGCAGAAGGAAGTGTTTAACGATAATGCCCCTATGGTAAACCACGAGGTGAATGTTAGCGGTGCTTCTGACCGCATTAACTACTATTTATCGTTAGGTTACAACAATCAGGAAGGTATTGTAGGCGGTAACTTCGGTAAGTCTAACTACCGGCGTCTCACCCTTCGCAGCAATACGAAGTACACCTTATTTGATATGAGCAAGGAGCGTGAGTGGTTAAACAAGCTCGAAATAACATCAAACCTCTCATATGCACGTATCAAGAGCACGAGTATTGTAGCCAATTCGCAGTGGGGTTCAATTCTGAACTCGGCTATTGTGTTGTCTCCAATTTTACCTGTCTTTATATCTTCGTCTGACGCTGCCGGTCAGGCCGCTGAGATTTCGCGTATGCAAGCCGCAACGGCTACGACAGATCCGAAGACAGGTACCGTAAGTTATAACTATACTCCTATATATGATGCGGCTGGAAATCTGTTCTACACACCGGGCGCCGATTTCCATGAGAGAACTAATCCTGTGGCCATGTTGAATCTTCCCAGTGCACCAACATGGGTACATAAATTCGTAGCCAACTTTGGTGCCAACCTTAATTTGGGTTGGGGGCTTGCCTTTCGTATTTCCTATGGTGCCGATATAACGTTTAATGGAGTGGACAATGGCTACACGCCCCGCTACTATTTGTCGGGAAATAATCTTGCCACCAAGCCTTCTGTAAATGCCCAGAGCAACCGTGCTACGATATGGCAGCTGGAGAATGTGCTCACATGGGAGCACCAGTTTGACCGTCATCACGTTAATGTTGTGCTGGGACAGTCGGCCAAAAAGTCAACGGGCTGGTATCTTGGAGGTAGTAGAAACTATCCCGTTGATGCACGAAAGCCCTATATTGACTATGCAACGGGGTTGGCTGTCAATAATGATTTAAGCGTTTATGGCGGACCAAACGATATTGCTACACTGGCTTCTTTATTTGCCCGTGCAAGCTATAATTATGACGAACGTTACATGGCCGAGGCCACTTTACGTCGTGATGGCTCGAGCCGCTTTGGCCGAAACAACCACTATGCCACTTTCCCCTCGTTCTCATTAGGATGGAATGTAATCAACGAACAGTTTATGAATCAGACCCGTAACTGGCTTAGCAACATGAAAGTACGCTTTAGCTGGGGTAAGAATGGCAATGAAAACATAGGTAATTTCCGTTATGCCGTCTATACAGAAGGCAATCATAATGTGCTCTTTGGCCGCAACAATACTGAAATTATCGGTACACAGGCTGGCGGATTAGCCAATCCTGATTTAAAGTGGGAGGAGAGTTCTCAGGCCGATTTTGGTATTGACTTCGGCTTTTTCAATCAGGCCCTCACTTTCACTGTTGACTGGTTTAATAAAACTACCAATGGAATGTTGATGGAAATACCCGTTCCTCAATATGTCGGTTCGGCGCGTCCTATCGGTAATGTCGGCAAGATGGAGAACTGTGGACTGGAGTTTGAGGCTGGCTATAAGTGTCACATTGCCGATGCCCATTTCCATATCAAGGCTAATGCAGCCTATTTGAAGAACAAGGTTGTGAACTTAGGCAACGACACGGGCTACCTGAACTATGATTTTTACCAAAGTGTAGGTACCATCACCCGTGCGCAGAACGGTGAGCCTTTCCCTTTCTTCTACGGATATAAAACTGCTGGGGTTTTCCAGAATATGGCTGAAGTAAACGCTTATAAGAACTCCGACGGAACACTGATTCAGCCAAATGCAGTTCCGGGTGACGTGCGATTTGTTGACGTTAACGGCGACGGAAAGATTACCCAGGAGGGTGATATGACAAAGATTGGCAAGGGAATGCCCGATTGGACTTTTGGTATTAACCTGAATGCAGATTGGCGCGGTTTCGACTTCTCGATGATGTGGCAGGGAATTACTGGTGCAGAGGTGTATGATGCAACACGCCGAACCGATTACTCTAATGCTAATTTGCCGAGCTGGATGCTAGGAAGATGGACAGGAGAAGGTACGAGTAACAAGTATCCTCGCTTCTGTACGGTCGACACCCACAACAACTGGCTGTCATCCGATCTATATGTTTCTGACGCTAGTTACTTCCGTTTGAAGAACATTCAGCTGGGTTATTCGCTCCCGAAGAGCCTTATAAATAAATGCTTTATCGACAGGCTTCGCGTGTATGTATCGGCTGAAAACCTGCTCACCTTTACGAAATACCACGGCTATGATCCCGAAATATCGTCAGGAGGAACCTCTTTAGGCATCGATTATGGCGTTTATCCACAGGCTCGTACATTTATGATTGGTGCGAGTGTAGGCTTCTAACATTTGACAGTAAACATGCTAATGCTTAAGAACAAAATAGTTATGGAAACAAAAATATTCAATAAATTTGGGATCGCAGCAGCTGTTTTTGCTGCCCTTTCCCTCACCGGCTGTAAAGATTCGTTTCTTGAAGTAGAACCTGGGACAAAGACAACTTCAGAGGAATATTTCGTATCTGATACTCATTTGTTTGAGGCTGTGGTTGCCTCTTACCACCCCATGCGTCTCTTCGACTGGAACGGGTCGTCGTATAACCCCTTAAACATCTGTAGTGAAGTGATGGCAGACAACTTCTGGACAGGTGGTGCCGATCTTAATGACTTTTCATATTGGCACCACATGGAGGACTACAAGGCCGATGCTTTGCACACGCTCGATGGCATTTGGAGGCAGTGTTACATCGGAATTAAGAACTCAAACGATGTCATAAGCTATGTAAACAATCTGGGAGATAAGCTGGATGCGTCGAAGAAAAACCTCTTTACGGCCGAGGCTAAGGTGCTGCGCGACTTCTATTACTGCCAGCTTTGGAAGTTCTATGGCTACATACCGGTTTACATGAAGAACCTTAGAGCGCCTTATACCTGTCCGCAAGATTCGCCCGATAGTGTATATAATAAGGTAATAATCGACCTTGAGAGTGCCATTTCGCAGAATGCTTTGCCCATGCAATGGGACGATGCAAACCTCGGTCGAATCAGTCAGGCAATGGCTTACATGCTGTATGCCGAGATGGTGATGTACCAGAACGACAACAGCCGCTATGCACGGGCACTGCAATGCATGCAGGAAATTATCAACAGTGGCAAGTATGAGCTTAATCCCAACTACGCCAACATCTGGACAAGTAACGGTGAATGGTCGAAGGAAAGCATCTTTGAGATTAACTATACCGATGGTCCCAACGGCAAAAGAGACTATAATAACGGTGTCGGGAATGTTGGTGGGACATGGCTTCCACGCATAATCAGTCCTAAAGGTGGTGTGTCAGCCGATGGTATCGACAGTGGATGGGGAGGAGCTCCTGTACGTGTTGAGGCTTACAATAAATTTAAAACGGGTGATACCCGCCGTGATGCCACATGCTATCGCCCAGCTGCAGGTTCTTACAAACCGCGCTACGAGGACACGGGTATATGGCTTAACAAGTATATTGCACGCAGTGCTAACTTGCAGAATATTGTAGGGGCTACTGCTGCCAACTACAATAACAACCTCCGAATATACCGCTATGCCGAAACCTTACTGAATGCAGCAGAACTGCTTGTGCGCACGGGCGGAAGCCTTGCAGATGCACAACAGTATCTCAATATGGTGCATCATCGTACAGGTTTAACCGATAACCGTGCGGCAAACATTGATAATATCATCAACGAAAGGGACTTAGAGTTCATGGGTGAGGGCAAACGCTACTGGGATTTAGTACGTACAGGCAAGGCTGCTGCGACGTTAGTTCCTGACGCTAACGGTTTCCGTAAGAATACATGGAGCCAGAACCGCAAGTACGTTCCTATCCCACAGAGTGAAATTGACGCTGCGCAGGGCGGACTTGTGCAGCATAATTACTAAGTTTGAACAACTGAAACCATCATAAAGCATTTCACGATATGAAAACGATTTTATAGAAAATATATAATGGCAGTTCCACGCTTAAAGTATGTCTTTTGCAGGGGGCTGCCGGTTTTACTTTGATAAAAACATTCGCTTGAGGATTTTGAAGGCGGCAATGAGGCCGGAACCGATGTCACTGTAAGCCGCATTGACCTGTAGGAACACGGCTGCGACGGTATCGTTGCGCCCGCAGAGGACGAGGATCACACTGTATATGTCTACAACGCTGTGTCGAATCTCTGGAAGACTCACGTCGACGACCGTGGTACATCAGGCTTTACTACCCGCTACTATTATGCGCCCGGATGGTCGCAAATAGCCGATCCTGCGATGACGTTCAACGCCGGAACCTTCTCATATGTGCTGCCACAGGCCACCTCTGACCGTTGGCAGGCCCAGTGTTTCATCACTACCGACATTGAGGGCGAGGCCAATACGAAGTACGATTTCAGCTGCAAGCTCAACACTGATAAGGCTGGAACCTTTATGGTAAAGCTTACCGACACGGCTTCGGGCGACAATTTCCTGTTCGCAAAAGAGGTTACTCTGCGTCCCTATGAGGATTATACGCTTAAAGTTCCTGCCTCTGTGCTGGCCAAAGGTGCGGCTGCAAGTCTGGAGCTTGTGCTCGATTTTGGCGGCTGTCAGGCTGATACGCATGTGTCGGCAAGTCATATTATATTGCAAAAAACTGCGCTTTAATCGCTATATTTCAATTTAAACAACAATGATTATGAAAAAAATCCCATTGCTTACGCTCTTCCTTTCGCTCTTCGTTCTTGCAGCTTGTGGAGGAAGTGACAACAGCGATAACGGCCCTTTCCGGCCTTTGAGCGAAGGCATTACGGCGAGCATCAATGCCGTTGAGGCTTCGAATACAGCTTTTTCACAAAATATCAGCATAACCGCACAGCGCGAATGGACGGCCTTTGCCGATGATTCCTGCAGTGCCTGGGTGACGATAACTACTAATGGTACCAACAAAAAGGCGGGTACAATACGTGTAGAAATAAAGCCGAATACGGGCTACGAAGCCCGCACGGGCAACATTGTCGTGAAGTCGGGCACGCGTCGTCTCTATATCCCTGTGAAGCAATCGGGCGTAATGCGTCCTGTTGAGCCCGACTCTTTGCGCGGTCCTGCAGGCTATCATTTGGTGTGGCACGACGAGTTCGGCGGAACAACGCTCTCGTCCGACTGGACTATTGAGAACTGGTCTGCAGGCCGCGTGAACAACGAAAAGCAGGCTTACCCGGGTACCGAAAGCTATAACGGCCAGAAACTTATTGACGTAAAGGGCGGCTACCTCTCTATCATCGCGCGCAAAATCAACAATCGATACTACTCGGGACGCATCTATGGCAAGCGCAATACGGGCTGGAAGTATGGCTATATAGCCGCCCGAATCCGCGTTCCTGCGGGCAAAGACACGTGGCCTGCTTTCTGGATGATGCCGGTAGCAGGCGGTACATGGCCTGCAACAGGCGAAATAGACATCATGGAACACGTTGGTTTCAACCCCGATGTAGTGCATTCTACCATCCACTGTACAAAATATAACAATGGCGGCACGCCCGTTGAGACGGCCAGCCACAATATAGGAGACGCAACCTCGGCGTTTCATGTGTATGCCGTTGAGTGGACACCCGGGTATATGAAATTCTATGTTGACAACCGGCTTCTGCTTACTTATAACAATGAAGGCACCGCCAACGCATGGCCTTTTGACCATGAGTTCTACGTAATACTGAACTTAGCGTGGGGCGGTGACTGGGGCGGACAACAGGGAACTGACGATACAGCCCTGCCTGCAGTGATGGATGTTGACTACGTTCGTGTTTACCAGAAGTAGGAACGAGGGGCGTGTTCAGCCCGCCTTTCGCTCAACACGACATGGCACAACGCGCTTGAATTGTACAAAAAATGCCCATTTCATCGGGAACCTGTGGTCGTGGGCTGTGGGTTCCCGATAGCTTTTTTCGCCGATTTCATCGTTGTCTTAATCCGGCTTCATCATTAATTTAATCCGATTCCATCGTAATTCATGGCCGATTCTGTCGCAGTTCCTGTTCGATTCCATCGTGATTCCGTGCTGATGACATTGCAAGGCTGACGTTACGGCGGCCGCCGTACGGCTTGTTCGGCGGCCGTGGTGAAAATCGTATGACGGCCGTCGCACGCGTGTGTGGCGATCGCCGTACAATGCCCATACCAACGTCATGGCGGTAGCAGGCAGCAGGGAGGGGAGAGGTAAACCGCAGAAAAGGGAAGACGATGACGACAGAAAGCGTTTTCAGCTGAAAACCCGAAGGCTTTACAAAAAATATATTATCTTTGTAACGGGCACCAAAATCTACGTTATGCCGGCAAAGTTTCTATACCTCTGGTTTATCTTTTTGGCTATTCCCTGTTCGCTTTCTGCACGTGATAATCAGACAGATTCCCTGATCAGGCTTGTGGACAAGGCCGTAAGCCATTCCGGAGAATATATTGCACAAAAGGAGAAGCGCATCACGCTGTTGCGCAGCCAGCTTCGTAAGGTGCACGACGGGCAGGCGGCCTATAACGCTGCTGGTACTGGTTCTGTATTATTATGCCAACCGCCAGAGGCAGCATCTGGTAGCCGTTCGTGACGATTTGAAACAGAGCAATGAGCAGCTTTCTGTACTCAACAGGCAGCTTTCGTCGCTCAACGACCGGCTTCGTGAGAGCAATCTGAAGCTTAGCTATGCCAACCGTGTGAAAGAAGAATATGTGGGTCGCTTCATGCGCATGTGCTCAATATATGTTGACCGGCTCGACGGTATGCGCAAACGGGTGAACCGTTTGGTAAAAACGGAGAGATATAACGAGCTGAAAGAGCTTGTAAAAACAACCGGCTCGAAGGATCTGGAGCTTGGTGAACTGTACGAAAACTTTGATAAAGCCTTTCTACATCTGTTCCCAAACTTTGTCGATTGTTTCAATGAGCTTCTGCGGCCACAGGAGCAAGTGCACCTGAATGAGAAAGAACGGCTGAACACTACCGTAAGAATTTTTGCACTGATACGCCTCGGGATAGACGACAGTAGCAAGATAGCCGAGTTTCTTCACTATTCGGTCAACACCATTTATAACTATAGGGCACGCGTGAAAAACGGCGCACGGGTTGACCGTGACACCTTTGAAGAACGGGTAAAAGCCATTGGAACTGTATAATTTAAATCATGGAATTGTTTAATTGAGAATATAAAGGTGTTTCGTTAAGAGCATAAAACTGTTTAATTTAAATCATAAAACGGAAATGAAATTGTTTAAAACTCTGTTGGTTTTCGTATTGTTCATGGGTGTTTTACCGCAGGCGGCGATGGCCCAACAATCTATTTTTGACCGT
This sequence comes from Prevotella sp., assembly GCA_013333935.1. GTDB lineage: Bacteria > Bacteroidota > Bacteroidia > Bacteroidales > Bacteroidaceae > Prevotella. The sequence goes on along the minus strand of JABCNV010000042.1, from coordinate 73,534 downwards.
AATTCCATCGTTTCGCCCCGCATAAATGAGGATGGAACGGTTACCTTCAGTCTGTATGCGCCCGAGGCTAAGCGGGTGCAGGTCACGAGTGACTGCCTCCCTCCTGATACCTTTCGTGTGAAAGGGAAGGTGAATTTGCGTGACGGCGTGCGTGACATGCAGCGTACAGGTGATATCTGGATGTTTACCACGCAACGGCTTAAGCCCGAATTTTACTACTATTGGTACACTGTTGACGGCGTGAAAACGAGTGATCCGATGAACGCTTTCAAGGTGCGCGACGTGGCAAACATTATGGATTATTTCCTCATAGGCGAAGCACCGTCTAATCCTTATGTCACCGCCGATGTGCCTCATGGCACAGTTTCGCGCGTGTGGTACCCGTCAAGACAGGCCGGTTTCAGCCGTCGCATGACGGTTTATACACCTGCAGGTTACGAGGAAAGCACGAAACGGTATCCTGTTCTTTACCTGCTTCATGGCATGGGAGGCGACGAAGAGGCGTGGATGGCGACGGGACGCGCGGCCGAAATTCTCGATAACCTGATAGCCTCAGGAAAGGCAGTACCGATGATTGTTGTGATGCCCAACGGCAATATCTCGCAACAGGCAGCACCCGGAGAGGCTCCAGGATTACCTAAACAACCGTCGTTTAACCTGCCTAAAACCATGGAGGGCAGCTTTGAAGAGGCTTTTCCTGAGATAAAAGAGTTTGTTGAGCGCCATTACCGCACCATCAACGACAAGGCTCACCGCGCTATTGCCGGTCTCTCTATGGGCGGATTCCACAGTCAGGTAATATCTGCAAACCATCCCGATTGGTTTAAATACGTAGGTCTTTTTTCCGCAGCCATTGTAGATGGACAGCGTCAAAAGAACAACTTAAAGATGTATGGTGATTTCGATGCCAAACTTAAGAAGCAGTTTGCAGACAAGAATCTGCACTACTGGATGGGCATAGGGCGCACCGATTTCCTTTATGATGCGAATAAATCCTATCGTGAAATGCTCGATAAAATGGGCTATAAATACACTTATATGGAAACCGACGGCGGCCACATATGGCGTAACTGGCGCGTGTATCTTACCGAATTTACGCAGAAATTGTTCAAGTAGTAAGTATGAAAACCCTGTAAAAGCAGGTTGTGATGGCGGTAGGTATGGTATGAGATAGCAATAAGGCTTAGCTGATAAAAGAAAGAGGGCAGGGAAGAATGGCGATAAATGCGCGTTCTTTCCTGCCCTTTTCAGATGACGTGATAACGTAATGGCCTTATTTTTTTGCTGTTTCTTCCTTCTTGGGTAAGGGTTCTTTCAACAGCAAAAGCCCCTTAATGCTGAAGTCTGACGGCTCATTGTTGGTGAGTGTAAGCGATAACGATTCGACGATAAGGGCGTTACCGTCGTATAAAATGGGTTGAATCGCCTTTTCATCATTATTCATTTTACGGAGCGTTTTCATCGGAATCACCATGCGAAGAGGTTGCTTAAAGCCTTGCGATTTCAGCGGAATGTTGATGGTTAATTGCCCGTCTTGCAATGTCGAAGTGAGGGTATCGAGATCGATGGGCACCATTGAGGCGTAGTCTTTTATGTTGAAAACAGGGTAATCAGCTCCGTAAACACTGAGGTTTTCAGCCTGTACCGTGTCTTCATCATCAAGGTAATACCTCCTGCCATAAGCGGTAGAGTCTAGGATATCAGCCACTTCGTCTTCCTTATAAGTGTCTGAAAGGTAAGCCAATTGGCCTAATACCCTTTGCATTTCCGGTTTTTGGGAGCTTATAAGCTTGTCATATTCGTGTTCGTTCAGCGGCAGTTTCTTGCCCTTTAGTGCTGTACGAATCTCATGTTTTATCCATACTTTTGCCAGGTTGCTGTAGTTTTGTGGCCCTACTGACGTCAGGAATAATATAGCTGCAAACGATACGGGAATCCAGATAACGCGGCTACCCTTGCACCTGACAAGCCAAAGGCACACACCATAACACCACACGTTGAACGTTAATACGTACAAACGGGGCATTGTTACGCCATAGTCAGACAGGCGCCTTACGATGCCGACGGTCATCAATATAAGCAGCGGGAGCGTGAGAACAGGCAGCCATCGTGCAACGAGTTTGTCGAAACGGTGTCCCTCTTCAAACCGAGTGGGGTAGAGACAAAACAGTATTGCGACGGTCCCTGCCATGAGAGCGGTGACCAAATACGACACCATGCCCTCGGGAAGCTCCCATGTAAAGATAATCTTAATGAGATAAACGTACAGCGTTATGAGGTAAGCGCCCTGCAAAGGCATAAATAAAAAGTGGAGCAATCCGCCGAGAAAGCGCGGCATTTTAATCACGCGGCTGTCGTCAGGATTGAGTAAAGGCAACATCTGAAGCCAGACAACGGGCCCCACAAACATCGAACAGGCAAAGAGAAGGTCCAATGTAAGTTCAGGATAAAAGGTGAGACCGAACAGTTGTTGAAGCCCAATGACGAGCAGTTGCAAGCCTCCATAGAAGATACCAGCACCTACAATGGCTACCACTGCTGCCACAATGGCCCCCATGATAAAGCGCCAGAACTCGCGGTCGTCACTGGAACGGCGGAACGCTAACGTCGCCGTCGTTACCACAATAGTGGCTATGAGCGCACCGAGCATGATGCCATCAGTCATGGAAAAGGGCATGGAAAAGACGATGATTATGCAGAAAGCAAGCCACAAGACAGATACAACGGGCGCAATAAAACGGTTTAAAGGCCTGGAAGGATTGGCCTCACGGTCAAGCGTAAAGGCCGTGACGAGCAGTGCTGCAGCAGGGAAATAGTAGACGATGAAGAAGTTAATCATCTCATATTTGAGCGAATAGTAGCCGCATTTATGCTCTAAATGGTGCATGACTATGACGCCGACGGCCCAGCAAAACAGCAGAAGGATAGCCAGCGGAAAGCGCCGACACCCTTTGACAAAGCCCTGAAGTATTCGTCCAAACAGGTTTTTCTTGTGTAAATTAGGTAAGTTCATATCGTAAAATTAAATGTGATTGCCTGATGATATAACGTGACAGACCTCCGGATATTGATTCAATGGCACGGTTTTTTGCATGCCATTGCGCACCCCTTATTATATAAAGGTGTGGACAATATGACATAACTGCAGATACTGCACGGCGAAACCGCATATGCAAGATTAAATAAACAAAAAGGGAGTTATCTGTAAAGACAACTCCCCTTAGGCGCTCCAGGATGGGCTTGAACCAACGACCCCCTGATTAACAGTCAGGTGCTCTAACCAACTGAGCTACTGAAGCCTGTTGCTTTTCATTTCTGAAAGGCGGTTGCAAAGGTATGGAGATTTGCCGAAACTTCCAAATGTTTTCTGCGATTTTTTAATATTTTTCTTTCAGATGTGGCTTTTTACAGAGCCGATTACGACGTAATCGTATTTATTTGTATCTTTGCAGGCAACTGAATTAAACGGTAAAAAGAACAGAACTTTACGGTAAACGTAACAGTTTTTGCCCGTAACAACAACTGAATTAAACGATAGGAAATGAAGAAAACAATGCTGCTGGCAATAGGTTTCTGCTTGAGTGTTGCTGCCTTTTCGCAGAACGAAGACCACAATTTCAAGATATCGAAGAATCTTGATGTGCTGAATGTCATTTACAAAAACCTTGATTTGATGTATGTCGACACCCTCGACGCCGACGAGGTAGTGGGCAACGGCATCAACGCCATGCTGCGCAGCCTCGACCCCTATACCGTCTATTATCCGGCCGACAAGAGCGGTGACCTGAAGATGATGCTTACAGGCAAGTATGCGGGCATCGGTTCGCTTATTCGATATAACTATAAGCTCGGGCGCGTTTGCATTGACGAGCCCTACGAACACATGCCCGCCGACGAGGCCGGACTGAAGAAAGGCGACGTCATTCTGACCATTGACGGCGAAGACGTAACCCGAAAGGACAACAATTATGTAAGCGATCATCTGCGCGGTGATGCGGGAACAACCTTCGAACTGAAAATATTCCGCCCCTCGACAGGCAAGAACATGAAGTTCAAGATTACGCGACGTGCCATACAGTTGCCCGCAGTGCCCTACTATGGACTACAGAAAGACGGCATCGGATACCTCAACCTGACCTCGTTTACAGAGGGTTGCGGCAAGATTGTTCGCAACGCAATTATCGATATGAAGGGCAAGGGAATGAAGGGATTAGTGCTTGATTTGCGCGGAAATGGCGGCGGATCGGAGCAGGAAGCCGTCAACATCGTGAACTGCTTTGTGCCGAAAGGCAAGATGGTGGTGAGCAATCGCGGCAAGATGAAGCGCGTAAACCGCGACTATCTTACGCAGGTTGAACCCGTCGATACGTTGCTGCCCGTCGTCGTGCTGGTCAACAACGGCTCGGCTTCGTCCTCTGAAATAACGAGCGGTGCGCTGCAAGACTTCGACCGTGCCGTCATCATGGGCACCCGAACCTATGGGAAGGGCCTTGTCCAGAGCATGGTTGACCTGCCCTATAACGGCCAGTTGAAGCTCACTACCAATAAGTATTACATACCCAGCGGGCGCTGTATCCAGAAGCTCAACTATAAGCACGACAACGGCGGCTCGACCGAAGTGGTGGCCGATTCGCTCACGCGAACCTTCTATACTGCGGGCGGACGTGCCGTAAAAGACGGCGGAGGCATCACGCCCGACGTCGAGGTGGTGCCCGACTCGCTGCCCAATATCACTTACTATCTTGTGGGCGTGCGCGATTCGGACGAGCTTGTCAGCACCTTCGAGCAGGATTATATTGCCCGCCATCCGTCGATTGCTCCGGCCGGTGAGTTCGAATTGAGCGATGCCGACTATGAGAATTTCAAGCAGCTTGTGCTGAAAAGCCACTTCAAGTATGACGCCCTGAGCGCCAAACAACTTGAGAGTCTGGAGAAAATTGCACGCTTTGAGGGCTACTATGACGATGCAAAGGCAGAGTTTGAAGCTCTGAAAAAACGTCTTCAGCCCGACCTTGCGAAAGACCTCGAGCACAACAAGGCCAGCATCAAGCAGGTGCTGACAAACGACATTGTGGCCGCCTACTATTATCAGGCAGGTTCGGTTCAGAACGCCCTTCGCACTGACAAGCAGGTAAAGGCTGCTTTCGACTTGCTGAAAAAACCTGACGAATACCGCCGGATTCTGCAGCCGAAAACGGCTGAAAATTAGCTTTTAGCCTTCCAATATGGAGCTTTAAAGCCAATCGGCAGACCGTTAAAAACGACCTATTCCATCGTGATAATCAGCCCCAAAGGCCATCCGAAGCAGAGACTTCTGCCTTTCGGGTGGCTTCTTTCTTTCTGTTCTGAGTCGGCTTTCTTATCATTATGAATTTTCTTACCTTTTATTCAGAAACCGCATTTCTTTGTTTTAGTGTTGCCTTTCTTCCTATTCAGCACTTTCTTCTTTCCCGTTCGGCTGGCTTTTAATGTCATTTTGTCCGTTGTGCGGCGGTCGCCGCACGAACGTTTGACGGCCGTCGCACGCTTTGTCAGGCGGCCGTGGTACGCGCGTTCGCCGGCCGCCGTACAACCGTCGCTACGGGCTGCACGCCGTACCCCTGCGCCAGAATATCATCACGTTGATATAAGAAAATTGAGAAAAATATTGTGTGTTCGGAAAAGATTTCGTAACTTTGCGGCGTTCAGTGGAATGAGGGACTCGCAGAGAGTTCCTCATTTTTTTATAATAACAAAATATGATTGACAAAAACGTCGTTAAGAATCTGGTTGAAGAGTGGCTGAAGAACACCGAGTATTTCCTTGTTGACCTGACGGTCAGCCCTGATGACAAGATTACGGTAGAAATCGATCACGCTGACGGCGTGTGGATAGAAGACTGTGCCAAATTGAGCCAGTTTATCGAAGACCACATCAGCCGTGACGAGGAAGACTATGAGCTTGAGGTGGGCTCTGCCGGCCTTGGACAGCCGTTTAAGGTTCGTCAGCAGTATGAAAACTACGTGGGAAACCCCGTCGAGGTGCTTTCGGCAGAGGGGCGTAAGGTGCGTGGCATACTGAAAAGTGTTGATGGAGACAACTTCGTTGTGACCGTCAACGAAAAGGTTAAGGTTGAAGGCAAGAAGCGTCCTGTGAAGATGGACGTTGACCATACCTTTAATATCGAGAACGTAAAATACACAAAATACTTAATAAACTTCAAGTAGAGAAAAGATATGGCAGCAAAAAAGAAAGACGATGAGCAGGTGAGCATGATAGGCTAGTTCCGCGAATTCCAGGATACCAAGAACATAGACCGGACTACTCTCGTAAGCGTATTGGAGGAAAGCTTCCGCAACGTGATTGCGAAAATATATGGCAGCGACGAGAATTTCGACGTCATCGTCAACCCGGATAAGGGCGATTTCGAGATCTATCGCAACCGCGTGGTCGTGGCTAACGGCGAGGTGGCCGACGAAAACAAGGAAATAAGTCTGGCCGATGCACAGAAAATAGAACCCGACTATGAGGTGGGTGAGGACGTTTCAGAGAAGGTAGACTTTGCCAAATTCGGGCGCCGTGCCATCCTTACCCTGCGCCAGACGCTGGCAAGTAAGATATTGGAGCTTGAACATGACGCCCTTTACAACCGGTACAAAGACCGTGTAGGGCAGGTGATTTCGGCCGAAGTGTACCAGATTTGGAAGCGCGAGGTGCTGCTTATTGACGATGACAACAATGAGCTCATTCTGCCGAAGAGCGAGCAGATAAACGGCGACCAGTACAGAAAGGGCGAGACGGTGCGTGCCGTTATCGAACGCGTTGACAACGAAAACAATAATCCCAAGATTATTCTTTCGCGTACAAGTCCCGTCTTCCTTGAGCGTCTGCTCGAACAAGAGGTGCCCGAGATAGCCGATGGACTTATATCAATCAAGAAGATTGCGCGCATGCCGGGCGACCGTGCCAAGGTAGCCGTCGAGAGTTATGACGACAGAATTGACCCCGTTGGCGCGTGCGTCGGCGTTCGTGGCAGCCGTGTGCACGGCATTGTACGCGAGCTGGACAATGAGAATATTGACGTCATCAACTGGACGGCCAACACAAAGCTCTTCATTCAGCGTGCATTGAGTCCCGCCAAGGTGTCGAACATCAATATCGATGAGGAAAACAAGAAGGCTGATGTATATCTGCAGCCCGAGGAGGTAAGCCTTGCCATCGGCCGCGGTGGCCTCAATATTAAGCTGGCTTCCATGCTTACCGAGTATACCATTGACGTGTATCGGGTGGTTGACGACCAGCAGGGAGCTGCCGAAGATGACGTATATCTCGACCAGTTTAACGATGAAATTGACCAGTGGATCATCGACGCCATCAAGGGTATAGGGCTTGAGACGGCGAAGTCGGTGCTTAACGCTCCGCGCGAAATGCTTGTCGAGCAGGCCGATCTTGAAGAAGAAACCGTTGACCATGTGCTGGAAATCCTGCGCAGCGAGTTCGAAAACGAGTAACCACTCAGCTTATATCCACCCCAAAAATACGAAGAATAAAAAGAAAGTAATTGAATGAGCATCAGATTAAACAAAGCATTACGTGAATTGAATATAGGACTTCAAACGGCAGTTGAATTCCTTGAGAAGAAGAGCGAACTGGGCGAAGTGAAGGCCGAACCGAGCTTCAAGCTCAACGATGAGCAGTATGCAGCTCTCGTAGAAGCCTTCAAACAGGACGCTGCTGTGCGCAGCGAGGCCGAGAAGCTCTTCAAGAAGCCCAAGGAGAAAAAGCGCGCACAGGAACCGAAAAGGGAAGAGAGCAGTGCGGAAGATCTCTTCGGAGCAACTTCCCGTCAGCAGTATACTCCGCTGGGAAAGATTGATCTTGGCAGTGCTGGCAAAAAGTTGGCCGCTCCGAAATCTGCTGCTCCTGATACCGATAAGAAAGAAGAGGCGAAGGCTGCTGCCGTCAGTCCAGCCCCAGCAGAGGTGAAGGCCGGTACGAAAAAGACCTCCGAGGAAGAGGAAAAGCCTGCTTCCGAAACAGGAGTAGAAAAGACAGAGCCTGAGGTAAGGGAGAAACCGGCCGAGACAGCCCCCGTAAAGACCGAGCCTGCTACGACAGAAGAGTCTGAACCCCAGCCCGCAGAGGCAGGGAAGGTAGCCCGTCGTGCCAAGAAGCCTGCGGCCGTTAAGGTGGCCGAGGTAACCTCAGAGCAGGAGTCGGAACAGAAGAATGACGCCGAGATTTTCCAGCTGAAGAGTGAACGTAAAATCGCAAACACGCCGAAAGTCAATATCTTAGGTAAGATTGATCTTGACGCTCTTAACCAGAGTACGCGTCCAAAGAAGCGTTCGAAAGAAGAGAAACGCAAGGACCGCGAGGAAAAAGCACGTCAGCAAGGCGGCGGCGAACACAGGAAGCGTCAGCGCATAAGTGGAGGCCGTGTCGACATAAACGCTGCGGCAGCACAGAGCGTAAAGAACGCCCCTGCACAGGGACAAGGCAGCAAGCGTGGCGGAAAGAACCACAAACGTGCACAGAAACCGCTCGAGGTTAACGAAGAAGACGTGGCACGTCAGGTAAAGGAGACACTGGCCCGACTGACCAGCAAGACGCAGAATAAGCGAGGAGCCAAATACCGTAAGGAAAAGCGAGAGGCCGTTCAAGAGAAGCTTGATGCAGAGGCACGCGCTGAAAAGAAGGAAAGCAAGACGCTGAAGCTGACCGAATTTGTAACCGTCAGCGAGCTGGCTACGATGATGGATGTAGGCGTTACCGAAGTTATTTCGACGCTGATGAGCATCGGAATCATGGCCTCTATCAACCAAAGGCTCGATGCAGAAACCATAAATATGGTGGCTGAAGAGTTTGGTTTCAAGACCGAATACGTGAGTGCGGAGGTTCAGGAGGCCGTAAGCGAGGAGGTAGATGATGAGAGCGAGCTCGTGCCAAGGGCGCCGATTGTCACCGTCATGGGCCATGTTGACCATGGAAAAACCTCTTTGCTCGACCACATCCGCAATACAAATGTCATCGCCGGCGAGGCGGGAGGTATTACCCAGCATATTGGAGCTTACGGCGTTACGCTGAAAAGTGGTCGTAAGGTAACTTTCCTCGATACGCCCGGACACGAGGCTTTCACGGCCATGCGTGCCCGCGGTGCCCAGGTTACCGATATAGCTATTATTATTATTGCGGCTGACGACTCGGTGATGCCTACTACCAGGGAGGCTATCTCGCATGCGCAGGCAGCAGGTGTACCTATGGTTTTCGCCATCAACAAGATTGACAAGCCGGGGGCTAATCCCGATAAGATTCGTGAAGACCTGGCTAATATGAACCTTCTGGTTGAAGAATGGGGAGGAAAATACCAGTGTCAGGAGATCAGTGCAAAGAAGGGAACAGGTGTTGATGAGCTGATGGAGAAAGTTCTTCTCGAAGCCGACATGCTTGAACTGAAGGCTAATCCCAACCGGAAGGCTACGGGAACGGTAATCGAATCTTCACTTGACAAGGGCCGTGGATTCGTTACAACAGTGCTCGTCAGCAACGGAACGCTGAAGGTTGGTGACGTTCTTCTCGCAGGAACCTGCTGGGGACGCGTCAAGGCTCTGTTTAATGAACGCAACCAGCGCATCGATAACGTGAAGCCTGCTGAACCGGCAATTGTGTTAGGTCTCAATGGAGCGCCATCGGCCGGAGACCAGTTCCATGTCATCGAAACGGAACAGGAGGCGCGCGAAATTGCCAACAAGCGTGAGCAACTGCAGCGTGAGCAGGGGCTTCGTACGCAGAAACGACTTACTCTTGGCGATATTTCGCACCGTATTGCACGCGGCGAGTTCCACGAACTTAACATTATAGTTAAAGGTGATACCAACGGTTCGGTTGAGGCTTTGTCTGATTCTTTCTTGAAACTTTCGACCGAAAAGGTACAGGTTAATGTCATCAGCAAGGCCGTTGGACAGATATCAGAGAGCGACGTTATGCTTGCAAGTGCTTCCGATGCTGTCATCGTAGGCTTCCAGGTACGTCCTTCTGCCGATGCCCGTCGCCTTGCCGACCGCGAAGGTGTCGAAATAAACACCTATTCAATTATCTACGATGCCATAGACGATGTGAAGTCGGCGATGGTGGGTATGCTCGATAAGGTGAAGAAGGAAATAGTTACAGCCCAGATTGAAGTGAAGCAAGTGTACAAGATTTCTAAGGTGGGGACAGTGGCAGGAGGCCTTGTTACCGAAGGAAAAGTGCACAGTAAGGACAAGGCCCGCGTCGTACGCGACGGCATTGTTGTGCATACAGCTCCTATTGCGGCGCTGAAACGCTATAAGGATGACGTCAAGGAAGTGCCTACAGGCATGGAGTGTGGCATAAGCCTTGTGAACTATGGTGACATCGTGGAGGGCGATATTCTGGAGACCTTTACCGAGATTGAGGTTGAACAGAAGCTCTGAGAGCTGGCAGGAAAGCGGGGAAAGACAGTTTTCCCACGACTTTAAGCTCACGACTATATAAGGTGGTGACATTCTTCTTTCGTGAGGAATGTCACCATTTAAATAACAAATGTTACCATCTTTTGCATGACAGACAGCTCGTTGTAGAGCAATATGATGATTCTAAGATGATGATATGTCGTTCATAAATATATGGCATGTAGTTTGCTGTCAATAGGCAGGACGGGTTCCTCATCAAATAGACGAACACCCTTTTAATATGGAAACAGACTTAAAAGATAAAGAAAAGAACGCCTTTGTCAAGCAGGTGGCTGAACAAAAATATGAGTATGGCTTCACGACTGACGTGGTAACGGACGTCATTCCTAACGGATTGAACGAGGATGTAGTACGTCTTATCTCGCAAAAGAAAGGAGAACCCGAGTGGCTTCTCGATTTCCGGTTGGAGGCTTACCGATATTGGAAAACGCTGAAAATGCCCACGTGGGGACACGTTCACGTCCCAAAGATTGACTTTCAAGCCATATCTTATTATGCCGATCCGCTGGCAAAGAAACCACAGAACAAAGAAATTGATCCTGAATTAGAAAAGACTTTCGATAAGTTAGGCATCCCGTTGGAAGAGCGTCTTGCCCTTTCGGGAACGGCTGTTGATGCTATTATGGACTCGGTTTCGGTTAAAACCACTTTCAAAAAGCAGCTTGCTGAGAAAGGAATCATCTTTTCTTCCATCGGCGAAGCAGTGAAAAGCCATCCCGATCTCGTCAGAAAGTATCTGGGTTCAGTGGTTCCTTATCGCGACAATTTCACGTCAGCGCTCAACTCTGCCGTCTTTAGCGATGGCTCTTTTGTATATGTTCCGAAGGGCGTTAGGTGCCCAATGGAGCTAAGTAGCTATTTTAGAATCAATGCTCGCAATACAGGACAGTTCGAGCGTACGCTTATAATTGCCGACGACGACGCTTATGTGAGCTACCTTGAAGGCTGTACAGCTCCGATGCGTGACGAGAATCAGCTGCACGCTGCTGTCGTAGAGATTGTGGTTATGAACAATGCAGAAGTGAAGTATTCGACGGTACAGAACTGGTATCCCGGTGATGAGGAAGGCAAAGGAGGCGTATTAAACCTCGTCACTAAGCGCGGAGACTGTCGCGGAATCAACTCAAAGCTGTCGTGGACACAGGTTGAAACCGGTTCGGCCATTACGTGGAAGTATCCCTCTTGCATCCTTCGGGGCGACAATTCGCAGGCTGAATTCTACAGCGTTGCGGTAACAAACCACCATCAGGAGGCCGATACGGGAACGAAAATGATTCATATTGGCCGCAACACCAAGTCGACAATCATCTCAAAAGGCATCTCTGCGGGTCACAGTCAGAACTCATATCGCGGGCTCGTTAAATGCGGACAGCATGCCGATAACGCCCGCAACTACAGCTCTTGCGACTCATTATTGCTCGGCAGTCAATGCGGAGCGCACACCTTTCCTTATATGGACGTCCACAACGATACGGCTATTGTTGAGCACGAAGCTACGACATCCAAAATCAGTGAGGACCAGCTCTTCTACTGTAATCAGCGTGGAATATCAACCGAAGACGCGGTAGGGCTTATCGTTAACGGCTATGCCAAGGAGGTTTTAAATAAACTCCCCATGGAATTTGCCGTTGAGGCTCAGAAACTGCTCTCCGTAAGCCTTGAGGGAACAGTGGGATAAGGTGCGTCTTGTGTGTAATGGAAATATAATCAACAAAGGCTCATCGCGTCATTTGCGTGGCGTAAAAACAATAAAAAGATATGCTTGAAGTAAAGAATTTACACGCCTCTATTGCAGGCAAAGAGATATTAAAAGGCATCAACCTTACCGTTAACGACGGCGAGATACACGCTATTATGGGGCCGAATGGTTCGGGAAAGTCAACGCTTAGTGCCGTTCTTACCGGTAATCCGTTGTACACGGTTACCGAGGGAGAAGCCTGTTTTAACGGCAAAAACCTGCTAAAGATGAAACCCGAAGAGCGTGCTTGCGAAGGCCTTTTCCTTAGTTTCCAATACCCTGTCGAAATACCGGGCGTGTCAATGGTCAATTTTATGAAGGCCGCTGTGAACGCAAGGCGTAAGTATCAAGGCCTTGAGCCAATGAAAGCAGCCGAGTTTCTGCAGCTCATGAAAGAGAAACGCGAAATCGTCGACCTCGATGCGAAGCTCTCACGACGCTCTGTAAACGAAGGCTTTTCGGGAGGTGAGAAGAAGCGTAACGAAATATTCCAGATGGCAATGCTCAATCCTCGTCTCAGCATTCTTGACGAAACCGACTCGGGTCTTGATGTTGATGCCATGCGCATTGTGGCTGATGGCGTGAACAAACTGTTTACACCCGACAAGTCAATCATCGTTATCACCCACTATGAACGTCTGCTCGACATGATAAAACCACAGGTAGTGCACGTTCTTTACAACGGCCGCATTGTCAAGACAGAGGGTCCCGAGCTTTCGAAAGCGATAGAAGAGCGCGGCTACGACTGGATAAAGGAGGAGGCCGATGCCCGTTACGGCAAGTAAACGGCATGGGGAACATTCTCCTTTTTTATGATATAAGTATTATTCTGCTGTAATAAAGCTGTTGCCCGGTTGCCCTGTTATATGGGTCTATATTATAATAAGGTGTAACGATAACGGTATTCGGCTTTCTACACTACAACATAGAAACAAGAAAGAATGAGCAGCGAGAAACAATACACAGACCTTTATGAGGCATCGCGCCAGATGATATTTGACCATGCTGCGCCGGTAATGAATGCGGTTCGCGATAAGGCTTTCGATGATTTTTGCGCGCAGGGGTTTCCCTCCAAAAAGGCAGAGCGTTACAAATATACTGATATTGACAAGCTGTTTGCGCCCGATTATGGTGTCAATATCAACCGTCTTGACATTCCTGTAAACCCTTACGACGCGTTCAAATGCGACGTACCGAACCTCAGCACTTCCCTTTATTTCGTAGTTAACGACCAGTTTTACAAAAAGGCACTGCCCAAGGCATCGTTGCCCGAGGGTGTCGTCGTGGGCAGTTTAAAGGATGCTGCCGAGCAGAATCCACAGCTGATAGAACGTTATTATGCCCGTCTGGCCCGCACTGATAAGGATGCTGTTACCGCCCTTAACACCATGTTGGCCCAGGACGGCCTTTTTATTTATGTGCCAAAAGGCGTAAAAGTTGACCGGGCTATACAGGTAGTTAACATCCTTCGCTCCGATGTCGACCTGATGGTAAACCGTCGTGTGCTCATCGTTATGGAAGAAGGTTCCGAAGCCAAGTTCCTTTTCTGCGACGATACAGCCGACGATCGCAACTTCCTTGGCACGCAGGTGATTGAGGTTTACGTTGGCGAGAATGCCAGAATTGACCTGAATTGCCTGGAAGAAACCCATATCAAAAACGTGCGTATTAGCAATGTTTATATTGAGCAACAGGCCAACAGCCGCGTAAACCACAATGTTATTACGTTGCATAATGGCGTTACACGCAACCGCCTCGACCTTGTTTTGAAAGGCGAAGGTGCCGAATGCTGGTGCAACGGCTGTGTGATTGCCGATAGGAATCAGCATGTTGACAACAACACTTTCATCGATCACGCCGTGCCTCACTGCGATAGTCATGAGCTTTACAAATATGTTTTGGACAATCATGCCGTCGGTGCCTTTGCCGGACGCGTGCTGGTTCGTCACGACAGTCAGAAGACAACATCGCAGGAAACCAACCAGAACCTCGTCATGACACGCACTGCACGCATGTACACACAACCCATGTTGGAAATTTATGCCGACGATGTGAAGTGTGCACATGGCTCTACTGTGGGGCAGCTTAACGACGCAGCACTCTTCTATATGCAGCAAAGGGGCATTGATCAGCATGAGGCAAAGCTCCTCTTGGAGTTTGCTTTTATAGGCGAAGTAATCGATAACATTACGCTTGAACCCTTGCGCGACCGCCTCCATCTGCTGGTAGAGAAACGTTTTCGCGGCGAATTAAACGGCTGCGAAAACTGCAAACTCTGTAGGTAAACACTATCGGTATGCTGCCATTACGATGGTAGCATATCATCTTTCAATAATCATTTAAGAACATAGAAAGCGATGTTTGATATTGATAAGGTAAGAACCGATTTCCCCATACTCTCCCGCGAGGTGCACGGCAAGCCGCTGGTTTACCTCGATAATGCCGCCACCACGCAGAAACCCCTGTGTGTGCTCGACGCCATGCGCGAGGAATATCTCAACGCCAACGCCAATGTGCATCGTGGTGTACACTATTTAAGCCAGCGCGCTACGGAACTTCACGAGCAGGCCCGCGACCGTATCCGTGCCTTTCTTAACGCACGTTCCACGGCCGAAATTGTGTTTACGCGCGGCACTACTGAAGGCTTGAACCTTATTGCCTCCTCATTTTGCGAAGCCATGATGAAAGCAGGCGACGAGGTTATCGTTTCGGCCGTAGAGCATCACAGCAACATCGTGCCCTGGCAGTTGCAGGAAAGCCGTCGCGGTATAAAAATTAGGGTTATACCTATGAACGACGAAGGTGTGCTTGATATGGCAGCCTTTGAAGCTCTTTTCAACGAAAAAACGCGCCTTGTAAGCGTATCACACGTGAGCAACGTGCTGGGAACGGTGAACCCTGTAAGGCAAATGGCCGCCACAGCCCATGCACACGGTGTACCCATTGTGATTGACGGAGCACAGAGTGCGCCGCATTTCACGGTAGATGTGCAGGATATTGATTGCGACTTCTTTGTGTTGAGCGGTCATAAAATGTACGGCCCCACGGGTATTGGCGTGCTTTATGGCAGGGAAGAATGGCTGGAAAGGCTTCCCCCTTATCAGGGCGGCGGCGAAATGATAGAGCATGTCAGCTGGACGAAGACGACGTTTGAGCATCCGCCTTTAAAGTTTGAGGCAGGCACACCCGACTATATTGCCTCGCACGGTCTGGCCACAGCCATCGATTATATAGAGCAATTGGGTATGGAAAACATACAGGCTCACGAACAGGAACTTACCGATTATGCTCTTGAACAGCTTGCCGGTATTCCTGAAATGCACCTTTATGGTACCGAACCATCGTCGGCGGTGCTGTGCCCCCACGATGCCGTTGTCAGCTTTAACCTGGGCAACATTCACCACATGGATGTAGGAACGCTGCTCGACCAGCTCGGCATTGCCGTGCGAACGGGCCACCATTGCGCCCAGCCGCTGATGGACCGCCTCGGCATTCTCGGCACCGTGCGCGCCTCGTTTGCACTGTATAACACGAGGGCCGACGTTGACACGCTTGTGGCCGGTATCCGCAGGGTTCAGAGCATGTTTTAGAGCGGTGTCGGCGCAGGGGCGGCGTCGCGACGCCTTGCGTCCGTGCCCGTAGCCCCTTGTGGCTTTTATGGTTTATGGTATACGGCGGATGCCTTTCGGGCATCCGCCTTTTTTGTGCCGCCCGTGTTCCTGCATTCTGTTGCCTGTATTTCAGACTTTTATCGCGCGTGTTTTTATCTTTTTATACTCATGTTTTTATCTCCTGCCCCTCGTATTTCTGCTTTCTGCCGGTTTTATGGTGTCAGGATGGTGTTACGGCGGCTGCGGTACGGCTTGTGTGGCGGCCGTGGTACGTGCGTGCGACGGCCGCCGCACAGGTTGTATGACGGCCGCCGCACAGTGACCCTTACGATGCAGAATAACTTATTTTTGCACTTTTTGCTTTTGTTAGTCCGCTGCCCTCGCAGGACGGATGTATAGCAGAGGTAATTTTTGTTGCATTTTTATACACTTTAAAGTCAGAATGTAAGTAAAACCAACTTTGTTTTAAACAAAATGAAAGTTTTTATAGAAAAAGCTTGGAACTTTAATAAAAGTTGCTTAGTTTTGCATTCGTTATGTTATATTAACCCAGCGAGGTTATGGTCTAATTTTGAAAAAGAGAGAATTTATGGTTAAAAGATTTGCAACGATTTTTGCCGGCTTATTCCTTTCTGTGGGAGTAGCCGTGGCACAGTCTTCGATAAAAGGCACCGTGACTTCTTCAGAGGACGGCAGCCCTGTTGTCGGAGCGGCAGTGATGGTAGACGGTACAAAGACAGGAACGGTGACCGATATTGACGGCCGTTTTGAGCTTAACGTTCCTGCAGGAAGCAAGTTAGTGATTACCTATCTGGGTATGAAGAAAAAGACTGTAACCGCAGGGGCTAACATGAAAGTGGTTTTGGACGCCGACAATAAGGAGCTGAACGAGGTGGTGGTAACCGCAATGGGTATCACACGCGACAAGAAAGCTCTAGGCTATTCGGCACAGAACCTGAAAGCCAGCGACCTTAACGTGGCAGGAACTTCGTCTTTATCGAGTGCTCTGCAAGGCAAGCTGACGGGTGTTTCCATCCGCCAGTCGTCGGGTGCACCGGGTGCTTCGGCGCAGATTACGATTCGTGGTGCGCGCTCATTCGACGGTAACAATACGCCGTTGTATGTGGTTGATGGTATGCCTATTGTATCAACGCCAGACTTTTCAACCCTTCAGTCGGTGAGAGGAGCCGATTATGCCAGTCGTTCTATTGACATCAACCCTGACGATATTGAAAGCGTCAACGTGCTGGAAGGTCAGGCTGCTTCGGCCCTTTATGGTATTCGTGCTTCGAATGGTGTAATTCTTATTACCACAAAACGTGGTGCAAAGGGAACCGAAAAACCTGTTATTACGTTCTCTACCGACCTTAGCGGACAAACCCTAAGCCGTAAGTTCGAGCACCAGGACGTGTATGCGCAGGGTAATAGCTTTGACGAGTATAACCCTTCAAGCTCAATGACCTGGGGCCCAAAGATTGCAGAACTGCCCAACGATGCCAAATATGGCGGCAATGTAGCCAACAAATATACGAACAATGGCGCCAATTTGCACAAGGGCCAGTATTATAACACCAAGTATGCAGCCGCAGGATTGGACGGGTGGACAACGCCGCAGACCTATGACAACGTTGGCGACTTCTTCAAAACCGGCTTTACGCAGAACTCCACCTTTGGCATAGCGCAGACCAAGAAGGACGTAAGCTATGCCTTCAGCTTAAGCGATACCTACCAGAAAGGCATTATACCGTCGACTGGTATGACCCGTACGGGCGGACGTGGAGCCGTCGACTGGAAGGTGAATGACCAGTGGAAGACGGGCTTTTCAGCCAATTATAGTGCAACGAAAATTACGTCAGCCCCGGGTGCCAACAACGGTATTGTGAACGTTGTATACAGTGCTCCGGCCGAGTATAACCTGAAAGGTACGCCCTATAACGTGCCTGGCGACCCCACTTCACAGATATGTTTCCGAAGCGTTGCATACTTTAACAACCCTTATTGGTGGGCCGACAACGACGAATTCTATCAGCATACCAACCGCGTTTTTGGCAATGCCTATGCCGAATTCCGCCCGAAGTTCGGATGGGGAGAGCAGTATAACCTCGTCTTCCGCGAGCAGGCGGGCATCGATACCTACACAACCAATAACCGTACAGTGGCTGAAGTAGGGTCGGCTTACAACAAAACGGGAGAGGTTGAGGACTTCGGCGTTCAGCGAAATGTATTTAACAACCTGCTCACGGCGAACTTTACGGCAAAGTGGAACGATGTAGACTTCGGCTTCCTGCTGGGTAACGAGTTCAACCATGAGAATGCACGCAAGTGGGATTACGACGGCGTGGGCCTCTCTTTCTACGGTCAGCCCACCATCGGTAACACCACAACGATGGCCGCTCACGAAGAATATCGCGAACAGGAACGTACAGTTGGTACGTTCGGTCAGCTGTCATTGTCGTGGAAAAACATGCTTTACCTGACGGCAACCGGTCGTAACGACGTGGTTTCTTCCATGCCGAGCAAGAACCGCAGCTTCTTTTATCCGTCGGTTTCATTAAGCTGGATATTCACGGAACTTCCACAATTGAAGGACAACAAGACGCTTTCGTACGGTAAGTTACGTATGTCTTATGCGCAGGTTGGGCAGGCAGGTAAGTTCTATAACAATTATATGTATGTACCTGCATACGGTAGCGGCATGTACACTTATACGCCAATGAGCTATCCTTTGGGCAGCGCGAAGTCCTATACACCCTATTTTGTGAAGTACGATCCGAACTTAAAACCGCAGAATACCAAGAACTGGGAGGCCGGAATTGACCTGAATTTCTTCGAGAACAGGGTGCGCTTCCAGTACACTTACAGCTATCAGGATGTTAAAGATCAGATATTTGACGTGCCGACGGCAGGCTCAACGGGTTACCAATATCTACGTACAAACGCCGGACAAATGACGACATCGTCGCACGAATTTTCTCTGCAGGCAACGGTTTTACAGCATCGCGACTACAACGTTGAGCTGGGCGTTAACTTCACTAAGGTGCATAACTTCGTGAAAGAACTGGCTCCCGGCGTCGAGAGTATTATGTTGGGCGGATTCGTTCAGCCCCAGGTTCGTGCTCAGGCAGGCTATACTTATCCCAACATTTACGGCCTGGCATTCAAGCGTACCGACAAAGGCGAGCTGCTTTTAAACAATGGTTTGCCACAGGCTACGGGCGACAGCGAGAACCTTGGCGAATGTTCTCCCAACTTCAATATGGGCTTTAACCTCAGCGCTTCTTACAAAAAGCTGACGCTTTCAGCTACATTAGACTGGCAGAATGGCGGTAAAATGTACAACGGAACATTGCTTACAATGAACTACCTTGGCGCAACAAACGAGTCGCTTCCTTACCATGAGGGAACGATGGTAGCCGAAGGAATAGACCAGGCTACGGGCCTGGAGAACACCGTTCAGGTAAGCAAACAGAAATATTATCAGGCTTACAACAACGTAACCGAGGCTGGAATATACGACACAAGCTACCTGAAGCTCCGCGATATTACGCTGTCTTACAAGCTCCCTAAGTTTGCAGGTGTCGACCTTTCTGTCTATGCTTTCGCACGAAACCTTCTGGTTTGGGCGAAGATGCCGAGCCTCGACCCCGAAAGTTCGCAGGGAAACGGTAACATGGGAGGCTATTTTGAGCGCTTCTCGGTGCCTAATACATCGAGCTTTGGCGGTGGTTTCAAGCTTAGTTTCTAAGGGAAACGTTAATCAATTCATTCATTAAAGGAAAGCGATTATGAAAATAAAATATGTTTTAGGCTTAGCCATGTCATCCCTGTTATTCCTGTCTTCGTGTTCGGATAGCATGATGGATAAGATCAATAATGACGAGCGGCACCCTTCATTGCCGGCTGTTGACGGCAAGTTTCAGATTACAGACGGCGAGGTTGCCACTGTTTACAGCGTGCTTTGTGGGAATTATGCGTGGTATGTTTCATCGTTTACCGAGCAGGAATTCGGAACAAACAACAACCAGTTAAAGGATGTAGAGGCGCGCCTTCTGTCAGAAATTGCGGCAAGTTCTTCTTTTGAAAACGAATGGAACGCCGCATATCTGAATCTCTATAATATTGTATCGTTGCGCAAAAAGTGCGAAAGTGGTGTCAATAAAGGCCAGTACGACCTGATGGGGATGGCGCAGACGCTCGAAGCTTTAAACTGGGGCGTGCTTACCGACTTGCATGGAGACGTGCCCATGTCGGAGTGTTTCTCGGAGATTTCTGCTCCGAAGATTGATACTCAAAAGGCTATTTACGATTCCATCTTTGCTAAATTGGACGCTGCTCAGGCCAATTTCGTCCGTGGAGCCAGTATGAAAAATGGCGTTTCGCAGGACGTAATCTTCAAGGGCGACTTGCAGCAATGGTCAGGCCTTGCGCACGCATTGAAGGCCCGTTACCTGCTGCACACCTACGGAGTTAACAAGACTGATGCCCTGCTTCGGCAGGTTTTGAGTGAGACTGACGCCGCTCTCGCCGCAGGATTTAAGGGTGCAAACCTCAACGTTTTTGACACAGGGTCGCAGAATAACTCTTGGTACGCCTACTGGTTCAGTCGTGAATACATCGGTTCTTCGACTACAGTTGACAACCTTTTAAAGGCCCGCAATGACCCTCGTGAACCTATTTACAACTACGCTTGCTACAAAGACGTGACCGGTGCCGACACCGTTGCAACGCCTGGTGACGCTAAACTGGCTGCCGAACAGGAGGGAGTGAACGTTCCTGCTTTCTATCTGAACCCTGCTGCATATGAGCATTTGTTCAGCAAATCAGAGCTTTACTTCATCCGTGCCGAAGTAAAGGCCCGGCTTAATGAGAATGCAAAGCCCGACTTTGAGGCAGCAGTTACGGCCGCTATGGACGATTGGCAGGCTACCGGAGGCAAGTTTACCGATGTCGTATTTGGCTTAGGTACCATCAATCCCGCCAATATCACGGCGACAGATATACAGAATTATCTGACCAATATCAATGCGCTTTATCTGGCAAATCCGCTGAAGGAGATTCTGATTCAGAAGTATATTGCCCAGACCCGCGATGAACAGCTCGAGACTTATAACGATATGCGCCGCTGCAAATTTGTTGATGGAAGCTACCCTGTAGCCATGGTCAACCCCAATAACAACAATGCAGCAGGTAACCGCTGGCCGCTTCGTCTGCCCTATGGCAACAGCGACGTCATCTCAAATCCCAATGTAAAGAAGGCTTTTGGCTCGGGTAACGATGCCGGAATGTATGTTTTCACCAAGCCTGTATGGTGGGCTGGCGGACAGCAATAACCGTATAATATAGCAAAAAAGCGGCTGACGTTCAGGACGTCAGCCGCTTTTTTGTTTTCTGCCGGCGGATGAAAAGCCGTGAATATAGAGTTAAGTTCAGATTTCTTTCTTACATTTCTTCAGACTGAAAACGAGCCACACGCAGCACGCTATGCGCCCGACGACGGGCATGCTTGCGGGGAAGGCTGCAGCGATAAAGGCCATCTGGGCATTGATTAACAACAGTGTCTGGCTGAAAGTCAGCTCTTTTTCGCACACTGCCGAGTAATATTTGCGCAGCCATTCCACTGGAACCTTTGCCCCGTTCAGGGCTTTACCGACTGCCATGAGCACGTTGTTTACTGACCGCTGCATGCTGCTTGCCGACTGATTTCGGGCAGCAAATATCATTTCCTTTTCCATTTTCTGTTTGTTTTTAATCCTTGTTTCCTGCTGCAAAGATAGTCTTGTAAAAAGAAGTGTTACTTCACGAAACAATATTTTAAAGTTAAAAACGTTAAGAAGATAAGGTAAAGGGGCAACTCCTGCGGAAGTTGAGCCTTGCGAAACTTCTATAACGACAAAACGAAATCGTAGTTTATGCTCGAACCTCACTATTATCAGGACCTTATTGAAGCCGGTTGTGACGAAGCCGGACGCGGCTGTTTGGCCGGCAGTGTCTACGCCGCCGCCGTTATTTTGCCGCGCGATTATGACAACCCTGCGCTGAACGACTCGAAGAAACTCACCATCAAGGCGCGCTATGCCTTGCGCGAACAGATTCAGCGCGACGCTATTTCGTGGGCCGTCGGTGTTGTAACGCCCGAGGAAATTGACCGTATCAACATTCTCCATGCCAGCTTTCTGGCCATGCACCGCGCCATATCGCAGCTCACGGTACAGCCTGAAGCGCTGATTATTGACGGCAACAGGTTCGACCCCTATTACCCGCCCGTCACGCCGTCCGCTCCCGATGATACGGCGAAAAGCCCCTTGCCATATACCTGTATCGTCAAGGGCGACGGCAAATATCAGGCTATTGCCGCAGCCAGCATTCTGGCAAAGACTTGCCGTGACGATTATATGGCCGACCTCGACCGCCAGTATCCCGTCTACAACTGGAAGCAGAACAAAGGCTACCCCACGGCAAAACACCGCGCGGCTATTGCGCAATATGGCATCTCGCCTTATCACAGGCGTTCTTATAACCTGCTGGGAGCCCGCCAGCTTGAGATTAAATTCGACTGACCGCCTGCCGTGCACGCAGGCAAAAAATCATGTCCAAGCGTCTGAAATACCATGTGCATGTGGGCAAAATACCGTGTGCACACGTGTAATCCCCATCGTTCTGTACCTTGCAAAACTCCTGTTTTTATACCTTATTATTATATGACCGATAAAACCTTACAACCGTCGGGCACCGCCCTTGGGCGCATGCTTGACCTGCTCCTGACCATGGTTGCCGACAGCCACTCGGCTGCAGAGCTTGCCGAGGTGTTGGGAACGTCGAAGCGGAACCTCTATTACGTCATCAAACAGATGGAGGATTACGGTTTCGTTATTCATCATTTGCACCGCCGTTATCTGCTTGACCCCCATTCTCCCTTCTTCCAGGATATTGCCCGCACGGTAGACTTTACCCAGGAGCAGGCCTTTTACATGTACAGGCTGCTCTCTGAGGTCGACAACAAAAGCAACCCGATGGCCGGACTGTTGCGCCGGAAACTTACGCGATACTATCATCTGAACGAGTTCTCGCCTACGTGGAGAGACCGCCTGGTCTATAATAATGTGCAGCAGCTTCAGCGCGCCGTCAACCAGCGTCGCGTCGTAGTGTTGCACGGATATAGCTCCGGTCACAGCCAGACGGTGAAAGACCGCCTCGTAGAACCTTTTCTCTTCCTCGGCGACAAAGCCGATATCCGCGCCTACGAACCATCGTCAGGCCTGAACAAAACTTTCAAGATAAGCCGCATTGCCGAGGTGGAAGTAATGAACGATTTCTGGCAGCACGAAGACCGTCACCGCCAGTTGTTCACCGACATGTTTATGTTCAGCAGCGAAGAGCGCATCTCCATCTGTCTGTGTCTCGACCTGCTGGCCCACAGCCTGATGTGCGAGGAGTATCCCCATGCGGCCGAGCTGATGAAACCCGACGGCAGGAACCACTGGGTACTGACAACCGATGTGGCCAACTATGTGGGCATAGGGCGTTTCATCCTCGGACTGTACGACCATGTCGAGATTGTGTACGGCGACGGCCTCAAGCGTTATCTGCGCGAACGTCTGTCGGCCATGAGTGCCATGGATGGGCCGCAAATAGGAGGGCGTTGAAGCGTTTTCCCTGCGCGTTGGTGCCGGTTTGTCAGGCGGTTTTCGGTCGCAGGCAGTCGCCTTTCCGTCGGCAGGCTGCGGCCTTTATGATGTTGTGGTAGTGTTGTGGCGCCCGCGGCACGTGCGTGTGACGGCCGCCGCACGCGTATATCACGGCCGCCGTACGGTTCGTGTGGCGGCCGTCGTAACGTCAACGTTCGGGCGTAAAGGCCTTGCGCAACTTTAACAAAGGCGTTGCCCCGTGGCTGCAGGCGTTTCGCCCTGTCGGCGTCCTGTATACGTGTAAGCGCCTGTAGGGCAGAAAGGTTGTGGCCTTTTTATTTTGCCGTCTCGGCAGAAAGGCGTAACTTTGCCAACGGCATACTCTGCCGTCTGGCCCGCCGCGGCATCAGGCAGCAGACGTTTTGTTTTTACATCAGCGAATAAAAAGCACTTGATATGAAGAGATTTTTAAGTGTGTTGCTGCTGTCGATGGCAGCTTACATGGCAATGGCCGTTCCGGCCCGCCCCGGTATTTGGCGAACCGTAAGGCTGGCCGACGGCAGCGAGGTGAAGGTAACGCTTTGCGGAGACGAACATCTTCACTTCTGGCAGTCGGCCGACGGTGTGGCCTATGTGCCCGACGGCAAAACCGGATTCTTCAAGGTCGTCAGCATGAAGCGCCTTGCCGCGCAGGTTTCACAGAGCCAGAAGCGCATGGCACGTGCGGCACAGATGCAGGCGCAGAGGCGCCGCGCGCCGGGCGATGTCAAGGACCCGTCGATATTCCAGGGCAGCAAACGCGGACTGATTCTGCTTGTGGAATTCTCCGACAAGCACTTTTCAATGTCGAACCCTAAGGACTTTTACACGCACGTTGCCAACGACAAAGGCTATGACGAGGGGAATTTCCGCGGCAGCATACGCGACTATTTCTCGGCGCAGAGCGGTGGAAAGTTCGACCTTACGTTTGATGTAGTGGGCCCCATCAGGCTGCCGAGGCCCTATCGTTACTACGGTATGAATGACGATGACCATGCTCCTGACATGATTCGCAGCGCGTGCTTGCTGGCAAAAGATTCGGTCGACTTCAGCACATACGACTGGGATAACGACGGCGAGGCCGAAGAAGTGTTCGTGCTTTACGCCGGCCACGGTCAGGCCGACTCGCCTACAGGTGACGACGATCTGATATGGCCGCACATGTCAAACCTTGCAAGCGCCGGGTATCATAACTTTAAATTGGACAACACCCTTATCAATACGTATGCCTGTTCTTGCGAATTAAGGTACACCTCTATTGGCGGCGATGCGATAGCCGGCATCGGAATCTTCTGCCATGAATTCTCTCATTGCATGGGCTTTCCTGACATGTACGACACCGCCTACAGCGGAAACTACGGCATGGGAGGCTGGGATTTGATGGACGCAGGCGCATATAACGGAAAGGGTTTCGTGCCGGCGGGCTATACAGGATATGAGAAAATGGTGTGCGGATGGACGAAGCCGGTAGAGCTTGTGGCCGATACTGCCATTACAAACATGAAGTCTCTGGCCGACATGGGGCAGACATACATTATCTATAACGACGCGAACCGCAACGAATACTATATCCTTGACAACCGCCAGAAGAAGGAATTTGATTCGGCTTTGCCCGGGCATGGAATGATCATCAGCCATATTGACTACAGCCCGAAATACTGGAAGTATAATGCCGTCAACACAACCACCGGAACCTATTCATACGGAAACGACCACCAACGCGTGACCATATTCCACGCCAACGGCTATGACGACTCGAAACGTCACAGCAGCACCGGATTCCTCATGAAGTCGGTGGCGGCCAGTGACACCTATCCTTATGCAGGAAATGATTCGCTGACCAACAGCTCTACGCCTG
Organism: Prevotella sp.; assembly: GCA_013333935.1. Classification (GTDB taxonomy): domain Bacteria; phylum Bacteroidota; class Bacteroidia; order Bacteroidales; family Bacteroidaceae; genus Prevotella. Next base: position 48,191 of record JABCNV010000042.1, on the reverse strand, counting down.
CCGCTACGTTGCACAATGCCAACAGCAACGGCTCAAAACTGATGAACTGTAGCATCATGAACATTAAGGAGAACAGCGATGGCAGCATGAGCTTCGTGTTCCGTGTACCTGCAAAGAACGGCGGAAATTCGACGCCGTCTGGCCCGACAGGCATTAAAAATATCGGCATTACGCCGAAATCCAGTCACCGTGTCTATAGCATCAGTGGTACCTATCTGGGTACCGACCTCGAGAAACAGCCCCACGGCATCTATATTATTGACGGAAAGAAGGTGGTTAAATAAGCAAGAGGGGCCCTGACGGGCCTCTTTCGTTTTATGAATATTGAAGTGTTTGTACGGTGAATTGCATTCATATCACGTCGCTTGACGATGCCGGTCTTGAGCCTTACTGCCGCATGACTGAGACTCAGCTGCGCAACAGGCTGCATGTTGAGCAGGGCCTCTTTGTGGCCGAAAGCCCGAAGGTAATCAAGGTTGCGCTGCAGGCGGGCTACGAACCCGTCTCGCTGCTGTGCGAAGAACGGCATATCGGGGGCGACGCTGCAGGCATTATTGCTGCCTGTGGCGACATACCCGTCTATACCGGTGAGCGCGAATTGCTGGCCCGTATGACGGGCTACACGCTGACGCGCGGTGTGCTTTGTGCCATGCGGCGGCGTAAACTGCCCACGGTGGTAAGTGTTTGTGAAGGTGCCGCGCGCGTTGTCGTAATTGATGCAGTGGCTGATACGACGAACATTGGGGCTATATTCCGGGCCGCTGCCGCCCTGGGTATTGACGGTGTGCTGCTGACACGCGACGCGTGTGACCCATTGAACCGCCGCGCCGTAAGGGTTTCGATGGGGTCGGTATTCCTTGTTCCGTGGACGTGGATGGACGAACCGGTAGAGAGTTTGCGTGCGCAAGGTTTCAAAACTGTGGCTATGGCATTGACCGACAGGTCGGTACCGCTCGACTCTTCGACCCTGAAAGCCGAGCCTCGCCTGGCTATCGTCATGGGGACAGAGGGCGACGGACTTCCCCACGACACCATAACCGCCTGCGATTATGTGGCCCGGATACCGATGAAACATGGCGTAGACTCGCTTAATGTGGCTTCTGCCGCGGCCGTTGCCTTTTGGGAACTGCGCAAGCCTGCGCCATGACGTGTGCCGAATTGGGTTGGAGAGCGTCGGAGCCGACGCCCTTTACCTTTATTAATTAAGGTGTACAATCCCTCTCCAGCTTATTGAATTATCTTTGCTTCAGAATAGAATTTCAGGATAACAACGAATGAAAAATCTTGTCTTTATACTTTTCCTGCTGGTGTATCCCACCGGAACCAGGGCTCAGCAAGCCGATAATATCATTGGCCATTGGACGGGAACGTGGGCTACGGCCATGCAAACGCCTACGCGTGCCTTTATGCCTTACAACAACGAAATGACCGACCGGTCGGTACGGCAAATCATAAAGGTGTCGGCAGGAGGCAGTGTGCTGCGGCTTCAGCTGTCGAATATCTTTTCGAATTCACCAGTAGAAATACGTTCTGTATATATAGCACATGCGCTCGATTCTTTCCGGATTGATGAACGGAGTGCACGTTATCTGCACTTTAATGGCAGTGAAAGGGTGACGGTTGCAGCAGGGAAGTGGGTTTATTCAGACGCTGAACACTACGACCTGAAGACGGACGAACGGTTGGCTATCACCATTAACTACGAGCGTGCACCGCGTAAACCGACGGTTCACATGGGCTCACGAACGACGTCGTACATCATGAAGGGTGTCACCGTGCCGCAGACTGACTTTGCCCGTGCATTTAAATATGAGAAGTGGTTTAACATAGCCGCACTGGAAGTATATGCTGCCGATGTGCGCACTTTTGCCATTTTGGGGAACAGTATCACCGACGGGAAAGGCTCTGTAACCGACCATCAGAACCGCTGGCCGGACGAAATGAGCTTCAATCTGAACGAGGTTTACGGCCGTGAACAGCAGCGACGCGACGGCAAAAGGCACGAATACGGTGTGCTTAACCTCGGTATCGGGAACAATCGCGTGCTTAGCGTGGGGCTGGGAGAGGCGGCCATCAATCGCTTTGACCGCGATATTCTCGGACAACATGGCGTTACGGATGTCATTATTTTTGAGGGAATCAACGACATTGGTACCGCACACGCCTCGCTTTCCATGGCTCAAAGACTCATCGAAGCATATAAAACGATGGTAGAAAAGTGCCGTCAGGCACGCCTTCGCGTATGGCTTGTCACGATAACGCCGATGAAAGGGTCGGGGTATTACAGCGTCAAGCACGAGATTTGCCGCCGGATTGTAAACGAGTGGGTGCGCACACAACGGGTGGCTGACGGTTATCTCGACTTCGATAAACTCATGCGCGACCCGGCCGATGAGCAAGCCCTGCGACCCCAATGGCGCCTTGGCGATAACCTTCATCCCAATGCAGAGGGGTACAAAGAGATGGGACGGTATGCTGCTGACTTCTTTATGAAGCAATAATCTCATGGTGTAATTTGTGCAATCTGCAAAAAGATAGTATCTTTGCATAGCAGAGTAACAAACATTTTAAAATATAATATTATGGCAAAGAAAGCTTTATTGATGATTCTCGACGGCTGGGGAATCGGAAAACATGACAAGGGTGATGTAATCTTTAATACGCCAACTCCATATCTTGACCTGCTTAACGCTACCAGTCCACATTCACAACTGATGGCCTGTGGCGAAGATGTGGGTCTGCCTGCCGGCCAGATGGGTAACTCGGAAGTGGGCCATCTCAACATCGGTGCGGGCCGTATCGTATATCAGGACCTTGTAAAGATTAACAAGGCCTGTCAGACAGGTGACATCTTAAAGAACAAAGAGATAATAAATGCCTACAGCTATGCACAGAAAACAGGCAAGAAATTGCATATCATGGGCCTTACCTCTACCGGCGGTGTGCACTCTTCATTGGACCATATGTTTAAGCTTCTTGAAATCGGCAAGGAGTATGGACTGAAGAATGTCTTCGTACACTGCTTCATGGATGGGCGTGATACCGACCCGAAGAGTGGCAAGGGATTCATTGCTGACGTTGAAAAGGTGTGCAAAGATAACAGTGCAAGCATCGCAAGTATCATTGGACGTTTCTACGCAATGGACCGTGACAAGCGCTGGAATCGTGTGAAAGAGGCTTACGATTTGCTCGTAGAGGGCAAGGGGAAACAGGCTACTGACATGGTAAAGGCTATGGAGGAGAGTTATGCCGACGGCGTAACCGACGAATTTATCAAGGCTATTAACAACTCGACTGTTGACGGAACCATTCAGGAAGGTGATGTTATTATCTTCATTAACTTCCGCAACGACCGCGCCAGAGAGCTTACACAGGTGCTCATTCAGCAGGATATGCCCGAGGAAGGCATGCATACAATCAAGAACCTGCAGTATTATTGTATGACGCCATATGATGCTGATTTCAAAGGCGTTCATATCTTATTCCCGAAGGAAAACGTGCAAGACACGTTGGGAGAATATCTGTCAAGGCTGGGCAAAAAGCAGTTGCATACAGCCGAAACAGAGAAATATGCCCATGTAACCTTCTTCTTTAACGGTGGCCGTGAAGAGCCTTTTGAGAACGAAGACCGTATACTTGTGCCTTCTCCAAAGGTGGCGACATACGACCTGAAGCCTGAAATGAGCGCTTTGGAAGTAAAGGAGAAGCTCATCGGAGCCATTAATACGCAGGAATATGACTTCATAGTTGTGAACTTTGCCAATGGTGACATGGTGGGACATACGGGTGTTTATCACGCCATTGCCAAGGCTGTCTGGGCCATTGACAACTGTGTAAAGGAAGTGATTGAGGCTGCCAAGGCCAATGATTACGAAGCCATTATCATAGCTGATCACGGTAATGCCGACCACGCTATTAATGAAGATGGTACGCCTAACACCGCACACTCGTTGAATCCCGTTCCATTTATCTACGTTACTTCGAACAATTCGGCAACCGTTAAGGATGGTCGTCTGGCCGATGTAGCACCTTCTATCCTGCACATTATGGGGCTGGAGCAGCCTGCTGACATGACAGGAGAAGATCTGATAGAGGATAATAAAGAAAGCATTTAGCCGGCTCCCATTTGAAAGGAAGCCGACATCAGGGCTCTTTTTGAGGCCAGGCGTTTAACCTGTCTCCTCTGTCTGCTGTCTCATCAGGATGCAGACAGGGGAGATTTAAAGAATTTAAGTACATGGATGTGAAGCTTGAAGACAGTTGGAAACGATATTTAGGTTCAGAGTTTGACAAACAATACTTCGTCAATCTCACCGGTCTTGTTCGTCAGGAATATCTGAATCATCAGTGTTTCCCACCAGGAAAGTTAATCTTTAATGCTTTTAATCTGTGTCCGTTTGATGATGTAAAGGTAGTTATTATAGGCCAGGACCCTTATCATGAACCCGGTCAGGCAATGGGATTGAGCTTTTCGGTGCCTGTCGATACGATGATTCCGCCTTCGCTTGTCAATATATTTAAGGAGATTCAGTTGGATTTGGGCACGCCCATTCCGCAGGACGGCGACCTGACGCGCTGGAGCAAGCAGGGAGTTCTGCTTCTGAATGCCACGCTCACTGTGCGGGCACACGAGGCTAATAGTCACCAAAGGTTAGGCTGGAGCCAGTTTACAGATGCTGCCATCAAGGCGTTATCTGACCATCGGCAAGGCCTTGTTTATATGCTTTGGGGAGGTTATGCGCGCAGCAAACGCTACTTAATTAACCAGCAGCAGAACCTTGTTCTGGAATCGGTACACCCTTCTCCGCTCTCGGCTAACCGCGGAGGATGGTTCGGTCAGCACCAGTTTTCGAGGTGTAACGCATATTTAGAGAGCAAGGGTATGGCGCCAATTAACTGGTAATACATCGTGGGGAGATGCTCCATATCATACAGGTGGGCGACGTTTTGGTCTCGCCCGATATTTTTACAGAGAAGTTTTGTTGCGACCTTGCGAAATGTAAGGGACGGTGTTGCATCGAAGGCGACGCAGGAGCACCCGTTACACTTGACGAGATTGCCTTGATGGAGGAGAATGTTGAGGCTGTCTGGCCTGACCTTTCAGCCTCGGCCCAGGCTGTCATTGACCGGCAGGGGGTAGCTTATACTGACAGCGACGGCGAACTTGTAACAAGTATCGTGGGTGGGCGTGACTGCGTTTTTACCTGCTGTCACGATGTGACGGATACTTCTGACGGTCATGTTATTGACAACTGTTGCCTGTGCGCTTTCGACAGTGCTTTCAGTAAGGGCGACGTGTCATGGCAGAAACCCATCAGCTGTGCGTTGTATCCTATTCGTGAAAAGCGTTTTTCAAATGGTCTTACGGGCATTAATTACCATCGCTGGGAGATATGTAGGGATGCTGTTTCTTTAGGCAGAGAGCTTGACTTGCCTTTATACCGTTTCCTGAAAGAACCGCTTATTCGCCGTTTTGGTGCCGAATGGTACGGAGAATTGTGTGATATTGCTGATGAGTTAAAGGCCCAGGGTATGATTTAAACAAAAGTTTAAGCCCGCGAATTCCTGTCTCCTTACCCTTTTGAATGGCTTTAGTTAGAGAATTAATCAATTGTATTAACTCCTTAACTCCTGCTTTCTTACCTCCTCTTTTATTCCTTCCGATATTCCGAAGGGCTCATGCCAACATGCTCTTTAAAGTATTTTCCGAGAAAGCTCTGGTTAGGAAAATTCATGTATTCCGTAATTTCCTTAATGCTTTTTGTAGTGTTTTTCAGCAGCACACGCATCTCAAGGACAACGTAATAGTTAATCCAGTCGTTGGGAGTCTTGCGGCTAATCAGCCTGACAGTTTCGGCAAGATACTTCGGTGATATATCCATCTGCAGAGCATACCAGCCTACCCGCCGCTCTCGTCTGAAGTTTCGTTGCACCAGTTGTATAAACTGGGCGAAGATATCCTCACCTCTTGTATTGTGCTCTCCGCTTGTCTGCAGGATATCCCAGAAAATACTTCCTGCGTCATAAATAAAGGCCTGCATAAGCAAACGCACGGTATCTCGGCGGAACCGGCGCGAAACCTCGAGCACTTTCTGACGCAGAAGATGGTAGAAATTGTGTATACCCTGCATCTCTGACGGCTTCAAGGCAAAGACCGGATGGGTACGGGTAAAAAGAAAAACCATGGAAAGGTCGCGCAGGCCGGTAAGAACTTCCTGGACAAAATGCTCGGAAATGAGGACAGCGTAGCCCTTACAGTCGGCACTGATGGCATAATCGTCAATGACCTGCCCCGAGCTGATGATAATGCTGCTGCCGGAATTGACGGTCTGCCGGATGGTATCGACGGTGTAACTTAACTGTCCTTGCGTACAGATTGCGATGAGAAAGCATCGCATGTGGCGTGCTTTTGTGGGCATGGTTACGGTAGAAATGTCGTCAATAAGTGCCAGATCGTCGTCAATAAAACTGCATGGAGTAACTTTTTTGACGCTCTCTATGGTGATATCCTCTATCTGAATATTCATCTTTCCCAGGGGTTTAGTTCTTGCAAAAACTTGATATTTTTGCAAAGATAGTTATTTTTTCGGCTTGTCCCAGTCAAACGATTTAGAAATCGAAGTAGGCTTCTTGTCCCATTTCTACGGCGTCAAGACCTGTAATCTGGCCGGGTTTAAAATATCGGTCACCGCTGATATGAACCGCGCTGTAGCTGGAAAGGCTGAACACGGGGTATGCCTGCTCGTCTAATTCGCCATTGCAAATATACTGTACATTGCCGAAATGGATGTGTTCTCCCCGCCGTGCCCCTCGCAAGGTGAGGCGCAGAAAGCCGCGAAAGGCAGGGTAGAAGTCTTGCACGATGCCTGTTTCGTCAGTATCAAACCTTTCATATGTGCGCACGTGCCTGATCTTGGGCGCTTCATATCCATGTTCGAAAGCCACGAGAGGCAGGGCCTTTGGCCCCCTGAAACAAGCGGCCGGAGTCCATAAGGCCGCATCAAACCACGCAGCTTTCCATCCAGGATTATGAAACCGTCCGTCGATAATCTCACCACCTTTAGGGCTTATGGCGCTGTTTGCTCTGCGACAGAGCCAGCTGTTATCGCTGTTATAGCAAAATGACCGTCCCTTATCGTCAATGCCGTAAAAGCTTACTGAAAGCTGGCGACGATTGGGTTCGGGATAAGCCGGTGCGTAAATGGCCGCAATAACATTGCTGTCGGGCCGCAGATAGGGCGTTACATCAAGCGTAATGGCTACGGGAAGGTTGTCGCCTTGTGTCCGGAGGGGGTAGAAAGAAGCCGTGCCGATGTTGCACTCGTTGACGTAGAGCTTGACCAATCCTGTCGTGGCAAATGTCACACGGGCCTGCCGCGGCCTGCCGTCGAAGAGGTAAGTGCGCCGGAACCACACGTGCGAAAAACTGTCAGGATGGGAAATTGATATCCAGTGGGTATCGAATTCCTGTGCCGGAACAGCCGATACCCTGAAAGCTAACAATATGAAAAACAGCAGTTTCCTCATGTCATGACCGCAGCGTGGCGAAATAAAAAGTCTTCCTGAGAGAGCCGAAGCCTTAGCCTCTGTCTTTCTCAGGAAGACCATTATCTTTGCATTGCCTTAGGCATCAATGTTTGCAAAGGCAGCGTTTTCTTCGATAAACTCGCGGCGCGGTTCCACATCGTCGCCCATTAACATGGAGAAAATCTCATCGGCCTGGGCGGCATTTTCGATGGTTACCTGCTTCAGCAGTCGGCTCTTGGGGTCCATGGTGGTTTCCCAGAGCTGCTCGGGGTTCATCTCTCCCAAACCTTTGTAGCGCTGGGTATGTATGCTCTTGCCGTCCTCCGTGCCGTCACCGTACTTATCAAGGAACGCCTGGCGCTGCTGTTCGTTGTAGCAATACTGGCTTACCTTGTTCTTGAAGGTGCACTTGTACAACGGTGGGGTAGCAATATAAAGGTGTCCTTCCTCGATGATTTTTGGCATAAAGCGGAAGAAAAGCGTCATAATGAGGGTGTCGATATGTGAGCCATCGACGTCGGCATCGGTCATGATGATAATCTTGTCGTAGCGCAGCTTGTCGATATTTGCCTCGCGGTCGTCTTCGCCTTCAACGCCGAAGCGCACGCCAATGCTCTGTATGATGTTCATTACCGACTCGGCTTCGAACACACGGTGCCACTGAACCTTCTCTACATTCAGTATTTTTCCGCGCAACGGAAGGATGGCCTGCGTGTATCTGTCGCGGCCTTGCTTGGCTGAACCACCGGCCGAATCGCCCTCGACGAGGAATATTTCGCATTCCTTCGGGTCTTTGTTCGAACAGTCGGCAAGCTTGCCGGGCAGTCCGCCGCCGCTCATCACGCTCTTACGCTGCACGCTTTCGCGTGCCTTTCGTGCGGCTACACGTGCCGTGGCGGCGAGTATAACTTTTTCACAAATCATCTTTGCCTCAGTGGGATGCTCCTCAAGATAGTCGGTCAGTGCCTGCCCAACGGCCTGATTTACAGCGCCTGTGACCTCACTGTTACCTAACTTCGTCTTGGTCTGTCCCTCGAATTGAGGTTCTGCTACTTTAATAGAGATAACGGCCGTAAGCCCCTCGCGGAAGTCTTCGCCCGCAATTTCAATCTTGGCTTTCTCTATTTGTTTCGAGATTTGCGCATCGTTATCGGCATAGTTTTTCAGCACGCGGGTCAGCGCCTGACGGAAGCCGGTGACGTGTGTTCCGCCCTCTATGGTGTTGATATTGTTGACATACGAGTGCAGATTCTCCGAATAATCAGTGTTGTACATGATGGCAACCTCTATGGGCAGCCCCTGTTTCTCGGTCTTCAGATATATTACATCGTTGAAGAGGTGCTGGCGATGGCGGTCGATATAGCGCACGAATTCCTTCAGCCCGTCTTTGGCATGGAACACCTCCTGGCGGGGCTTGCCCGTTTCCGGATTCTGCCGGAGGTCGGTCAGCGTTATCTTGATGCCGGCGTTCAGGTACGCCAGCTCGCGCATGCGACGTGCTACAATGTCCCACTGAAAGACGGTAGTGGTAAATATGTTGGGGTCAGGCCAGAACTGCTGACGTGTTCCTTGCTTGGTGGTTTCGCCAAGCACCTTCACCGGATAGAGGGCCTTTCCCTTCTCATACTCCTGCTGATATATCTTGCCATCGCGGAAAACTTGCGACTTCATGTGTGAAGACAGGGCGTTTACGCAGCTCACACCTACACCGTGCAGACCGCCGCTGACCTTGTATGAGCCTTTGTCGAACTTGCCGCCGGCATGCAAAACCGTCATGACAACCTCGAGGGCACTCTTGTGCAGCTTCTTATGTTCGTCAACAGGTATGCCTCGTCCGTCATCCTCTACGGTAACCGAGTTGTCTTCGTTGATGGTTACCTCGATATTATGACAGAAGCCTGCCATGGCCTCGTCAATAGAATTGTCTACCGTCTCGTTGATAAGATGGTGAAGACCCTTCTCACTGATGTCGCCGATGTACATGGCCGGGCGCTTGCGCACGGCTTCAAGACCCTCCAGCACCTGGATGTTGGAGGCTGAATAATTATCTGCCTGATTCTGATTTTCTGCCATTTGTTTTCAATTGTTTTAACCATGCAAAGATACTAAAAATTGGTCTGAATAAGAAAAGAATTTCGTAAAAAAAGCCTCTTTCTTGCGTCATGTTTTCTGTTTGTTGTCCTATTTTTCCTGTGGTTCTGCTCTGTGGGGCCTGACGGCGCGTTGTGTTTTCGCTGTCGCTACAATATATAGCTCTTGCCTTTAGCCCGTAAAGGTTTTGCGATTACGCCGTAAAGGCAGAACCTTTACATCGTAAAGCCGTCACGATTACGCCGTAAAGACATTGTCTTTAGCCCGTAAAGACAAGAAAATTTCGACAGTGTATTCTTTTGAAAACCAATGTGTTGCAATCTCCGTTCCGCCTTTAGCCCGTAACGGTTTCGTCCTTACGGTGTAAAGGCAAAATAAGCCATGCTGCAGCCTTACGATGGGCTGACGACATGGCCTTGTAGGGAAAGAGTGTAAAGCGTGTAGTTTGCGAATGCTAAAAATGCGGCAGGGGCATAAACGATTAAAGGCCGCCTGCTCGTCAGAGCGCGACCTTGAATCAATAACATCAAAGGAACCGGACGATTATCCCAGCTTATTGATGTGCAGAGAAAGGCTTGACTTCAGGTTGGCTGCCTTGTTAGCGTGGATAATATTGGTCTTAGCCAGCTTGTCAAGCATCTTTTGAACGGCAGGGAAAAGCTTGACAGCTTCGTCCTTGTCTGTTGTGGCGCGCAGCTTACGAACGGCATTACGCATGGTCTTTGCATAATATTTGTTGTGCAAAGTCTTAGCCTTTGTCTGACGAATTCTCTTTACTGATGATTTGTGATTTGCCATCTTAAATTCTACTTTTTATTTTTAGTGGTAGTCCCTAGCAGAGTCGAACTGCTCTTTAGAGAATGAAAATCTCTCGTCCTAACCGATAGACGAAGGGACCATAGGTTTGTTTTTGCGGGTGCAAAGTTAGTACAAATTATGTAAGTCTCCAAAATTTTATATAGGTTTTTTATATAGTTGCTTGATTTTTCGTATTTTTGCCCGAGTATGGAAACCAAGACTCGGGCAGTTGTTTTGCGGGCATTGAAGTATGGAGAGGCCCAGATAATTGTTGACCTCTTCACACGTGAGCAGGGTCGACTGTCGTTTATCTGCAAGCTTCCCAAGACATCTAAGGGGCGTGTGAAGAAGCAATTCTTCCAGCCTCTCAGCTTGCTTGATATTATTTTCGACTACCGGCAGAACCTTAGCCTGCAACATTTCCGCGACATCAGGCTGGCTCAGCCTTTTGTTTCTATACCGTTTGACGCCGGCAAACTGTCGATATCGCTTTTCCTCGCCGAGTTTCTTACCTGTTCTCTGCGTGGCGAACAGCGCAACGAACGGCTGTACAGCTATGTGGAAAACAGCCTGATGTGGTTGGACAATGCGCAGGAACATTTCGCCAATTTTCACCTGGTGTTCATGATGAGGCTCTCAATGTTCATTGGCTTCTTTCCTAATTTGGACGACTTTCACGACGGTTGGTGGTTCGACTTGCGTAATGGAGACTTCACGCCTATGCACCCATCGCATCCCGATAGCCTCGCACCTGCTGACGCAAAAGAGATGCACAGCCTCATGCGCATGACGTATGAGAATATGCATCTCTTCAAAATGAACAGGGAACAGCGCAATCGCTGTACCGATATTATACTTTATTTTTACAGGCTTCACGTACCGGGCTTTCCGCAGCTGCGGTCGCTTGACGTCATGAAAGAGCTTTTCTGACAATCGCATGCATGGCTTCTGACCTGCAATTTTTTTAAGAATGTGTATACATGCAGGCCGTCTTGGGCGGTATCTTGTGCTTTAGGCCAGCAGCTGTCGCACAATAGCCGATATGGTTTTACCATCGGCTTGTCCGGCCATTTGCTTGGAAGCCAGTCCCATTACCTTGCCCATGTCTTTCATCGTAGAGGCTCCGGTCCGGGCAATGATGTCGCTAACCTGGGCTTTAATTTCCTCTTCGGTCAGCGGCTGAGGCAGATATTGCTTGATGATATTTACCTGGGCCAGTTCCTCTTCAGCCAGTTCGGCACGGCCTGCCTTTTGATAAACTTCTGCACTTTCTTCGCCCTGTTTTGCCAGTTTCTGCAGAATCTTCATGGCAGTATCGTCTTCGAGGGTGTCGTTGGCGCCCGGGGCGGTTTTGGCTTCAAGAAAAACCTTCTTGATGTTACGCAGTGTTTCCAGACGCACCTTGTCGTGAGCCTTCATGGCTTCGCGAATATCTTTGCTTACTTGTTCAAATAATGCCATAATCGTTTAATAGTTTTTATAAACAGATGACGTTCCTATATCTTATTAATATCAGGAGAAACTTATCACTCCCTGCACGGTTCCGTTTGGCTTTTCGTCGGTCTCCGGTTCTTCCTTATCGCCGTTAGCCAGGTTACGTATTTCCTCAAGCTTCTGGCGGGTGCGGCTATAGGTAGGCGTATTCTCTACGGCAAGGATGACGTCTTCGTTGTCCAGGTCGGCCTGACTGAAGATATAGATGTGAGGCCGACGCTTGTGTTGTGTATTGCTGTTATCGCTACCATAGTATCGCTTGCGTCTGTCGTCACGCTCTGCAGCCTTTTCTTCCTCTTCGGCTATGCGGTCGGCCTCCTCTTGTGAGTGTCTGTTTCGTCGGTCACGTGGCTCAACATCTTCAATCCCGAAGCCGGTAGCGAGAATGGTTACCTTCACTTTTTTGCCCAGTTCAGGGTCAATGGCAAGGCCCCATTTGATTTCGAAGTCTTCACCAAACTTCGCCATGAAGTCGTTTATATCGTTCATCTCTTCCATCATCAGGCCCTGTTGCTCTTTCTTTTCGCTGGAGAAAGTGATGGCAAGCAGTATCTTTTTCGAGTTGAATACGTTGTTATCGTTGAGCAACGGCGAGTTGAGTGCATCTTCGATAGCCTTTTTAACGCGTCCTTCACCTTCGCCGTAACCGGTGCTCATGATGGCAACACCACCATCTTTCAGTACGGTTTTGACGTCGTTGAAGTCGAGGTTGATCAATCCGTGTATCGTGATAATCTCGGCAATGCTCTTGGCAGCCACGCTCAGTGTGTCGTCAGCTTTGCCAAATGCATCAAGAACGGTGAGGTCAGTATATATCTCACGAAGGCGCTCGTTGTTGATAACGAGAAGCGCATCAACATGTTTGGCCATCTCTTCTACGCCGTCGAGAGCTTGGTCTATCTTCTTCGGACCTTCGAAACGGAAGGGTATAGTGACGATGCCTACGGTGAGAATGCCCATATCTTTGCTCACCTGGGCAATGACAGGAGCGGCTCCGGTGCCTGTTCCACCACCCATTCCGGCCGTGATAAACGTCATTTTCGTGCCGTCATCCAACATGCGGCGAATGTCGTCTATGCTCTCCGTCGCAGCCTCTCGGGCACGTGCAGGGCGGTTGCCGGCGCCGAGCCCTTCCTTACCTAATTGCAGATGGACGGGTACGGGAGAATCATTTAGTGCCTGCGCATCAGTGTTACAAAGCACAAATGACACGTCATGGATACCTTCTTTATACATGTGATTGACGGCGTTTCCGCCGCCGCCGCCAACACCTATCACCTTAATGATGCTGTCTTGAACTTTAGGTGAAACAATCTCGAGTATTGCGGGCTTTCGCGATTCTGTATTTTTGTCTGACATAATATGATAGCTTAAGTAGGTTGCACAATGCTTAACTTTTAGTCTTCGTCCTCGGCAACCATCTTCTTGCCGAAGTTTTTCAGACCTGACATAGTCTTGTGGAGCCACGAATTCTTGCGCCTTTCTTCGCGCTGGCGCTCTAATTCTTCTCCCTCTGCCCTAAGTCTTTCTTCCTCTTCCTGTTGTTTTTTGCGGCGCGCCTCCTCCTCTGCCTGCTTCTCTGCTTCCGTCTGGACGATGCCTCTACCTGTAGTTTCTGCTATCGGACGTGGCTCTTTGTGCAAGTCGGCCGTTGAAAGAGTTGCCTTTTTCTCTTCGTTGCTCTCGAAGAGATTGCCTGTAATCTGGTCGCCTGCGCAGTTCATGTCGCCCTTTGCAAGCAGTCCGAGTATGGTGCACATGGTGCCATCTTTGGCATTGATGGCCGCATTGTTCGAATTGATAGTCTGGAAAGTAGTCTTCGCAATCCTTATTTTGTTAACGTGTGTGTGGTTACGGAACGCGCGTTCTATATTGTTAAGATTGGCTCCACCGCCGGTAAGGATGATGCCTCCCAGCAGTTTGTCGGTATATTCAGAGGGTACCTGGCACCAGGCATTTTCGATAATTTCCTGTGTGCGCGCTTCAACGATATTGACAAACTTGCTTTCTTCCACTGTCCGGTCGTCGTCAATGGCAAGCATTTTGTCCTTTTCAATATCGTTTTCATCAGTATAGGCGCTTGCAAATTTCAGTTTCATCTCTTCGGCTTCCTTCTCATCCATCTGCAGACTTGCGATGTCCTTTGTGATATTGTTGCTCCCCAACGGGATGACAACCAGATGTCGAAGGATGTTCTTATAGTAAACACAAACGGTAGTTGTCTCTGCACCGAGATCAACTAATACACAGCCGGAGCGGCGTTCGGCGTCGGTAAGCACGCTGTCGGCCAGGGCCAACGGCGAGAGATACATTTCTGCAATGGCAATGCCTGCGTTGTTAAAGCATTTGTTGATGTTCCTGTAGAAGTTCTTTTTCCATAGAATGTTCAGGAAATTTCCTTCCAAGCGGCGGCACTGTATGCCCACAGGGTCGAGCTGATACTGATTATCAACCTTATATTCTTGTGTAATAGCGTCAAGTATTTCCTGTTCAGGATACTGCATGCTGCGGTTGGCATCCATCAGCTCGTTAATCATATCCTGGCTGACAATACCGTCTGTGGGCAGGTCCTTGATATTGACATTTCTGACACTTTTGATAGATTTTCCGCCGACGCCTACGTAAACCTGAATGATCTTTGTCTTGAGATTCGTCTCCAGTTTCTTTACGATATTGGTCAGGGCCTGTACGGTTTTGTCGACATTATACACAACGCCCTTGCTGATGCACGCGGTAGAATCCTCTTTTACGACAGCGAGAACGCTGATGCTGCCGTCAAGATTCTTCTTTCCTGCAATACCCGTCATCTTGGATGAACCGAGCTCTATTGCCACTATAAATTCTGCCATAGCTTATACTCTGTTATCAATTCATTGTTCGTTTCTTGCAAATAATCTGATTGTCAAACTCTACATCAATGTACGAATACTTGTTCCATCCGGCCTGAGACAGGCCATATTTATAGAACATTTCGAGGCGATGTATCTTCTTGTTGACATAATCGGTAACGGCTTTCCCACGTTCATTGGTATATTTTGTTTCGGGAAGCTGACCGATGTAGATAATATGGTTGCCCACTCGAGGTACGAGTTCAATCCCTTTGTTGGGCAGAACGTTTATCTGTTCTATCTGTCGGTTCCAGAACTCATCGGTCATCAGGGCCTTGCCTACGTATGCAATGTAGTTGCGGGCATACCACCGGTTTATATTTCCTGTGGCGACAATGAGGTCGCTGGTGTACCTTGAGTTGGGCATGATACTGTTGTTATCGTCAAGATAATAGTCGTCGCCGTTCGCCGATTTGATGCGCAGAGTGGGCATTCGCTGCGTTAGTGTGATGTAAACCTGACCGTCTTCGGTCTTGTAACACTCTGCCGTCTTCACAAAAGAACTTTGTTTCAGCACGTCTTCTATTTCGCGGGTATTGACCTTTTCCAGCGGTTTCGACATGGGATAGAGGTGTTGTTTCTCGAGCCGCGCCTTTATCTCGGGTGCCGTGATAAAGCCATTGGTCGCCTCATCCTGTATGTCAATGTTCACCTTGCTGCACACATAGGCCGTTTCATCGGGCTTGTTGAACGCGGTGAAAGCGGCTATGAGGTAGACACCAAGGGCGATGTCACACATCAGCAACAGTGTTTTCTTCCAATTGAAGCGCATGAAAGGTCAAGTGTTTCAGTCGTTATTTCTTGTCTTCTATGATGTGGGCTATCTGCGGTACATAGTTATCGAGGTCGCCTGCACCCAAGGTAATGAGCACGTCGAAGTCGCGTTTTTTCACCAAATCCAGCACATCGTCTTTCCTGATCATGCTTTTTTCCACGCCCGGCTTCAGGTTATCGTAGATGAGCTGCGACGTAACACCCTCGATAGGGAGCTCACGAGCCGGATAAATTTCGGTGAGGATAACCTCGTCGAAGTGGCTCAGCGCCTCGGCAAAATCCTTGTAGAAGTCGCGGGTACGCGTGTAGAGGTGCGGTTGAAAGATAGCCGTAATCTTCCGATTCTTGTACAGCTCCCTCAGGCTCATGGCGCTTTGCAGAATTTCTTTGGGGTGATGGGCGTAATCAGAAAGGAATACATGCCGGTCGTTGCGAATCTTAAAGTCGAACCTGCGGTCCACACCGTGGTAGGTTTTCATGCCGTATTTCAGCTCCTCGGCGGTGCATCCGTTGAGCTGTGCCATCGCCATCGCACCTACTCCGTTCTCAATATTGATGGGCACGGGCTGGCCAAGCCTTACACCTTTGATACATTCAACGGGCGAAACGAAGTCGAAAGTTATTTCTCCGTTTTCAATGATGATGTTCTCTGCGTGGAAGTCGCCCGCATCGCGGCTGTAGGTATAGGTCTTCACGCCCTTCTGAACGTTGGCCTTCATCTCCAGGTTTGTGTGGATGATAAGGGCGCCGCCGGGCTGGATTAGTTCTGTATAGTGGCGAAAACTCTCAAGGTAAGCCTCCTTGGTTCCGTAGATATCGAGGTGGTCGGGGTCGGTAGAGGTGATGACGCTCATCCACGGACGTAGCCAATGGAAGGAGCGATCGAACTCGTCGGCCTCAATAACCACGTAGTCGCTATGGTCTGACAGGATGTAGTTTGTGCCGTAGTTCTTTGATATTCCGCCAAGAAAGGCGTTGCAATCGACGTGGCTTTGGTGCATGATATGCGCGCACATGGTCGACGTAGTGGTCTTGCCATGCGTTCCGGCTACGCACAAACCCTTGTGCGTGCGCGTCAGCGTTCCGAGCACCTGTGCGCGTTTCTGTATCTCGAAACCGTTCTCACGGAAGTAGCTCAGCTCCTTATGGGTGGCCGGAATAGCGGGTGTATAGACAACCAGACAGGAAGCCTTGTCGCGGCATGCCTGCGGAATCTCGTCCACATTCTCGTCATAGTGAATCACCATGCCTTCCTTTTCCAGCTGGCGTGTCAGCGCCGACGGCGTCTTGTCATATCCTGCAACGACAAGCCCTCTGTTGATGAAGTATCGGGCTATGGCGCTCATGCCGATGCCGCCTGCCCCTACAAAATAAACGGCTTTAATATCTTTCAGTTCCATTTCTTGACTTTGTTTCTTCTCTTTGTGTTGCTGTCTTTCCGCAGTATGGTTTATTTCCCGTCACGGGCCAGCTTGATAACCTCGTCGGCTATGGCCTCTGCCGAGTTCTTCAGCGCCAGTTTCAGGATGTTCTCGTGCAGCGATTCCAGCTTGGCAGCGTTGTTGATGATGCCGAGCGCCGTTGTAAGAAGCACGTCGGGTGCATCTGCATCCTTTACGTAAACGGCGGCATCCTTGTCAACCAGCGCCATCGTGTTCTTGGTCTGGTGGTCTTCGGCCACGTTCGGACTGGGCACAAGTATCACCGGTTGGCCTATCAGGCAGAACTCGCTTATTGAGCTTGCCCCCGCGCGACTGACGACAAGGTCGGCCGCCTTGTATGCAGCGCCCATGTCACTGATAAAGTCGAGCACCTTAAGATTGGGCAGTTCGCCGTATGCCTTGACGGCCGCGGTCATCTCGTCGTAATAGTATTTGCCGGTTTGCCAGATGAATTGCACGTCCGATTGTTTAATCAGGTCGAGGTGACGGCGCATGCTTTCGTTGATGGTGCGGGCACCGAGACTTCCGCCAACCAGCAGAATGGTCTTCCTTTCAGGGTCAAGACCGAAGCTCCTGCGGGCCTCCTCGGGTGTCAAAGCTGACGAAAGCACATTCTGCCTGACGGGGTTTCCCGTCATAATCAGCTTGTCGGCGGGGAAGAATCGTTCCATACCCGCGTAGGCTACACATATCTTGTCGGCTTTCTTTGCCAGCAGTTTGTTCGTTACTCCTGCATAGCTGTTCTGCTCTTGGATGAGGCAGGGAATGCCGCGTTCGGCGCAAACGTTCAGCGTAGGGCCGCTTGCATAGCCGCCGACGCCCACGGCAACCATGGGCTTGAACTGGCTGACGATGCGCCTTGCCATGCGTTCGCTCCTCCAGATTTTGAAGAGAACGACAATGTTTTTCAGCAGATGCTTACGGTCGAAACCGCAGATGGGCAGGCCTTTTATTTCGTATCCGGCTTGCGGCACGCGCTGCATTTCCATTCGTCCGCAGGCTCCTACGAAAAGTATTTTTGCATCGGGATGTTTGGCCCTGATGGCATTGGCTATGGATATAGCGGGGAAGATGTGTCCGCCCGTGCCGCCCCCGCTGATAATTATTCTAAGTTCCTTGTCCATTTCAGCAACGTTTATTTTTGGCAAAAGTAATTAAAAAATTTGTGTTTCAGCCATATTCCCACCACTTTTATTTATAACTTCCGGTGTGTGGCCAGGCTGTTGCATAGGGGTTTACGGCCTTTACGTGTCGGGTATGGCCTGTTTTGCTTCTCGGCGGGCGTCGTGAAGCCTGATTTATGGCGGCCGCCGTACATGTGTTCAGGCGGTCGCGGTACGATCGTCTGACGGCTGCCGCACGCGTGTACGACGGCCGCCGTACCTCGCCCGAAGGCAAAAAAGTGGGCATCGGTCTGCTCTGTGGCAGGCGCAGTTCTTGTTGTCTTACGGTGCTGACAGACAGCTGTTTATACGGCTTTTTCCGCAGTTGCGCATGCCTTTCCGCCGACATCGGCGTCTTTCTCGGCCACGTTTTTCTTGGCCGTGCGGCTTACGCTGAGTATGGCGCCGATGTAAATGCAGTTGATAATGGTCGATGTTCCGCCCTTGCTGATGAGCGGAAGCGGCTGCCCTGTGACGGGAACAAGGCCCACTGCCACGCACATGTTGAACAGAGCCTGTATGACGAGCAGCAGCGCAAGCCCCATGGCGAGGAACGCCGGAAAGTTATTCTCGCACCGGTTAGCGATGCGTCCCGTGCGGAAAAGCAGTATAATGTAGAGCATGGCCACAAAAACGGCACCCTCAATGCCCGTTTCTTCTATGATGATGGCGTAGATAAAGTCGGAGAAGGCCTGCGAAAGGAAGTCGCGTTCAACCGAGTTTCCCGGGCCCTTGCCAATGAAGTTTGACGAGGCTATGGCAATGTTGGCATAGGCCGTCTGGGCATCTTTGTCAAGATCTACCTCGGCAGGGCTTACCTCTTTCTTGTTCATGAACTTGTCGATACGCGATTTCCACGTGTCGAACCGGTGAAAAACGCCGCGCCGTCCCTCCGTGGTTGTGGTTTTTCCGTTGGCAGCAACCACCTCGGTCATGCTCTTGTCTTGGTCAATATTGCCTCGGTCTTCGCCGAGAGTCATCACTGCGGTCACCACCAAAAGGATGATACCGACGACCGCTCCCACAAGACGGCTGAGCTGCTGAATGGGCACACGGCCTATCACCATCATTAAAAAGATGATGGTGCACAGCAGGGCGGCCGTGGATAAATTCTCGGCCATGATGGGCGGAATGATGAAAACGCACACGCTCAGAATGTATTTCATGGCGTGCTTGTCGGCCCCATGATTCGTTTGCATGGCACTCAGAATCTGCGCCGTGGCAAGAACCATCGTGCCTTTGGCTATTTCGGACGGCTGAAACTGGATGCCGAAGAGGCTGATCCAGCGCTGTGCGCCGTTGGTAGAATGGCCTGCAAGCGCCACCCAGATGAGGGTAAGGAACGAGACGGTAAGCAGAATGGGGGTGGCAATCTTGAAGTATTTGCACTTGATATTCAGTGTAACTACCATCAGGAAGATGCCAAGGACGAGTATTGACAGGTGTTTTATCATCGGTGCAAGGTAGCTTCCGCCCTTGTATGTAAGCTCTGACGAGGCCGAAAAAACCTCTATCACGCTGATGATACAGAGGAAAAAGAATACCATCCAGATAACTTTGTCGCCCTTGAATATGTTGCTAAACTTTTTGTTCATGGTTGTTGTCTTGCATCATGCCCCCGCGAAGGGCCCGTCATAACATCGTGGTTTACAAGCTTCTCACACACGCCTTGAACTGCTCGCCGCGGTCTTCCATGTTATGAAAGAGGTCGAAGCTGGCACAACAGGGCGACAGAAGCACGGTGTCGCCTGCCTCGGCCAGTTCGTGGCAGGCCTGAACGCAATCCTTCATATTGTGTGTATCACGCACGGGAATGCCGAAACCGTCGAAGTTTTTGTGCAGTTTCGTGTTGTCCGCACCCAGGAAAACCAGAGCCTTGCACTTTTGTTTGACAAGCTCGTAGATGTGGCGGTAGTCGTTACCCTTGTCTTTTCCGCCGAGGATAAGGACGGTAGGCGTGCGCATGCTTTCCAGTGCGTACCAGCAAGCATCCACGTTTGTGGCCTTCGAATCGTTGATATACTGCACGCCTTCAACCTTGCACACCTTCTCAAGGCGGTGTTCAACGCCTGGGAAATCGCCCAGACTCTTACGGATAACTTCCTGTTTGATGCCTGCAATGTTGGCTGCCAGTCCGGCGGCAAGGCTGTTATAGACGTTGTGCTTGCCCGTAAGGCTCAGTTCGTCCTGACGCATGCTGAAGGGCGCGGGATAGCAGAGTTTATACTCTTCCTTATCTAAATAACCGACGCTTCCGGCCTCTTTCAGCTCCGAAAACGGGCAGCGGGTGGCCTGAATATTGAATTTTTCCAGCTCCTTCCTGATGACAGGGTCGTCGTTCCAGTAAATAAAGTGGTCGTCCGGAGTCTGGTTTTGCGTGATGCGCATTTTGGCATCAGCATAGTTTTCAAACTTGAAGTCGTAACGGTCGAGATGGTCGGGGGTGATGTTCAGCAGGATAGCGATGTTCGCGCGGAAGCTATACATGTTGTCAAGCTGAAACGAGCTTAGCTCGATAATATAGTATTCGTGCGGGTCTTCGGCAACCTGAAGGGCCAGACTGCGCCCTATGTTACCGGCCAGACCGGCGTCGTAACCGGCCGATTTGAAAATGTGGTAGATAAGAGAAGTGGTTGTTGTCTTGCCGTTGCTGCCGGTAATGCAAATCATTTTCGACCGTGTGTAGCGGCCTGCAAACTCTATCTCGCTGATGATATGCGTGTTTTGCCTGATAAGTTTCTGAACCATCGGGGCCTCTTTCGGTATTCCCGGGCTCTTGATAACCTCGTCAGCATTGAGTATTTTCTCTTCAGTGTGGTGCCCTTCCTCCCATTCAATGTGGTGCTCATCAAGTATTTTCTTGTACTTTTCATGGATGGTCGACATGTCAGATACGAATACGTCGAAGCCCTCTTTCTTGGCCAGCACGGCAGCTCCTGCGCCACTCTCTCCGGCTCCTAATACAACTATTCTTTTCATTTCGCTTGAATATTTTACTTAAAATGATGGGTTGTTTGCCCGTTTTGTACACTACGGCGTTATCTTACCTTCAGCGTAATGATGGTAAGAGCCGCAAGAATGATGGTGATAATCCAGAAACGTATGGTAATTTTAGCTTCGTGTTTGGGCGAATTTGGGCTCTTGATGAGATACTTGCAATCGGGGTCGAGCTGCGAATCGGTCACGCGGAAGTTGTCATGAATGGGTGTTCGCTTGAAGATTCGCTGCCTGATGCCATGCCGTTTGCCTAATTTATAATACCAAACCTGAACGATAACGCTGAGGCTTTCGACGAAAAACACTCCGCAAAGGATAGGCAGCAGAAGCTCCTTGTGTATGATAATGGCACCTACGCCGATGATTCCGCCGATGGTAAGCGAGCCGGTGTCGCCCATGAAAACCTGTGCGGGGTAGGCGTTATACCAGAGAAAGCCGATCAGTGCCCCTATAAAGGCACACATAAATACCACAAGTTCCTGCGACCCCGGGATGTACATGATGTTCAGATACGCCGCAAACTGAATGTGCGAACTGACGTAAGCCAGTATTCCCAGGGCTACACCGATGATAGCAGAGTTGCCAGCGCACATGCCATCCATGCCATCATTGAGGTTGGCACCGTTGCTGACGGCCGTAACTACAAGAATAGTCATGATGACAAACAGAACCCACCCAGCACCCACTTTGTGCTTACCGAAGACAGATGTTATTTGCGAATAGTCGAGATTATGACCTTTGATGAAAGGGATAGTGGTTTTAAGCGACTTGTGTGCCACCGCTCTGTGCTTGACAACAACCTCTTGTCCGTTCTGGTTTTCGATGGCAATGTTCTCGTTCATCTTCACATCGGGTGAAGCCCAAAGCACTAATCCCACGATAAGACCGATGCCTAATTGTCCAACAATCTTGTATTTTCCCTTGAGTCCCTCCTTGTTTCGATGGAAAATCTTAATATAATCGTCCATGCCTCCAAGGAATCCGAGCCACACCGTTGTGATGATCATCAGGATAAGATATATGTTGCGGAGACGACCAAGCAGCAACACAGGGATGAGGATAGAAACGATAATGATGACTCCGCCCATCGAAGGCACGCCGACCTTATTGACGCCGAAGGGGTCTATTTTGGCGTCGCGCTGGGTTTCTGTAATTTGTTTGCTCTTGAGATACTTGATGAATCTTTCACCGAACCAAGCTGAAATAACCAATGAAAAGATAAGCGCCAGCAGAGCCCTGAAGGAGATATAGCTCCAGAGTCCGGCTCCGGAGACACCGAATTGCTCTAAAAAGCGGAAAAGATAATATACCATTTGTTATGGATTTTAATGAGGTATGACGAGCCCTTGCGTGAGACCGAGGTCTGTAACAAACCTTGAGAAAGTTGCACCTATGACGGGTATCCCTTTCTCTAAGCGGCTTTAATTTCCGAAAATTTCGTGTAAAACCTCTTTGTCGTCAAAGTGGTGTTTCACGCCTTTAATTTCCTGATAGTTCTCATGACCCTTACCGGCCACGAGGATAACGTCGCCTTTCTGGGCCATCATGCATGCGGTTTTGATGGCTTCCTTTCGGTCAACGATGGTGATAACCTTTTTGAGTTGTTCCTTGTTGAGGCCTGCGATCATGTCATTGATAATGTCTTGTGGCTCCTCAAAACGAGGATTGTCGCTGGTTATGATAACGCGGTCACTCTGTCTTGCGGCTTCCTGTGCCATCAGCGGCCGCTTTCCTTTGTCACGATTGCCGCCGGCGCCGCATACAGTAATGACTTTTCCCTTCCCGTTCAGTACCTCGTGAATGGCGTTTAACACGTTTTCGAGAGCGTCGGGAGTATGTGCATAGTCGACGATGGCGGTGAAACCGTCAGGGCTTTGTATCGGTTCGAGTCGGCCGCTTACACTGTGCAGCGTACTCATGGCGACGAGAATGTCTTCAGGCTGCATGCCTAACATCCTTGCTGCAGCATATACTGCCAGCAGATTGCTGACGTTGAACTTGCCGATAAACTGCACACCCACCTCGTGTCCGTCAATGTCAAGATACATGCCTGCGAAGTGCATTTCGATGATGCGCGCCCTGAAATCGGCCATCTGTCGGGTAGAATAGGTCTTGATGGTTGCCTTGGTGTTCTGTACCATCACCATACCGTTGCGGTCGTCAGCATTGGTAATGGCGAAAGCTGTTTTGGGAAGGCCGTCGAAGAACGCTTTCTTTGCGTTGCGATAATTCTCAAAAGTCTTGTGATAATCGAGGTGATCGCGGGTTAAATTCGTAAAAATGCCACCGGCAAATTTCAGTCCTCCGATGCGCTTTTGATGTATGGCGTGGCTCGAACATTCCATGAAAGCATACTCGCAACCGGCTTTTACCATTTCGCTTAGGAGCTCGTTGAGTTCTATTGGGTCTGGCGTCGTGTGGTCTGCAGGCACTTCTCTGTCATCAATATAATTGCAGACGGTCGACAACAAGCCTACCTTGTAACCGAATTTCCGGAACATATTATATAATAAGGTGGCGATAGTTGTCTTACCGTTTGTGCCGGTGACGCCTACAAGCTTTAAGTGTTTCGAGGGGTCTCCAAAGAAGAGTGTGGCCACTTTGCCTACCGCGTCTTCGGTTGAAGCCACCTGGATATAGCAAACTCCATCGTTTTTCTCCTGCGGCATGTCTTCACAGAGGATGGCTTTTGCTCCTGATTCTATGGCCTTTCCAATAAATTTATGTCCGTCTACCTGCGTGCCTTTCATGGCAACAAAGAGGTGTCCATCCTTGATTTTTCTTGAATCGATGTTTACTCCTGTAATTTCTACATCAGTGTTACCCTCAATCGTTGTGGGCTTGATGTTTTTCAGCAGTTCTTGTAATTTCATATTGCTATCGTTATTAGATTTGTTCCTTGTATGGACTATTATGTTATGTTAGTCGAGTGTAAGCACGCACACTTCACCTTTCTTGATAAAATGTCCCGCCTCAAGGCTTTGTCCCGACACCTTTCCACGGCCTTTCAGTCGGCATTTTACTCCTCGCTTCTCAATAAGATAAACAGCATCGCGTGCTCCCATGCCGATAACGTTGGGCATATAACGTGTGCCCAAATCGTCTTTCTTGCGAAGTATGACGCTGCCTTTACGCCTTTCAGTCACACCCCAAACAGGCTTGGAATTAGCAAAGTTCGATGTAAAGTTGGTATGTGTACTAATGCCTAATTTGGACAAAACATAGTCGGCTGACAGAATGTTGCCTGTTTTGACATCGGGAATAGGCACAGACGACGAGTCGCGTGCATCAGAAATATCATACTTTACATACTTTGCCATGATGCCTTCTGCTATGTCACGGAATACCTCTGCGCTCATCCAGCCGAATGCCGGCATACCTGTTTTCTGTATACAAACGATGCAACTGTACAGCGGTTCTTCTTTTGTTCCGAACCATCCGGCAAAGCTAAGGAGGTGATTTGGCATGCCCTTATAACTGCCGTTGCGTGCAATCATTGCAGTTCCTGTCTTTCCACAAATATAGAAATTAGGTGTATTGGCCTTCTTTCCCGTACCTTTGACAACTACGCGACGGAGTAAGTCCTGTATAATCTTGATGGTTTTGTCTGATGCTATTTGCTCACGGCCTTTTACAACCTCGGGTGGAAATTCGGCAATGGTGTCGCCGTTCATGACTGCAGCTTTCACAAAGCGTGGCTGCATCATACGTCCTCCATTGGCGATGGCGTTGTAAAAAGTAAGCGTGTAGATAGGCGGAATCTGCGTTTCATAGCCTATACTCATCCACATAAGGGCGGTTTTACTCCAGTTTCTCCATTGGCCATTGGGAAAGCGCTTGGGCATTCGTATCTGTGGTGTGGCATGACCAACGATTGGAATACGTATGTTTGGATCGTTGATTCCGGTGCGATAGATGCCCTTTACAAACTTTTCGGGGTTGTTATGATAGAATTTATCCACCATGTAACTGATGCCGATATTCGAACTAAACTCCATGGCCTCGCCAAGACTTATGGTTCCATGTCCTCCCTGTCGCCAGTTGCTGTCTTTCATGTCGCGCCCATAGACATGCCATTGACCGTTACCGGTCGGGATAGTCATTGAGGTATCGCATACTCCATCTTCCAGAGCTACCATGACAGCAGCCGTTTTGAACACCGAGCCTGGTTCGATAAGGTCGCTCACCGCGTGGTTTTTGATTTCGCGATACTCGCCGTCAACGCATTTCTCCATGTTTACAATGGCCTTGACATCTCCTGTCTTCACCTCCATAACAATGGCTACACCCGAGTTGCCGCTTATTTCCTTGAGCTTGTTTATCACTGCTCTCTCGGCCAGATCCTGCATGTTTACGTCAATGGTTGTGATAATATCGCTTCCATTGATGGGTGGGGTGTCGGTAATATTAAGGTATTTATTCAACACTTTTCTTCGGCTGACGATACCCGTTGTCCCCCGCAAGAGTGAGTCGTATGAGAGTTCCAGTCCACAGCGTGGCGTGCGTCCTTCATCTTTTGCCGCAAACATGTCTCCGACTGTACGCCCAGCCAATGTACCGTATGGGCGCTCGCGAGCGTTCAGTTCGTCTTCATGGAAGCCGCTTTGAAGTCTGGAAAGCTTGAAGACCGGCAGCATTTTTACCTCGCTGTACGTATTATAGTCAATACGATTGGGCCAGATAGGCCAGTGGCGTCTTTTACGACTGTGCTGCCCTTTCTTCATGTCGGCTTTGAAAGCCTGTGCACTTCTCTCAGGGAAAATGGCGTGCAGACCGTTACAAATGCTGTCTAACTTTTCGTTCCACAGCGAGTCATTACCAGCCTCGTGCAGCTGCTGGAAGTCCATGAATATTTTAAATTCAGGCAAAGATGAGGCTAAAAGCTGACCATCACAACTCAGAATGTTTCCTCGGGCCGGTTGAACCTCCACGCTGTCTCTCTTTACTCGGTCGGCGACTTTCATCCAATAGTCTTTCTTGGCAGTCATAATGTATCCGGCCTTGGCAATGACAAGCAGAGCGATAAGCATCAACACGAACGAGATGATGCTGTAGCGGGGCATGATTTTATTATGGTCGAACTTGCTCATTCCTATTTGCCTTCCGGCACATTTATTATATAAGGTGGCTGGCTGGCTATCTTAAGTGCGCTGTCCTTGTTGTTTTTCAGTATGTCAATTACATTGCTCATACGGCTTTTTTCGGTGAGTTGACTGCTGCTTGACAAGGCTTTATACTTGGCATCAGACAGTTCGGTTTGCAGTTTGTCAATCTCAATGATATCCTTCTGGCAGCTATAGCGGTTGGCAATATAGAGGATACAGAAGAAGCCGATGAGCAGAAACAGCCACACCTGCCGACGAATAGTGGCTGTGTTCAGCAAGTCACCACCAAGAATTTTCCTTAAAGACAGCTTGCTTGAGAGCGGATTCTCATCTTCAATAGCTTGCTCCTCAATGACTTCTTTCAGCGACAGTCCCCCCTCTGCTTCTCCCATGTTGCTGTTTTTCAAGGGTGAATCGGTTTCCTGTGTGGCGTGTATGTCAGCCTGTTTATTCATTTTCGTTCTGCTATTCTTAGTTTTGCACTTCGGCTTCTGGGATTCAGTCGTTGCTCTTCCTCTGATGGAATGATCACCTTGTTGTTGACAAGCTTGTATGGACTTTCAATACGGCCGTAGAAATCTTGTTCAACTTTCCCCTCGACATTGCCTGTTTTCATTACGTTTTTTACAATGCGGTCTTCCAGAGAGTGGTATGTAATGATGCTTAGCCTTCCTCCGTCGCCTAACACATCTGTGGCGGCCATGAGCATTTCCTTTAGCGCTGCCATCTCGTGGTTTACCTCAATGCGCAATGCCTGAAACAGTTTGGCCATGTCTTTTTTTTCACGTTCACGCTTAAAGAGAGGCTCTACGGCACTGATGAACCCGCTTGTCGTGACGATAGCCTTTTGTCGTCGGGCTTCAACAAGGGCTGCAGCGATACGGCGTGAGTTTTTAAGTTCGCCATAAAGATAGAATAAATTGGCCAGCTGTTCTTCATCATACCCGTTGACAATGTCCGCCGCCGTCTTCCCTGCACGTTTGTTCATGCGCATGTCAAGCGGCGCATCGAATCGGAATGAGAAGCCACGGCTTTCATCATCAAAGTGGTGACTCGATACGCCTAAGTCGGCCAGAAGACCGTCAATGCGCTCTACGCCGTAGTAGCGCATCCAGTTTTTCAGATATCTGAAGTTTGAACGCACAAACGTAAACCGGCTGTCGTCTATGAACCGTCTGGCTTCTTGTCTGGCCATATCGTTGCAGCCTTGCTGTTCGTCTTCAAAGATATTGTTCTCTGCATCGGCATCCTGGTCAAAGCTATAGAGGTGACCTTCTGGGCCAAGGCGTGACAGAATCTCACGTGAATGACCTCCTCCTCCGAAAGTTATGTCTACATAAATGCCTTCGGGCTTGATATGAAGTCCGTCGACACTCTCTTTCAAGAGAACGGGAACATGATAAGTCTCTGCTGTCTTTGCCATTATTGTGATGCTATGCTGCAAGGCCCTGTTAACGAATATTCTGTATGGGTTGCGGAGCAGGCTCTTTACCCATGGTGCTTTCCAACGTACGATCAAACTCTTCCTTATTCATGACGGGCGCCTGTGCGTCGTCATCATTGGGCCAAATCTCTATGGTGTCTCCCATCCCTACGAACCTGACAGCCTGCCTTATCCCTGCCGCCTCGAGGAAACTCCGAGGTATGAGGATACGCCCGCTGGCATCAAGGGAGAGGCATACCACGTTGCTTACAAAGGTACGGTAGGCTTGCTGCTGCCTCCTGTCCCAGCGCGAGAGGCGTTTCCGCATCTGATCCATCAGGCCGTTCCATATGTTTTCGGGGTAAACAACGAGGAGATTCTCGAATATATCTTGTCTGAGCACAATATTCTCTGTGCCCGATGCTGCGAGCATCTTGCGGAACGGAGCCGGAAGAAAAACCCTTCCCTTGGCGTCGGTTCTGGCTTCTATATTACCTAAAAAACGCATGCGTACATTACCTATAGAAGATTCTTGCCTCCAAAGTTACGCAAAATTCCCCCACTTTACACCACTTTGCCCCACATTTTTTCGCATTTTAACCACATTTTTACTTTCTGTCAATATCTCCCTGACTGTCTTGGGAATAAAAAGTTGTGTGAAAGAATTACTGTTTTATAGTTTTATATAGATTTTCGTTACAAAAGGGAAGAATTTAGAAAAAGAAATACTATTTTTGCAGTTGTTTAGTATTGTGTGAGAAAACACATGAGAGCATGGAGAAAACCATTGACATTGAAAGCATTTTAAAAAGCAAGATGGCAAGCAAGGTACGATATGTACCCAGAGTCCTTGTCAAATGGTTGAAGCACGTCGTTCACGAAGACGAAGTGAACGCCTTTCTATGGGAGAGCCGCGGATTGCAAGGAACCGCCTGGCTTGAAGCCTGCGTCAAGTATCTTAAAATGAATATTACCGTTGAGGGAAAGGACAATTTGCCTTCCCCTGACGACGGACGTCTCTACACGTTTGTGTCAAATCATCCGCTGGGCGGGCAGGACGGGGTATGCCTTGGTGCCATCATCGGGCGCCATTATGGGGGGCGTTTCCGCTATCTGGTGAACGATTTGCTGCTCTTCCTCCCCGGTTTGAAGCCCCTCTGTATAGGTATTAACAAGACGGGCAGGCAGGGACGCGATTTCCCGCGTATGGTAGAGTCGGGGTTCCAAAGCGATAACCACATGCTGATGTTTCCGGCAGGGCTGAATTCGCGCATCATAAACGGTCATATTCATGATATACCATGGAAGAAGACTTTCATCACCAAGAGCGTTGAATATCATCGTGACGTGGTACCCATTTACTTCAGCGGGCGCAATTCGGCGCGCTTTTACCGCATTGCCAAATGGCAGAAACGCCTCCACCTGAAGGTAAATGTTGCCATGCTTTTTCTGGTAGACGAGATGTATCGCAACGTTGGAAAGAGCTTCCGCATTGTGATAGGGAAGCCCATTCCCTGGCAAACGTTTGACAAGTCGCGCACTGCGGCCGAGTGGGCACAATATGTTGAAAACAAGGTTTACGAACAAGCTGGTCCGGCCGCATTGCGTGCCGAATGAGCCTGAGCAATAGAAGAATATGGAAGAAGAGATTATCCAACCTGTCAGCAAGGCCCTTCTCAGAAGCGAACTGACACCCGGGCGCAAGCTCCGTACGACAAACAAAAGTCACAATGATATTTATGTGATTACTGCTGCCGAATGTCCTAACGTGATGAAAGAGATTGGCCGACTGCGCGAAATAGCTTTCCGCACGTCGGGAGGAGGCACGGGTAAGTCGATGGATATTGACGAATTCGACACGATGGAGAACGGTTGTCGGCAGCTCGTTGTGTGGAATCCTGACGACGAGGAGATTATAGGAGGGTATCGTTATCTTTACGGTCGCGACTGGAAAACCGATGAAAGCGGACAGCCTGTGCTGGCCACGGGACACATGTTCCACTTTTCCGACCAGTTCATGCGCGATTATGCCCCCCACACCGTTGAGTTAGGCCGGAGCTTTGTGTCGCTCGACTACCAGAACGTTCGTGCCAATACCAAGTCGATTTTTGCCCTTGACAACCTTTGGGACGGGCTGGGAGCACTGATAGTAATCAATCCTGACTGCCGCTATTTCTTTGGAAAGATGACGATGTACCCCTCTTTCTCGAAGCGCGGACGCGATATGATTCTCTACTTTCTGCACAAGCATTTCAGGGACGACGACAAGCTTATCGTACCGATGAAACCGTTGAAAACGGTCACTCCGGAGGAAGAACTTGCCCGTATTTTCTGTGAGGACGACTTCCGCCGCGATTATCGCATCCTGAATCATCAGGTGCGCGAGTTGGGTTACAACATTCCGCCGCTGGTCAATGCCTATATGAACCTCAGCCCGACGATGAAATTCTTCGGTACGGCCATCAATCATGAGTTTGGAGATGTGGAGGAAAGCGGAATCCTTATTGATGTAAACGAGATTTTTGAGGAAAAGCGTGTCCGGCATATCAACAGCTTTGTCAAGGAGCATCCCGAGGCATTGAAGTTCCCGGGCAACAAAAACAATATCATTCTGTAACCTTTTTCTTTGAAATATACCCTGCCGTTGGCAGATTCTGTTTGTTTTCAGAATCGGCCGGCGGCTTTTTCATGTGTTGTGTTTCAAATTGTTACTACTTCTTTGTCTTTAGGATTCCGTGAGCCCTGGAATGTAAGGAATATTCAGGATATTTTGCATTTTCAGACCGATGAAATAGGAGAAAATGTATATATTCATGCTAATTTTTTTACGTTTTTTCTATAAAATTCCGGCCCTTACGTTGTAAGGGCTTTGTCTTTACGCCGTAGAGGTATTCTCTTTATGCCGTAAAGGTTTCGTTATTACGATGTAAAAGGTTTGTCTTTCTGCCGTAAAGGGAGTGGGGAAATGGATTTTTATCTGGAGGCTTTTGCAGTTCAGTATTGCAATTGGCTGATTATAGGCGTGTTATGGCTGATTATGTTTTCTGCCTGTTTTGCAGCCACTTACTCACGAATTCAAAATAAGCTGAAAATAAAAAGGAAGTTGTCACGATTTTTCAGCATCTGTTTTTTGTAACCTGTGAGGCAATAAGAGGTTCAGGCCAGCACTCCAAGTGCCGGCCTGAACATTGTTATTGGGAGGTCTGAATACCGATGAAATGGGCTTAAACGATGGGTAAGGAGATGCCGCAAAGCTTTTGATAAACGTCTAAGGCGTAGACATCGGTCATGCCGCTAATGTAATCGAGAACGGCCATAATGCGTGTTTCGAGGTTGTCGCTGTGAATGTCATACTGGCTGCTGACGCGTTCGATAATCTGCTTGCTGTGGAATCTCTCCGGCTGCACAGCGGCGCTGATGAGCGACTGCATCAGTGTTTCCATAATCTTATAGCCGCTCAGCTCGATGTCAAGGACGGGCTTGCTGCGATAAATGCGTTTGAACGATATCTCTGAACAGTGTTTGTAGGCCAGGCGTTGCGGCTCTGATATGTTGTCGATAAGGGTACCCTTCAGCGTTCCGCCAAGTATTTCGTCTTCGTGGTCGACGAAAGCCTGCACACATTCATTTTCAAGTTTGCCCACTACGCAGGCTCTCATATACACAATTTGCTCGTTCTCGTCGGTCACTCCTTCCTCTTTCAGGCGTCGGATAATATCTGCTTGCGTGTCTTCGTCGAAGAAGCTGAGAAGTAGTTTCGTAGTTTCGTCGAAGCTTAGAATCTTAAGTTTGTGAGAGTCTTCGATGTCCATAATCTCATAGCAGATGTCATCGGCAGCCTCCATTAAGTACACCAGTGGATGGCGTGCATAGCGCAGGGGGGCACTTGGCGCCGATAAGCGAATAAGTCCCAATTCATCGGCAATTCTTTCAAAAGTGGAAGCTTCAGAACAAAAGAAGCCAAACTTTCCGTGGTTGCCTGCCAGCGTGCTTGCGAAAGGGTATTTGACGACGGCAGCAAGCGTAGAGTATGTCATGACGAATCCGCCGCGACGACGACCCGAAAACTGGTGAGTGAGCAGGCGGAAAGCATTGGCATTGCCTTCGAAATGGGTGATGTCGGCCCAGAACGCCGGGCTGACCTTGTCCTTCAAAGCCATGCCGCGGTCTTCGGTAAAATAGGTTTGGATGGCTTTCTCACCCGAATGTCCGAAAGGAGGATTGCCCATATCGTGCGCCAGTCCGGCTGTCTGTACGATGGTTCCTATCTCTTCGAATAGTGTTCCGGCCAGTTCCGGATGCCTCTTGACAAGGATATGAGCCACATCGTCGCCCAGCGACTTGCCGAGAGAAGATACTTCTAACGAGTGGGTAAGGCGGTTGTGAACGAAGACGCTGCCAGGTAAAGGGAAGACCTGTGTCTTGTTTTGCAGGCGTCTGAACGGTGCAGAGTAAATGAGGCGGTCGCCATCACGCTTGAATTCTGAGCGGTCATCGTGGCGCATGGGATGGCTTATTTCCTGCCCGAGCCGCTTGTTTGATATGAGTTGTTGCCAGTTCATCATCAGTCTTTATGATTAGCACGCAAAGATACTCTTATTTCCCTAATTTTCGCCTTTTTAATATTTAAAATTAAAATATGTGTCCGGAATTGATTAATTTTGCAACAATATGGTAAAAATCAGAATTGTCAACATGGGGCAGCAGCCCTTGCCTGCCTATGCTACAGCCCAGAGTGCAGGGATGGATCTCAGGGCGAACATTGATGCCCCCATCACGCTTCGTCCGATGGAACGTCGGCTTATCCCGACCGGTCTGCGCATAGCCCTGCCCGAAGGCTGCGAGGCCCAGGTGCGCCCACGCAGCGGTCTGGCCCTGAAACATGGCATAACGGTGCTGAATACGCCCGGAACAATCGATGCTGACTATCGCGGAGAGGTAAAGGTGTTGCTGGTAAATTTCTCAAATGACGATTTTGTAATCAACACCGGCGAGCGTATTGCACAGATGGTGATAGCACGTTATGAGAAAGCTGACCTCGAACAGGTGGCAGAATTGGACGATACAGAGCGCGCTGATGGCGGGTATGGCCACACCGGTGTGAAGTAAACGATATGGAAAAATTGAAGAAAAACACAGGTTTCATCGGTCTTTGGTTGTTGCTTCTATGCTGTCTGGCCCTGCCTTCGCAGGCTCGGCGAGACAAGATAAAGAGAGTGGCTCCACAAGCTGTTAAGGCTGACAGCCTGAGCTATGAGGCCTCACGCCGATATAATTATTTCTTCCTTGAAGCTGTCCGCCAGCAGAATGCCGGACACTATGATGCGGCATTCGATTTGATTAACTATTGCCTGCAACTCAATCCCAATGCTGCGGAAGCCTATTTTATGCGGTCGGGATATTACTCGGAGCTGAATCTCGACTCACTCAACTTTGCTGATTTGGTAAAGGCGGCGACGTTGCAGCCGTCCAACGACACCTATCAGGAACGGTTGGCAGAAGGCTATCTCAACACGGGTAAGTATGACAAGGCTATCGAAACTTACGAAAATCTCTATTCAAACAATCGTAGCCGCAGCGACGTGCTGGGTGATTTGGTACAGCTCTACAAGCAACAGAAAGACTATGATGGTATGCTTCGTACCATCCGGCGCATTGAACAGGTAGAGGGCGAAAGCGACCAGACGGCAATGATGAAGATGAATGTCTATGAGCTGAAAGGCGATGAGAAGAATGCTTACAAAACGCTCAAGATGCTTGCAGACACGCATCCCATCGACCAAAACTACACGTTGATGCTGGGTAACTGGCTTATGCAGCATAAGGGACAGAAAGAAGCCTACAAGCTTTATACCGAAGCACTGAATGCTGACCCGAGTAACGTTTATGCGCAAAGCGCTATGTACGACTATTATCGGGCTATGTCGCAGGACTCTCTGGCTAACGGAATGATGAATCGCATACTGTTAGGAAAGAACACTCCGCAGAAAAGTCGTATACAATTTCTTCGTCAGGCCATCATGGATAGTGAAGAACGTAAAGATGATTCCACCGAGGTGGTTAAGCTTATTGACCGTGTTCAGCAGGTGGTTCCGACAGACACGCTTGTTGCCCAAATGCGGGTAGCCTACTACTCTATGAAGAAATTTCCCAAGCCGGATGTAAACAAAGCTTTGTCAGAATTGTTGGAGTTGCAACCGGATAATGCGGGAACGCGAATGCAGCTCATCCAGAATGAGTGGGATTCAGGAAACTGGAAGAAGATAGATTCGCTGAGTACGCCGGGCATGTTGTACAATCCTGATGAGATGGCCTTTTATTATTTCTCAGGGCTGTCACGCTGGTATGAGAAAGATAACAGAGGTGCCCTTGATGCCTTACAGCGTGGAACGCGTGCCATTACCGATAAAAGTAATCGGGAAACAGTAGGCGTCATCTACTCTATACTTGGTGAAATTTACCATAATATGGGCAATAAAGCCCAATCGTTTGCAGCCTATGACAGTTGTTTGCAATGGAAACCTGACGATGTGGTAACGCTGAACAATTATGCTTATTACCTTGGCGAAGAAGGAGTAAGTCTGAAAAAGGCAGAGGAAATGAGTGCCAAGGCAGTGAAGGCAGAGCCGAAGAATGCTACATATTTAGATACTTACGCTTGGGTTCTTTATAAACAAAAACGTTATGCCGAAGCAAAAATATACATTGATATGGCGCTGAAGTTCACGGCCGACAGTACAAACGATGCCACCCTGCGTGAGCATGCCGGTGACATTTACGTGGGATTGAAGAATTATACCAGTGCAGTGGAATTTTACAAACAGGCTCTTCAGCAGGGTGGTGACATTAAAACGCTGAACAGAAAGATTAATCTTTATAGAAGAAGAAAATGAAGAACTATCTGAAAATAATGGTACTCTGTGTTCCCTTGTTATTAGCATCTTGCGGTGCAAAAAAGGCAATGGTAAAGGATACCGATGTAAAGAAAACAGATACACAGGGTAAAGGGAATGGCAAAATGCAAGCGCTGACTTATGTACAGAAGGTATATGACCAGAAAGTATATGCGCAGAATATAGTCAGCGATATGAATTTTCATGCTACGATAGGTGATAAGAGCGTATCTGTACCAGGTGCAGTGCGCATGCGTAGGGATAAAGTAATTAGGCTGCAGCTTTTTATTCCCATCCTCGGCAGTGAGGTTGGACGTCTCGAATTTACGCCAGACTATGTACTT
The DNA here is from genome assembly GCA_013333935.1 of Prevotella sp. GTDB lineage: Bacteria > Bacteroidota > Bacteroidia > Bacteroidales > Bacteroidaceae > Prevotella. The sequence continues at coordinate 13,252 of JABCNV010000042.1, read as the reverse complement.
GTCATTGACAGGTTGCATAAACAATATATAAAAGGTGACTACAATCAGCTTGATTTTCTTCGTGATAATGGCTTGAATTTCTATTCATTGCAAGCACTTTTCTGGAACCAGCTTTTGTTGCCCGGGACAGATCGTGTTGGAGAGGGAGACCTTCAAAGGTTTCAGGTAAACCTTGATGAGGCGGGCGAGAAAGTACCTGTCAGCCTGAAGAATGGCAATATGTTATACGTTTGGAACACGATACGTTCGAATGCTCGTATAGGTGATGCCGAAGTTACTTATACATCACCAAGCAAGGGTAACTCGCAGCTGATGTGGAAGTATGCCGATTTTAAGCCATTAGGATCGAAAATGTTCCCGGCCACACAGGAATTCACATTCTCAACGAATGCCGATGGGAAGGCTCGAAAGGCTACTGTACACATAGAAATGGATGAACTGAAGACTACATCCGAATGGGATGCCGAAACAACGGTGTCGCCCAAGTATAAGCAGGTGGATGCAAGAGATGTCTTTGGGAAACTACTGAATATGTAAATGAAGCGAATTTTACTTATAGGGTTAGCATTCGCTATGGTGCTCTCGTTGGGAGCACAAGGCCAGAAGTCTTCCTCACGCAGCAAGACTCAGTCTGCCCATACCGTGAAGAAGCAGAGGAGTCTGGTAACATCTTCAAAGAATAGAAAGCCTCGGCAGGTACAGAAAACAGGCCGCAAGAATAGTATGTCTGTTTATACGAATGCCTCAATTAAAAAGCTTCAAAGCCAGCGTAATGCCATTCAAAGGAAGATTAAGGAGCAGGAACAAGCGCTGAAAGCCAATAAGGAAGATGTGGCTAAAAGGTTAAAGGAATTGCTTGTCATCAACGGTGAAATCGATGAAAACCAACAACATATTGAAGGTATTCAAAAGGATATCCATCATATTGAAAGTAATATCGGTATTTTAAAGTCACAGCTGAATACTTTGAGCGAGCAATTGAAGGATAGGCAGGCTAAGTATATCCGGTCAATGAGATATATGGCTCGCCATCGTACGATGCAGGATAAATTGATGTTCGTCTTTTCGGCTAAGAATTTCTATCAGATGTATCGTCGCTTGCGCTTTGTAAGGGAATACGCCCAGTATCAGAGAGCACAGGGAGAAGCCGTTAAGGCCAAGCAGGTTCAGATTGATGCCAAGCACCAACAGCTGCAACAGGTAAAGGGACAGAAGAATAATTTGCTTTACCAAGGGCAGCAAGTAAAGTCGAAACTTGAAGCAAACAAGGGTCAGCAACAGAATATTGTTGCGGATTTGCAACAGCAACAGAAGACTATTCAGGCTGTTATTGCCGATCAACACAAGAAAGATGCTGCTCTGAATGCCGAGATAGACCGGCTGATAGAAATCGAAATTGCTAAGGCTCGAGCCCGTGCTGCTGCCGAGGCCAAGCGTAAGGCAGAACTTGCTGCCGCTGAAAAGAAACGTCGAGAAGCCGAAATTGCACGCAGGAAAGCTGCTGCTGCAGCTGCTGCTCGCGAAAATGCACGTCGTATAGAAGAAGCCCGACAGCGTGAGGCTGCCGCTAAAGAGGCTGCACGGAAGGCTGCTGCTGTGGAACAATCTGCTCGTCAAGCCCGACGAGAACAGGCCGCAAGAGCCGCCGCAGAGGCCAAAACTGTAGCAGAACAACGTGCTAAAGAGGCCGAGGTTGCGCGTCAGGCTGCCGAACGAAAGGAAAAAGCCGATGCCGAACGTGCCAGACAAGAGATTTCAAAAGCTGAAGTTCAGCAGGAGAATATACAAAAGTTCTCGTCAGTTGATCGCATGATGAATAGTGGCTTTGAAGCAAACAGGGGTCGCTTGCCTATGCCAATAACAGGAAATTATAAGGTGGTAAGCCACTTTGGGCAATACAATGTTGCTGGACTAAAGGGCGTAACGTTGGATAATAAAGGTATTAACATTCTGGGTCATGACGGTTGTCAGGCTCGGGCTGTATACGATGGAGAGGTTAGTGCCGTGCTTAGTTATGGTGGCTCAATGGTCGTAATGCTCAGGCATGGTGCCTATATTTCTGTATATGCCAACCTGAAATCGGTTAACGTCAGCCGTGGGCAGAAAGTTAGTACACGTCAGGCATTGGGTACTGTTGGCACGGATAATATTCTTCAATTTCAGCTGCGAAAAGAGCGAACCAAGCTGAATCCGGAGGCTTGGTTAGGAAGGTAACGAACTGCAGACGGTTATTAGTCAGATTTTTTCAACAGCAATTGCGGATGAGAGTAAGTAAAAGCTTTTGTCCGCAATGGTGAATAGACGCATTCTATAGCCTGGACATTATCTTTTTATGGTCTTATGAGACAGTAAATATAGCACGTGCAGGAAAGTGAAAAAACAAGGAAATATTTCCGGTTTCTGATATAATTCTCTATCTTTGCATCAATAAAAGACCTTTGGATATGCAGAACAGAAGTCATTTCTCAGTACTTATTCTTGAGCAAGCAAAAAAGTATGGCTCTCGTACAGCAGTTACTTATCAGGACTTCGGAGACAAAGAGTGGAAAACAGTTTCCTGGAATTATTTTGCACAACAGGTAAAACAGGTCAGCAATGCTTTGCTGAATCTTGGTATTAAGTCACAGGAAAACATTGCTGTTTTTGCTCAGAATTGTGTTCAGTGTCTTTATACCGATTTTGGAGCTTATGGTATTCGTGTTGTTTCTATTCCTTTTTATGCGACAAGTTCCGAAGTGCAAATCCAATATATGGTAAATGATGCCCAGATTCGTATTCTCTTTGTGGGACAGCAAGAGCAGTATGATAAGGCACTTCGCATATTTGCTCTTTGTCCGTCTCTTGAACGGATTATTGTCTTTGACGAAAACGTTCACTTGAGTTCACATGATCCTAATTCCATTTATTTCAAAGATTTTCTGAAGCTCGGTGAGGGATTGCCAAGACAATCAGAGGTAGAGGTTCTTTACAGTCAGGCCAATAATGATGATCTTTGTAATATTCTTTACACCAGTGGAACCACAGGAGATAGTAAGGGCGTGATGCTTTCGTACGGTCAATATGCTGCGGCCATGAAGGCAAATAATGCTTGTGTGCCGGTGGATGAGAATGACAGGGTGATTAATTTTCTCCCATTTACACATATTTTTGAGCGCGGATGGACCTATTTGGTGCTTTCAATGGGGTCGCAACTTATTATAAATACCAATCCAAAAGATATTCAGGAAGCGATGCGACAGACGCATCCAACAAGTATGTCAAGTGTGCCCAGATTCTGGGAAAAGGTTTATCAGGCGGTCAAGGGCAAGATAGAAAGTTCAAACCCCATCGAAAAGAAAATTTTCCTTCATGCATTGAGTGTGGGTAAGAGGTATAATATTGATTATCTTTCCAAATGCAAGCGTCCGCCTTTGAATCTTGCTTTAGAATATAAAATACTTAATAAGTCGATTCTGAGCCTTGTCAGGAAACAGTTAGGTTTGGAGAATGCCCATATATTTCCAACGGCTGGTGCTTACATTTCTCCCGAAGTCGAAATGTTTGTGCATTCAATTGGTATTAACATGATAGCAGGTTACGGACTTACCGAGAGTCTTGCAACCGTGTCTTGCGACCATTATGGAGAAAAATATACGGTGGGGTCGGTCGGTCGTCCCATTGAAGGGATTCAACTCAAAATAGGTGCAAACAATGAAATACTGTTGAAAGGTCCTACCATTACCCGTGGATATTATAAGCGTGATGCTCTGAATGCGCAGACCTTTGATGCTGACGGGTTCTTCCATACAGGCGATTCCGGTTACCTGAAAGACGGTGAATTGTATCTTACCGAGCGCATTAAAGACCTTTTTAAAACCAGCAATGGCAAGTATATTGCACCACAGATGATTGAGTCGCTGTTGCTTGTTGACAAATTTGTTGACCAAATTGCTGTTGTTGCTGACCAGCGAAAGTTCGTCTCTGCCCTTATAGTTCCCGAATTTCATACGCTTGAGAAGTGGGCTAAAGATAAGGAAATTGCCTACAACAGCCTTGACGACCTGTGCGAAAACCAGGAAGTTAACAGCATGATGAAAGAGCGAATTGACACGCTGCTGCAAGGATTGGCCCACTATGAGCAAATCAAACGCTTCACTTTACTTCCTCATCATTTTGCCATGGAGACGGGAGAGCTGACGAATACATTAAAGATGCGTCGTCCCGTTATCTACAAAAACTATAAGAATGTTATTGACAAAATGTATGAAGAAAACCAATAACTTATGATTACTGCAGAACAATTGAAAGACGTGGTGGCCCGAACCGAGAAGCTCCATCATTATCTTAATATTGACCAAAAAAAAGTAGAGTTCGAAGAAGAGCAGCTTCGAACACAGGCTCCAGACTTTTGGGATGATCCCAAGACAGCCCAAGAGCAGATGAAAAAGGTCAAAAGTATTGAGAAATGGCTGACTGGTTACAAGCAGGTTAGCCAATATACAGAAGAACTTAGTCTTGCTTTCGAATACTATAAAGAGGAGCTTGTCCCTGAAGAAGAGGTTGACAACGACTACGGAAAGGCTATCAAGGCCATAGAAGACCTGGAGCTAAAGAACATGCTTCGCAAGGAAGAGGATTCTATGGACGCCGTAATGAAAATTAATTCAGGCGCAGGCGGTACTGAAAGTCAGGACTGGGCGCAGATGCTTATGCGTATGTACATGCGGTGGTGTGAGGCTAAAGGCTATAAGGTTACTATTACAGATTTGCAAGATGGTGATGAGGCAGGCATCAAAAGTGTGACGATGACGATTGAAGGTAGCGAGTATGCCTACGGTTTTTTAAAGAGTGAAAACGGCGTCCATCGTCTTGTTCGCGTGTCGCCTTACAACGCACAGGGCAAGCGAATGACGAGTTTTGCCAGTGTCTTCGTATCGCCATTGGTTGACGATACTATTGAAGTTTATGTCGACCCTGCGAAAGTAAGCTGGGACACTTTCCGCTCAAGCGGTGCCGGTGGACAGAATGTAAACAAGGTAGAATCGGGCGTCAGGCTTCGTTATCAGTATGAAGACCCTGATACAGGAGAAAAGGAAGAGATTCTGATTGAGAACACCGAGACACGCGACCAGCCCAAGAACCGCGCCAAAGCCATGCTGTTACTGAAGAGCCAGCTGTATGACAGGGCTTTAAAAAAGCGCCAGGCCGAGCAGGCAAAAATAGAGGCAGGCAAGAAGAAAATAGAGTGGGGAAGCCAGATTCGCAGTTATGTCTTCGACGATCGGCGTGTCAAGGATCATCGGACGGGCTTTCAGACGTCGGATGTTGACAGTGTGATGGATGGCAAAATTGACGGTTTTATCAAGGCTTATCTGATGGAGTTCCATGATGATGCCGAATAAAAAGAAAGATTAAATCTAACTTAAATTGAAATGATATGACTAAAAAAGCAAGTAAGCACATCCCTAACCACGAGGTAAGAAACGTGGAGGGAAAGAAGCATCGTTCTGATCGCGACATGCAACAAAAGCAGCATGGTGACAAGGTTGTGAAGTGGATATTCGGTGTCCTTGTCGTTTTGGCAATCATTTACATGGTTTGGTCAATGTTCATTGTGCAATGAGCGGACTGGAAATAGAGCGTAAATTCTTGGTAAGAAAGGGCGACGCGTTTAAACGTGCCGCCTCTTCGTTCAGCCATATTCAGCAGGGTTATATCCCAGCCAAAGGTGCAACGGTTCGCATTCGCGTTCGTGATGACAAGGGATTCCTGACCATTAAGAGCCACAGCAGCAACGGGGGGCTTACCCGTTACGAGTTCGAGAAAGAGATTTCGCTTGATGAAGCCCGTCACCTTTTTGCATTATGTCAGGGCGGTGTGGTTGATAAGCATCGCTATTTAGTGCCTTTTGGCGGACACGTTTTCGAGGTGGATGAGTTTCACGGAGCCAACGAAGGTTTAGTGATTGCAGAAGTAGAGCTTCAGGATGAGGGTGAAAACTATGAGAAACCAGACTTTATTGGTCCTGAGGTTACGGGCGATATTCATTTCCGTAACTCCAGTCTGCTTATGAATCCTTTCTGTTTTTGGAAAGAACTCGTGCCAGAGGAATACCGATAATCTGCCCTAACATAACGCCGATTGTGTCGGCAACCCAGTCTAAAACATCCCCACTTCGGTTGCCTCCGGTGCATGTGGCCTGTACAATTTCGATGATTCCACCCATCAATATGGGGGCTATCACAATCCATAAAAGTGCTTTTCTCTTATCAATGGCAGTGTGACGATAGCCATATTCTGCCCATATCAGCATGCAAAGTCCGCCATAGAAGACGAAATGTGTCCACTTATCAATGAAACTTATCTGGCTGAGCGGCGTTTCCGGTATGGGTACAAGACACAGTATCCAGATGATAAGTATAAGTGTGCATGAAAGCGGGTATCTTCTTACCTTTTTTAATAGAAACATTATATTTACTTTCATTTCACATGCAAAAGTAGATAAATTTATATATTTTTGCAATCATAAATGCGATTTTAATAGTAAAAGAGATAGCTTTTATATAAGATGTCAAGAGAAAGGGCAAACTTTGGAAGCAAGATTGGCATGATTCTGGCCACCGCCGGTGGTGCTGTTGGGCTGGGCAATGTGTGGCGATTTCCTTACATGGTAGGTCAAAACGGTGGTGCAGCATTTATTATTGTCTATGTGGCTTGCGTGTTGTTGCTGGGCATTCCTTGCATGGTGTCCGAGTTTATTATAGGTCGTCACGGTGCCGCCAACACGTACAGGGCTTATTCGGAGGTCGGAAACGGCCGCCCATGGAAGTTTGTAGGCCTCCTCGGTGTGATGACAGGAGTCTTGATTACTGGATATTATGCCGTCGTTTCGGGCTGGTGTTTACAGTATGTCTATGCTTCTGCCCTGGGCCAGTTACGTGGTGATACATCGTTTGTCAAGAGCTATTTCCAGTCGTTTTCTACCAATCCCGTCCGCCCTGTCTTCTGGCTTGTTGCTATCTTGCTGTTGGCCCACTATGTTATTATCCACGGTATCCGTGGTGGAATAGAGAAAGCTTCCAAGGTGCTCATGCCGGCATTGTTTATCCTGCTGCTTGTTATTGTCGTGGCTTCGTGCATGCTTCCCGATGCCGGTAAGGGCATCGACTTCCTTTTTAAGTCTGATTTCTCGAAATTCGACCGTGGTGTTTTCCTCGGTGCTCTGGGCCAGTCGTTTTATTCGTTAAGCATTGCCATGGGCTGTATCTGCACTTATGCCTCTTACTATAGCCGACAAACCAACCTGCTTGGCTCTGCCGTGCAGATATCGTTTATTGATACAATGGTCGCTATTCTGGCAGGATTGATGATTTTCCCTGCGGCTTTCTCCGTAGGAATAAATCCCGGGAGCGGTGCTTCGCTGGTGTTTCTTACACTTCCCAACGTCTTTAACCAAGCCTTTGCAGGCATGCCTCTGTTGGGCTGGGTGGTGTCATTGATGTTCTATCTGCTTCTTTCGCTGGCGGCTTTAACCTCTTTGATATCACTCCATGAGGTGGGAACGGCTTTCTTTTACGAAGAACTGCACATCTCGCGCCGTAAGGGTGCTGCTATCGTTACGGCGTCAACAATGGCCGTTGGCGTGCTTTGTTCGCTGTCGTTAGGCGCCTGCAGCAGTCTTCAAATAGCCGGAAGATCGCTGTTTGATGTATTTGATTTCGTTACCGGACAGATATTTTTGCCTGTCGGCGGCTTCCTTACCTGTGTTTTCCTGGGCTGGTTTGTACCGAAGAAATTGGTGAAAGACGAGTTCACTAACTGGGGAACCCTGAGTTCGCGCCTGTTTCCTGTCTTCCTGTTTCTGGTACGCTTTGTGTGCCCTGTGGCCATTTTCTGTATCTTCATGCACCAGTTAGACGTCATTTAACAGGTATTTTCCTCCGGCTTTTAAGCCACAGATATGCATGCCGTTTCACTTTACCTCTGCCATATGCTGGCGTCAGGACGCAATAAATACAATCTGCCCGTCGTTTTAGGAGAAAAGAATCAATGAGGAAATACTCATGAATCTGAAGGACCTTTTTTACTTAAATCGCTCAGACCGAAGCGTTTTGCTCTTCTTTCTGGTGCTTGCCGTGGCCGCTATTGCGGTGATAGCTCTGAGCGATGGCGACGAAACGTCGTCGTCTTTCCCGAATGCCGATTCTGCAAGCATGGCGCGCGGGCAGACACCATACGCTGCCGACGCCCGCTCTCCTTATTATAATGTAGATGCCCGGACGCCCGAATTGTTTGCTTTCGACCCCAATACTGCCGACTCTACAACGCTTCTCCGGCTGGGCCTTCAGCCCTGGCAGGTGCGCAATATCTATAAGTATCGTGCTGCCGGTGGCGTCTATCGCCGTCCTCTCGACTTCGCCCGCCTCTATGGATTGACGCGTAAACAGTATCTCGCGCTTGAGCCATACATCCGCATCAGTGCCGATTATGCGCCGGCATCTTCACTTTATCAGCCCGAACCGCGCCCGTCGGCCGATACCGTTCATCATCATAGGCACAAGCTTTCAGCCGGAGAGAGCGTCGACCTGAACACGGCCGACACAACCCTTTTGCAGCGTGTGCCTGGCATTGGTAGCTATTTTGCCCGACAAATTGTGAACTACCGCAACCGTCTGGGCGGCTTTTATTCGTCACGCCAACTGCTTGAGATTGACGACTTTCCGCAGCAGGCGCTTCCCTTTTTCAAAGCTTCGGGCACGCCGAATAAGCTGAATGTCAACCAGCTTACGCTTAACGAACTGAAGCGACATCCTTATTTGAACTATTATCAGGCCCGTGCCATCGTCGACTACCGCCGCTTGCGGGGCCCGCTGAAAAGCCTTGACGACCTGCGGTTGCTGCGCGATTTCACGCCGGCTGACATGGAACGCCTCTCACATTATGCGGCTTTCCAACCCAAATAGCAGCTTAATTCACAAGATAACACGACATGAAGAAACTATTGTTTACATTTATTCTCCTGCTGACATGCCAATGGGTGTCGGCACAGGAGGCCGCATCGCTGTTCCGCGACTTTCAGGATAAGAAGCACGCCGAGTATGTAAGTGCCCCGCGTTTGGTCATGAACATAGTGGCGTCCAAGATGAAAGTGGGCAACATGCAGGCATTGATGAATGAGATTTACTCAGCCAGAGTGCTTACGCTGAACCAGTGCCGCCGCGGTATCCGCAAGAAATTTGCCAGAAAATTCGTCGAACTGGGCAAGACCGGATATGAAGAATTCAGCGGCTTTAAGCAGGATAACGACAACATCAGCGTCATGGCCCGTAAGGGTGCAGACAATATGATAAAGGAAGCCGTGGTGCTGATATCGAGTAAAACCGACTGCATCGGCATTCTTGTCACGGGTAACATCAATCCCGAAGACGCGTCGGAAGCCATAGGTTTATCCCAATAAGCCGTAAAACAAAGGGCTCCGGTTAAGTAATCTTAACCGAAGCCCTTGTCGGGATTAGGCGACTCGAACGCCCGACCCCTACGTCCCGAACGTAGTGCGCTACCAACTGCGCTAAATCCCGATTGCATGAAAGCAGGCCATGAACAAAGCCATCGGCCTGCTTCTTTTGCGTTGCAAAGTTACACCTTTTTTCTGAAACATGAATATTTTGGACGAAAAATTTGTATATATATAAAAGATACGCTACCTTTGCACCCGCATTCTGAAAGAAGATTGCATCGCAACGTCTTCGCGATAAGGTACCTTAGCTCAGGTGGTAGAGCAATGGACTGAAAATCCATGTGTCCTTGGTTCAACTCCAAGAGGTACCACTTCCTCCTTTCATTCGATCCGGTTCCCGTTTTTATGCGGGGCCGGATTTTTTTGTTTCTCGCTTTTTCCTGCTTCTTTTACACCGTCGGGCAGCTGCCTTTTGCGTATGTTGTTGATGGTGCGGCGGCCGTGGTACGCGTCGCGTGACGGCCGTCGTCACGTGTGTACCACGGCTGCAGTACAATCGTACGGCGGCCGCCGTACGGGCAACGCGGGCATGCCGTCGTGGAGCAATGCCGTGGTAAGGCATCTGTTTGCAGAGGGTGCGGAAACGTGCAAAAGGGTTAATGTTTTTGACAAAAATATCATATCATTCATGGGAAAAGGCCTTTTGTTTACGCGAATACCCATTTTTAGGTATTGTGTTGCTGTTATGTTTTTTTTATCTTTGCAAACTAATTAAAACCTTAAATCAGAACAGTTAAGGTTTTTATATCTTAATAAGGTATGGAGAGTAGGGTGAGTTGGTGTCAAAAGATTGTTTGTATTTTCTTGTTTTCTTTCGTTCTTTGCGCAGGCATGATGGCGCAGACGGTTGGTAAGCTGACCGGCGTTGTAACCGACACAAAGGGGAATGCTGTCGAAACGGCTTCGATAGTGCTCAACAATTCGCTCGTCACGCTGTCTGACGAACAGGGGCGATTCAGCCTCTCGGGCATTAAAAGTGGCGAGTATGACTACCGTATCTCGTGCCTCGGCTTTGAGGAAGTGCGCGGCAAGGCAACCTTCAAGGGCGACGGCACTGACCGCCTTGACGTGAAACTCAAGCCTCTGGCCCTTACCTTGCATGAAGTGACGGTTACCGCCCGCCAGCAATCGATGGGCTCAAAATCGATAATCGGACAGGACGCTATCCGCCACATACAGCCCAAAAGCGTTGCCGACATGCTGCAACTGTTGCCCGGTGCACTTACCGTTAACCCTACATTGAACAACCTCGGGCAGGCCAATATACGCGAGATAGACGGCGATGCCAACAACGCGCTGGGCACGGCTGTCATACTTGACGGCATTCCCGTGAGCAATGATGCTAACATGCAGGCTATCTCCACGTCGAAAGGCGGAACGCGTTCGGCCTTGCAAAGCGACGGAATGAGCGAACAAACCACGGCCGGTCGCGGCGTAGACCTGCGCACGGTAGGGGCTGATAACATTGAGTCGGTAGAGGTAATACGCGGTATCCCTGGTGTAGAGTATGGCAATTTAACCTCCGGCGTGGTTATCATCAAGACCAAGGCGGGACGCAGTCCGCTTGAAGTGAAGCTCAAAGCTGACCCGTTTTCCAAACTGGCTTACGTCGGAAAGGGTTTCCGTCTCAAGCATGGCGGAACGGTGAATGCGGGCATAGACTGGTCACAATCGTATGCCGACGTGCGCAAACGCTATCAGGGTTACGACCGCATTACGGTCTCGGCAGGCTACTCCAACATCTTCAACAGCACCGGTGCACACCCTATAACGTTCAACGTAAGCGGCTCGTTCTACAGCAATATCAACACGTATAAACGTGATTTACAGCTGCAGCAGTTGCAGCTTAACTACAGAAACGAGAACGTTGGCGGCCGTTTGTCGGTTCGTGGCAATATAAGGATGAACAACTTCCTGACGGCCATCGACTATGATTTCTCTGCACAGGTAGCACGAATGCTCGATACACACCACGACTGGGTGGCGAATCCTGACGGTGTTGTCACCAACAGCATGATGAGCGGTGAGGCTCGGGCACAGTTCCTGACGAAGGCTTACTACAGCGATTACCGCATTGAGGGCAAGCCCTATAACCTTTATGCGCAGGTCAAGACGAATAAGTACGTACAGCTCAACAGCCGTAATTTCACGAACATCAAGCTGGGCTTCGACTATCGTTTAGACGGAAACAACGGTCGTGGACTGACGTTTGACATGAGCAATCCGCCGCAGGCAGGCAGCGCGCAGACGCTTCGTCCACGGTCGTATCGTGATATTCCGGCCATGCAGACGCTGTCAGTGTTCGTCGAAGACAACTCTACTTTGCACGTCGGTACGACGTCATTGCAGTTCGCTGTCGGCGTGCGCGTCAGCAATCTCTTTTTAAATAAGGAGAAAGCAAAGCGGGGTTCGATGTTTGTTGCCGAGCCCCGTACCAACCTTGAATATGCTTTTCTCACGAAGAAAAACAACAGTTTGTTCGACAAGCTGGCCATAAGTGGCGGTTTTGGCATATCTAACAAGATGCCCACGCTGCTGTATCTTTATCCTGACAATGCCTATTTCGACAGCAACAGCCTAAGCTATCAGGGTGGCATCGGCGAGAATTCATCACTGGCTGTCATGACAACGAAGGTGATCTCAGACACGCAGAATCCGAACCTCAAACCGGCACGGAGCACCAAATGGGAGATAGGAGTCAATGCCCGGATAGGTAAAATGAAAGGGTATGTAACGTTCTTCAACGAGCGTCACAGCCATGAGCTGGGCTTTAGCGGGCAGTTGGAGTGGCTCAATTATAACATATACAACGTGCCTGTGGGCGCATCAGATCTGCGTTACACCCCTGGGGTGGTGAACTATATGTATGGCGGGACGGCGCATACTGCTGCCATCACGCGGGGAAATGAGATAGTAACCTGGGGCCGTCCGATGAACAACAGCCGCACTGATAAGCACGGAATAGAATATTCGTGGGACTTCGGGACATTTGCTCCGCTGCGCACGTCGCTCAATGTAGACGGTGCGTGGTTCCATATCAAGCGCAAGTCGGAGACTTCGTCGCTTAACAATGTCCGAAAGGACTATGATTATGTATCGGTTCTGCCTGCCGGATACGGTACCATTAGCGACCGTGTGAACACCAATTTCCGCTTTATTACCCACATTCCACAGGTAAAAATGATATTCACAACGACGTTACAGGTGGTATGGCACGAGCGCATGCGCATAATATATGAGGATAAAAAGGGCACTCCTCTTTATCATCTTTCTACTGATGGCACGCATTATGTGGTGTCTCCGTCGGGTTTCTATAACCGCCAGGCGCAGTGGACTGACTGGCAGAAGGCCTTTGAAGACGACCCTCGATATCGTTTATTGGCCGCCAGATACCAGCTTTATGCTTTCAAGGCCGACAAAATCAGTCCGTGGGCAATGCTGAATTTCCGCTTCACCAAGGAGCTGGGACGCGTGGCTGAGCTCTCATTTATGGCCAATAACTTCCTGAATATGCGTAAGTATCATATTAATCCGAACACAGGTGACAAAAGCAAGCTGCACCCTGATACCTATTTTGGTGCCGAAGTTAAGTTGAAATTCTGACGGCATAAGGCTTGGGTTGCAGATTGATAACAGACAGAAAACAGTGTTTAAGCACAATAATTAATTCAAACAATAATTAGAAACAAAATGAAAAACTTAGCAAGTAAACTATTGGTTGCGGTGCTTTTGACAGCAGGTTCAGCCGCGTTTTTC
>JABCNV010000020.1 GCA_013333935.1 Prevotella sp. | reverse complement strand
CTTATGCTGTAATCTATGGTATGACAAGCAATATCTTGATAAAATTATGCAAGGATATGATTATATCTTAGGCTTTCCCGTTGCTGGAGGTTGCATAAAGATAAAAAAAGAAGAGCTTGCTACTGAAGCTGAACTTGATTGTTGTTTATTCAATCATTTCATGATAGAGTCTAAAAATAAGACAACCATATCAAATTATGAGACTATTTGCAATCTATTTAAGTCCTCTGACATTAAACTTGAGAAGCCTTATGACATGTTGGAATGGATATGGATACACATGGCTATCAACGCTGCAGTTATCTCAGTCATAGGGAAAAATGGAGACATAAATGACAGTATAACATCAGTTCATAAACTTATGAATTCTCTAAAGCTATTGGCAACTACGATTAAAACTATTCGTGAGACAACAAAAATAGCTGCTTCACGCGGTATTGATATGAAATATTACAGAAATGAATTATGGGTATATAAACTACCGGCTCAACTTTCTGCCATTTTCATGAAGCGTATGTTTGCCACAAATAATCTTACAAGAAGAATTATGGAACTACATAGAAACATTGATGACTTATTGTATATATGCAATAGCGTATATAAAGAAGGAAAAATAAACAATGTTTCAGCTCCACTTTTTTATCAGTCTTATTGTGACTCGGTAAAAAATAAGCAATGAACAAGAAAACATTTATTACCATTTTGCTTGCCATCATCGCAATGGTGGGGCAGGCGAAGAAGAAAACTATTGTGTGGGAGAATCCCACCACTGAGTATGGAACCAGCTACGGCGACGGGTTCTTCACCTTGGCACTCGACGTTACCAGGGTGGAACTGAAAGAAACAGAAACGATAGTGTATATCACCGCGAGCCTGCGGTCTGACTATCCCGACTACCGTTTCCGGTTCGCTGGCGGCACTTACCTGAAAGTGGGCGGGCAGCGCTATCCCTTTGTCTCTGCTGACGGCATTGAGCCGAACAAGTATGTGCAGACGAACAAGGACGGCAAGCTCAGGATGGCGTTTCATTTCCCACCCCTGCCGAAAGGCACGCAGTCGGTCGACTTTATTGAGGGCGACGGCGACGGTGCTTTCCAAATAAAAGGCATCAAGCCTGTGGAGGAGCGGCGGAAGCAATTGTTCCCCTCCTATTGGCGTGACGAAGAAGGCAACTGGAAGATAGCTTTCTTTGATGACTGTGCCATATACGATTGCAAGTTCTGGAATTATAGGGAGTGTAGGCTGAACCGTGCTACAGGCGGGGCAAAAATCGTGATGCAGAATGCCGGCAGGGAATTGAGCGTAAGGATAGGCAAGGACAGGAAAGGGAAACGCCTGATAGAGATTGGCGGCGAAAAGGCCGTCTACTCTATGATTACGAGCCGCTTTCTGCCCGACTACCCTCTGAAAGACACACGCGGGGAATTTGCCGACAACGGATACAGGGCAGACACGGTGACTGTCGTGGGCTGGATAAAGGACATGCCGGCTGCGTTCAGGAAAGAAAAGGTCTTTGAGTTTGGTTATTCCAATCTGTTCACGGACAGTCAGCAGTCGGCCTACGCCAGTCTGGACAGTATGGGACGCTTTACTGTGAAAATTCCAGTATTGAACAGCACCGAGTTTTTCTGCGACTGGAAGCGAAGCTTCGTTCGTACGATGTTTGAGCCCGGAAAGACCTACTTCATGCTCTACGACTTCAAGGAGGGTCGGCGTTACTTCATGGGCGAAGACTGCCGCTTGCAGAACGAACTCTTCAAATATCCCCTCGGATGGGAATCCGTGCGCATGGAACGGGGCGAGGACTTTGCCCGATTCATTGCTTCGACCGACAGTCTTATAAAAGCCCAATATACGGCTATTGACAAGCTTTGCAATCTGCACCCTACGCTTTCCACCCGCTTCTGTAAATACCAGAGGGGAAATGTGCTGTGGCAGCAGGCACGTAATTTCGGACAGGCTCGCTTTAGTGCTCCTGATTTCACACTTCCGGACAATGCGAGCAAGTATGACTACGACAACTTTTGGATAAAGAGGGAACAGCCTTACACGCTGCACCGCGACTTCCGTAGTTTCCTGCGCGACTATCTTGGTGACGTGACGGACAGACAGGCTGTTTCTTACATCAATGGCACTGAACCCCAAAAAACTGTCGACGGAAAGGCACTCGTCGCCCGAATGAAATCCCATCTGCACAAGCTCGACTCGCTGAATGCCGACCAGGTAGTAAAAGATATCTGGCTCATGCAGAAGGTGAGCGAGGAGATGGACAACAAGCGCACGTCAATTCCCTCCGAGGTTTTAGACACGCTGAAAGCATTAACCGCCAACCCGATTGTCGTGGAGCATGCAGAAAGGCAGAACAACCACTATCTTGCCATTGAGAACCGCGAATTCAACAAGCTCGTTCTCAAATCGTCCGACAATCTCGCCAACCTCAGCGAAGGCGAGGCTCTGTTGAAGAAAATACTCGAACCCTACAAGGGAAAGTTTGTGCTTCTTGACATCTGGGGCACGTGGTGTACTCCCTGCAAGAAAGCACTCTCACATTCTACAGAACAGTACGCCCGCCTGAAGGATTACGATATTCAATATCTCTATTTGGCCAGCCGCAGCCCTCAGGATTCATGGAAGAACGTTATCAAGGAGTATAATGTAAGCGGCGACAATGTGGCTCACTATAACCTGCCCGATGAACAACAGGCAGCTGTTGAGCGCTATCTTGGCGTTCGCTCCTTTCCTACCTACAAACTCTTCAATCGAGACGGCAATCTGCTTGAGCTGGAAGTTGATCCTCGCCGGCTTGACAACCTCGCCCGCCTGCTTGAACGGTTGAAATAACAGGCATTTTGGGAACACGCTCTCCATTTGCAGTCTGTACATGCAAATGGAGAGCGTGCTATATGCAACTTATGCATATATACGCCGGTCAGGGCTAAGAACGTTTGAGAATAAGCCCGAGCCACTGCCTGTAATATAGGAAAATCAAGGCCGCCGGAGCAGTTTTCATACAAAACTTATCCTGAACCGTCCTATAATATTATAATAAGGTGTAGGCCGACGGCGGGGCAGGGCAGGGCGTCGGCAGGCGAGGAAAGGGACCTTCGGCACGCCGGAGGAAGCGTTTTTTCGCTTTTTTCAAAAAGGTACGCAGGCAGGTGTTGTATCATCTGCCGAGGCACGCTATCTTTGCATCAGTCATTCAGAGGAAGACAAGGATCCAAGTTTGAAACGTTTGACCTTACATTAATCTAATTATTTAACCATTAAAAGAAAAACACTATGAGTATTCGTTATCGTATTGTACAGAACAAGATGCGCGGAACTGCCAATTTCGGCAAGTGGTACGGCCGCGCGGTCATCTTCGACGAGGTGAGCACCAAGGAGCTTGCCACCGAGATTTCTCACTCTACCACCGTCACCTATGCCGACGTTCTGGCCGTTCTCACCGAGCTTTCGCGCCAGATGAGCGTTCATCTGCAGAACTCGCAGCGCGTGGTTCTCGACGGCGTAGGCGCCTTCAAGGTAGGGCTTCGCACCAACCTCACGGAGAAGAGTGACAGCTTCACGCTGGCCAACATCAAGGGCTACCACATCGTTTACACGCCCGAATCGCGCTTCGTGCCCAAGGGTTACAACGCCAAGGGCCACCGAACAAGCTCGTTCGTAAAGTCGCTGCTTGAAGGCATCACGGCCAAGGAGCTCACCGACGGGAAGAAGAAAGCCGGAAAAACACCCGAAGCACCGGTCCCTCCCGCAGGGCATTAATACGCCCTCACATGTTTAATCTTAAAGAAAATACCATGAAACGCAAGGAAATCTGGAAGTTTGTAGTGCAGACGCTCATCAGCGTGCTCACGGCCCTCGGTGCCACCTTCGGCCTAACGTCGTGCCGATAAAAGCCGGCGGCGTATGCGATGGCGGGCGGGTTGCCGGACAATAATTATCCACGGGCACGGCTCCGACTGCAGCGGAGCCCTCCCATGACAAGGTTTGAAGCCGGGTTTGTCGGCAGTCTCGCCCGCCTACGACGAGGTTTGAAGCAGGGGTTAACAGCTGCTTTGTCTGCCTGCAATAAGGCAATTGCAAGCACTTACACTTGCGGGCCTCGCCCGTAACCTTTCTCTTCAACTTCCTCGCCCCACTGACGGGCGAGGGAGTTTTTGTTTCCCCTCTGTCTTATTTTAACATTATCCGGTACAGAAACAATAACCTTGAAGAAGAAAAAAGCCTTGTATAGTGGGGGTTCGGAGCATAGCAGATGAAGTCCCATACAGCATAATGTTTTACTTTCCTGCCTGATATTCAGCCGCTTCCCTTTTCGTTTTAATCTTTTTTAATCTTTTAGTCTTTTGTTTTTTTAATCTTTCTTTGTACTTTTGCCACCGTGAAGAGTTTAGCAACGTTATATAAAGACAGTAAATCGATGCAAGAAAACCTGTGTTTTTCTGTATCTTTTAACACTTTTTCTTTGGCTGTTCCGGATATTTTGCTAACACACACACACACACACACACACACACACAAGTAAACCATAGAAGCCATTCTGACGGTTTAGGAAAGTTTTCCTCATTATTTAATAATACGAGCGCGGGAAGCGTGCCGTATCCACAATAGACAAAGGGCTTGTCATAGTCCCTTTGTGTGCTTTTCTATATCCTTTTACCAACTTTGGCAAAGGAAGAATAATGTCGATTTAATAAAAGGTAAACATTTACGATAAAATAAAAAGAATATGACGAAGAAAATTAAACTCACGTTGCTGTTGATAGCAACGTTATTACCCGCTACCATGTTTGGCGATTGGAGGGACTTTACCTACACCGCTAATGGTGTAACATGGAAATGTAGTGTGTGGGCTGATGGTGATAAGGCTACAATTAAAGGTGAAACTTTAGGTGCGGCGGCTTTTGTCGGTGTGCTGAATATTCCATCAACTGTGAGCGACGGTACGAAGACATACACCGTGGACGACATTGGTGGAAGTGCCTTTGAAAATTACACAGGTGCAACAAAGCTAATACTTCCTGATAATTTGAAGTATATACAGCAGGCTGCTTTCCGCAATTGCACAGGCTTAAAAGGTGAATTAAAAATTCCCGATCATGTCGAGCATATTTACTATGGTAATGAGTTCGAAAACTGTACTGGTATAGAATATATCACATGGGGCGTGGATTTTGGCATGCACTATCAAAATCCTGTTTCCGGATGTACGAATGCGCGGTATATAGATTTAACCAAGGCTACTGTCGGTGTTACCAGTTACTATGGAATGTGGAACCGGAATACGATTTTCTGTCCTTACAGTGGTTTGATGAATCACACCCTTGTTTACCTCCAGGATGCAGCAGAAGAGACTAAGTTCAACGCCGAGGAAGACAACATCATTTACAAAAGCAAGTGCAAGGTCTTCAAAGTCTACGATGCCTACAGCTATCGCATCCCCTATGCTTTTACGGCTGAGACTGCACAATGCGACCGCGTCTTCTCTAATACCAATGGCATAAGCGTGAGCACTCTCTACTTGCCTTACCCTACCGACCTGCCCGACGGCATGACAGCTTATGCCCTCAGGCTCAAAGGGCTTGATGCAGACGGCAATAAAGCTTTCCATTTCGACCCGCTGCCCGCCGGAACCCGTCTCGAGGCCAATCATCCTTATCTGGTACAGATTACCGACGGCCAGAGCCACCAGTTGCCCGTTATGCACAACGTTCAGGTGCCCGTGACACCTGATATAGAAACATCTTCTGTTATGGCTACTACTGATGCCGACTGGAAATTCTACGGCACCACCGAGCGCATTGACAACGCACAGGCCTACGACAAGAAAGCCTATTACCTGAACGGTAACAAGTGGTGGGCCGTACAGAACGGTGTGCAGAACGACTTCATAGCGCCTTTCCGCAGTTTTATTGTCAGCCCCACAGGTGCAGTTCCGGCCAAGAGCTTCCTCATGGTGCTGCATGATGGTACGGCAACGGATATCAACCGGCTGGAGAAAGCCACCGAAGCCGACATACGGAGCGGCCGCTACGAGTTCTATTCGGTGGACGGTCTGCGCATGGGTCACGACTATAATCAACTGAAGTCGGGTCAGATTTATATTGTCAATGGCAAGAAGTTCTATAAACTATAATAACAAGGAGGAACCAATAATGAAAAGAAGAACATATGTACACCCTATGTCTAAAACTGTTATCTTGAAGTCAGAAGGCTTCGTCTGCCTTTCCGTTCCCATAGGCCCTGGTCCTGGTCCCGGTGGAGGCGGTCAGGCTAAGCAGGGCTGTCTGGACGAGTTTTCTGATTGCGACGATGTTGATGCCGTTGGCGGCGGAAGCCGCGAAGCATGCGGCACATCTGCCCTCTGGGGCGAGTAAAGCATAAAGCGGGGGAAGCATTGCTTCCCCCGCTTTCTTTATATGCCTCACCCATACGGAGCGAAAATGCGGTCTCTACATGATGAGTTTCTACAGCATTATGGGTTGAGAATCTTGATCTATGGCAATATTAGTAAGATATACGAAGAGAGAATGTTGATGACTTTAGCCGTATACGTGCTTTCTTTTTTGTGTGTTCTGGTTGTTTGTTGATATGTTGATAGTATAGATTGCGTATTCCGTTTAGATAAACAGTTTACATAATTTAAGCCATTTTATTTGGACGAAGGCGTTAATTTGGCTAAATTTGCAACGTTAGTAATGAAGGTTATCAACTAATAATTAAAAAGTTATGGGAAACCTTAGGTTAAAACAGCAAGATAGCACGCAGATAAGGAAGAACGATTTTGTGCTGTCAGACGTGTCTAAGGGTGAGCTTCAGAAAAGGAGAGTACCTGTATATCCTTATTTGTTGTGAGTTTTATTCCAGACTCTTACCCCTTCCAATTCATAATGAATGAGGGTATTAACAAAGAAGGACATATAAAAAATATCTGGTATAAGTTCAAATCTACGAAATCTAACTTATGGTATATCGTACTTGTAGAACAATATGAACACGAAGTATTTGCTGTAAAGTTCTATCCAAAGGCTTGGCAAAACTCAAAATACAAATATAGGAAACTTACAAATACGCGCGAACCGAGACGAGTTATTTATACTTGTATCAACATCATGTTGAGTATTTATAAAGCAAATCCTACGGCTTCATTTGGTTTTGTCGGAGCAAACGGTGTAGACGAAGATATAAGTGAAACAAAAAGGTATAAAGTATATACTACAATTATCGCCACATATTTTAGTGACAAACACTTTTTTCATAAGGAGAATAAAGAAAAGAGTGCATATCTATTGATAAACAATCTCTCCTTATCAAGAAATCCTTCACTGGTGAAAGAGATTGAGGATTTCTTTAAAAATCAATATATTGACTTTGACTAAGGGGAAATTACATATATATTGTGCTCAGAATAAGTATGGTATTTTTTTGTGAGAATATGGCGCAATAAACCTGACATAGGTGTAAGTGGAAGGATTTTGTCCATACTTTATCTTTTTCTTTCCAGTTTTTATTTATCTTTGATTTATCCACTAACAAAAAGGAAGACTGCTATGACAAAAGAAAAGTTTTTCGGCTCCATGGGTTGGGTCGGCATGGTGACATCGATACTGATGTATGTTTTTTATTTTCCACAGATTCAAAACAATCTGGCAGGACACAAGGGAACGTTTATACAGCCGTTTATGGCAGGCATAAACTGTACGCTGTGGGTGGCATACGGATTCTTCAAGGAGAAGCGCGACTGGCCTATCGTCATTGCCAATTTGCCGGGAATCATCTTTGGTTACGTAGCGGCTTTCACGGCTTTGTAGACGTTTTTAGAAAGCGGGAGAGTTTTTCGCAGGAGTTAAGGAGTTAAAGGAAGTTAAGGAGTTAAGCCGAATGCCTGCTTCACGATATTGTCGGAAAAGGGTAAGGTTGGAGTTTTGCCTTAACTCCCTCTGACTTTTTAGCTCTTTCGTACTCCTTAATTCCTGTATTTCCAGGGGGGCACGAAGCCTTTTTACCTTTTTAATCTTTTACTTTTTTACTCTTCCTTACCTTCTGTCTCCTAAATCTTTCCCAGCTTCAGCAGCTGTCGTGCCGTTTCGATGATGGTGTCGCGACCGCGTGCGAAGTCGGCATCAGTGAGGCCGACGCTTACATCGGGCACAATGCCGTCCTCGGTGCTGTGGCCTTCACGGTCGAACATAGGGCAGGCCGAAAAGCGCACGTTCCACCCATTGGGCAGCTCTGATGAGAACGGAAGCCCCGCGCCGCCGCCCGTGCGGTCGCCCACAATGGTGGCGAGGGGGCAGCATTTCATATATTTTACAAACTCGTTGGCAGCCGAAAACACCATTCGGTTCGTCAGCACCGCCACGCGTTTCTGCCATCTGATGCCGCGCGCAGGGCGCAAAGTCTGCCGCTCCAAGGCCGAAAACGCGTCGTGCGCACGCCCTGTCTTGTGGCGCAGAAAGCCCACGTCAAGGGGCTTGTTGGTAAATCGGGCTGCCAGTTTCTCGGCCGATGTGATGAGTCCGCCGCCGTTGTTGCGCAGGTCGATGATAAGGGCGGTGCAGGGTTGCAGCGCAAGAAGAATCTCGTCGAGGTTGCCGTCGCCTATACCGTTCTGAAAACTCTCACAGCGAATGTAGCCTATGTTGTCGTCAAGGATGCGGTATTTCAGTCCGGAGGCAATCTGATAGTCGGTGCCGAGATAGCGCCGCGTGAGGGTGTCGCTGTAATTAGAGGGGTAGCTTTCGTGGAAAGCCCAGTAGCGGGCCACGTTGAAAGGCGAGGTAAGATTGACGTGCCCGTCGCGCAGTTCGGCCAGCATGTCGGCCAGAACCTCAAACTGTTGCTTGTCGGTCATGGCGTCGTTGAAGCGCGGTGCGTACACACGGTGGATGCTGTCCCAGCTGATTTGTTTCTCGCGGAAGAAACAATAGTGTTCGTCCATAATCTTCCACAGGGCCTCGAAATTGCCTCGCGGTGAGTCGTTATACTCGGGTTCGGTGATGCATGCCGACGGCAGCAACAGGGCTGTCAACAGCAGGCAGGTGCCCATGACGGCGTGGCGAAGAGAAGAAAAGGCTTTTGTCATGTTTGAAAGATTTCACCATTGCCAGCCCAAGACGGCGGCATGGGTGTATCGATGGTATTTAATGTCGTTAACGCGGGCCTGCCGGATGTCGCCCTCGTAACCCGCGAAGAGCCGCTTCCCTATCAGCGGGAACGTGAAAAGCAGGCGCTGGCGCAACGACGGTGCGTTGCCCACCCACACGGGGCACAGGTTATGGTCGTAGTTTCCGCGTGAGAAAATCTCGTAGTAGCTTTGGCCGAAGGCGGGCGAAAACATCACGCCCACGAACGGAACAGCGGCTTCGTAGCGCACGCCAAGCGCGTGACGGCGCTGGCTTTTCGGGCTTACCAGAAAGAAACGCCAGTCGGCAGCCATGACGGGTGTGAAGCAAAGGGCGGCTTCGGCCTGCGCGGGGTTGTTGCTGTTCTGCGCATTATAGCGGAAGCCCACGGTGGCATCGACGCCTCCGCCCGCCGTCACCACGAGGCGTCCCCAATATCCTACTGACTTGTTCATGATTTTACGTTGCCACGAATAGCTGAAATCGTAGCCGCCTTCGAGGCGTACACCGTCGTTCGTGCGCATGGTTTCGCGCGCCAGTCGCAGCCCGTGGGTGAGCGTATGCGTCCAGTTTCGCTCGGGCCTGTTGTGCACGGTCTGGCTCGTGAAGCGCAGTTCGGTGCCGCGATAAGTAAGTGGAGAGAGGTAGGTGTCGAGGCTGTTTACGGTCCCTGCCATCAGCATGCCGCGGTGTTCGGTGGCTTTGAATGTGGGCGAAACGTTGGCAATGCAGCCCCCGTGCATCTGCAGCAGCTCGGTCAGAGACCGCAACGTGTCGCATGCGGTGCCGCAGGTTTGCGACCTCGCCGCTGTAAACACGAAAAGGCACAAGCCGCAAAGCACGGCCCGTGTGGTGGTTTTACTTCTGCACGTCGTCATCGGGGAACAATGATAGCTGGCCTGTTATCTCATCAATCACCTGTTGCCGACTCTTGCCGGCATCGGGGTCGAGGTTCTCCTCTTCCGTAGAGGCATCATCGCTATTCTCTTCGGGCGCCGGCTCAGGCTCAGGATGGCGCAGCGGTTCAATCTCTTCTATGCGCTCTACCTGCCACGTAGTGAGGCGCTTTCCCTTGGCCTTGAAGCCCTTGACGCCCACGAAGCTCTCGGCATCAACCTCCAGGGGGGCGCGCGTTGCGTCGGAACCGCCGAACGTTATCAGCAATCGGGGGTAAACGGTATCGGTGAGAAGGGCCTGACGGCTCGCCTCATTGTCGCCTACATAATTCTGCGGACGCTTCGAGGCTTCCATCTGGAAGCGCTTCAGATAGGGGTAATTGTGGTTGTCGGCATCGAAGATTACGGCCGTCCATACCTTGTCGGCATCCCACTTTTCAATCGTACGGATGTTGTCTTCAAAGTGGTTGTTGAGATCGAAATTGGTGGTGTAGAAGTCGCCGTTATTGAGTATAACGAGTATGCTGTCGCCGTCGTTGAATTCGCCCAACAGGCGTCCGCGGTCTTCATAGTTGAGGCGTCGCACATCGGCGTCGTACCAAACCTTTCGTCCGCCCAGCGTCGAGCGTCCGTGGCTCTTCAGTGCAACGCGGTGCACGCCTTTGCGCGTGAGCAGGTTTCCCTGCGCCGTGCGTCCTTTGATACTGATGTCAGAGAAGTCTTTTTCGAGGAAAATATTTTGCTTTTTCTTCCCTGGGTCAACGTCAAGCGTCACTTTTATCACCTCGGCTTCGCCGTTGGGGTTGGCCGTGAAGTAAAGAACGCGTGAACCCGGCGTGCCTTTCGTGAGGTCGTATTCGCGGTCGCGGGTCATGCTGGTCACGTTAAAGCGCTTGATATAACACGGTCCGCCCTTGCCGTCGCGGTAGACAGCGTTGTATATGGTGCGGCTGTCGTTCTTCTTGAACACCTGCAGCCACAGGATGTTCTTGCCGACGAATATCTTGTCGGCCACGCGAATCACCTTGTATTTACCGTCGCGGTAGAAGATGATGACATCGTCGAGGTCGGAGCAGTTGCACACAAATTCGTCCTTTTTCAATCCGGTTCCGATAAACCCGTCCTGGCGATTGATGTAAAGTTTCTCGTTGGCTTCGGCCACCTTTGCCGTGTCGATGGTATCGAAACTGCGTATTTCGGTCAGCCTCGGGTGGGCTGCACCGTAGGTCTGCAGCAGGTGTTCGTACCATGCAACGGTTACATCGGTCATGTGGTTCAGGTCGTGTTTAATACCCTTTATCTCGGCTTTGATAGCCGCCATGAGCTTGTCGGCCTTCTCCTTATTATATTTAAGGATGCGCTGCATCTTGATTTCGAGCAGGCGTAAGTAGTCATCGTCAGTTACGGGACGTATGAACGTCTCCTTGTGCGGGGCAAACTGTTCGTCAAGGAATTTCAGAACGGCCTTCTGGTCGGCGGCTTGTTCGAATCGCTTTTCCTTGTACATGCGCTCCTCTATGAATATGCGCTCAAGCGAGGCAAAGAACAATTGCTCCTCCAGCTCGCCCTTGCGAATGAGCAGTTCCTTGCGCAGGAGGCCCATCGTACGGTCGGTGGAATGGCGCAGCACGTCGCCCACGGTAAGGAATTGCGGCCGGTCGTCTTCGATAACGCAGCAGTTGGGCGAGATGTTTATTTCGCAGTCGGTAAACGCATACAGCGCATCGATGGTCTTGTCAGACGATACTCCGGGTGCCAGCTGCACCTGAATTTCCACCTCGCGCGCCGTCATGTCAATGACCTTACGGGCTTTTATCTTACCCTTTTCGATGGCTTTCGTAATCGATTCCTGCAGCGAGGCCGCGGTTTTTGAGAAGGGCACTTCGCGGATGACAAGCGTGCGCGGGTCGAGTTTCTCAATCTTTGCCCTCACGCGCACTACGCCGCCGCGCTGCCCGTCGTTGTATTTCGCCACGTCAATGGCCCCTCCGGTGGGGAAGTCGGGATAGAGATGAAACTCCTCTCCGCGCAGATAGTGGACGGCTGCCTCGCACAATTCGCAGAAGTTATGGGGCAACACCTTCGACGATAAGCCCACGGCGATGCCCTCTGCCCCCTGCGCAAGCAGCAGCGGAAACTTCACGGGCAGCGTCACCGGCTCCTTGTTTCGGCCGTCGTATGAGAGCTGCCAGTCGGTCGTCTTCGGGTTGAAGACGGTTTCGAGGGCAAATTTCGACAGCCTCGCTTCGATGTAACGCGGGGCCGCCGCGCGGTCGCCCGTGAGCAGATTACCCCAGTTTCCCTGCGTGTCGATGAGCAAATCCTTCTGCCCCAGCTGCACAAGGGCGTCGCCTATTGATGCGTCGCCGTGCGGATGAAACTTCATCGTCTCGCCCACCACGTTGGCTACTTTGTTGTACCGGCCGTCGTCCATGCGCTTCATGGTGTGCAGGATGCGCCGCTGAACAGGCTTCAGACCGTCCTCGATATGGGGCACGGCGCGCTCCAGAATGACGTACGAGGCGTAGTCGAGAAACCAGTTCTTGTACATCCCCGAGAGGTGATGCACGGCCGATGCGTCAAAGCGGTCGGCGGGAGTATAGTCCGAGTGTTCGTCCGTGGCGAGGTCGTCGTCCTGCTGTTGCAGCTCCTCGTCGTCGCGGATATCCTTGTCGTTGCCGTTGTTAATGTCTTCTGACATGGGTAATTATGCGTTAGTCCGTAATCCATCGCGTTTGCCGATGGCGTATGCAAAGATACGTAAAGTTTCCTGAAATTCCAAATCTTTCGGCGCCCGACGACACACGCCCTTTCCCTTTACGCCGTAATCGCGTCGCCTTTACGCCGTAATCGCCGACCCTTTACATCGTAATCGTTCCGCCTTTACGACGTAATCGTTTTGCCTTTACGACGTAAAGACAACAGGTGTACGGCCGAATCTCCGGCGCACTGATACACAGCGGGTTACGAGTGCCTGCAAAAACATGATTTCTCCAGACCTGTCGGCCGGCAGTTTTATGTTTTCCGACCCTCGTCCCCGGGCCCGCCTACATGGTTTACCAGGCTTGCAGACCGTTGTCCCCGGAATTAAAGACACGCGCTTCCAGATAAAAAGACATAAGAAACATCATCCTAAAGATGTAGCGGATAGGGTTAGTTCGTGCCTCCTGATTGGTGCGTCTGCGACCCTTGATTGATGTTCTTGTACTTCCTGATTGGCGTGCCTGCGCCCTCTAAGTTAGGGTGTCAGAACCTTTTTACAATCCATTCGGCGTATCATGAGGCTGGTAGCTTTATCCTCCTACAACTCAAACTGCGTATCATGAAGTCGGAGACTTCACCTTTCCATAACCCTGTATCATCCCGCGCAGCGGGTGATGCAGGGTATAAATCGGCAGTCTTGAACCGACCCCAGCGGGGCCGCCCTACAATCTGATACCGGCAAGCCGACAACAAAACGGCATAGTGGGATCGCGCCGCGGTAATGCCTTCTTCTCCTTTAACCCCTTCACTCCTGACGCCTTTATAAGATTCTCCTACCCCCTGCATAACAACTTTTCTTCGCATAAACCGCGAATATTCGAAAATAATGATTATATTTGCAGCAAAGAAGATGCAAGGATGGAAATAATCTTTGAACAAGACTACTTGCGTGACCTGTTCTACGAGGGTAAAACCCGTGACAAGAAGCATCGTTTCCAACCGCAGATAGTGCGGAAATATATCAAGGTGCTGAACCTTCTGGAGGCTCTCGATACGACGGAAGACCTCTATCGCTTCGCCTCTCTGCACTATGAGGCGCTGCAGGGCGACAAGAAAGGGCGCGAGTCGGTACGGGTAAACGACCAGTATCGCATTGAGTTCCGTTCGGAGGCAACAGGTAAGGAACCGCAGGTTACCATCTGCAATATTCTGGATTTGTCAAACCATTATAAATAAAACTGATATGGCAGGTTTAGGTTATGGGCATTATGCTACCCACCCCGGGGAGGTTTTGAAAGACGAACTCGAAGCCAGGGGAATATCGCAACGTAAGTTTGCCGACAGCATAGGCATGGGATATTCGGTGCTGAACGAGATTTTGAACGGACGCCGGCCGCTGACTACCACCTCGGCGCTGGTGTTTGAGGCCGCCCTCGGCGTTCCGGCAGAGGCTCTGATGAGGCTGCAACTCAAATACAATATCCAGTCGGCACGCACCGATAAAACCCTTTCGGCCCGATTAAAACAGATAGCACGGGCGGCGGCGGTGCTGTAACAGACGGGGCAAATAAGGTAACGAAAGCTAAAGATTAGCCGGCTTTACGCCGTTTTCCTAAAAAAATATAGTATCTTTGCCACCGAATTATACCAATAAGGAAAGAATAATGCGGTGGGGTGAAGCACGTTTTAGCTTCGCCGGCACTCAAAAAACAAGATAAGAAACATGGCAGAAGACAATTTCAAGAAGATTGTAAGTCACTGTAAGGAATACGGATTCGTGTTCCCAAGTTCGGATATTTACCCCGACGGTCTGGCGGCAGTTTACGACTATGGCCCCAACGGCGTGGAGCTGAAAAACAATATCAAGAAATACTGGTGGGACTCGATGGTTCTGCTGCACAACAATATCGTGGGCATCGATGCCGCTATTTTCATGAACCCTACGGTGTGGAAGGCCTCGGGCCACGTCGATGCCTTCAACGATCCACTGATAGATAACCGCGATTCGAAGAAGCGATACCGCGCCGATGTGCTCATCGAAGACCAGATTGCCAGGTATGAAGAGAAGATTGCCAAGGAGGTAAGCAAGGCCGCCAAGCGCTTCGGCGACAGCTTTGATGAGGCGAAATTCCGCGCCACGAACCCGCGCGTGCTCGAACATCAGGCCAAACGCGACGCCCTGCATGAGCGTTATGCCAGAGCCATGCAAGGGCCCGACCTCGAGGCGCTAAAGCAAATCATCGTGGATGAAGAGATAGCCGACCCGATAAGCGGCACCAAAAACTGGACCGATGTACGCCAGTTTAACCTCATGTTTTCGACCGAATTCGGTTCGCAGGCCGGTGCAACGAACAGGGTTTACCTGCGTCCGGAGACCGCCCAGGGCATCTTTGTCAACTTTCTGAACGTGCAGAAAACCACGCATCAGAAGCTGCCTTTCGGTATCGCACAGATTGGAAAGGCTTTCCGTAACGAAATTGTGGCCCGCCAGTTTGTGTTCCGCATGCGCGAGTTTGAGCAGATGGAGATGCAGTTTTTCTGCCAGCCCGGCACCGAAATGCAGTGGTTTAACTACTGGAAAAAGGCGCGTCTGGCATGGCATGAGGCCCTCGGCATGGGCGATGAAAACTACCGTTATCACGACCATGAGAAGTTAGCGTTCTATGCCAACGCCGCAACCGACATCGAGTTCCGCATGCCTTTCGGCTTCAAAGAGGTGGAAGGCATACACAGCCGTACCGATTACGACCTGTCGCAACACGAGAAATTCTCGGGCACGAAGATGCGCTACTTCGACCCCGACACCAACGAGGCTTATGTTCCGTACGATGTTGAAACGTCGATTGGCGTTGACCGCATGTTCCTTTCCGTCATGTGCCACAGCTATGATGAGGAGCAATTAGAGAACGGTTCGACGCGCGTGGTGCTGCATTTGCCCGAGGCGCTGGCGCCCATCAAGTGTGCCGTGCTGCCGTTGGTGAACAAAGACGGACTGCCCGAGAAGGCACAGGAGATTGTTGATGAGCTGAAATTCCACTTCACCACGCACATCGAGGCGAAGGATTCCATCGGCAAGCGCTACCGTCGGCAGGATGCAATAGGAACGCCGTTCTGCGTAACGGTAGACGGTCAGACGCTCGAGGACGGCACCGTAACCTTGCGTTACCGCGACTCGATGAAGCAGGAGCGCGTTCCCGTGGCCCAGTTGCGCAGCATTATAGAGGACCGTGTAAGCATCACGTCGGTGCTGAAGAAGCTGGCCAAAGCGATAAAGACGCTGCGCTGAAAATTAAAAGATTAAAAAATTAAAGAATTAAAGGGAAGCCGAAAGGTAAAAACGTAGACTGATGAAAACAATAATGAATTTCTCGAAGTTGGGTAAAGGTGTGGTGCGCAGCACGCAAGCCATAGTGGCTGCCATGCTGCTGGCTATGCCATTGCTGTTTACTGCCTGCTCGGAAACGAACGAAACGCAGGAGGAATACCCCGACTGGAAGAACAAAAACCAGACTTTCTGGAACAAGCTTTATACCGAAACGCGGCGCCATGCCACCGCAGGCTACACGTCGTGGAAGCTGCTGAAGAGCTATTCGATAGAAGATTCGCTCAGCGTGCCCAACACCAGCTATATCGTTGTACACGTAAAACAGGCCGGAACGGGCTCGGGATGCCCTATCAGTTCCGACTCGGTGAGCGTGCGTTATACGGGTCAGCTGCTGCCGTCGACGTCATACCCCTCGGGGCTGGTCTTCGATACCACGTCGCCCGCAGGCACTACCGACGCCACCGCCGGCGTGGCACACATGGCCGTTTCAAAGCTTACCGACGGCTTTGCTACGGCTCTTCAGCACATGCACATTGGCGACAAGTGGGATGTTTACGTGCCCTGGACGCTGGCTTACGGCACGAAAGACTACAAGACTATTCCGGCCTACTCGGTCCTGAAGTTCGAAATCACGCTCCTTGCCTATGCCCGTGCCGGTGCGCCCCTGCCCCGATTCCGCGCCCGCGCTGTGAGATAGGCGGGCTCGTGTCAGCATAATTCCCATACCATACCGCGGCAGGTCTCAGACGGATCTTGCCGCGTCATCGTGACCTTTCGGGCTTGATTTAAATCATGAATTAAGGCTTTTAGGGCGAAAAGGCATGCCAAAGCGTTGCGGCATGTTCCTTTTCGTCCTAAATTTGCAACAAGATTATCGACAAAGAGTTAGGTAAAGATTAAGTTATTACAGTGGCATTTTGTAACTGATTAGACGCATACCTCTTGTGATAAGAGGGTCTATAGTGAAGGTATTAGATTAAAATTAAGGAAAAGATTGCCCGCCTCGACCAGCTGTGACAGCTACGCCAGCGGGGATAACATTTATAGAGGACGAAAGGAGAAACAAAAAATGCTGAACATGACAACCGTCTACGTGATGTGTGCAGCCCTGGCTGTGGCACTGAAATGGATAGACAATAATTTCCCCCGCGATTGAATAATCGTTACACGGAGAAAGCAAAGAGAGTTTGAAAGCGTTTGAGAGATAATGAATTATTGAGTGTAAGGGCGGTTCCCTCGTGGGTTCCGCCCTTGTTTTTTGCTTCTTACGTTAAAACAATACGCCCTGCACGGTGAGCGATTACGCAGGACGCCGTAAAGCCTGAAAAGGCTATGATGTGGAAAAAAGCCCCGCCTGCTGCCAGCATTATTGTTTTTCCTTCTCCTGATACTCTCGTGGCGTCATTCCCGTTTCGCGTTTGAAGAATTTGGAAAAGGCCGATGCATTGGGGAAATGCAGGCGACCGGCTATTTCGTAACCCATGGCATTATCAGTCTTTAAAAGCACTTTTGCCTCTTGAATAGTTGCCCGATTCACCCAGTGCATAACGCTCTTTCCACTGGCTTTATTAATAATAGCCGAGAGATGATGAGGCGTTACATGGAGCTGTTCGGCATAAAAGGGGATGGATCGCTCTTGTGTACAATGGCGATGCACCAATCGTTTAAACTGCATGAAAAGGTTCTGGGTGCGTGATGTAGGGTCATACTTTATGCTTTCAGTCTCAATTTCGTTGATGTATTGAACGTCAGAGACGATAGCTTGCAACAGGTTCTGTACGGTTTTAGCTCTGTATGGCTTAATCTGCAGCACGTCCCATGTGAGGTAAACCATACGTAACAGGTGGTCGAAATCGGCGGGAGAGCTGTTAATAACAATCTCATCTATGAGGTCAATACCGTCTCTGAACACGATGGCTACGACGCGGGCATCGGCCGATATTTCTTTTATCTCAACTATTGTATCGGTAGGGAGGAGCATGATTGAGCCCTGTTTAAGGTGACAATCCTGAAGATTTACACAAATATCAGCATGCCCTTTCATGGCAAGTACCAAACGAGGTTCAACCATTTGGTAAATTTTTCCCTCTTCAAGAAAACGAGTATCTTGCAGGTGTCCGCCAATAACGAGCACGAATTCGTCGTTCATCATGACACGTCCCTGCTCAGGTTGCCTGAATATTTCGTCGATATTAATGCTTGCCATCGATAGCGAGTTGATGTTTTTAGCCTCTGTCATATTGCTCAATTGTACGATTTGGTGGTAAAATTAACATTATATTTATGAATAACAAGCCATATAATCTACAAATCATACAATATAATCATTATTTCAGTGTAATGTGTAATTACACTGATTATAATACACTTATCTTTGCAAAAGCAAATAGAAAGAAAAGGATATGAAGAGAAAGATATTGATTCTGTGGTTAATAGCCCTTGCCATAACGACACGAGCACAGACCCTGTACGAGTGTCAGCAGGCTGCTGAAAAGAATTATCCTGTTATAAAACGGTATGATTTAATAGCCAAAACAACCGATTTGACGGTTAAAAACATTCGTAAAGGCTGGCTGCCACAGGTGCAGATGTCGGCACAAGCCACCTATCAGAGTGATGTTTCAGGATGGCCAGAGAGCATGCAAGGGGCGTTACAACGCATGGGTTTAACCATGAAGGGGCTGAGAAAAGACCAATACCGCGCAGGCATTGACGTTCGACAAACCCTTTACGACGGTGGTGCCATCAGCCATCAGAGTAAGATTGCCGGCCAGATGGGGAAAGTAGAGGCGGCACAGAACGACGTAAACATGTATCAAGTGCGAAAAAGAGTCAATGAGATGTACTTCTCACTCTTGCTCCTCGATGAGCAAATTAAGCTCAATAACGACGTAAAAGAGCTGTTATTATCGAGCGAACAGAAACTCGCCGCCATGCTGAAGAGCGGTACAGCAGCCACAAGCGACTATGAAAACGTGAAAGCGGAACGCCTTGGTGTAACGCAAACGAACGAGAGTTTAAAGGCACAACAGCAGATGTTACGCCGAATGTTGAGCGTGTTTTGTGGAATTGAGGTCAGCCAATTACATAAACCTGATGTATACGAGGCAGCGTCGTCGGTGCAGAAAAGGCCCGAAATGAAGCTGTATGATAACCAGTTACAGCTTGCCAACGAACAAGAAAAGGCGTTGAATGCGCAGCTAATTCCTCACCTTGGACTATTTGCACAAGGCTATTATGGCTACCCGGGACTGAATCTTTTCGAAGATATGATGCACCAAAAATGGAGCCTGAACGGTATCGTTGGTGTGAAAATGTCGTGGAATATCGGTGCCTTTTACACCCATAAAAACGATAAGGCCAAGCTAAAATTGCAACGAGAGCAGATAGAGAATGCCCGCGAGTCGTTCCTATTTAACAATCATCTTGACGAGATACAATATAAGGAGAACATCAAACGGTATCGTAATATGATGCAGTGTGATGACGAAATCATTGACCTTCGCACCCATATTCGTAAGGCGTCTGAATCGAAATTAGCACACGGTATTATCGATGTGAATAGTCTGCTAAGGGAGATTAATAATGAGAATGCGGCCAAAACGCAGCAGGCTATACATGAGATTGATATGCTCAAAGAGATGTATAACTTAAAGTTTACCAACAACGAATAAACAACAAACAGATATGAAAAAGCTTCTTTTATTGGCTATAGGTGCCCTGATGGTGGCATCGTGTGGGAAAGATAAGCAGGATTATGACGCTACAGGAACCTTTGAAGCCACAGAGATAACGGTGTCGGCAGAGTCGGCTGGGCAGCTAAAGACCTTCAATATAAGCGAAGGACAGGTGCTGAATAACGGAGTAACCGTCGGACAAATCGATGCCCGGCAGCTCACCTTAAAGCGTAATCAGCTGGCAACTAACAATGAACAGCTCGCTGCTACACACGGACAGCTGGATGCAAACAAGCGTCAGTTGGCAGCCAATAAACAGGCAACCAGCAGTAGGCAGCTCGATTTGAAGAAGCAGGTAGCCGCTATTCGACAGCAGATAGTGAATCAGCAGCGCGAGCGTCAACGCTTTACAGAGCTGTTAAAAGACGGCGCAGTTGCACGGAAGCAGGTCGATGACATCGACTATCAGTTACAGGTTCTGAAGAAGCAACTGGCAGCAACCGAAGAACAAATCGCCAGTCAGAACGCGGCCCTTGCCGACCAAAACAAAGGAATTACTGCACAAATGGAAGGTATCGACGCGCAGCAGGCAGTAGTAAATGCCCAGCAAGCAGGCGTCCGTTCACAGCAAGCGCAGATAGATGACCAAATAGCGCATACCTTTATTAAGAGCCCAATCACGGGCACGGTGTTGGAAAAGTATGCCGAAGCTGGCGAATTTGTCGCCGTTGGCAAGCCTCTTTTTAAGGTTGCCAACATGAAAAGAATGTTTATTCGCGCTTATATCACCTCCGAACAGTTGAAGAATATCAGGCTCGGACAGAAGGTAAAGGTGATGGCCGACTATGGTAAAGGGCAGAAAAAAGCCTACGATGGCGTGATAACATGGATATCGAGCCGTTCAGAATTTACGCCAAAGACGATTGTTACAGACGATGAACGTGCCGACTTGGTGTATGCCATTAAGATACAATTTCAAAATGATGGCTATGTAAAGATTGGCATGTATGGCGAGGTAAAGTTTTAAAATGGTGCCGATGAACGCAATAGAAGTAAATCATATCTCAAAGCAATACGGCAAGGTACAGGCGTTACAGGATGTCAGTTTCGCTGTTAACAAAGGCGAAATATTTGGTGTTATTGGTCCCGATGGCGCTGGAAAGACGTCGCTGTATCGCATACTGTGTACGCTGTTACTTCCTAACGGAGGCTCGGCCACGGTTGCTGGATACGATGTTGTTGGGCAAATGAATGAGATAAGAAAGCGTGTAGGATACATGCCTGGCCGGTTTTCGCTTTACCAAGACTTAACGGTAGAAGAGAACTTACGTTTCTTTGCAACACTCTTTGGCACTACCGTAGAAGAGAATTACGATGCCATCAAAGCCATTTATTCACAGATTGAACCCTTCAAAGACCGCAAAGCGGGGGCCCTTTCGGGCGGTATGAAACAGAAGTTAGCCCTATGTTGCGCATTGGTTCACCAGCCGAGCTTACTCTTTTTAGACGAACCAACGACGGGAGTTGACCCAGTAAGTCGTAAGGAATTCTGGGAAATCCTCACGCAATTAAAGCAAAGAGACATTACGATTGTTGCCTCAACGCCCTATCTCGACGAGGTAAGGCGCTGCGAGCGTGTGGCTTTTTTATCAGCAGGTAAGGTTAAAGGAATTGGCCAACCCGACGATATTCTCAAAGAGTTTAGGGACGTTTTCAACCCTCCAGGCATTGAACACAATAATAAATACAAGTTAAAGGCGGCGGCAGAAAACGTAATAGAGGTAGAACATTTAGTAAAGGCTTTCGGCACATTTCGCGCTGTCGACGACATCTCTTTTACGGTAAAGAAGGGCGAAATTTTTGGTTTCTTAGGTGCAAATGGGGCGGGAAAGACCACCGCCATGCACATGCTTACTGGTCTTAGCCAGCCTACAGGCGGAACGGGACGGGTTGTAGGCTATGATATTCGCACCGAATATGAGCAGATCAAGAAGCATATTGGCTATATGAGCCAGAAGTTTTCGCTCTATGAAGACCTCACAGTGGCAGAGAATATTAGCCTATTTGCAGGCATATACGGCATGAACGACGATGAGATAAAACGCAAAACCGACGAGCTGCTCGAGCGTTTAAACTTCACCGAACATCGTAATTCGTTAGTCTCAAGCCTGCCTTTGGGTTGGAAACAGAAGCTGGCTTTCTCAGTAAGCATATTTCATTCGCCCGGCATTGTGTTCTTAGACGAGCCAACGGGCGGTGTTGACCCCGCCACACGCCGACAGTTTTGGGAGCTGATTTACGATGCAGCCTCGCGAGGTATAACCGTATTCGTGACTACTCACTATATGGATGAGGCCGAATATTGCGACCGAATCTCTATTATGGTCGATGGAAAGATTAAGGCTCTCGGTACGCCAGACGAGTTGAAACAAAAGCTAAATCAGCCCGATATGGACCATGTCTTCACATCTTTGGCCCGACAGGCAACACGAAGTTCAGATTAATTCATACGGCTATATGTAAGAAATATCGTGCGTGTATTTAAGAATTATGGCGGCTGTATTTAAGAAATGAAGAAGCAATAAACAATGAAGCAATTTACATCATTTATTATTAAGGAGGCGAAACACATTGTAAGAGACAAGCGTACCATGCTCATTCTCTTTGGAATGCCCATTATCATGATGCTTCTTTTCGGTTATGCCATCACCAATGATATAAAGAATGTGCGGACGGTAATAGTTATGAGTAATGCCGATTACACCACACAGCAGGCAGTAGACAGGCTGTCTGTATCAGAAAA
This sequence comes from Prevotella sp., assembly GCA_013333935.1. Classification (GTDB taxonomy): domain Bacteria; phylum Bacteroidota; class Bacteroidia; order Bacteroidales; family Bacteroidaceae; genus Prevotella. Next base: position 54,664 of record JABCNV010000020.1, on the reverse strand, counting down.
TTTTACGATAACGAAGGTAGTTGCCACGCCTTCCGAAGCTCAAAAAGCTATTAGAGAACAGAAGGCTGACATGGCAATTGTGTTTGGATCGGGCTATGCTCGTGGGCTGTCGGGACTGCAATTCATCGTAGATGGCGCCGATCCCAACATGGCACAACAATGGACAAATTATGCCCGTGCGGTTATCGCCAACCAAGATGGCGGCATCGTAAACACAAGGCTATTGTACAATCCACAGATGAAATCGGCCTACAATTTTGTCCCTGCCATCATGGGAACCCTGCTGATGCTGGTGTGTGCCATGATGACATCGATATCCATTGTTCGCGAAAAGGAAAAAGGAACGATGGAAGTATTGCTGGTTTCGCCCGTGCGTCCGCTGATGATTATCGTTGCCAAGGTCATACCTTATTTAGTGTTAGCCTTTATTATTCTTATCGTTATCCTGCTCATGGCCAGCTTTGTGCTCGGCGTTCCCGTACAAGGCTCGCTGTTTTGGATATTCGTTATGTCTACAATCTACATTTTATTGGCGTTGTCGTTGGGCCTGCTCGTCTCTAATATCGCCAAAACCCAGTTGGCAGCCTTGCTCATGTCGGCCATGTTGTTGCTCATGCCCATCGTAATGCTGTCGGGAATGATATTTCCTATCGAGTCGATGCCAAAGATATTGCAATATGTTTCGGCAATAATTCCCACGCGATATTATACCAGCGCTATGCGCAAATTAATGATTATGGGTGTAGGAGTAGACCAGGTTCTGCACGAGATGATGGTCTTGATAGGTATGTTTGTCGCTTTGCTCGGACTGTCATTATCGAAGTTTAATAAACGATTAGAATAAGAATCTATGATACTGAAATATCTTTTGCGAAAGGAGTTCACACAGATTCGGCGCAACTCTTTCCTGCCAAGGCTTATCCTTATGTTCCCCATCATGGTTATGTGCATTATGCCTTGGGTGATGAATATGGAGGTGAAGAATGTGGTTGTTGATGTGGTAGACAACGACCGCTCCACGCAATCGCAACAGTTGGTGCATGAAATTGCAGCCAACAATTACTTCGTTTTCCACGGACAACAGCCTGCTTACGCCGCCGCACTTAATGATATTGAGCACTCGGAGGCTGATATTGTGGTGGTTATTCCACAGCATTATAGTCGCGATCTCACCTTAGGAGATAGGCCGCAGGTGCTTATTGCGGCTAATGCAGTGAATGGAACCAAAGGCTCTATTGGCTCTGTTTATCTCTCACAGATGGTAACGGCAAACGCAATGCCCGCTGTTCAGGCACTGCAGACGAAGGTATCGACCTTCTATCTCTTCAATCGCGACCTCAGTTTCAAACGTTTTATGATTCCCGCTCTGTTTGCCATCGTGATGATGATGATGACAGGCTTCCTGCCCACGCTGAATATTGTGGGCGAAAAGGAGGCGGGAACGATTGAGCAAATCAACGTAACGCCCGTGAGCAAATGGGCTTTTATATTGGCCAAACTGATACCATACTGGTTGATTGCTTTCTTTATCGTGACGGTTTGCCTGCTGTTAGCGTGGGCCTTGTACGGCCTGACGCCTGTGGGTAACGTCGCACTCATCTATCTGTTGGCCATGCTTCTGGCCCTCTTCTTTTCGTCTTTCGGCCTGATTATCTCCAACTATTCCGATACCATGCAGCAGGCTGTGCTCGTGATGTGGTTCTTTGTGGTGATACTTTTATTGCTTTCAGGGCTCTTCACGCCAACGCGTTCTATGCCGTCGGCTGTTTATCTTACAACCTATATCAACCCTGTAAGCTACTTCATTGATGCTATGCGCACGGTGTTTATTCGCGGAGGCGGTCTGCAAAGCATCCTGCATCAGGTGCTCGCTCTCCTTGCCATTGGCCTGTTCATGGGCGGATGGGCGGTTCAAAGTTATAAGAAGAACCATTAAACCGCATCACGGCCGAGGCTGGTCTATGCTTCGGTTTCCCCGCCTTTTTTGCCTGTTGGCGAAAAAATGGCTACCTTTGTGCCATTAATTTTTCCCCATGCTGAACGGTAAGAAAACCGAAAAACTGTTGGCCTGCATACGTGAAGGGCAGGAAATGACGACGCGCGAAAAGTTCAATCTTATTGTTGAGCTTAGTATTCCGTCCATGTTAGCCCAAATTTCGATGGTGCTGATGTTCTTCATTGATGCCGCCATGGTGGGCCATTTAGGCTCGGCAGCCTCGGCGTCGATAGGCTTAATTGAGAGCACGCTGTGGCTTGTCGGCTCGGTAATGAGTGCTTCAGCAATAGGCTTCGCGGTGCAGGTGGCCCACTTTATCGGTGCTGGCGATTTTGTACGGGCCCGTCAGGTGTTTCGCCACGCACTGGTTTTCGGTCTGGTGTTCAGCGTTGTTATGTTGCTTGCAGGCGTGGCCGTGCACAAGCCGCTGCCCTTCTGGCTGAAAGGTGGTGCCGATATAGCCCCCATGGCCTCGTCATATTTTCTTGTATTTTCGTTTACACTGCCTTTCATGATGGCTTATCACCTGATGGCCGACATGCTGAAAAGCTCGGGCGATATGCGCACACCGAGTTTCCTGAGCATCATGATGTGCTGCCTCGACGTGGCTTTCAACTACCTGTTTATTTATATTCTGCACCTCGGCGTAACCGGTGCGGCCCTCGGAACCATGTGTGCTTACGTGGTGACGGTGGTGCCGATGGCCCGGCAGGCCATGTGGAAGAGCCATATTCTGGCCCTCCGGCTCGACACGGTAAGGTTTGTATGGGTGTGGGATTATATACGGAACGCCCTGAAGATTTCGCTGCCCGTTGCTGTACAATCGGTGCTGATGAGCGGTGCACAAGTGGTTTCTACCCGAATCGTTGCACCGCTGGGCAACGTGGCCATCGCCGCCAACTCGTTCGCCATCACGGCCGAAAGCCTGTGCTATATGCCGGGTTACGGCATCGGCGACGCTGCTTCGACGCTTGTCGGGCAGACATTTGGGGCGGGCCGTAAGGCGTTATGCCGCAGCTTTGCCCACATGACGATAGGCGTTGGCATGGCTGTAATGGCCTTCATGGGGCTGGTGATGTATGTGTTTGCGCCCGAAATGATAGGTTTTTTGTCGCCTGTCGATGCTATCCGCCAACTGGGAACGGGCGTGCTTCGCATCGAAGCCTTTGCCGAACCGTTCTTTGCAGCCAGCATCGTTAGCTACAGCGTGTGCGTGGGAGCTGGCGATACCGTGCGCCCTGCGGCCATGAATCTGGCGTCGATGTGGTGCGTGCGCCTCACCCTGGCCTGGGTTCTCGCACAGAGTTACGGACTGCGGGGCGTGTGGATAGCGATGGCCATTGAACTCACCTTCCGCGGTATCATCTTCCTTCTGCGCATTGCACGCGGAGGGTGGCTGGCCGCCCTTTCTCCCAAAGGTTCCGCAGAAGCGGTGTGAAAAAGTAAAAAAGGTAAAAGGTAAAAGGCTTCGCGGTCCCTTTGAGAGCCAGTATTTAAGGAGGCAGAAGGAACTGTTTGAAGGTAAAAAAGTAAAGAAGTAAAAAAGTAGGAAGGTTGCGCAGGCTTCTTAGGAGGCAGGAGTTAAGGAGGCAGAAGGAGCTGCGAAAAAAGTCTGTTTTTCCGTGGATTTCCGCCTTTACGTTGTAAAGGGTTTGGCTTTACATCGTAATCGCGTTGCCTTTACGCCGTAATCGTCGGCCCTTTACGATGTAATCGCGTTGCCTTTACGGCGTAAAGGCAGGGGGTATAGGGCACAACGCAACGAGCTTGTAATCAGCATCTTACAAATGTTAAAGAACAATTGTGCCGTAACCTCGTTGTCTTTACGGCGCAAAGACGCTTCATGCACCTTTCCATGCCTTATGCAATGTGTTTGCCTGATGTCTGTTTTGGCCGCCAAATGGCCTTGCAGCTTCTAATTTTCAGCTTTGTGCGGCATATTTCCGGCTTTGTGCACGCGGTTTCAATAAAAAACAATAACTTTGCCTGCACGAACCTATATTGAAGAATTTATGAGCCCAGCGATTATCATTGCAACCATTGCGGCCTACTTCGGGCTGCTGTTTCTCGTTTCGTATATTTCGGGCCGCAAGGCCGACAACGCCGGTTTCTTCGTCGGAAACCGCAAGTCGCCCTGGTACATCGTTGCCATAGCCACCATCGGCGCGCCCATATCGGGCGTGACGTTTGTGTCGGTTCCCGGCATGGTTCAGGAAAAAGGATTCTCGTATATGCAAATGGTGATGGGCTTTGTAGTGGGCCAACTGATCATCGCCTTTATCCTGGTACCGCTGTTTTACAGGATGAACCTCGTGTCGGTATATCAGTATCTGGAAGACAGGTTTGGCCTGCGCTCGTACAAAACCGGCGCATGGTTCTTCTTTATATCGAAGATGCTGGGTGCCGCCGTGCGCTTATTCCTGGTGTGTTTAACGCTGCAGCTGCTGGTTTTCGACCCTCTGGGCCTGCCCTTCCTGCTCAATGTTATTCTGGCCGTGGCCATGGTGTGGCTGTATACCTTTCGCGGAGGCGTGAAAAGCATTGTGTGGACCGACGTGCTGAAAACCGTATGTCTGGTGCTTTCAGTGGTGCTTTCCATCCTGTTTATTTCGAAAGAGATGAACCTTTCGCTCGGGCAGATGGTGCGGAATATCTCTGAAAGCGACATGAGCCGCGTGTTTTTCTTCGACGACGTGAACGACAAGCGCTACTTCTTCAAGCAGTTTCTTGCCGGAATCTTTACGCTCATCGCCACCACCGGCCTCGATCAGGACATGATGCAACGCAACCTGAGCTGCCGCAATTCGCGCGAATCGCAGAAGAATATGGTATTGAGTGTCATCGCCCAGACGGTGGTAATCTTCCTCTTCCTCATGCTCGGCGTGCAGCTCTATGCCTTTGCAGGCAGCGCGGGAATTGCCGAAACGGGCGACAAACTCTTCCCCGCCGTGGCCACAAGCCACTATCTTCCCGTGGCGGTTGGCGTGCTGTTTATCGTAGGTCTCTTCGCATCGGCCTACTCGGCAGCGGGTTCGGCCCTCACCGCTCTTACCACATCGTTCACCATCGACATTCTGGGTGCCGACAAAAAAGTGAACGATGACCGCCGACTGGCATCCGTCCGCAAGCGCGTTCACGTAGGAATGGCCGTAATGATGGCCGCTGTAATCTACGTCTTCGGCCTGCTGAACAACTCGAGCGTAATCGACGCCGTGTACGTTCTGGCCAGCTATACCTACGGCCCCATTCTGGGCTTGTTTACCTTCGGCATCATCATGAAATGGAAGGTGCGCGACCGTTACGTGCCCCTCGTGGCCATTGCGGCGCCCGTGCTGTGCTATATCCTGCAGACTCACTCCGAGCAATGGTTCGGCGGATATAAGTTCAGCTACGAGCTTCTCATCTTCAACGCCCTGTTTACGTTCCTCGGACTGATGCTGTTGCGCCGCCCGAACAGGTAATATTACACCGTAATTCTTTGCAGGATGCCATGCCGACACGGTGGTTGCATGGCGTCATTAAAACAAAAACACCTATGCGCCGACTGATTTTTCTTACCTTTTTTGTCGTTGCTGTTGCCCTTAACGCCTCGTCGCGCGTGGTGGTAGGGGCGGCCCGTACAGCCCAGTACCTGTCCCTGCTCGAAGGCAGGCGCGTGGCCCTGTTCTCAAACCAGACGGGCATTATTGTGCAGCCTGACGGCTCGCACCTCATGACGCTCGACCTGCTGCTGCGTCACGGCGTGAACGTAGTGGCCATTTTTTCGCCCGAACACGGTTTTCGCGGCACGGCCGACGCGGGCGAACACGTGGCCAGCAGCGTTGACACGCAAACCGGTGTGCCCATTGTTTCGCTGTATGGCAGCAGGGGAGGCGTTCCCGATTCGGCCACGATGGCCGGCGTTGACGTGGTTATCACTGATATTCAGGACGTAGGACTTCGTTTCTATACCTACTACGTCACCATGGTTCGCCTCATGAACCAGTGCGCCCGCTATAATAAACTGATGGTGGTTCTGGACCGTCCCAATCCCAACGGCTTCTATGTCGACGGCCCGTTGCTGGACATGCGCTACAAGTCGGGCGTGGGAGGGCTGCCCATTCCCGTCGTCCACGGCATGACCTTGGGCGAGCTTGCACAGATGGTTAACGGGCAGGGGTGGCTCGATGACGGTGCGAAGTGCCCGCTGAAAGTGGTTACTTGCAAGGGCTATACCCATAAAACGCGCTACCGCCTGCCCGTGGCGCCGTCGCCGAACCTGCCCGATATGACGGCCGTTTACCTCTATCCCTCGCTCTGTTATTTCGAAGCCACCGACGTAAGCCTGGGCCGGGGCACCACGAAACCGTTCAAGCAGTTCGGCCATCCCCGCATGACGGGCTACACCTACAGCTTTACGCCCGAGAGCATGCCGGGCGCAAAGAACCCTCCGCAGCTCGGTAAGCGGTGCTTTGGACGTGACCTTTCCGGCCTCACCGACAAGGAAATATGGCGTCGTAAGCTCGACCTTTCCTATCTTATTGAGGCTTATCGCAACCTCGGCACGGGCGACAGCTTCTTCACTTCTTTCTTCGAGAAGCTCATCGGCGTGCCTTATGTCCGCACGATGATTGAACAAGGCGCCTCGGCTGACGAAATAAGCCGCCGCTGGCAGCATGATGTTGAGGAGTTCAAAAAGGCGCGACGGCCCTATCTGCTGTATAAGGAATAGCCTCTTCAGGCCCTAACAGACGCCTCCCCAAGCCCCTCCGAAGGAGGGGATGTCGGCCGTGCGGCGAGGAAAAGAGGGGGGTGTTTAGGAGTCAGGAGTTAAGGAGGTAGAGGGAGTTAAGACGTTACCCTAAGCCCTACCCCTCCCTACCTGCGGGTGGAACAGACATTTGTCTTAACTCCTTAACTCCCTCTACCTCCTTAACTCCTGACTTCTAAAGGAAAGCCACTGTCGCTTTAAAACCACAGAGAACCCTTTTTACTTTTTTACCCTTTTACTTTTTTACTTTTAAACAGCTCCCTCTACCTCCTTAACTCCTCCGGAAAAGGTCTTTCCGTCTGAAGAATCGGGCGGGGGTGTATCATGTCGGCGGAAGGGCCGTAGGCTGTCTTTGTGGGCTAAAGTCGGCGGGGTTGCGGCATAAAGGCAAAATAGAGATTGTAACATGCTTTGTATAAGCATGTTACAAGAGGATGAAAACCCACACGATTAGCTATGTAAGGACGCGGAGATTACGACGTAATCGCGCGCCCTTTACGCCGTAATTGTTCAACGTTTAGCCCGTAAAGGCGCGGCTTTTACGGGCTAAAGACGAAAGCGGGTAGCTGCAAGCGAAGATTCTTGCCGCTTAACAGGTGCACCTCGCTCAACATGAACGAGGTGCAGAATAAGAGCAAGGGGTGGAATTTTCCATTTGACGGATGCGCCGACACAATGCTATACGAGCCGCAGAATAAGGGCAGGTAACGGGTGGTGCCACTTGACGCGTGCACCTCGTTCAGCATGAACGAGGTGCAGAATAAGAGGAAGGGGTGGAATTTCCCATTTACTGGAGGCACCGACAAGCCGCTCAACGTGCCGCAAAACAAGAGCACGGGGCGGGATTTCCCGTTTTACAGGTGCCCCTCACCCATGCTGAACGAGCCGCTGGATGAGGGCAAGGGATGGAAAATTCTATTCCGCGGGGGTGCCAAGAAGCCATGGGGCGAGCCGCAGCGCGGTTGCACGAGGCGGACGATGCTATTTGATAGGGTTGCCGGAAGCGTCCTTACGCGAGAGCGAGGCCAGTTTTACCTCGAAGTCGGAAGTGGTGTTATTGTCGTCGACAAACTTCTTGCCGTCCCACCTCCGCATCAGCGCGAGGCCGGAATATATGGGGTAATCGCCGCTCTTGAAGCTGATTTGCTGCACGTCGGCCACCGCGTTGTATCCGCGGTCGAGCTTGGAGGGGCGCATCTGGAAGAGGCGGCGGGGGCAGATGGTCATGCAGTCGATGACGTGGTCGAAGGGTATTTCGATGGCGTAGAAATCGCCGAAAGCGCTGCTCGTCACGGTAATGTAGTGGCGATAGCCGGTGCCGTTTTTATCGTCTTTATAATTCTTGGCAAAATCTTCGGGCGTCCACGGCAGCTTGATGAGGGCTATGCCCGTGGATTCGGACACGCTCAGGAAGTCGAATGACGGTGAGATGCTCCCATTTTCGTCGCGGGTTGTCAGGATGGCCTGCATGTCGGGCACGTCAGGATTGTTCTTGTGGCCTGCGTCATACTGTATGTTTGTCCACTCAAAGTCGGCCTTCCGCAGGTCGAGAAACGCGTCAAGGCCTTTGTAGTCTGCCAGGTCTTCGCCCTCGAGATCGGCCTCGAAGCTGGCTTTGTGGTCAATGGCGTATTTGGCAATAATGACTGTTTGCCCGGGCTTGACGGGGTGTTCGGTTCCGCTTCCGGGGAAATAGCATATCGAGGAAGCGCCGTAATAGCGGTTCACAAAGTCGTCTTTCGGTGCAAACTGTATCGCCTTCGAGGGGTCGATGGCGTTGTCGCACAGGGCCAGTCCGTCAAGATATTTCACCTCGTTGGTAGGGTTGTAGATGGCGATATACTGGTCGTCGTTGTACATCTGGTTGATGTTTTTCATACCCCACTTCTTAACGTCGCGGTACCAATAGTGTCCGATGTAGAACACTTCCTTGATAATGAGGTGGTCTACTTTCGTTTTCGATGTCGATTGCTTGACGGGCATCTCGTTGCGCACGCAGCCGTTGAGGCACGGCGTCAGGGCAAGGATGGCAGCGAGCGCCAGCGTTTGTATTGTTTTTTTCATCTTTTTGTCGGTTTATATTTTTGTTCTTCTGTCGGCTTTCCCGTGCGGGAAAGACTCCCGGGCGGCCTTTTCCTACAGGAACCAGTTGCCAAAGCCCGAGCCTCCGCCTATGCCGTGCGTCTGGACGTTTTGCGCAGCTTCGAGCGCGTCAAGCGGCGAGAGACCTATTTCGTGGCCAAGGTAGAAGTAGAGCGGGTCGTTGGGGTCGACGGTTGTGGGGTCGGTGTCGAAACTGCTGCAGAATACCTTGATGGGGATATTGAAGCGGATGATTTCCTGCCAGCCCGAATCAGCGCCGTATTCGCGGGGTTCGTCGGGGTTCCATGCTTCAGAACAGATGAAGTTGCTGAGGAATTCGTACGTGGAATGGCGTTTCAGGTATTCGCCCTTGGGGATGAGGGCCTTCTTGCCTTTGGCACATTTCATGACGCGTATGGAGAGGTAGAACTGCGGCAGAAGGTATGAGGGGCGGGTGTATCGGCCGCTTTCGCCCGTGGCCGGGTCGCGGCGTCGGGTTATCTCTAAGGGCCAGTCGGCGTGCCGTTCGTCGTTTTCGTCGGCCTCGATATCAAAGTTGAAGTGGCCCTTGAGGCCCACGCGGTCCTGGTCGTATGGCGCCACGGCCCAGTCGGCATCGGCTCTTGTGAGGGGCGGCAGCAGGCGTTGGTTGAACAGTTCGCGCGCGCCGTCGGCCATTGCGTTGTGTATCCATGTGTCGCGGTAGGTGTATTCGAAAATCTTCGGCGTGCAATCGGCGCGCTGTTTCCACGTCGTAGCTGCGGCGAAGAAGGGCGAAGGCACGGGCGTTGGGTCAATGGTTCCGCCGGGTTTCCAGTCACCGAACTTGTCGCGTGCGGGCTTCCAGGTTCCGCGGCAGTCCATAACCTGATAGGGATTGCCCTTGTCGTCGACGTCGCTCACGGTGAAGAATATCTGGTATTCGTCCGAATGCTCGAGTATGTCGTCATTTAAAAGACGTCCGTTCTTGTCGAAGAAGTAGAGGCAGAGGCCCCATCGCTTCAGCTTTCCGCCTATGATGCGGATGTAGTCGGGACCCTGCTTGCCGTCGTTGTGTTCAAGAAAGGTTACGGTGCTCTGGCGCTGCACCTCGACGGTTGGCCACTTTCCGGCGTTGTTGTGGATGATGACAAACTCTTCCTGCCGCCACGGTGCGTTCTGGTAAACGAAGTTTCCGTGCATCATTGCGTCGCCGTGCGAGTGGCCTTCCTTGAACATGGCCAGGCAGGTTGCCCAGCCGTTGAAGGCCCCTTGCGGGTCGGGATTGGCCACGTCGGCCGATACTTTTACCTTCGAGAGGCTGTCAACGTAGCGGTCGGCGCCGCTGCGGGCGAGGGCCTTGCCCGAGAGGGGGTTGTCGTTATAGTCGACGTTGACGTTGCCAAACACAAAGCCGTCGCACGACGTGCAGGCTATACACAGCAGGACTGCGGCGACGGGGAGCTGTAATTTTTTTATTATCCGGTTCATATTCTGTCGTTCAGGGGTTTACATCGTTACTATATTCTGGCGATACCGCGTAAAGAAGTCGCGCGGCTGTGAGAGCATTCGCCACAGGCGTGCCTTGTCGGCAGAGGGGTAGAAGCGCATGATGTCGCGCAGACACTTCTCTTCTCCGTCGGCGGTGTTGCCGATGACGCGCACCGAAATGGGGTAGTCGATGTCGAAACTGTCCCACCCGGGCTGTATCTGGTTGAAGTCCCAGAGGAATCCGTGCTCGCTGTTGGCGGTGTTGCAATACTTGGCAGGCTTCTCCGATTCGCCCACGTGCTGCTGTCCCTTGTTCAGGATGTGGCATATTTTCACCTGCAGCTGGAAGGCTACGTCGGCCTTATGGAAGCGCATGATGCCCTTGAAGCCGAGGCGGTCGGGTTCGGCACCGAAGTCGAGACTGCGCTTCTGGCGCAGCAGTCCCACCGTATGACCGTAGCGCTGGCGGGGCGCTTCGGTGTCGGGGTCGGTGAAATCGTCGTTGTAGGCTTCGGTAAACAGCTTGCCAAGCTCCTCTTCAACGGGGTCGGTATCACGATATTCGTAGGTGAATATTTCGGGCGTTATGCCGTTAAGCTGGGTCTGGTCGATGGTCTTGTAGAGGTGATAGGTTCGGCCGTCCGCCGCGAGATAGGGACGTGTAGCCTCGGGCTTGCCCGAAATTTCGATGGATTTCCATGCCAGCAACGTGTCGTAGACAACCTTGTTCTGCCCCAGCGTGAAGCCGTCGGGGGCGAAAATGTTCGATGTCGAGAACTTTGTTGCGGGCTCGGCACTGCCTGCCTTGTCGCGGAATGTGTAGCGGTCGTAGTAGGTTGACGGCGTGGTGAGCGAGCGTGGGAACGCCAGCTGCAGGGTTTTACGGCCCTGGCTGCCGGCCATTGCGTCGGTATGGCTGAGCGACGAGTTGCCAATGCCGAAGAAATGCTGATGAACGAGCAGCGTGGCGTTGTCTTCGTCGGGAATACTGTAGCCCTCCTTGTCCTTGGTAAAAGGATATCCGGAGAACTGATGATTGATGAGCATGCCGTTCTGATCATAGTATTTCAGCTCCAGTCCGTAGCATATTTCGTCGGAGGCGATGACGTCGAAGTGGTCGCGTTCGGTTGTTATCGTCATCTGTCCGTCGTCATCTTTCGCCATGTCTATTTCCTGCGTGATGGGCAACAAGGCCGTTTCGCCGCCCACGACGTGGTAGGTATTGTAAGCCGTTACGGAGTCGGTTCCGTCAGGGCCCACGCCAATGAGCCCGCCCTTATAGCCCATGCGCAGGATGGCATGCACGGCGTATATCTGTTCGTGCCCCTTGACGTCGCGCTCGATAGACGACGGAGGAGCCTGCACTATTTTCTTGAAGAAGCTGTCTACCTGCTCATTCGAGCAGCCTGTAAGCAGCAGCGCTGTGGCCAATGTGAGCCACACGTATCGTGATGGTTTGAGAAAAGTCATGTCTTATGATGGTTTTTTAAAAATGATACAGTGTTCGAAGCGAGAAGTTTGCGCCGCGCTCGTGGGCATAATAGCGGAAGCGGTCGGTGTACTCCTTATATAAATTGTTCAGGATGTTTTCGCCCACAAGCATGAATTTCAGCTCGCGGCGGTGGCCCAGAGCTATGCGGAAGTCGGCCGTTCCGTTGAGCAGGAAGTAGGCTGGCGGCGAATCGCTCACGAGGTCCTTGTCGGGATCGAACCGGTTTTGCTTGGTTACGTATATACCTGACAGCGAGAGCGTTGCGCGATACTTCTTGTTTGACGGAAGGGGCACGTCGTAGGTGGAAGACAGTCCGTACCTGTCCGACGGCATGAAAGGCAGCCAGTCGTTGTGCGTAATGTTGCGGGCGAAAATCCATTCGCCTTTTCCCACGAAAGTCAAACGCTTGATGGGGCGGGCCGTAACCTCGATGTCGCCGCCGTAAAGCTTCACGTCGTCCTGGTCATAAATGAATTTCGGGTACTTGCCGCTGGGGTGATTGTGGAACCTGTCCTTGCCTTCGCCGATGTGATCGTATATGTAACTGTTGACGCGCTGGTAGAAAGCGCTCGGCTCCACCGACAGCCACGCGTTGCGGTATCGCGCTCCGGCCACCAGCTTATAGCCGCGCTCGCTGGCCAGATTGCGGTTACCCACAACCCAGTATGAGCCGTCTTGCAGACCGATGGAATAGAGCTCGTTGATATCTGGCGGGCGCCACGACCAGCCTATATTGGCGCGGGCGTCCCAGTTGTCGTTGAACTGGTAGTGGCCGGCCAGGCTCATCGTGAAGTTGCTGTACAGTTTGAAGTCGTCGTAATAGGTGTAATTGCTCAGGCTGCTGTACCCGTTTACCGACATCACACGGAAGTCGTATCGCATGCCGAGGGCGCACTGCAGCTTGTTAAACTGCGCCTTGTGCAGGAAATAGCCGCCCATCGACAGCGCGGCAAAGTTGGGAACGAAGGCCGGTTGCTTCGTTCCGGGATAGTTATAATTGGTTTGATAGGTGTTGGATGTGCCGGCATCGGTGGTCATGTGCCACAGTTTCCAGCGGGCATGCCACAGCACATCGAGCTTCGTTGTCTTCAGAATAAGGTCCTGTACCGGTATCCAGCTCCACTGTGTCTTCTTGCGATTCTCAAACTCCTGCCGCAGATTCTCCTGGAACGAGAGCGTAAAATCGATGCGGTGATTGGGGTTGATGTCCCACTTCAGCTCGCCTTTCATCGTCACGTGCTGCGATTGCTGGAAGGGAGGCTTGATGCGATACGAGAAGGGAAAGATGGTTTCGGGCGACGGCCGGCCGTATTCGAAGCGCTTGATAAGCTGCGAAAGGTCGGAAATTTTGCTGGCATAATAGATGCCACTGCGCTGATAGTAGATACTTGTAAAGAACGTAGCCGTGAACTTCCGGCCGCGATAACCGGCCTGTGCCGACAGGCTGATGGTGTTATAACCTGTGTTGTTGAGCACGTAGTCGGCCGTACGGTAGTCGCCCCCGCGCGTGTACATGCCGTGAACGCGCAGGCCGAAGTTCTTGTATCCGCTTTCAATACTTCCCGATCCGCTGAAGCCGCGGGCGTTGGTATCGTAGCCAATGTTCACGTTTCCGCTGGGAACGGGCTTGGTCTGGCCGTAAGGCAGCGCCGCATCGTTCAGCAAAACAACGCCTCCCATGGCGCCGAAGCCATACCTGATGCACTCTGCACCCTTCACCACTTCGACCATACTCGAACCCGTATAGTCCAGTTCCGGCGCATGGTCAGCGCCCCAGCTCTGGCTCTCGAGGCGCACACCGTTGTTCATCAGCAGTATGCGGCTGCTGTGCATACCCTGTATAACGGGCTTGGCTATGGTGCTGCCGGTGCTCACCGAGCTCACGCCGGGCACGGTTTCCAACAGTTTTGCCAGCGACGTGGCACCGCCGCGCTCGAGCGTTTCCGAGCTTATGGCCGACGATTGCTGTAGCGCATTGGTGTGCCTTTTCTGCGCCGTGACGACCACATTGTCAAGTTGCCGCGAATCGTCCTTGAGCTGAACGACGATGGTTCGGTCTGAAGAAACGGATACTATCTTCGATACACCTTTATATCCTATATAAGAAACGTCAACCTTTACCTTATCCATCGTGCGGTCGAACCGGCACACGCATCGTCCCTGCGCGTCGGTAATGGCCGGACTTACGGCGCCCTTGCAGCGCACGACAGCCCCCACGAGGGGTTCGCCCGTTTGCTCGGAAACAACCCGAACGGTAATTTCGAAGCCTCCTTCGGCCTCTTTTTCGTGCATGTGCACTGCAGCGGAAGCTGCCCTTGCCTGCATAGGAAGGAAAAACATAAATAGCAAACCGAAGCCCGTTACGGATAAAAAGGTTCTGAAACGCCTTGCGAGTTTCGAATAAATTTGTAACATACGGTTGAAAGTATAACAGTTTTTTGGGTTAAAAAATATCGACAGGCTTCATCCCTTGCACCCTCCTTCACCTGTGTTTCCTAAAAAACGCCAGTTGCATGTCAGGCTCGGGCATCCGCCTCCGGCAGCATTTTCTCAACGCGTCGGTTCGATTGAGTGGGCAAAGTTAGACAAAAACGCACACCCCCGCAATACTCAAAAATCGGTATTGTGCAAGGGAAGTAGGAATTTTCGCTTCAGGAGACAGGAGATTCTGTTTTAGGAGTCAGGAGTTCAGAAGTTAGAAGGAGTTAAGGCAAATGTCTGTTCCACCCACAGTCTGTTTTAGGAGGCAGAAAGAGTTTAAACAGAATTCAAGAGCTAAGGAGCCAAAAGAAGTTTAGCCAAACACCTCCCCCACCCATTGGTAAGGATGAACAGAGCTTACAGCAGTGTCTTAACTCCCTCTAACTCCTGAACTCCTGACTCCTAAACAAAGGGCTTTTGTCTCCTGAAAAGCCCCCTCCGGTCTCCTACGGCAGGCCGACATCCCCTCCTTTGGAGGGGCTTAGAGAGGCGTCTGTTAAGGCTTGGGGAGGCCCTCTCCCCCTGTCACCACTACCCGTTTATGCGCTCGCGGAGCTTATACAGCGCCCTGCAGCCATACACGGCACAAAGCGCAAGAACCGACTTCAGCAGTTTTTCGTCCCACCCTTCAGGCATGTCAAAAAGCCAGTCAAGGGCTGTAAAGCAGACGAAAATCAAGACTACGGCCCCCAGAATTTTAGCAATAAATCTTAACTTATTCATGTTTTCATGTCTTCGGACACCCTGACCTCCAACCCTCACAAGGCTTGAAAATCGCCGGTTTCATCGTCTAATATCTGCAAATATAGTCAAAAATCCCCAATTCCGCCCTTTTCTCTGCATTAAAAAATATCATACACCGGCATAAACCCCGCAATCCAGATGTCCTCGCCCCCTAAGTCAGGTGTACGAGCCCCCTAAATTAGGGGGGTGGGGGTCTAAACAACTGCACGGTCCCTCCGAGTCAGAGAACCACAGCGGTATGAACAACCGCCCCTGTACACACCTATACCCAAATTTGCTTTGCCTGCTCAATGTTGGGCGACCCCGCTGGGGTCGGGAGGTATACGTGTACTTACTGTCCCCGCATCACTTGCTTCGCAAGCTGATACGGGGTTATGGAAAGGTGACAGCTCCGCAGTCATGATACGTCGTGTGGGCTATGGACAAGTGGAGCCTCCGACTTCATGACACATATTTTGCAGGGAAAGCTGTAAATTCTTCCGGCTTCATGATACTCTGCTTGAGATACAAAGCGGGGAGGTCTCCGCCTTCATGACACAGCATTTGGGTTGTAGAGAGATGAAACTTCCTGCCTCATTACAAGATGTTTTTATGATTATAAGTTACTTTTTTACCACTTTCCTGCCGCCGATGATGTAGGCTCCGGCGGGAAGATGGGGGCGGGTGGGAGAGACGAGCCGGCCGTCGAGGGTGTAGACCTTGCCGGAGGAGGGCGGCGTCTGCGGCAGGCGGGTGATGCCGGTAGGGAGGCCGGTGATGGTGAGGTTGTCGATATTCCAGTAGTATGACAGGCCTGCGCCGCCGGTATCGTAGGCGTGGAAGCGGATGCGCATGTTGTCGGAGCGGTGGGCCGAAAGGTCGATGGTGAGCTTTACATACTTGCCGCTCTGCGATTTTCCGTCGGCATCGAGCGGATAATCGGTCAGGCAGTTGAACACCTGCGCCCATGTTGTGCCGCCGTCGCTGCTTACTTCTACGTTATAAAACTGCGGATTGCCTTTCGGATTCTTGTTGGCTGAGGTTGTTCTTGACCAGAATTCGAGCGTCGTGCCTTGTGCAAAGACGGGCGAAATAAGGGTTTGTTCCTCGTGTGTATCGTCCCAGGCTTCGATAAGCGTTGCCGCATGGGTGCCCTCGTATGAGCGGTAGAGGCCGCGGTTGGTTTGCAAAGTGCGTGTTAAATCCCATCCGCGGTTGTCGCTGTTCTGTACGGTCCAGCCGTTGGGATTCGACGTGTTCTCCCAGTCTTCATACAGTATGACGTTTGCGTTTGTCTGGCAACTTTGCGTGACGTGCAGCGTGGCGGTGACTGAAGGGTTGGCTTTATCGGTGAAGATGATGTCGGCCGTGCGGGGGTCCTGCGTCGTGTTGGCGCTCTGTGCAGCCAGCACGAGTTGTGTGTCGCCTTTGTCGCCCTCGGTCTGCGACAGCGTGAGCCATGCGGGAATGCCCGATGCACGCCATGTGCCGTCGGAAGAAACCTTTACCGTTGCACCGCTTTGGGCTCGGCCTGCAAGGTTTACGGTTGTCTGGTCGAGCACGATGCGGTGGGCTGATGGCAGCAGTTCGAACGTCATCGTAGCGCCGACGGCCGAGATGTTGGCGATGGCAAAGTTGGCCTCCGAGCCGTCACTGTAGAAGGGTCGCAGGGCTGCAGAGCCGCCGAAAGCCGTGCGGCCGTTGTCGGCGCTGAACGCAGCGCGGCTCAGATCGCCGTCTGAAGTGGGCGTGCCGCCGGGGCGGAAGATGTATTGTTCGTCAAGGCGGGTGGTGCCGTTGTAGCCCAGGTTGCCGCCGGTGAGGTCGGGATTGACGCGGTAAATAATCAGTCCCGACTCGGGCAGACTGGCGTCGAAGCCTTCTTTCCTGCGGTATTCGATGACGAAATACTCGCGGTGGCCCACGGGTTGAATCTTGTAAGCCACGTTCTCGTCGGTGTTGCCGCCGATGGGATTGAGCGTGTAAGTGCCTGGTTTAGAGATAAGGGGTATCGAGTCGAGCCAGTGGCAGTAACGCCATTTGGTATAGGCAGTCATGTGCTGTGCGATGAGCTGATTGTTCGACATCAGGTCCCAGACACCGACAGGATTAAGTCCATCCTTCGTCCCGTGGTAAAGATCGTAGGTTCCTAAGTTGTGCGACATCTCGTGACAAAGCACGCCGGTGTTCAGCGGTATGTAAGTAGAGGCGGCCCCTAAGTTAAAACCGTTGCTCTCGTCAAACACCATAAGGAAGCTGACGACGCGCTTTCCCTGGATGTTGCCGCCCAGAATGTAGTTGCTTCGCTGTGGCCAGAGAAGATGCGTGTTGCCCACAGCCGACGTGCCGCTAAGCACTATAGTGAGGTTGTCTACGATGCCGTCGCCGTTGGCATCAACCTGATAGCCCTCGGGAAGATGCTTGTCAAGGTAACCCACTATCTCTTTAATCAGGGCGTGTCTGCGCGCCTCCATGGCGGTTGCGTCGCCTTTAGGGTAGCCGGTGGGGTTGATAGAGCTTCGCTCCTGGTAGTATCCGCGCTCCATCTTTGCACGGTATGACATCACCTTTCCGCCCTCGGAGGCGGGCAGGAGGCGGCTGCGCCAGTCGAGCTTGCGGTATGAGGCCTGTCGGAAATAGTTGTACACGCTGTTATATGTGGGCGACGACGCGTTGAAAAGACTGTCGTAATGCTCGGCCGTATAGGTCTGGAAGACGGCTCCCGGGCCCGTAGCCGCCTCGTCGGCAAAGCGCACGAAGACGACGGTATTGTTCAAAACGGTCTGGGCCTGCACTGCGGGGGCAAGGGCCGAAAGCGCAAGGGCAAGAACGAAAAGGTAAAAATTTCTCATAAGATGCGGTATTTCGTGAAGTTGATGATTACATTATTTTTGCAAAAATATCAAAAAACCTGTACTTCTGTCGTTTTAAAAGGGCCTGTCTTTTTCATTTTTACTTTTATTTAATAAATTTGCAAGCAAACTGAATTTCAACTAAACGACAGACTATAAAGAGAATTTTACTTGCTTCTTTCGTGCTTTTTTCCGGTACCCTTTCGGCTCTGGCACAGAGCGAAAATCTTCTGGCCACATTCGAAGTGGGCAATAACGACAAGGAGTTTAAGATTGTGCAGGGCTCGATCTCTCGGCCAACAAGGCCCTGCACAGCTGCTATTTGCTGAACATGGGCCTCACAAGTCTGACCGTTGGTGAGAAGCAGGCCGCAGGCTTTTACCTGAGCGTGAACAACAACAAGCTCACAACGCTCGACCTCAGGCAGGCTACGGGGCTCGGAAACAAGGGCCGGTTGTTCGCCATGAACAACAATCTGACCGAACTTTTATACGATAAAATAGGCACAGCTAACCTTGCAGGCAACAAGTTTACCTTCGCAACCCTCCCCACCCGCAATATAAAAACCCTTACCTATGCGCCGCAGCAGCCCATGGGAATAGCCCTCAGCGGCTCGTCGGTAGACCTTTCGGCACAGCAGGCCGACACGTACACGTGGTATGATACCGATGGCGAAGAGCTTACCGCAGGCGTCGATTACAAGGCCGAGGCGGGCAAATTCACCTTTCTCAAGACCCCCGCGAAGCCCGTTTACTGTGTGCTTGAGCGCGCCCGTTTCCCGAAATTTGCGGGCAGCAACGTCTTCAAGACAACCGCCGTCCAGCCTGTAGGCACCGCTATCAAGGGCGCTTCGGCTGCCGAACCCGTTGCCGCCCCCGCCTGGTTTACGTCTGACGGCACCTTCGTCGGCACCGGCAGGCCGAATCTTCCCGCCGGTCTCTATGTCGTTAAAAGCGGCCGGAAGGTTACGAAAGTGCCGGTAAAATAACACCTTAATATAATAGGGGGAAGGGCTGTTGCAGGATAAAAATGCCCTTTCCTGTCAGAAAATATAACCCGTTCTGTGCGCTTCGTGTTCAGTGAACATCGGGCGGGCAGCACGGGTTTGACGCTTTTATCGACAGATTTCTATTGGTTTACCGGAAATTTTCTATCTCCTCACCGACGGCGTCCGACTTTTCTCCCGCCCTCTTTCAGGCTTTTCATCCGCCGATGCTCTCGATAAACAGCCAGACGTTGAGCACCGTAACGATGACTGCAAGCGTGTAGAGGAAGGCGGCGTTGGGCTTGCGGTTGGCATATTTGCCCATGACGCGCTGCGAAGACGTTAGGTAAACCTGCAGGAAAACGGTGAAGGGCAGCTGCACGCTCAGCGCCATCTGCGAGATGATAAGCCCTTGGAACGGATCGCTGATGAAGAAAATGATGAGCAGCGACACGCCATACGACAGCACGATACCCACTATCGAGTGGGGGTCGCGCACGTTATACGATTCGCTGAACAGCCCCGCGAAGATGCTTCCGGCGGCCATTCCGCTCGTCACCGTGCTTGAAATTCCGGCCAGCAGCAGCGCCAGGGCGAAGATGGTACCGGCATTTGTGCCGAGCAGCGGCTCGAGAAGCTGCTTGGCCTGCCCCAGATCGTCCACGGCCGTATGATGCTGGAAGAAGGTGGTGGCGGCCAGAAGAATCATCGCGCTGTTGATAGCCCACCCCACAATCATGGAGAAAAGCGTGTCGAAAAACTCGTAGCGCAGGGCCTTTTCCATCGACGCCTCGCCCTTTTTATTGATTTCGCGGCTCTGGATAACCTCCGAATGCAGAAACAAATTGTGCGGCATGACCACAGCTCCCAGCACGCTCATGATGATAAGCATGCTGCCATGGGGCACCGACGGCACCACCCATGCCTTAGAAGCCTGTAACCAATCGACATCGACAAGGAACAGTTCGTAGATAAACGACAGCCCGATGACACTCACAAAACCTATGATTGCGCGCTCCATGCGCCTGTAGGTATTCGTGAAAAGCAGCAGCGAGACGGTCACCACAGTGATAAGAGAGCCCCACACAAGGGGTATACCGAAGAGCATCTGCAGCGCAATGGCCGAGCCCAGTATCTCTGCAAGCGACGTGGATATGCTGGCCAGCACCGCACTTCCGATAATGGGACGGCTCACCCATGCGGGTGTATATTTCACGGCGGCCTCGCTCAGGCACAGCCCCGTCACAATGCCGAGGTGGGCCACATTGTGCTGAAGGGCAATGAGCATGATGGTTGAGAGCGTCACCACCCACAGCAGGGCGTAGCCATACTCCGAGCCGGCTGCGAAGTTGCTGGCCCAGTTGCCCGGGTCGATAAAGCCAACGGTGACGAGAAGACCCGGTCCGATATACTTCAAAATGTCGAGACCGCCGAGGATGCGCTTGTGATCGCGCCGCTTAAGCTCGCGTATGAGGTTCATCATTTCTGTCCTTTCTTTTTACGGTTACGCCTGCGTGCCATCGCCGCGGGAGCGTCGTAGGCCGACAAGGCTTGGATATAAGGTGACAAAGATAAGAAAAAATATTGTTTGTAACAAGCAGATTCCGGCAAGAGATTCTTCGTTCCCGCAGATTTCCCACCCCGTTTTCCCCTGTCTTCCGCAGGGCTTCGGCGCTGTTTTTATGGGATTCTCGCGAGTTCCCTGCCCCGTTTCCTGCTGTCTGCTGTAGGCTCCGACAGTCTGAAAATATGTGCAGAGTATTGTCTTAACTCCTTGACTCCTTAACTCCTGCCTCCTTAAAGAAAAACTCCTGTCTCCCGAACAATTTACCTTTTTCGCCTTTCAGTCTGAAAAATAATTCTTAATTTTGTCGCACACCCCCCGTATTATTTCACTTTCTTACCCCATTACCCCTTCCCCTCCGCGCAGCCCTTTTTACTTTTTTACCCTTTTACTTTTTTACCTTTCAATGCCTTTCCCCGTCTATATAGCCATTCTTGGACTCCTCTTTCTGGTTCTCTTCTCCGCAAAATACCTTTTGTCGCTGGCCGGTATCATACGGTTCGACCCCTATTATCTTATGTGGCCACTGCTCGCCGTTGCCTGTTTTGTCACGGCTTTGCTGTGGTTTGGTCTGGCGTCGCTGACGAAATATGCGAGCCGCGAGAGGCGGCAGATGCGCGCCGTTGTCCGTGCGGCCGAGGGCGCCATGGGCTGCAGGGCCTACAGTGACCATTGGTGGCACGTGCTGTTTGTCGACACCAACCTTAACATTTCGTACAGTCGGCGTCAGCACAACTATCAGTTCTTCTGCTCGTTCTTACAGATTCCGCCCACGGGCGCGCCGGAATGGTTCGATGCGGAGATGCAAGCCCTGCGCCAACGGCTCGCCGAGCTGTCGGCCGACTTGAGTTTGGACACATCCGAACCCGTGGGGATGGTTGCCGCAGTCGCCGTCACCATACCTGCCTCGCAGCTCACCCGCGACCTCGTCGCCCCGCTCTGCCGACTCCTGAACGACGTCCACGCCCGCTCCTGGCACGATAATTATTATATCCACATGGCCACCGATAACGCCGATTTCTATGCCGAGGTAGACTATAGCGTCTGTAGGGCTGTTTTCCGCTTTTCCGACGGCCGCACCCTCTGCGTAACCCCCGCCACCGCTGACGAGGCCGTGAACCACCTGCCCGGGGAGCTTTGCATACTCTTAGACTACACCGCCTACGACCTTTCCCCCGCCATACTCATCTCCCCTGCAGCCTTCGAACAGCAGCTCTCCGCCGACGTCTAAGGACCTCTGCCTCGCTCTTTTCCCCTTTCCCCTCTTTTCCTTTTTTCCCTTTCCACGCTCGGGATGAGGCTGTATCATGAAGCCAGCGGCTTTATCTCTCCATAGCCCAAACAGCGTATCATGACTGCGGAGCAGTCACCTTTCCATAACCCCGTATCAGCTTGCGAAGCAAGTGATGCGGGGATAGGAAGTCTTGCGAGTGAAAAACGACCCTGGAAGGGTCGCCCCAACGAAAATCAGGCTGGTTAAATTGATGGGAAAGAAGTGTAACAGCGATTGTTCAGACCCCTGTAGCCCCCTAACTTAGGAGGCTCGAACGGTTATTCAACCCCCTGTGGTCCCCTGCCTTAGGAGGCTCGTGCAATCTCCCTTTTTTCCCTTTACATCGTAAAGGCCCGACGATTACGCCGTAAAGGCGAAACGATTACGATGTAAAGGGCGCGCGATTACGGCGTAATCTCCGCGTCTCTACATAGCTAATCGCACGGGTTTTCATCCTCTTGTAACAGACTTATACAAAGTATGTTACAGTTTTTGCTTTGTCTTTACGCCGCAATCCCGCCGACTTTAGCCCGTAAAGACAGCCTGCGGCTCTTCCGCCGATAGGAGACAGAGAGACATAAGATATAGATTTAAAAAATGTTTTCCATACTGTTATAAATAAGATTCGATGCACAACGTTACCCCGAAAGGGCATTTTGCAAAGAAAAATCGCCAAAAATGGGTATTGCAGTTTTATGGCAGAAAAGCTAACTTTGCAGTCGAAAAATAACTTTAATACATATAAGATGATGAAATTAGTGTTTCGTACGGTCGTACTTGCATTGCTGGCCCTGACGGCCAGTACGTCGGTATTTGCTGCCGACTATGTAAGGGTAAGCGAGAAAGACGGAAAGAATACTTATTTCGCTCTGTCGGACAAGCCGGAGGTGACTTTCGAGGGGAACTTCCTTGTGCTGAAGACGGAACGGGAGACGGTGAGGTATCCGTTAAGCGACATGCTTACCTTTGAGTTTTCTAACCATGCAACGGGTATCAACGCCACCGGTGAAGGGGAAGGCAACGTTGTCTTTACGCTTGGCGAAACCGTCAGGGGTGAGGGGCTGAAGCCCGGGAGCCGTGTCAGCGTTTATTCTGCCGGCGGTATGACCATCGGCTCTTCTCTGGCCGACAATAACGGCTCGGTGGAGATTCCGCTCAATGGCCAGACGGGCGTGTTTATAGTAAAATCATTAACCAAAACATTTAAATTTATCAGGAAATGAAGAAATTCTTTACTCTTATCATTATAGCCCTGTTGGGCGTCAGCGCTCATGCGCAGACTGTAACCATCACTAAGAACGACGGTTCTGTTGTTACGTTCCAGGCCGGTGAGATTAAGAACATCAGGTTCAATCCGGCTGCTGCGGTGCCCGACACTACGGTCTTGAACGAATATACGGGCTATCTGACCGTTACGAGCAAGCATTTTACCGACATGTATTTCGGCGACGCGGCCAGGATGAAGGTCATGAAGGCAGGCGAACAGTATCTGGCTCGGTTCAGTGATGCACAGTGGGGTACGGGTCTGTTCAATATAACACTGAACAAGGGACAGGTTGCAGGTACGGGCAAACTTTCCGTTTCCGGTCAGCATGCAGGCGGCAGCGCAAAGGAATATAATGCCACGATGAGCGGAAAAATGACGGAAATAGTCATCTCTGTTCCCGATTTGATGGGAGGAACAACCATTACATGGCATCACGGTACACCGTCGACAGCCTTGAAAACTTCCGGTATTTATCAGGGTACAGACAGTGTAAACGTGGGCGGTTCGTTCCCCTATAAGTCTGTTTCAAAGGTAGCTTACAAGGTTGAGGCCAATGCCGACGGAACGATTAACCTGATAGTTCCGGAGGTAAAGTACAACGCCACGGTAATGGGAGACCTTACACTGGGTACCTATACCATCAAGAATATTCCTTATGACGAAAGTCAGAAAGCGTTTGTGAAGGCTTACAAGGACGACAATATCAAGTTTCACTTCACCTGTGTAAGCAATGGCGTGACCACTATGGATAAGGAATACACCTTCGATAAGGATGTCTGTAAGGTTGTTGTTTCGCAGGATGCCGGAGGACGGCTTACTGTCAGCAACGCTTTCCAGATGGGTGCCATGCCGTTTGTCATCTATGGCATGTTCAAGGGAAGCAAGTAAGGTAGGCAGAGCGAACAAGACATGCGTCTCGGAAACCTTATAACAAAAGCCGTTGCAGGGTGCATTGTCATCGGGATGATGACATCCTGCAACGGCATTCTGGATGATATCTACGATCGTCCTGCTGACAAAACGCCGGTCACGCAGGGGCAGATTTACATGGATGCTACCGACTGGCATAACTGGTACTATGTTGATTTCGACTCTCTGGCACAGTATATAGCCAACGGCGACTCGGCAAAGCTGATTGAAGCACAGACTAAGTTCACGCCCTATCCCATACCGTTGGCCCATGCGCAGATGCCGGCCGACAGCAAATCAGGCATTTATACCTACTGGTTTGATGTGTTCGGGAAAGGCATTTCCAACAATAAGCAGCAGTCGTTCATGCCGACAGCCGCACAGACAGAGCCGCCGTCGTGGAGCATTGCCATCCATCGGAACAATGTCCGCACCAATGGAGGCGCCGTGCTTGCAACCAATTATAAATCAATCAGCGATTTACCTGCAAGCAGCAAAGAGTTTACAGGTGCGGCCTTTGTGCCCGACGAGTGGACACAGAACGAGGTATGGGTTGACCAGTCAAAGATGCTTCAGGGCCTGATTGGCTGCCAGGGTATCAAGATTAACAGAGTGTTGTCGTCGTGGTTGCGACTGGACATTCCGCCCATGCCGCCGGCATTCAGTATCGATACTCACGTTTTCCTCATTCGTTTCGCCAACGCCAAGGTTGCCGCTGTACAGTTGCAGAACTATATGAACGCCGACGGAACGAAGTGCTGGCTGACTATCAACTACAAATATCCCTACTAAATGGAGGCAAATTATATAAAATGTATGTTGCCGTGGCTGTTCATGTTCTGCGGCATGCTTGCGTCGGCGGCCGAACCGGACGACTCTGCCTACTGGAAGGTAGAGGATTTAAATCCGGTGGTTGTTACCGGCACGCGCACGCCGAAGCCCTTGCTTGATTCGCCTGTATTGACTGAAGTGATATCGGCTGCGCAGATAGCCAAGACCGATGCCACGAATCTGCACGACTTGTTGCAGCAGATTGTGCCCGGCGTTGAGTTCTCGTATGCCATGAATCAGCAGGTACACATGAACTTTTCAGGCTTCGGAGGCCAGAGCATGCTGGTGCTTGTCGATGGCGAACGGCTCGCAGGCGAGACGATGGATGATGTTGATTTCACGCGCCTGACGATGGATAATGTCGACCATATCGAAATTGTAAGAGGTGCAGCCTCGGCGCTTTACGGGTCGAATGCCAGCGGAGGCGTCATCAATATTATCACGAAAGAGGCCTCTCGCCCCTTTGCCTTGAACGCAAACGCGCGCTGGGGCAAGCACAACGACCAGCGTTACGGCCTGTCGTGGCAGCAGGGAGGGAAAAGGCTTACGAACCTTTTCAACGTGAATCGCACGAGCATTGACAACTATAATGTGACAAGTGGTGCCCACCCCGTGACGCGCGTGTTCTCGACAATCTACGGCGACGCCACATGGAACTTCAAGAATCAGCTGACGTACAGGCTCTCCGACCGGCTGAAACTGACCGGACGCGCAGGCTATTTCTTCCGTCAGCTTACCCGCACGGCTGACGCACCGGAACGCTATCGCGACGCCAGCGGCGGACTGCGCGGGCAGTGGGCGATGGACGATAACAACAAATTGGAGGCCTCGTACGCCTTTGACGAATACGATAAATCGGATTATCAGAAGCTCACGGGCCTTGACATCCGCGACTATTCAAACGTGCAGAACTCTCTCCGCCTGCTTTATAGCCACAGCTTCGGCGATGATATCCTGCTGATTGGGGCCGACTACATGCACGACTACCTCTTCAATGACAAGCTCGACGGGAAGAAACGCCGCCAGAACAGTTTCGATATCTTTTCACAATTTGATTGGAATCTCAGCAGATTATGGGAAGTTACAGGCGCCCTGCGCTATGATTATTTCTCGGATCACAGCCTGTCTCATCTTACGCCGAAGCTAAGCGTGCGCTATCGTCCCATACGTCGGCTGAACATCCGTTTTGGCTACGGCATGGGCTTCCGTGCGCCTACGCTGAAGGAAAAATACTATAACTTTGACATGGCAGGCATCTGGATTGTTGACGGTAACGCCGACCTGAAGGCGGAGGTGAGCCACAATTTCAACCTTTCGGCTGAATATACCCGAGGGCATTACTGTTTTACCGCGAGCGGCTATTATAATAAGGTGAAAAACAAAATTGCCACCGGAGCACCCTATTACAAGAATGCCTCCGACGTAATACCTCATCTTCCGTATCTCAATTTGGCCGGTTATTCGGTGACCGGCGCCGAGCTTACCGCACAGGCGCGGTGGAACAATGGCATCACGGCCCGCCTGGCGTATGCCCTTACCGACGAGAACCTGCCCAAGAACAAGCAGGGGCAGCAGGTCAATAACCAGTATATCCCTGCCCGTAAGCACTCGCTCACGGCCCATATTGACTGGGATCACCGCTTCGGCAGCATGTACGGGATGAATGTCGGCCTCGACGGGAGGGTTCTGTCAGGCGTTGACAATGAAGAGTTTGTCGACTATTACGATATCTCGAAGGGCATCAACACGATACATTATCCCGCTTACAGCATCTGGAAACTGTCGATGGCCCACCGCGTCGGCAAGGCAGTGAAGCTGACGCTGGCCCTGAACAACCTGCTGAATTACAAGCCGGAATATTATTATTTGAACAGTCCGCTGACGGATGGAATAAGTTTTCAGGCAGGCATTTCGGTTGACATCGACAAACTGTTTTGAAGTTTCGCCATGCCCGTTGAAAGGCAAGCATATCTATAACAGGAGAAAATGAAGCGGCATACTTGGAGTTTGCATCATAAATGGCTGGGCTTGATTCTCGCTTTCTTCATTTGCATGTTCTGCCTGTCAGGGCTGGTGCTGAACCATCAGGAGTGGACAGGCACGATAGATGTGAGCAGACGCCTGCTTCCTGACGATTATAGGCTCTCAAACTGGAACAAGGGCCTTTTCAAGGGAACGCAGAAATGGCACGGCAGAGTGCTCATTTTTGGCAATTCAGGCGTATGGAAAGCCTATGCAAGGGGCGGGGCAGTCAGCGACTTCAATCAGGGAATGCCTTCGGGCATGGACAATAGAAACATCCGTGCCATGGCCGTAGCTGCGGGCAATCTGTTTGCCGTCAGCAACAAATCCTTGTTCAGGCGAACCCCTGCTGTGGGGTGGGCGGAATGCCCGATGGCGCATGATGACAAGCTCACAGACATGATTTCCAAGGGCGATTCGCTGCTTATCATTGGGCGTTCTTACGTCTACCTGTCGCTGCCGCCCTATAACCGCTTCCGTAAACTGACGCTGAAGGCCGCCCCCGACTCCGACCATAAGGTCTCCCTCTTCCGCACGGTATGGCTGCTTCACAGCGGCGAACTCTTCGGATGGGTGGGAAAGACGCTGGTTGACCTTATAGCTTTCATCCTGATTTTCCTTTCATTGACCGGTGTTGCCTTCTGGTTTCTCCCCTGGTTCAGAAAGTATAACCGTTGGCATACGGCCCTCCGTGCTTTCTTTCTGCACTGGCACGACAAGGTAGGGCGGGCTACTGTCGTCCTCACCCTGTTTATAGTGCTTACCGGCTGGTTCCTCCGCCCGCCCGCTCTGGTGCTGATAGCCTCCGCCCGCGTGCCGCCGGTTCCGTTCAGCACCATGGCGAACGACAACCCCTGGCATGACCAGTTGCGCGCCTTGAGGTTTGACGGCCACGCAGGCGACTGGCTGCTCTATACCGCCCGAGGCTTTTATTCCCTGCACTCGTTGACGGCCGTGCCCCGCCTTCTCCCTGAACAGCCGCCGGTAAGCGTTATGGGAGCCAATGTTCTTTGCCAGCGCAGTGACGGCGTCTGGCTCGTAGGTTCCTTCTCCGGCCTGTTTACATGGAATCGACGTACGGGCCGTTTTCGTGACGTTCTTTCCCCTCACGCAGCGGTATCAGGCCCTGTGAACATCCCCATATCAGAACATCCGGTAGCAGGTTACAGCGCAGATTTCTCGGGAAAGCCCCTGATTGTTGATTACAATTCGGGCACCAACGGCCTGAAAATGCCCGTCTGGATGTCATACCTGCCCATGTCTCTGAACCACGTTTGCCTTGAAATACATACCGGCCGCATCTATACCTTTCTGGGAAAGGGCAATATTCTTTATATCTTCATTATAGGCCTCGCCATCATCTGGTGCCTGTGGTCGGGATGGAAACTGCGTTCCCGCAAGAATCGGACGGGCGGGGCATAACCCCCCGTCCCTTGCTTTAGCCTTGCCTTTTGCCCTGATAGAGCGGGCTCCTGTCGCCGGAGCCTGCCCTGAACCGTTTGTTTTTCATATACCTATCATCTGTTTGGCCTTGTGTCTTGCCACCGGCGCTTCTCCCGAACCATCCGTTTTTCATATATATCATGCAGATATTCTGCCGTCGGCGGCAGAATATGCCATTATTATCAGGTAGAATCCATGCCGTTCAGGCGGCCGCCGCACGACTTTTACGACGGCCGTGATACGCTCGTGCCACGGCCGTCACACACGCGTATGGCACCCGCCGCATGCCGCAAAACGAGCACAGATAAAAACACCTTTCTGTAATTTTCTTGCCGCACGGCCCCAGGCCACGAAGCAGGAACCTTGCTGTAATTCAAGCAATGTATCATGAAGCCGGAGACCTTATCCTGCTACAATCCGTACAGCGTATCGTGAGACAGAGGGCTTTATCCTCCTAAGTCTCACAAGCACATGTGCAAAAGAGAACAGCAACACCCGTGAGACAGGGAGCTTTATCCTCCTAAGCCTCACACGGTGTATAATGACTGCGGCGCAGTCATCTTTCCATAACCCCGTATCATCCCGCGCAGCGGGTGATGCGGGGGTAATGCCGCAGTTCTATTGAATCGACCCCAGCGGGGTCGCCCCACACAAAGCAGACGCCTGCGCCCCATGAGTTAAGGGCGCAGGCGTCTGGGCAATTGCTCGGGTCGAAGCGTTATTTCACAATGACCTTGTGCGTTTTTCCGTCGACTTCACGGACGATGTAGACGCCTGCACGGGGCGCGGCGACGCGACGGCCGTTGAGGTCGAAGTATTCGACGCGACCCTTTCTGTCGGCCTCGGCGGTGCTGATGCCGTCGGCAGTAGTGGGCGAGAGGGCGACGTTCAGCTCGTGGCCGATGGTCACGGCTGCCGTGACGTCGTTGTATCCGGCGGCTCTGACGGTAGCGGTATAGGTCAGCGAGGGCTGGCGTACGGTGATGGCGAACGAGCCGTCGGCCTGCGAGATGCCGGTGTAGACGATGTCGCCGCTGGCGAGTGTAACGGTAGCTCCGGCTACGCCGCTGCCTGCGTTGCCGGTGATTCTGCCGCTGACGGTGCACGACGGGTCGGTAACGAGCCAGGCCACAGGTGCTGACGGATTGCCGAATCCGGCCTTGTGCCATGCTTGTTCCGACAGCTTGCCGTTGTCGGTTGAGCGGTAATAGCTGTTGTCGGTGAGCGAATTGTCAGACATGAAGTTCGCCGTCATCCAGTCGTCGGCCTCTGAAATGACAACCACTTTGAGGCTCTTGCCCTCATATCTGAACGGCTGGCTGAACGGAATGTCAAGCAGGGTAACGGTTTTCTTGTCGATGCCGGTGCCCTTGTAGGTAACCGTTCCGGCGAAGACACGCGTCATCTGCGTGGTGTCGGCCTCGGCAAAGGTGCCGCCGTAGCTCTGTTCGTCGGTGTTTGCAAGCCATACGCTTACGCGGGCGTCGTAGCTCTTGGGGCTGTATGTCATGATATGGCCGCGGTAACTGATGGCTTTGATGAGGGTGCCGCCGGCAAGACGGAGCTTCGACGCGGGGTAGAGCGTTTCGGTTTGGCTGCGCTTGAAGTTCATCGTCACGGGAGCATTGCCCTGCGTGCCGGTGCTGTCGCCTACCTGGACGAGCAGTGAAGTCTGCTCTTCGGCCACGGTAACGTTGACGGTGTCTGACACGGTTTGTGCGCCTGCATTCAGCTTCAGCACCACGACGGCCTTATACTGTCCGGCTTCGTGCGGGTAGAGGGTGAAGGTATATGTGCCTTGTGCCCGGGCGCCGACGTCGGCGGTGGCGGCCTCTTTCACCGTAGAAGGGCCGAAGTGGAGCTGTGCCTTGTAGTCGGATGCGGCGAGGGCGCGGGCGAGATAGTTCGTAGCCCTGACGGTTACCGTATAGGGCTTGTTCACCTCGGCGGCCGTGGGGGCATCCATCCGGTCAATATAGAAGCCGTCGGCAGCCTTCAGACTGACGTCTTTCTCGACCGTAGCCGTGGCAAACGACACGCCGCCGGTGCGGTGAGGAAAGAAGCCTTCGCGCGTCACTTCAACCTGATAGGTTAGGTTTTCCTTGATAACCGGCACGGCATACGTGCCGTCGTCCAGAGTGGTGCCGGTGTAGAGCACGTCGCCGCTCGTCACGCTGACTATGGCGTTCTTGATGCCCCGACCCGTGGCGGCATCGGTAACGCGGCCTTTGAGCATACGTGTAGTGGCCGTGAAACCGACGTGCATGACGGGCACGTTGCTCACGGCGATGGTGGCTTTGGTAAGGTCGCTGTCGTTGGCGCAGGCGATGCTGCGCTTCGGAAGCGTCATGCTGCCGATGCCGTCAAAGGGTACGACGACGCCCATATCGCAGTTGTGCTTCATCTTTACGCGCAGGTTCCCGCCGGTATAAACGAAGGGTTTGGCGAGCTGCAGCTCTAAAACGTGAGGCGGATTGACATCAGTTTCGGATATCTTTCTGATGTCGGCGTAGAAATCGTACACCTTGGTCATCTGTTCAGAAGGCGTGTAGGCATAAGGCTCGGCAAAGGCCGTGTCGTCGGTATTCTGCAGCCATACGGTGACTGTCGGCGAGAATGCCGCCATGCTGGTGCCGTCGAAGCTGAGGCGTGTAATCTGTGTGCCCGGGTTAAGCTTGAGTTCTTTGGCCAGATAGATGACCTCCGACTCGCTTTGATAGTGGTATAGGTTCAGCGGAACACCCTCCCATCTCCATTCGCGCACGCCGGTTACGGTTTCGCTTTCGGTGGTTTCGGGAGCGATGGTAACGGCTACGGTGTCGGAGGTGATGACGGTGCCGTCTAGCTCAAACTTGTAAAAGACCTTGTACGTGCCCGCTTTATGCGGCGTGAAGCTTAGCCTGACGTCCTGCTTTCCCTGTGCGCCGAGGGTGGCGGCAGAGGCTTCGCCCACTTTCTCGCCATCGAAATAAAGGGCCATTTTATAGTCGGCGGGCAGGGGTTTGTACAGCGTGTTCTTCAGCGTTACGGATGAAGCGTAGGGCGTGTTCACCTGTCCTGTGGCCGGAATGTTGACATTATCGAAGAAAGCATCGACCTGTGGCATCACGGGTTTGAAGCCAAGGATGTTGTCCAGATAGCTGTGTCCGCTCTCAAAGGCGATGTACCAGCGGCCTGCCGGCACGTTATTTATCTCTATCTTCTTGAAGGCATAGTAGTGGCCTGTCCAGGTTTGTACGAGCGCTGAGTCGCTCATCATGGAGGCTCCGATGGAGTCGATGCGCGTCCAGTGGTGGCGGTCGGTCGAGATATAGAGGTTGACGTACGAGCGGTTATCCTCCTTTGACACCTCGAAAGAGAGCTTTTCGCCTGGTTTTACCTCAAGCAGCGGAGTGACAAGCTTGGAGGCTCCGTGGCGGTCGTAGCAATAAAGGCAGTATTTATTGTTGATGCTGTAAATTTGCTGTGGGAAGTTGGTCGTGCGCCATGCGTCGGGGGCACAGAAGCCTTCGGGCAGGCTGTCGTTCTCAACATCCGTAAAATATTCGTCGGGACTTACGCTGTAGCCGTTGAGGTTGAGCGTGAGGTTGACGTTGTTGTCGCCCTTGATGGTGAAGTGGCCGTGCTTCTGTCCGGTGACGTCGGGCGTCATCGAGACGGAAACAGGCACGCTGTCGTGGGCGGCAACGGTCAGGGGAGCCTGCACGGAGGCCGCAAAGCCCGGGGTTGTACTAAGTTCGGTGAGGGTCTGTGGCAGGGCGCCGCGGTTCTTCAACAGGAAGTTGACGGTAACCTTGCCGCGCGATGTGCCATACTCTATGCGGTTTCCGGTGCGCAATGCCACGTCGCCGTAGGCGCCCGTGAGCTTGAAAGCCGGTGCGTAGGCTGTGGGAACGACGATGGGCAGGGCTGTAGAGTCGTTCGTTATATTCTCCTGAAGGTAGCCGTCGAAGCGTGCATACTGTTGCTGGTTGAGCGTGGCGGCGAAGCTTACAGAGCAGGTGTCGCCCGACTTCAGCTCGCGGCTGAGCGCACATGTGGCCACGACGGTGTTCAGAACGTTGCGTTTCAGTGCCAGACTATAGCCCTCGGTTGAGGCATCCAGCGTGTAATCGCCGGTGTTTTTCAGGCGGACGAGGTAGGAGATTTTGTAGTTTCCGTCGGCGTCGCAGTCGGTATACTTTCCGCCGTTCCACTTCACCGACATGATGCTGAGGGCACGACGGAGGGTGACATCGGCCGCATCGGCCGTGACATTATCAATGAGCACATAGTAGCCGCGGATGCCGACGCGCGTGCCTGCGGGCAGGGTAGGGAGCTCAACCTTGCTGAACCCGGTGCTGCTGATGTTGCAGACGGCAGGCGTAATCTCTTCGCCGCGCGTCAGCTTGCCGCCTGCTTCGGTTACTTTAAAGAACTTGATGCCGGCATCGTCCGACCACGAGTTGGCCTTTTTCACCATGACGGTGACCTTGCCCGTGACGGGAGGCGTGACCAGAAGGTCGTTTACGATGAAGTCTTTTCCGGCATCCCAGTCGGTAATTTTCTGGCTGCCAATCTCGAGGCAGCCCGTATTGTCGACACCTCTGTCAGCATGATAGGTGTAGCGCACGAAGCCGTCGTTGTGGTTGTCAACCAGATGGCCCCAGCCTGAACCTACAGCAAAGTCGTGTACATCGGTGGAAAAGGCAATGTCGAACTTCTGAACGTAGTTGGCAACGTTGTCGGCCTTACTCACGATGACAGCGCATAGCGCTGCCGTAAGCAGGGTTAAGCGTAGACGTTTTGTCATAATGGTAATGATAGATATGGTGTAAAAATAATAGATTTGAAATGCTTGGGAACGAAATATGGCCTGAAAAAATCAGACCATATTTTATTGTGCCTTCTGGCTTTACGTCAGAATCGGGGTTTTACTGTCGGGAACTTGTAGTCGGGCTTGCGCAGGAGATAAGGACTTATATGCTGCTGCCTGACGGGCTCGGGCAAGGCGCGTTTGGCACCGGAGCCCACGGTTCCTTCAATCATCATGGGTTGGAGATACAGGATAAGGTCGCCGGTGCGCTTAGGTGACACGTGATGTTCGAGGTCCCACTTGTTCTGGAATACCGTTGCCGCGAAGACGTTGGCATTGTATGTAGCCTTTTTGTTATCGGTAAGCTGCTGAATCATCGCGTCGTTATACTCGTTATCAAAGAACTGTGCAAATGTTCCGGCCTGCTTGTCGTAGCCTAAGACTGCTGTCATTGACAGGTGGATGCCCGGGTACGAGAAGTAAGGGAGCAGGTTGTTCTGCTGGAATTTCTGGTAATAACTGAAGTCGATAATCGACGAATAGATGTAATAGCGATGGTAATACATGCCCATGAGTTCGCCTGCATTGACGTCGAACGACAGCGTTTCCTCATTAAAGTCGATGGGAAGCAGCCAGCCTTTGTCAGCATCGGTAAACTCGATGAAAGGCTTGCCTTGTGCATCGGTAACGATTTTAGTCTGCAGTTCGGCGTAGAGTTCGCGGATATCGTGTGTGGTGCTCGTAGCCTGAGCCAGGTCGTAACCGATAAAACGGAACTGCTTGCCGACGACATCCTTGAGCTGTCCCTGGAGAACCTGAATGGTGTCCTTGTATGGACCGGCCTCGATGTAAAGCTCTGCCAGACGGATGTGCCCGTCGTTGTTGGCGGCAAGAGCCACATCGACCTGGTTGTTATTGAGCGTAGGAACGGCCCAGTCGGCGCTGGAAGAGAGAGTTATGTTGGCTCCCTCGTTGACAACGGGATAGGAAACGGCATGCGCTTCGTCGTTATAGATAAACAGATGGTGACCGTTATACTCGTAGTTCATGCCCAGCTGCTGGATGGTTACGTTCGCCGAGTCGGTGCCGCTAAGGATGGTAAGCTGTGTGGCACGGCCCTCAACGTTGTTGTTCTCTTTCACCGTCACCTTTACCTTGTTGCCTTCAAGAACGGCCGTAGCCCAGGCAGAGTTCAGGCGAACCGTAGCTGCCTCGGGCGCCGTAAAGGTTACGCTGCCCGTGTCGGCCTTGGCCGAGAAGTTTAAGTTCGAAGCCGTGATGACGATGTTTGACTTCTTTTGATACTGGCTGCCTACGTTGCCATCGTCGCTACAGGCAACGATGGCAAAGGCAGAGATGGCTAAAGCCAGCATGCTGATTATTTTCTTCATGGTGCTATGTCTTATTTTTTGATTTTATAACCGGCTAAACTCTTGAACCGTGGCTGGCTTGATGCTGCCTTTGTAGACACAGGCAGCAAGAAAGCTGGCTTGGCAGGGCTTGCTGCTGTGATCTTAATGAGGGTACAGTTCTTCCACTGGTCAACCATTCCGTAGACCTCGTCTTCTGACGTTGGGTTCTGAACAGCTGCAAAATAAATATCCAGACTTTCGACCTGATAGTCGAGAACACTCTGCTGAACTTTCAGATTACCCATCTGTGCATAGGTGCCGTTCTGGTCGTCGTGGCTGAAAGGCATGAGAGCTGAGACAACGTTTTTGTAGGTTACATAACCATCGCCGAATTCGAAGGCACTGATCATGTAGCCTTGTATCTCCTTACCTGACGAGGTTGTAAGCTTGAGTTTCTGGTTGTAAAGCGTAGCACCGGCCTGCAAAGCAAGTGAACCCGTAGCCTGATCGAACTCGGCAGGGAAGGTAAGTGTGAAGTCGCCGCCAAGGAGCTTGGTCTTGACAACAAGTTTCAGGGCACTGCCGCTCTGTGCAATCTCAGCAGTAGCGGTTACTTTCTTTTTATCATAATCAATGTAATAGAACTTATAATTGCCGATGATGTCGGTGAGGTTCATTTGCGTTACCGTGAACGACGACTTGACCTGCGGCGCAAGTTTGCTGGTGACAATGACCTTTGCCGAACGTAGGTCGCCCGTTGTGTTGGCACCGGCAGCCAGCTGTATGCTCGATCCTGACACCGTAGCCGTCAGCCAGCTTGCAGAGGTTGTGATGTTGAACTGGTCGAGATGGGGCAGGTTGTTCAGTGTGCGGGTGAAGGCATTATCGTCTGAACTAATGCTGCCAATGGCGTTGGTGATGATAGACGGGTCGTAAATGCCTGCGAGCTGACTGTTGTTTCCGGTCAGGGAAAGGTCGTTGTCAGAGTAGGTAAGTTCTGAAACGGTGGTGCCGCCTAAGGTTACAGGCTTGTAGAAACGTATACCGCTGGTGGTTACGCAGTAGCCAGCCTGTACCTCGTTGGTACCGTCGCTGATAGTGGCCTGGCGGTTGTCACGGTCGAAAACAATTTGTACGTTCTGGCCTGCAAGTGTGCCGGTAGCAGCGAAAAGCCCGAAGTTGGCAGCCGTCTGTTCCACTTTGGCGATGTAATTATCGGCAGGCTCGGTGAGCTTGCGCAGATACATGGTGTTCTGATTACGGTTGCCATGCACCTTGATCAGGTCGTCGCCGACAGAATCAATCACAAACTCGAAGTCGCCCCCCTTGCCTACGTTGCTGTCGCTGTTGGGTGTGGCAAAGTCGTGTAACTGCTTGTTATGGGTGTCGAAAGAAAGTACGGGGCCGTCGACATTCTTCATGGAATAGAGCGATACCACTGCATTGTTGTGGTCCTGCTCACTGTGTGTGATGACGGTATCGCCCTGGAACTTCAGCGTGTAGGTATAACCACCGTAACTTTGGTTTCGATCGGGGAAGTTCTCAAGTGCCCAGCCATACTGTGAGCTTTGAAGAACCTTCTGTGTATCGCTAAGATATTTTTCGACACGTGCAGAAGCAGAGCTGTCGAAGATGTCCTCCTGGTCCTTCAGACATGACTGCAGGGCAAAGGCCGGAAGGAGGAGCAGGGCATAGGTTAAAATCTTATTTAATTTCATATCTCGTTACATTTTATTAGTTTATACTGAGGTCAGTGAGGCTGATACTGCCGTTGACGACGTCGCCCTCACGGCGTAGTATTTCTTTACGCAGCACATCAATGTCGACATTCCACTCGGTCTTCATATATGTGCGCACGATATCCAGTTTTTTCTGAATGAGGGCAGCTCCCTCGGTTCCGGCTGCGGCCATCTGTGTGTCCCACCAGCTCTGCGGGTTTGTAACATAGGTTGAGAGCATCTCGGCGATGTCCTCACGTCCCTCCTTTTGCGAGTAGGCTGTGATGTAACCACGCTTCAGGTAACCGGTGGCACCAGACTTGCCGCTCCAGTCGTCAGAAAGGTAGGTGGAACCAGTAATCTGATCGTATGCCGTATCGTAGGGCTTGGTCTGGTTCAGGATGTGCATGAACTCGTGATGGATAGTTTTAAGATAGTAGGTATTCAGGTTCTCAACAGATCCTAAGAATTTGTCAAGGTGATTGGTTCCTGCTAAATAAATCTTCTTTCCACCCTCTGCGGTACCCAGGATAATGGTATTGTTGTTGTTATACTCGAATTCGCCGGTTGTATAGAGCATCTTGGGGAAATACTGACGCGTGAAGTTGATACCGGCAACGCGGTCGTAAGCCTCAATACAAGTATACTTGACGATGTGCGCCAACTTGATAGCAGCGTTGTAATCGGCAGGTATGTTGTAATAGTTGTGGTCGGTTTCCTTGTCGTCGTAGCGCCAGAGGAACTCGATGTTATACGGCTCAACATAGTTTACCTTTAGCCATTTGTCGAACGGAGTCTGCTTTTTCTGCTCGGGATTGATGACGCTCTCTCCGTTGAGTTTGTCGTCAGAGCAGGACGAAAGCGCAATACCTGCAGCGACAAACAGGAATATGAATAAAAGATATTTTTTCATCTTGAAATATTCTTTTTGAATAATCGGTATTGTTAATTTCTCGGATTAGCCTCAAGGCCTGCCTGACGGATTGAGTAAGGAATCTGTACGGCGCGGCGCGGGTCGTCGGTCGTAAGCCAGTCGGTAACCTTTGAGGGTGTTCCGTTGGCACCGATGGTACGACGTGGGATAACGATACGGTAACGGTTTACGTCGTCCCAGCGAAGGCCTTGATGCATGGTTTCTATGCGGCGGAAGCCGAGAACACACTGCAACATGGTCTCTTGTTCGCTGCCTTCTGCATCAATGGTGAAGGTTGGATTGAGGTGCTTCTTAACCGTTGAGGCCATTTTGTTGGCATCGTCGTAGGAGTAAGCCACGCTGTTATAGAAAGTCTTGATGAGCTGTGGCGTCAGTGTCGTGCTGGTTTCCACAATGTTGTGCATCCACGTATTGAGGTCGGCACAAGCTTTGTCATATTCCTTGAGAACGGTATAAGCCTCTGCACGGCAAAGCAATGTTTCGTCGGTTGAGAAGTCAACGTTAACCGTGTGTGCACGACCCGTTTGCAGAACAGGATCGGTATACTCGAACATGTAGGGAAGTTTCCATATCTGGCAGATGTCATAGTTGTTGCCGGCACCTGTGAATGGCTTTACATAATAAGAGCCTGTACCCCAGACGTTCTGTGCATTGATGTCTTCCATGTTGCCGAGATAACGGCCGTGGCTGTACCTTTTAAAGTATATGTAAGGGCCAAACAATACTCCTACTTCCGACAGTTTTGTGGTAAGCAGCAGGTTACAGCTCAAATCGGCACTGATGTAATGTTGATTATATGCTTCAAATCCACGAGCAAGCTTGCCCATTACCTTCCAGTCGCGCAGAACTGCGGCAGGGTTACTGCCCAGCACTTCGTTAGCATAGCTGATAACTTTATCCCACTTCTGATAATAAAGGTAGAAGCGAGCGGCAAAGGCAAGGGCGGCCTTACGGTTAAAGTGGTATTTGGGGACATCGTAATTACTGGTTACGATAGACAGTGCGGCCTGAATATCCTCGTCGATGGCCTTATAAACCTCGGCAACAGTGCCACGATCCTGCTTATTGGTAAGCGTTTCAACCTTTTTCGATACGGGAATGCCCAAGTCCTTGTCGGCTGTTGCAGGGTTGTACATTTTGGAGAATTCGGTCACTAATTTAAAGTGTCCGTAGGCGCGAAGCAGTAATGCTTCGGCGCGGTCGCCTTCGAGTTTTGTACGTGTTTCGCTGCTGATATTGGTCTTTTCCAACTTGTCAATGTCTACGATTGCTTCATTGGCGGCAGCAATTGACTGGTATTGCTCCAGCCAAAAAACCTCAGGACCGTCGTTGGATGATTCCATAACATCCTTCCAGAAGTAAACCTCGTCGCCGAAACGAGTACCGTTAGGGTTGGTGCTTCCGTAGTAATCGGTATTGTCAGACATTAATTCGTTGACCAGAATGGTGTTCCCCTCGGGATAGGCATTGGTAAGCAGGTCAGCGATCTTATCTTCTGTGTCCATTGTAGTACGGTTGTCCGGCATCGTGTCAAGGAAGTCGTTGCATGACGACAAGGCAAGGGCAGACACAACTGCTACAACGGTATTATATAATATTTTCTTGGATTTCATAATTGTTATCTTGTTTTAGAGACCTAATCTCAGTGTGAGCGTGAACTGCTTGGGGGTAGGAACTGCTACACCACCGGTGTTGAAGAACTCCGGGTCCTGGCCGTTCAACTTCTTGTCTGCGTAAATCAGGAAGAGGTTTGTTGCTTGAAGCTTAAGGCTCAAATCGTTTAATCCCCATGTCTGGATGAGTGTTCTCGGGAACTGATAGCCTAAGGTAATTTCTTTCATACGGATGAAGTCGCCTTTGGCAGTGCGTTCTGTTGAATGGTTATATGCATTGTAAGCATACTCCAGGTTGGTATCGTTCCGGTTCTGCCGCTTCGAAGAGATTACTGGAATCGTAGTCTTTTTCTCATCGCCTGCATGCATCCAGCGGTTGCGGAACTCCTTGGTCATTGATGTAAGGTCGTCGTATTCGTTGCTGAATACTTCGTCCAGACGGATAATGTTGCCGAAAGAGTAGGTGACAAACACGTTCAACGACCAGTTCTTATACTTGAAGATATTCCCAAAGGAGCCTGTTGTCGTCGGGTCAGCAGGACCTTCGTACTTCAGGAATTTAAGTTTCTCTGGGTCGCGGGTCTGGAAGTAGATGCCCGTCGTTGTGATGTTTCCGTCCTGATCAAGGAACGTTGGCAGACCTTCGTTGTTCAGTCCTTTGAAAGGAATGGAGAAGATTGAGCGTACAGGATAGCCCTTCAATGGATAACCGCTACCCTCAAGCAGTGAAATCATCTTGGCCGGACTGTAAAGGTCGGTAATCTCATTATGCGTATGAGAATAGATGAAGTTCGTAGTCCAGCTGAAGTCCTTGCGAACAATGTTTTTTGTTGTCAGGGCCAACTCGTAACCGTTCGACTTCATCGATGCAACGTTAGCACGTTCATATCCTCCGTAAAGTACGGTGTTGGCATATCCTACGAGGTCGTAGTTGTTACGCCAGTAGAAATCGGCCGACAGGTCAATGCGGTTCTTGACGAATCCGAGGTCGGCCCCCACGTTGAACTCGTGCTTCTTCTCATAGGTAAGTGCTGCGTTACCGAGCTCCATGTCGATACCCGACTCCTGAAGAGACGATTGCGGGCGCCATGGATTCTTGCTCTTAAAGATAGGCAGGGAATTGGTTACGGCCGGGCGGTCGCCGGTAAGCGAGTAGCTAAGACGCAGGGTTGCGTTTGTCCATACATCCTTGAACGTCTTGTCCCACCAGCTTTCCTCGTGTGCATTCCATACGCCAGAAACGTTCCACGTCGGCATCCAGCGCGCCGAGTTGGCATGTCCTAAATAGTTCGAGCCTTCATAACGCAAAGTACCGGTGAGCGAGTAGCGGCCTTTGTACGAATAAGTAGCCGTACCAAAGAAGGCAGCCTGACGGGTATGTGTGTTCTTCATCGTAAAATAGTCGGTCCCTTGTTCAGAGCCTTTCTTGAACACTTTGTAAGCATACAGAGGCACTTCGCCCTTGCTGTATTGCAGACCCCATCCGCGGAACCACGTAGTTTTGCGGTCGTATGAGTTGGTTTCCATACCGGCGAGGAAGTTTACAATATGGTCTCTGTTGAAGACGTCGTTGTAAGCGATAGTAAAGCGTGAGTCCCAGCCGAACATGCGGTTGTCTGTACGCTCGTAAATACCACCGTAAGGGAGGATACTTACCGGCAGCGCATAGATGTTGTCAGGGTCGCGCTTGTAGAGGAAGGGGTTGGCATCGCGGATAGCTGTCGTGCCCATTGCGCGGTAAGCCTGTGCCTGGTTCGAGTCGTCCTTGATGTTGTGTTCCTGAGATGAAGAGTTTGTCTTGGCAGCCAACAGCAGCGAGAGTTTCAGCTTGTTGTTGTTCAGTGGACGGTAGTCAATGCGTCCCTGTACACGAAGGTCGTTTACGTTCAAGTCCAGATAGTTGTTTTCAAGCTCGTGGAAGATATTGAACGGAGCGTAGTTTCGTGTGTAATATTCGTTGGCATCGAGCGTACGCGAGGTGTTCAACGCGTATGAGTAAGGGTTGATATCAAAGTCGCGCTTTACAGTTCCCATTACAGGGTCAACCTCGCTGCTCATGGTTCCGGGCGCTTTCTGCTTACGGTATGATGCGTTTGCAATGAGGTTTACAGTGAAGTGGCGGTTTATGTCGTAGGAGGTATTGATGTTTGCCGTATAGCGTTGCACCTTGCTGGCTTTGGTCCAGCCCGGGTCGAACATGGCGCTCAATGATGCATAGTAATCCGATTTATCGGTACCGCCGCTGATGCTCACCGAGTGGTTGTGCATAATGGCATTGGAGAACAGCAGGTCAAACCAGTTTGTGTTACGGAATTCTGCAGCACGCAGATAAGCCGTCTTGGCTTCGTCGGTGTTCGGCAGGCCGAACTGGCCGGTCGAAACGTCATAAGAGCTGATGAGATTATACATCTTTCCGTAAACACCGCTGTTCATGGCGTTTGCAGTTTCTGCATAGTTCAGCCATCCCTTTTGCTGCAGTTCCTGATAAACTCCCATCTGATCCTGAGAGTTCATAATATTAAAGTTAGCGTAATTGGGTTTCAGACGCATGGTATATTCGCCTGTATAGGTAAGGTGTGCTTGTCCGGACTTACCTTTCTTGGTGGTTACAACAATCACACCGGCCATGGCGCGGGCACCGTATATAGAAGTAGCCGAACCGTCTTTCAGAATCTGAAAGCTCTCAATATCGTCGGCGTTCAAACCTGCTATGGCTGATGAGATAAGGGTATTGGCGTCTCCCGACGACAGGTTATCGGCGTCAACGTCAACCACGTCTTCCTGAATCACACCGTCAACCACCCACAGCGGCTTGCTGCTACCGAAGATAGAGGTGGCACCACGCACGCGAATCTTAGGTGCCGTACCGAATGTTCCCGACACGTTTTGCACGCTCACACCGGCCGAGCGGCCTTCCAGCGAACGGCTGATATCGGCCATACCGTCAATCTTGGCATCGGCAGCGTTAATCTTTGTCGTAGCACCCGAGAAAGTTCTCTTGTCCTGGGTAGACATACCCGTTACGACAACTTCGCCAATAGTGTTGTTATCGTCAGTCAGAGCAACCTTCATTCCTTGTCTGGCGCTGACGGTTTGGGTAACCATGCCAATGTAGCTGATGACCAGTTTCTTTCCTGCCGGTACATCAAGGGTGAAGTTACCGTCTGTGTTTGTCACGACGCCCGTCTTGGTTCCCTGTATCTGGACAGACGCTCCGATGATGGGGAGACCGTCAGCCTGCGAGACTACGGTACCCGTAATCTTATTTTGGGCCAGAGCCATTCCTACGAACAGGAAGAGGCATCCCAAGATAAGAGATAATTTTCTTTTCATAAATGATTCGTTCAGATTATTGTATTGAATTATAGTTATCCTAACTAAGTCTGTCATCACAGTTTGTGGCGACAGAATCCTCACCGCACGCAGCCCGCCGGTTCAGATAATTTTGTTGCGCTTACTTTCTAATGATTTTCTTACCCTTTCTAATAATAATGCCCTTGTAGTTGTTGTCAACCTGCTGGCCTGCCATGTTATAGGTGGCAGCATTTGCGCTTGTGGTTTCATTTTCCACACAGCTGATGCCAGTAGTTGTAGAGGCAGTGTTTGAGAATTTAGATTCGCCTTTGCCCGTTACCACGGTAACATTGTAGACGTGTGCGCTTCCGGTGTTGTCGGTATAAGCCGGTGAGGTAACCGTCGTCAGGTAGTTACCGTCGCGGTATATCTTGTATCCGGTTACGGTTCCGTTGCCTCGCTCGTAGGTGATATCGTCTATCATGAGCACCTGGTTAATGTTAATGGGCGTGGTATGATGTATGGCGAAATAGCGTGCTCCTGCCGGCAGGCTTACGGTCATCTTCTGCCATTCGGCCGTCTTCATGCTGATAACGGTATCTGTTACCGTGTGCGTGAAGCTGGTATACAGCGAGTCGGTAGTTGAGTAAGCCACCTCAAAGCTCGGCGTTCCGTTCGATTTGTTCAGGGTTTTATACCAGAACGATATATTCTGTGCGTCGCCCGATAGCATCGGTGATATCAGCCAGTCGCTCACTTTGTTGCCCATAGCCATGTCCTGGTTTATGGTAAACGCTGCAAGGAACTGCTTGCCGCTGTGCGCTTTAAATATATCAAGCGTGTTGGCTGCGGCAGTTTTCGAATCATCAGCCTTCACCGAGTCGGCATTGAATGTAATGAAGGCAAACGCCTCTTCTTCGAAGTTGAAGTGATAATTGGGAATATCGAGCGAGTATTCCTTGTCGGCATCGTAGTTATACCAGGGGCCGATGTTATACTCATATTCCAGATAGTGTCCGTCACCAGGCAGCGAAAAGGCCGGGTAGCTTTCCATATCGTCGGTAACTGTCTCCTTTTCGTCGGGCACAGCGCTCCACGTAAGCTTGTTCGTTGTGCCGTCGTTATTGGCCGTCAGGTCGCTTATCGGTGTCACCTGCGCCTGTATGACAGGTATCGTAACGGCTTGCGTGGTGTTGTCGTCGGGGCTTTGCTCGGGGGCATAGTCCACTGTTGCATACAACGTCAGGCTGTCCTCATTCACCGTGGGCATGAAGTTGAGCTTCACCGTTTGGCTGGCATTTGCCGGCAGAGCTTCGTCAACGGTTTTCTCGGCCACCGGCTTGTCGTTGGCATATAACCGTACCGTGTAACCCTTTGCGGTCTTTGTTCCGTAGTTGGTAATATCTACTGAGGTTTCAGCTTGCTGGGCACCGAACAGTCTTGCGGGCGTATGGAGGCGTGCAGCAAGGTTGTTTTCCGTGGGGTCGTCAATGTTGATACCGTACAGTCCTGCCCACACTTCAGAAGCCGTAGAGCTTCCATGGAACTGAATGATAACGTTGTTCAGTCCCTTCAGCGATGCCAAGCTGACGCTATACTGTGCTTTTTCCGATTTCCCATGCGTAGCGAGACGCTTCACTGTCTGGTCAGGGAGGATAGCGTTCACCTCTATTTGTGTATCCTCTTCGGGAGCAACGGAATAGGTTAACGTCGGTTTCACGGCGTGTGTCAGGTCTAATTTTCCGGAGTTGAAGTTGGCACCCTCTTCTCCGTCTAATTTAAACCACAGCACTTTATCGGTGCTGTAACGCACATATCCGTCCATTTCCTGTCGCCACCAGTAGTGGTTTTGGCTGTCGGTCCAGCCATTCTGCGCCCACTTTATATTCTCCGAGAAGTCGATTCTTACGGGCAATTTGTATGAATCGCCCATCAAAACGGGTTGCGATGATGTCCGTTCGCCCTCGCCTCCGTTATTGACGGCTGCAACGGCATAGGCCACCTGGCGCTGCCGTCCCGTCACACCGTCAAGAGTGATAGCCGTGTAGTTCTTCTCGGTTGTGGTTACGTAGTGATACTGGTAGCCCTCGAAAGTATATATTTTATATCGGCAGTTGGCAGCGTCGAAATAGCCATAGCCGGCACCTGCCGTCGGACGGTTCCACCTTAATATATATTTATCTCCGTTGTCGGTAAGCTTAACGTGTGACACCTTGCCCGGGCGGTCTTCGCCCGAAAAGGCTATCGTACTTACGGGTTCGCCCATGCCTTTGTCGCTGTAGGCAATAAGGGTGTAGATATTATTGCCGTGGGCCGGATTGCGGTCGGTCCAGGTCAGCCGCGTTCCCGTCGCAGGGTTATTGACGGTATGTACCAGTGCACTGTCGCGATAAACCTCAAGCCTGGTCAATGCCGCCAGCGTGCTGCCGTCAATATTGTGTGTTGGCGTGGTGAAAGTGAGTATTATCTGTCGCAAACCTGCTCCTGCAGCCGTGGCCGTAAGGAACGAAACCTGTCGCGGAGCCGTCTGCGTGGTGACCTCCGTAACCTTTATTTTGCTGACGTGTGTGGCAAAACTGCCTACCGGCGCCGTATTATGGAAGCCCACGCGACACTTGCCGGTGCTTTTTGCCGTAAAATAATATTGGGGTGTAATGCCGCGAAAGTCGAGCAACAGATTCCTGTCAAGCATGCTGTAGGCCGCAGGATCGGCACCTTGTCCAAAGCCAATGCCCAGGTTTTCGCTTTGCGATGCACCTCCGGCACGGGCCGTGAAAGTGACCTCGTATACCTTTCCGGCCTCGACATTAAACTCTGGCGTAACGAGCCAGTCGTCGTTGCTGTGCGACGATATGCCGTAACAAATGGCCGAATGCTCGTGTGAATC
This sequence comes from Prevotella sp., assembly GCA_013333935.1. GTDB lineage: Bacteria > Bacteroidota > Bacteroidia > Bacteroidales > Bacteroidaceae > Prevotella. Next base: position 9,931 of record JABCNV010000020.1, on the reverse strand, counting down.
GTATCTCCATGTGTTGTCATCGCCGTTGCTGTTCACTATGGTGAGGGCCTTGAAAGCGTCTTCGGTATTGACAGTGTTCTCATAAACTACGTGCCCGCTATATGGCAGGGCTGCTTTTGCCGACAGCAAACCAAGAGCAAAAACAACAGAAAGAAAGCCTCTTTTCATCATAGTGCAGCATGTTTATGGGTGTACAAACATATGGATATGGGTGCAAAGTTATGATAAAAAAACTTAATACACAATTTTTACAGCTTATTTTTTTCGATTTGTTACATTTTTGTGCATTATTTCATCAATTTGCTTGTACGTGTATGTATGTTTTGTTCTTTTTGCAAGAAACAGGCCATGATGTGCCCATGTTGTTGGCATGCAATTGCTTTTTATATGGCTTGTAGGGGTCAGGAAAGTGTTAATACATGGTTATATTTCTTAAACCAACGTGCTTATGAAGAAAATCGTCTCCGAGGCTGCAGCCTGACGTGTCTGCGATTCAGCGCGCGGTCTCGACCGATATCTTCACTATGCCGAGGTTTACGCAAAAGGTCATCTTCTGTATTTGCAACGGAAGGGGATTCTTGCTGAGCACCTCGGTCATCATGTTTTGCAGGCTTTTCTGTTCTTCGGGCGTGATATTTCCGTTGTCATTGGCCGTAGCGATGTTGCGTGACAGCTGGCGGAGCTTGGTGAACGTGTCGATAATGGCAATCGTCGTTTGCGTGGCGAGCGGCGATTTAAGGATGGTAGCCAGCATGTACAGGCCCTGCTCGGTGAAGGCATGCGGCTCGACGGGCGAATGTTTCAGCGTTTTGAACCGGTCGAAATTTTCGACTACTTGCTGTTTTTCAGTCGGTTGCAGCGTTATTACATAGCCTTTGGGGAACTTCTCGCGGTTATTTTTCAGGGCCTCGTTCACCCTTTTTGTCTCCACTCCGTAGAGTTCTGCCACGTCTCGGTCGATGATAACCTGCTGTCCCCGCAGCGTGATGATACGGTCGTTCACCGCTTCCATTTGCCGGTTGTTTTTCTTGATACGTTTTTCCATTGGCTTGGTTTTGAGTTGATAGGTTTGTGTTTGCAAAAATAGGAAAAAAGTTTCGAAACGGTGGTATTTCCGAGGGGTGGAAAAAACTTTGGGTACTCTTTTGGAAGCGCGCATGTCGGCTTTCTGATTCTGTTTTTTGACTTTCGGCCGGTTGCAGAATCAGGATGCACCCTTTTTTATGTATTTTTTGTTTCTTCTTTCCTGTTGCGCAGGTGTGCGACGGCCGCAGTATGGGCGTACGGCGGCCGTCGTACACATTAGCCGCGGCCGTGGTACGCGTCGTATGGCGGCCGCCACACTTCAGGCTGTAGGGAGGAAAGGGCGGGGAAAAGGATGGATAGCCCCTGAAAACGGGTCGGACGGGAAGAGAGGAGAAAGCGACAACTGCAACGTGTGTGGCTGTATGAGTAATCCGCCTGTGTCGTCTCCTGCAACGTGTATTATTGTATGAGTAATCCGCCTGCGCCATCTCCTGCAACGTGTGTAGTTGTATGAGTAACCCTCCTATGCCGTCTCCTACAATATGTCTCGGTATGTTGATGGCGCGATTCACAAACCATTGCTCCGGCCTGCGCGGGGCGACTCCTCCAGAGTCGGTGCCAACCGCTTAGGCTCCGGTCCCCAGGTCAACTTCCAGTATGACCTGGGGTTATGGAAAGATGAAGCTTCCAGCTTCATGATACATATCCTTTACTGCTGTTTCCCGCATAAAATTTCATTGCCTTTAACTCGCCAGCATGTCATGAGGATTACAGCTTCGTCTTTCAAAACTCCCGACAACATGTTATGAAGCCGGATATTTTTTCTCTCCATATTTTATACATCATATCATGGAGCCAGAAGGATATGCGGTATTCCCTGCAGGGTGTGTATTATGATGCTATGGGAGTTTACGGTTTTCCTTACAAGGTTTGTGTTATGAAGCTGGAGGAATTCGAGGTATTCCCTGCAAGGTGTCCACCATGGAGCCCGAAGCTTCACTTCTCCATAACCCATACGACGTATCATGACTGCGGAGCAGTCACCTCTCCATAACCCCGTATCATCCCGCGGAGCGGGTGATGCGGGGTGGGGAATGTCACAGGAAGAATTCGACCCCATCGGGGTCGCCCGACGACAAGCAGGCAAGTAAAGTTGATGGGAAAGCAGTGTAACAGCGATTGTTCAGACCCCTGTAGTCCCCTAACTTAGGGGACGCGGGCAGTTGTTCATACCCCCATCCCCCTGACTTAGGGGGCACAGAACCTCTCCATAATTCCGTATCATCCCGCGGAGCGGGTGATGCGGGGTAGGGAATATCACGGGAGAAGTTCGACCCCAGCGGGGTCGCCCAACGACAAGCAGGCAAGTAAAGTTGATGGGAAAGCAGTGTAACAGCGATTGTTCAGACCCCTATACTCCCCTAACTTAGGGGACGCGGGCAGTTGTTCATACCCCCATCCCCCACATTTATGGGGTATAAGCTCGTCTAAATTCTTCCATATGGTGTGGCGGACATCCCCTCCTTCGGAGGGGCTTGGGGAGGCATGAGCTGCCGTTCAGCCCCTTGTGGCTCCCTAACTCAAGGGTTTGGGATGGCCGGATAAATCAGGCGGTGACAACTTTTTGAACTGTGAGGGCGATACGCCGTAGTGTTTCTTGAAGGCGGTACTGAAGTAGTTGGCGTCAGTAAGGCCCGTTTTTATGGCTGCTTCCTGCACCTGACAGCCTTTAAGAAGCAGGTCGGCGGCCTTCCGCATACGTATGATGGTGATAAATTCGCCGGGTGATTTGCCGGTCAGTGCCTTCAGTTTTTCGTACAGTATGGTGCGGCTCATGGCTATCTCACGGCACAGCATATTGACGTTGAAGTCGCGGTTATCCATGTTTTCGGTGATATACGCAATGCAATGGTCAAGAAATTTCTGGTCTATTTCGTTGAAAACGATGTTGTCTTTCGTATCAGCGGCCGTCTGGATGCTGCCGTCTTCGCCCTGCCTTAACTTGTATTGCTGTATGATATTATTACGTAACCGGTTCTGGCTGCTTATCATGTTGCGCACCTTTGCCAGCAGCATTTCGGTGTCGAAAGGCTTGGGAATGTAGTCGTCGGCACCGCAGTTGAATCCCTTCATCATGCTTTCGCGTCCGGCCTTGGCCGTCAGCAGGATGACGGGTATGTGCGAAGTTTCAATCGAATTCTTGATTTTCCGGCACAGTGCATCGCCTTGTATGCCGGGCATCATGACGTCGCTGATGATGAAATCAACCATGTGGTGTTTCAGATAACCGAGTGCCTGCTCGCCGTCGGCAACGTCGATGACCTGGTAATCGGCCTCAAAGATGTGGCGAAGATAGAAGCGCAGGTCGTTGTTGTCTTCGACAATCATCAGTCGCTTCGCCGATGAGGGAGGCTGGCTGGCGGCCTGTGGCCGGGGCGCTGCCTCGTGACGGGCAGCGGGTAAGAGGGGGGCGGTATGACCGTGTTTGCCGACAGGCGGGGCGACGGCCGTGCCATGATGCGGCCGAAACGGCATAAAGAGCTTGCGCTGGTGCTTTCGGGGGAACGAGATAAAGAATGTGGTGCCCTTGCCTTCAGCACTGTTAAAGGTGATGTCGCCGTCGTGATTCCTCATGATTTTGCGTGCAAAGGCAAGGCCTATACCGTTGCCGCTCTGGTTGCTGTCGACGACATTGGCGGCGCGATAGAACAGCGTGAAGAGGTTTTTCTGCGATTGACGGGGAATGCCGATGCCGGTATCGCGCACCGCAATGATGGTATTGTGCTTGTTTTGCAACAGTTTGATGATGATTTTCCCACCGTAACGGTTGTATTTTACGGCGTTTGAGATGACGTTATACAGCACGTGGTCAATCTTCTTGCGGTCCATCCATACCGTGACTTCTTCCTGCGGGAGGACGAGGCGCGCGCGTATGGCCTTCTCTTCGAACAGGGAAGCGCAGTTGGCTGCAACCTCTTTCAGATAGGTATTCAGGTTGCAAGGCTCCGTGGTGGCTTCCTTTCCGTTCTGCGTCTGCACGTCCATCTTCTGGAAGTTCAGCAGTTCGGTGGTGAACTGATAGAGGTTTCGGGCGCTGCTGAGGGCAAGCGAGAGCAGGTGACGGTCGGCTTCGGGCAGCGAGTTTTGACGGTCAAGGTCGCGTAATGGGTTGATAATGAGCGTTACCGGCGTGCGTATGTCGTGGGCGGTATTGACGAAAAACTGCAGCTTGTTCTTGAAATTCTTCCGTTCGAGCTTGCCTGTGTAGTTGCGCCACAGACTGTAGAAGGCCAGCGATGCCAGCAACAGGTAGGCGCCCCAGGCCCATAGGGTGTTCCACCACGGGCGCGCAACGTGAATGGTTAAGCGCGCTTCGCCAATTTGTTTACCTGTATTGCGGCTCATGCTGCGCACGTGGAAGACGTAGTCGCCAGGGGGAAGGTTGGTATAACGAGCGCTGGTTGTGCGTGAGGGTACGGACCAGGCGTGATCAAAATCTTCCATGCGGTAAGCGTATAATATATCATTCTGGTACTGGAAAGAGACGGAAGAGAACGATATGGTGAACGTATTTTCATCATATTTCAGACGAATATCGTTGTTCTTGAGTAGCATTTTATTCACGGCTATGTCGCGCAGGTTATCGTCTTTTCCCGATGGATGCGACACGCTGAAGCCGAAGATATGCAGGGGTGCCTGGTAATGGTAATTGCCGAAAGCAAGCGGATTGAACGAGACGACGCCGTTGTCGCTGCCGTAAATGAACTTGCCGTCGGCCGAATGATAAAAGGCAGCTGGCTTGTAATTGGCTACCTGCTCGTTCAGTGTGCTCAGAGACGAGAAGGCGGCATGGGCTTTCGGGTGGTGCTGCATGTAGGCAAGTCCGTGATCGGTGCTCGTCCACACGCGGCCCTTACGGTCAATGGCCACACTGTAAACATAGTTTGAGGGGAGCCCGTCGGCCGTGGTGTAAACCCGCGCACGGCCTGTGAGGATGTTGAAAAGCACCAGTCCGCCGCCGTCTGTGGCCAGCCAGAGGCGGTCTTTATCCTGCGGGCAGATGAAGTTGATGTAACTGTTGCTTTTTATTCTGTACCGTTTGGGGTAGTCGAAATGCTTTCGGAGCTTCGTACCGTCGATGTCAACGGTGTAGAATCCGTTAGCCGTTGCAATGGCTAATGCGTTGCGACTGATGGCTGTAATGTGGTGGATGTAGTCGATGGGGAAGCTGCGGAACTGTCCCTGCGGCGTAATGCGGATGAGTTTCCCCTTAAGTCCGCCTATCCAGAGGTTGTTCTGGCGGTCGTTGTATATCGAAAATATCTGGTTGGTAGTAAGTGGAGAGTTAGCTGTTGTGAGCTGCCGTAACAGTCGGCCCGTGCTATCCAGCTGCCATGCACCGGAGCCGTAGCTTCCCGTCCATACGTTATCGTCCGGTCCCTGGCACAGGGTGAGGAAAACCCTGCCTTTGTAGAGGTGGCGCCAGAGGCCGTCAGGAGAGCAGATGCTGAGGCCGTCGTCGGTGGCACACCATAGGTTGCGGTGGTGGTCGACAAGCGTTGCGTTGACATGATTGTTGATAATGCTTTGTGGATTGCCCGATTCGTGTTGGTCTATCCTGTAATGCGACCTCAGCAAGTTGCATATCGTTACACCTTCAGTATATTTGCCTACCCAGATGTTTCCGTTGCCATCGGTTTGTAAATCGTACACATCGTTCGACTTTAACTGTGCTCTTACTGGGCCGTTAGTGGCTAACAGTTTCCACATTACGGCGCCATTGCGCGACGCTGCAAACACACCCTCGCCATCGATACCGAGCAATAGCGTGGAGTTGTCGTAAGGAATGATGCAACGATAGGTTTTATCAGAGACAGGAGCGTGTTGAGGAGAGGCAGCCATACGGCCCTGACGCAGGTTGTATAACAGCACGCCGCGATGGCGAGTACCCGCCCATAGTAGGCCCGTAAGGTTGTCGACGAAGAGCGTTTGTATGCTCGTGCCTTTAAAAATATAGCGGATTTCGGGATACTTTGTTCTTGAAATCTGGCATATTCCTGAATCGGTAGCTACATAGATATAAGCGTATTTTACGACAATATCTGATGCCTTGCCGCGATAAATTAAGCGTACGTCGTGCCACATGGCATCAATCTCGTACACCCCCTCCGACGTGCAGGCGTAGGCCTGACGACCGCTGAGCGTGAGGGCATAAAGGTAAACGGGATGACGGAGCACAACGCCGAGGTCGATACATAAGCGGAAACGGTTGGCAAAAATATCGAAAACAAAGACCTTTCCTGTATTGGTATAAGCCGTTATACCACGGCTTATTTCTTTGCAGAGCCTTATTTTGTGTCCCATTTCGTCTTCAACCACCTCGCTGTTAAACAGCCGGTAGTTGTGCAGATAGGTGCCATCGTAGCAGTCGACGCCCGATTTCGTTGCAACCCACATGCGCCCGAGGTTGTCACGGCACAGCGAAAACACACGGCCGCTGCTAAGTCCGCGGCTGGTAGATATCTGGTGACAGTGGAACATTTCGCCCTTTATTGTCGGCAAGGCCCTGCCTGGGAAATTGCAGAAAAGCAAGGCAAGTAGCAGGAATATTCTCATAGAGTCTTTAGCTGATTATTGCAAAAGTACATTATTTTTCTAACAGACACCTTATATAAAAGGAATATTTCAGATGTGTTTCCGACAGAAATTAAAGTTTTTCCGATAGAAAACCAATATTTTAATAGTTTGTTTTTTCTTAACTTTGTTGCAAATTATGATAAAAATCAGCCTTGACAAGTAAATGATAATAATTTAAATATAATATTAGTTTATGAAGAAACAAATCTCTTACTTCCTAATGCTATTAACCTTCTTCTCTGTCTTTGGGAGCTATGCGCGCGCGCAATCCTTATCCCAACAGCTGAAAGGTCGCGTTATCGATGCCAATAACGACCCTGTTATCGGGGCCAGTATCATGGTAAAAAACTCGAAAGAGGGAACCGTAACCGACATGGAAGGTAAATTTGTATTGAATTCGTCTCCTGCGGCTACGCTTGTTGTGAGCTATATCGGCTATGTTACGCAAGAGGTAAAGACGGAGGGACGCAAGAGCCCTATTACCATTGTTCTGAAAGAAGACACCAAGCGGTTGGGTGAAGTTGTCGTAACAGCCCTTGGCATTAAGCGAGACCGCAAGGCCCTTGGCTATTCGTTGGGAGAGGTAAGTGGCAAGGAACTGCAGAAGGTAAAGGAACCGAATGTCATTAATTCGCTCGCCGGAAAGGTTGCCGGACTTACTGTAAGCCAGACCGCTACGGGCCCTTCAGGCTCTACCCGCGTCATTCTTCGAGGCAGTACAGAGCTGACGGGCAACAACCAGCCGCTCTATGTCATTGACGGTGTGCCTATGGACAACACCAATTTTGATAGCTCCGACCAGTGGGGTGGCTACGATTTGGGTGATGGAATATCGAGTATTAATCCTGACGATATAGAGAACATATCGGTACTTAAAGGCCCTGCCGCTTCGGCTTTATACGGTAGCCGCGCGTCGCATGGCGTTATTTTGATTACCACTAAGAAAGCCGACACGAAGAAAGACTTCTCTGTAGAGCTGAACAGTACCACGACACTTGAGACACAACTTACCAAATGGGACGATGTTCAATATGAGTTTGGGCAGGGCGCTGACGGTAAAATATCGCTCACTGACGACCGTTTTTCATCGAACAGAAACTGGGGACCGAGAATTGATCCGGGCCTGATGATGACCTATTTTGACGGCGTGGCGAGACCTTATGTTATTGTAAAGAACAACATTGACGGCTTCTTCAGGACAGGTGTCAACACAACCAATTCACTTATTGTCAATAAAAAGGCGGGGAAAACAGGATTCCGTGTGACCTATACCGACATGCGCGACAAGGATTTAATTCCTAAAACACACATGGCGCGCAACACATTGAACCTGCGTACCAACACGGTGATAACGAAGTTTCTGGATTTAGACTTCAAGGTTACGTATACACACGAAGGCGTTAAGAACCGTCCTGCTGTGGCCGACCATCGTGCCAATATCGCCAAAAACCTGATGACGCTCTCAACAACTTTTGACCAGGCATGGCTTCGTGACCATTATGAGGACGAGAATGGAGAATATTATAACTGGAACGACGGTGATGTGTATAATATAAATCCCTACTGGGTGCTGCACAAAATGACGAACAGGTCGTGGAAAGACAATTACAAGGGTTCGGCCGTAATACGTTATCGTCCGTTGAAACAGCTTACATTGCAGGCAACTGCTGGAACAGACGTCAATTATTTTACATTCGAAGAGTTTGCCTATCCTACGTCGCCCGGGCGTGAGCGCGGTATGCTTGCAACTAAAGACTATAAGAATAAGATGTACACGGCTGAATTGTTGGCTATCTATAAGGGCAAATACAAGAAGTGGGACTATGGTGCTACACTTGGCGGAAACATATACAAGACAGATAACAAGACGCAATTTGTTACTGCGCAAAACATGATTATGCGCGACGCCAAGACGTTACAGAGCTTTACAGAGAAAATAATCAAGGAGGAAATATACCGTCGTCAGATTAATTCGGTGTACGGAAGCATGAGTCTGGCTTATGATAACTTTGCCTTTTTAGACATGACTTTGCGCGGCGATTGCTCGTCAACGTTGCCCGTTAATAACAATGTTTACTGGTATCCGTCGGTATCAGGCAGCTTGTTGTTCTCGGAATTGCTGCATGTTGACAAAAATATTCTGCCCTATGGAAAGATACGTGCATCGTGGGCAAAGGTGGGAAACGATACAAGTCCCTATATGTTGAGGCCCACTTATGAGATGGCTCCCAACAGTTTTGGCCAGTATCCTATGGCCTCTATTTCAGGAGATGTGATTCCAAATAAGAATCTTAAGCCGACGATGACAAACTCTATCGAGCTGGGATTTGAGCTGAAATTCCTGAAGAACAGGCTGGGATTAGACTTTACTTACTACAATCAGCATAGTAAAGATCAGATTCTTCGCATGAACACCTCATACGCATCGGGATACAGATACCAGCTAATCAATGCGGGTGATATTGAGAATCGCGGTATAGAAGTGGTGTTGAACACACGTCCTGTTGAAACGAAGGACTTTAGCTGGGACCTGAATCTGAACTTCGCCAAGAACTCTAATAAGGTAAAGGAGCTTGCTAATGGCGTGGATGAATTCGAATTAGCTTCAGCCAGATGGCTGGGAGTGAAGGTTGTTGCCAAGGTAGGCGAGAACTATGGATGTATTATGGGAAAGGACTTCCTGCGCAATTCGAATGGCGATATTATTATCGATGGCAAGACCGGATTGCCTAAAATGACTCACGATCTGAAAGTATTGGGCAACGCTACCTGGGATTGGACAGGAGGATTAACCACTAATTTAAGGTACAAAAATGTTTCGTTGGGAGCTATTTTCGATGTAAAGGTAGGAGCTGACCTCTATTCTATGTCGGCCCGTTCGGCTTATAGCACCGGAAAACATAAAGATACGCTTGAGGGACGCGACGGTTGGTACGAGTCGGAAGAGAAGCGCTTGGCTGCAGGTGTGGCCCCAAAGGATTGGAGACCAACCGGCGGATATGTTGCAAAGGGCGTGATAGAGCAACCTGACGGAACATATAAGCCCAATGATATCTATGTTAATCCGCAGGAATATTGGACATATGTGACGACACAGACAGCACGGCCATTTATCTATGACAACACTTATGTCAAGCTGCGTGAGTTTACTTTGCCGTACGCTTTCCCGCGCAGAATGTTGGGAAAGGTTGTAAATGCCCTTTCTGTATCGTTTGTTGCACGCAATCTTTTTAACTTATATAAAAACGTTCCCAACATAGACCCCGAT
>JABCNV010000060.1 GCA_013333935.1 Prevotella sp. | reverse complement strand
GCGGCAGAAACCGTCGTAGCCATGAGCTTTGTCTCGGTTGAAAACGGCTTCTGGTCAATGATTGGGCAGGCCTCGCGCAGCTGTCGATAGTCCTGTCCCTGTTGTTCAAGCCACATCAGTAGGGCGCCTTCGGTGGGGTTTCCTATCGGTCTGCCGTTGTCGAGCTCGGCTGTTGTGTTAACAGCAAGGGCCATATAGAAAAGGCTGTTCCGGCTTTCGGCGTCGGGATTAGCATTGTCTTGTCCGGTGGGGGCGTCGGCCAGAAGCATTGACGACACGCTCATGCGGTTCTCTGTAAGCGTGCCGGTTTTGTCGGTACAGATGACGGTTGTAGCCCCCATCGTTTCAGAGGCATGGAGTTTTCGCACCAGATTATTTGACTTCAGCATGCGGCGCATGTTCAGTGCAAGCGCAAGGTTCACGGCCATGGGCAAGCCTTCGGGCACGGCCATGACTATCAGCGTGACCGCCATCATAAAATAGTTCAGCACAATCCGGGCCATTCCCAGATAGTCGCGGCTGTGCCAGATGGTGTTTGTCAGAATATCGTGTACCAGAAAAACGAGAAAGGCCAGGACGGCGACGGTTGCGCCTACCTGCGAAATGAGGCGGGCCAAGCGGTTTAGCTGTAAGTTCAGCGGGGTTTTTACGTGGGTATTTTCATTCGATTGTATGGTAACTTTGCCTATTTCTGTGGCGTCGCCCACGCGCACGACTACAGCTTCGGCATGGCCGTTCATCACCATCGTCGAACGAAGAATAAGGTTTTTGGGATAGGTACTTTGGTGAGAGGTGCCCGGTTCTTGCTGTGCAGTGCAATGGCAAGCGGGCTGTTCGGCTTTATTTTCCGCAGAGTTGGAAGATACGGCCTTCGTTGTCAGGGGCTCTCCTGTCAGGCTCGATTCGTCGACCTGCAGGTTAACGGCCGTCAAAAGCTCTGCATCAGCCGGAATCTCATCGCCTACTTCAACAAGGATAACGTCGCCCACGACGACGTCTCGGCGCGGAATTTCGGTCACTTTACCGTTTCGGCGCACCTTGACAGGCTGGTCTTCGTTCAGCGCCGTGAGCACACGGAACTTCTTTTCAGCGTCGCGTTCAAAGTAAAATCCAACAGTTGTTGCCAGGAAAATGGCGATGAAAATACCAATCGTTTCAATAAAATCGTTCTGGACAAAGGCAAGAACGAGTGAGATAAGCGCAGCTATGACCAGTATCTCAATGATGGGATCACGATATTTATCCAGGTAAAGCTTCCAGAGAGAGACGCGTTTTGGGGGTGTCAGGACGTTGTCGCCATGCTGTTTTCTGCTTGTAGTTACTTCGTTGTCGTTCAGTCCCCAGCCTCTGTTTACAGCTGTTTTATCGTGTGTCATGCTCTAAAACAATTTCCGCAAAGTTAGCCAAAATAGGCTGATTAGCCAACATCTTGACTGTTATTTAGCTACAATTATGCCCTTTTGCACCCTAATTACATTTTATTTAGAGATTTTATGCATGCCTTTTTAAAGCGTTATCCGCATTATTTATCGCCGTTATAGTATGCCATTTATGAACCTTATCCACGTTGTTTATCGCTTTTATGTATGGTGTTTAAATGGTCTTGCTCATATTATTCAGAAAATTTATCCATGTTATTTATTGCTATTACACAGGCCATTTGGAAAACTTGTTCATATTATTTAGAAGACTTATTTACATTTTTATCGCTTTTGTATATGCCGCTTAGAGACCTTATGCGGGCATAATCAGTCATTAAGAATTAAGGGAAACAGAGGGATATGCAAGGAATGTAACTATTTGAAATAGCATTATTTAGCTTTTCTCTGCTATTTTGAGGGTAAGCGAAAACGAGCATAAAACCGCAGGAGTTCCGTTACCAAATCGTAACCCATCAAGGAAAAAGCAAAAAGGGGGTTACGAATAGAAGCTAAACAACTGTGTCATAGGTTTTTATTCTTCATCTTTCATTTTTCTGCATCGCTCTGGAACACTTGTTTCACTGTACCTTTGCAAGCAAAGGAAATTTAGAAAAAATGACAGAAAAATGAAGGAAAACAAACTGAAAGTATCGTTTTTCGTTCAAGCGAAACGAACCGACAAGAAAGGACTTGTGCCTGTCATCGGGCGCATCTCTTTAGGCAGAACCCACTCGGGATTCTCTACCAAGTGCAAGACTCCGCCATCTCTCTGGGACAGCCGTAAGCAGAGGCTCATCGGCAAGAGTGCTATGGCGGTGTCCGTCAATCAGAAACTCGGTGACTGCACTGCACTCATCCACACACGCTTTCACGAACTCAGTGAAAGAGGAGGACGCTTTACAGCTACAGACGTGAGGGATGCCTATCAGGGACAAATCTACCAGCAAGCTTTGCTTTTGGAGAGTTTTGGGGAGTATCTCATACAGACAAAGGAGCGTATAGGTATTGACCGAGCCTTGAAGACATTCAAACTCCGTACCTACCAACTCTCCTTGCTCCATGAGTATGTCCGGAAGAAACACAGGGTAAGCGATATTCCCCTTTCACAGTTGGATAAGTCCTTTATCGAGGGTTTTGAGTATTATCTCACTATTGATCGTAGACTAAAACGCAGCAGCATATCAAGTGCCCTGTCCACCTTGCAGACTATCGTCCGCATGGCGGTAAAGAAGGGCGTTCTGGACTTCTACCCTTTCTTGGGCTACAGCTATGAACGTCCCAAGGGAGAGCCGAGAAGCATCACGCAAGACGAATTACAAAAGATAATTGACTTGGAGATTGAGTGGGAGAACTACCGCATCGTCCGTGATTTGTTCATCTTTTCTTGCTTTTCAGGTTTGGCAATCTCCGATGTTCGCAATCTCAGAGAGGAAAGCATTGTTTTGGAAGAGGGTGAGCTCTGCATCAAGGGCAGGCGGATGAAGACCAAGACCCCGTACCGTGTACAGGTGCTTCCTCCTGCTTGGGCGATAATGGAGCGGTACAGAGGAAAGCGTGCAGGTTTTGTATTTGACGTGCCGACTACCGACATCATCCACAACGGCATGCACCACATACAGAGAAACATCGGCATGGAAAACCCGCTGACCTTTCACCTTGCTCGACACACCTTTGCTTCACTTATCACACTTTCGGCAGGTGTACCTATTGAGACGGTAAGCCGTATGCTCGGGCAACCAACCTACAGACGACACAGATATACGCTGCGGTTTCCTCCGAAAGAATCCATCGGGATATGCAAAAGGTTCAACAACACATACAAGATACATTTACCCTAAAACTTTGACAGCATGGCACGAAGTACATTCAAGACACTATTCTATATCAACCGTTCCAAACAGAAGAAGAACGGTAAGTGTCCGATTATGGGGCGTATCACCATAGACGGTGAACAGGTACAATACAGCACGGAAAAGGAAACCGCTCCCGACCTTTGGGACAGCCGTAAGGGACGATGCAAAGGTATGGGTGAAGAGGGCAAGGAAATCAACCGCTATCTGCAAGCCAAAGAGGAACAGACACAAACCAAGTACCAAGAATTGGTATGGCAACGTGGCTATATCTCAGCCGAACTCCTCAAACGTGAACTCATGGAAGAAGACAAGCCCAAAGGTTTTCTTTTGGAGGAAGCACGGCTCTTCATAGAAGAAAAGCGTCCCTGTGTGGGAATTTCAGTTGCCAAGCCAACCTTTGCCAACTACATCTATGCAGCGCAGCTCATTGAGTCCTATCTGTGTGAACGCTTGGGGATGGAGGATCTTCGATACTCTCAGTTGAACTACGACTTTATCGAGGGGATGGACTTCTACCTTAAATCAGAGCGCAAACTCTCCCTTGCCACCATTCAGATAGTGGTCATCTTCCTGCGGAAGCTCATCGGTATCGGACAACAGAAAAAATACATCCGCATCGATCCTTTTGTGGATTACAAGGTAGAACTGCCACACCGTATAAGGCGTTATCTCACTACGGAGGAGTTGCAACGAGTATTACAAACCCCAATCATTGACAAGCAGTTTGAACGTGCAAGGCAACTCTTCCTGTTCTGCGCCTTTACGGGGCTGGCTCGTGTGGATATGCAACGGCTCAAACCGAAGCATATCATCCGTAATGCGGATGGTACAGAGGAAATCCGCATCAAGCGACAGAAGACCGACGTGGAAGCCATCATTCCACTCCTGCCTATTGCCAAGCAAATCCTTTCAAACTATATCAAGGGCAAGAACGCGGACGAGTTGATATTCCCCAATCTCACTATAAGGAAGGCTTCCTTTGCGTGTGTAAACATCGGACAGATATGCCGAATAGAGAAAGGGTTGACCTTCCACATGGCTCGCCACACCTTTTCGACTACGATTCGCCTCTCCAACGGCATTTCAATGGAAACGCTCAGCAAGATGCTCGGACACAGCAATATCGGCACGACACAAATCTACGGAAAGATAACCGACCAAAAGATACAAGAGGATATGACCGCGCTCACTGACAGGGAGCATTCTGCCTTCGAGGGCTACTGTGAGTCAATCGCAAGGCAGAGTGCAGTGCAGTAACAAGTTTAAAAAGGAAGTAATTACAAAACATTTATTATTCACGATTGAAAACCAAACGATTATGAAACAGAACAACAAACAGGAACTTTCCTACTTTCGGTTAAAATTGGGGAGTTACATGAGTGGGCATCACCCCGACAGGTTGCAAGATACGGAGTTTATCTCCGCACGGGCAGACATGGCTCTAACCACTTACTGCGATGCTGTGGCACAGGGGAGCCCGCACCCCGAAGCTGAGAGTATGGCAAGCGAGACCTTGTATCAAGGTTTACATTTCTCTAAGTACGACATGCTTGTATCTGTCTTGGAAAACGAGTTTGAAAGGGAACTGCCGGCACTGCTTCCTGAGAAGCTCGCACTCATATTGTTGTCGAATAAGGCTATTCAAGCCACATTCGACAAGTTCGGTTTGACGGATGAATTTGCTCCAAATGAGCAATACGACCGTATTTACACCGAACTCACATACACAATTGTGCTGCTCATTGAGAGCAATAATCTGCCGACTATCGGTAAGACAGACGGATAAAACGTATGTTTGCATCTTATAAACAGCCTCATGCAAAGCCCTGAAGCCGTAATCGGTCGGGCAAAGGTATGGCAGTTGCCTTGATTGCTTGCAAGGTCAAGTCCTGCGGATGGAGCGAAAAATCTCCACCACAGGGCATTTCTCTGTGCTTTGATACTATCATACTTGCAAAAACTAATCTTTTGTACGGTCGTATTTTTCGCTCCAACCTTGCAGCAATAGGCTAACTGCCCAAAGAAAAAGCCCGAACGAATACGGCATACTCAGGCTCTTTGGACGCAAGCGATAAAACAAATATTTTACCTGTCAATCGCACGGACGATTTCTCAATCTCTCTCTGGTTCGGTAGAGAACTCTCACATTCGTTCAATAGGTCTATCGTTCGGACTATCTATTTATCGATATATCGAACGTTCGATATGTCGAACATTCGAGAGTTACCTGCTTACATTTTCGCTGAAATGGTACGAACCGGCACCTCATCTAATTACCGCAATACTATCATTTTCCTCTTTCATTTCTCTTGTTTCCCCTCTATTTCCTTGCTTCTCCACATTCCTTTTTTCGATGCTTTCGAGGGCTTACCTTTGCACACGACAATAACGGCAATAAACTGTATATGAGCTTGTTTGCCAAGTAACAACAACGCAATTAAAATAAAATGAATGCAATGAAACTTATCATCATCGATCGCAAGGCATGGGAGCGGCACTGCTCCGACTTTGCCAACTTTATCCATCGTATCGAACAGCTTATCGGCAATCCGCCTGAAACGAATGAATGGCTCGATAACGAATCCGTATGCCGTAGGCTCGGCATCAGCAAACGCACGCTGCAATCCTATCGGGACACGGGCAGAATACCCTTCTCAATCATTGGGCATAAGTGCTATTATAAAGAAAGCGACATCACGGAGTTACTGAACTCAAACACTAAATAAATTATGGCAGAGAACGAAATCATTACACAGAAAGGCCCTCAGATGCAGTTGTTTACACAACTGATGGAGGGTATATTGAAGAAGCTGGAGCATTATTGCGCAACGGCTCGCCCAATGTTGAGCGGAGAGGTTTACCTCACGGGAGAGGAAGTCTGTCAGCTGTTACGGCTGAGTACCCGAACGCTTCAGGAGTATCGGGACAACGGAACGATTGCCTACTACAAAATCGGAGGCAAGATACTTTACAGACAGAGCGACATACAAACCATGCTCGAAAGACATTATTACCCAGTACCCAAGAAATCATGACGACCATAGAAGAAAGAGATGAGTGCAGTAACAGGCAAGGACTGTCTGTTCCTTTCTTAATATTGGCAAGGTGTGTCTTTGTGACACAAATTGCCATTTGTACCACAAAGACCCTTGCCCCAAATAGGGAATTAAATCACTCCGAAGTCGTGATTAGAAGAACAAAAACAAGAGTATATGGCAAGCGATAAATCAAGGAAAAGAGTAGCGAAAAGGTATGGTGATATGCCCGACAAATGGGATGATTGGCACGTCCGACTACCCGACCCGAAAGAGCAACTTCGGGTGATAGACCTCTATCACAGGTCAGGCTCAAAATCCAAGTCCGATTTCGTGCGCGCAAGATTATTAGGCGAGCATTTCAAGGTGATAACGGTGGATAAGTCCGCCGTGGAGTACTACCGCAAGCTCTCTGAACTTACAGCTCAAGTACATAAGATTGGCACAAATTATAATCAAGTGGTTCGACTGATGTACCTTTATACGGCAGAGAAGAGCGTATTGGCTTTATTGCAAGAACTTATCCGTTTGACAAAAGAAATCACTGCCTCACAAGAACAAGTAGTAACTTTAACCAATATGTATCGAAAGAATTCTTGCAAGAAGACTGATAGGTAAAAGATTTTTCTATTAAACCATAATAGCATTAAAAACTCACATCACTTTAATTGACTATCCAAGCGTTACACTTATATAAAGTACAATTTGTAATCAATATTTAGTGTTTTCACGTTTGACTCTTGTATATTGCTCTAATTTTTAAAAGATTTACCTCACAGAATCGCATATAACAGAAAAAATGAGTATATTTGTACATGCATATATCGTTCGTTACGAACGAATTGGGTTAATAAGTTGATTCTGCGAGAACCGATGCAGGAACTCTATAGTGGATCATCATATCTTCATCACGTCCAATGGCAGACACGCATATGGGGAGATAAGAGAATGGTTGTTAATACTCTTTTAGAGAAACAAAAGACACAGGTAAGATGCTTTCATAGGCATAGATGATGGTTGAAAAAGTATATAAATGAAGATGTTTAATACTATATCTTCTAATAGCCGTTGTGCCTCATTATAGAGAGCTAACTGCACTTTCAAGTACATTTGGTTTTTTGCGAAAAGCACAAGCCAATCAAAAAAACAAAAGAGTTTGAATTTTGCCAAAGTTCGACAGAAACTGAAATGATATGTTAAAAAAGATAACTTTAAAAGGAGAACAAAAGAAGGTGCTATTCTTACCACCTACAAAACCCATTCAAATAAAGGGAGTTGCAGGAAGTGGCAAGACAACTGTTGCGCTATATAGGGCAAAACACCTACTAGAAACGCAGAACACTCTTTTTCAAGAAGCTAAAATCGTAATTTTCACTTTCAATAAGACATTAGCAGCCTACATAAGAGCAGTAAGTCCTTATATAAATGGTGGGTATCAGAAAGACTCTGACGAGATAAAACCTAAAACACCAGATGGACTTAATGTAAAGATTGTGAATTTCCACAGTTGGGCATATCATTTTGCAGGAATTGGGTACAATACAACTGTTATGCAAAGGGAACAGATTGAAATTATAGAAAGCATAAAAAGCTCAATAATATCTACAAGTTCAAACATATTAACTAAAAGTTCAGAGTTCTTTCAAGAAGAGATTTCTTGGATAAAGGGGAAACTATTCAATTCAAAGACTGACTATGTGGAAGCTAAACGGACAGGAAGGGGAACTTCGGATAGGGTTACCGCAAATGATAAAGAAGTGATATGGAGTGTCTATTTAAAATACAATCAAGAACTTAAAAAAAGAGGAAAAGTTGATTTTGATGATTATGCGATAAAAAGTTTACAAAAAATAGAAAACGACCCATTTTGGAAACCACCCTTTACTCATATAATTATTGATGAAGCCCAAGATTTAAATAAAGCTCAAATCCTAGTTATTTCAAAATTGGTATCTCAAGAAACAGAGAGTCTTTCAATCATTGCAGATGCCGCCCAGAGAATTTTTAAGAGTGGGTTTACTTGGTCGGAAGTTGGACTAAATGTTCGTGGTGGTAGGACTATAGAATTCAAAAAAAACTACCGGAATTCTGTACACATTGCTCGTGCAGCTCTTTCCTTGTTGGCTAATGAAGAAGATAAATCAGAATTTACAGATGTAGAAACAGCTCTTTCAGGTGGTGAGAAACCAATTGTAGGTTATTTTGAAGACTTTGATGGCCAACTTGCTTATTTGAAAGGAGAATTACAAAACCTAGAGAATGAAAGAAAAATAAGTAGTACGATTGTTTTACACAGGACTAATGATGGCGTGAGAAGGATTCAAAACTACCTTAATAATAATGGTTTTCAGACCGAACTTGTAAAATCAAATCAGGTTGTAAATTACAATAGTGACAGCATCAAAATCTGCACTATGTCTTCTATTAAAGGGTTAGAGTTTAATAATGTCTTCATAATGGATTTAACAGATGATGTTATTCCCTATCCCCCAGGCTTTATTGAGATAGATGATGAATTTCATATTTCAACTGAAAGAAGGCTTTTATATACCTGTATGACTAGAGCAAGAACAGGTCTTTACCTAATAGGCGATAAGGATAATCCCTCAAGATACATAGCCGAGATTGATGACGATTTATTGAATAATGTTACAGAATCTTCCTCGGATGACGATTTGGAAGATGATAACCTACCTTTCTAATTATGGAATTAAAAAAAGATTATATAGAATTTCAAAGTGAAATATCAAGGCGGGGAATTGAGTATTTAATACACTTTACGCCAACTATTAACCTGTACAGCATTTTAGAGCAGGAAAAACTAATGTCAAGAAGCGTTCTTGAAAATTTAGATATTGAACAATTCGATATATTAGATTATGTACAATTTACTGATAGTGTCAGATATGATGATAAAAGCTTTATAAATTTATCTATTTCAGGCCCAAACACTTTTCTGTTTTCTAAATTCCAAGAGAGAACAAAAGATGATATTACAATAAATTGGTGTGTCTTGAAAATTGACCCAAAACACATCTATGAAAAGGATACAAAGTTTGCAGTAACTAATGCGGCATCAAATGCTGCAAAATCAATTGGAGTAACGGGTGACATTGAAAAATTTAAAATGCTTTTTGCTAACAACATAAACATTCCTTTCGGTGTTCGTGACAGGCTAAATCCCAAGTTCCCAACAAATGTTCAAGCCGAAGTGCTAGTAAAGGATAATATACCAATTGAAAGTATTATTCAAGTGTGTTTTGATTCTCAGGAAAGTTTAGCCTCTGCAAAAGCTGCATTGTCAGAGTTTAACACAAGTAATTTCGTTGTTGATAAAGAAATTTTTTCGCCAAATCGAGCAGTATGAAACCAGAAACTAAATATAAAGGAGCGATTAAGCTAGCTGCAATTGGGGATGCACTTGGTTGGATAACAGAGTTTGAGAAAAGCTCTGATTCATTGAAGTTAAACTACGGAACTGATTATGTTTCCAATTTCTACGAATGGAAAAAGGAAGTTGGTGGAAGATTTAATGGATACATAGATAATTTGGCAAAAGGCTCGTATTCAGATGATACTCAACTTTTACTTTCTGTCGCAAGATCAATTAAAGTTGACGGCACTATTGACCGTGAATATTTTTCTAAAATAGAATTACCAAATTGGCTTTTATATGCACGTGGAGCAGGTCGAACTATCAAAAACGCAGCGAGAAAGATTGAACGAGAATCAGCAAAATGGAATAGTAATTTTTTTAATTACAAGGCAGGTAATACAACGATAGATTATAGAGAAAGTGGAGCAAATGGTGCAGCAATGCGAATTCTTCCTATAGCTCTAGCTAACTTTGGAGAAATTGATAAAATCAAAGAAGAAATTTTTGCAAATAGTATTGTAACGCACGGACATCCAAGAGCAATTATTGGAGCAATGCTTTATGGTTATGCAGTTGATACGATTCTAAAATTTCGTCCTGAAAATTTCACATATGAAGCTTTTCTAACAGAACTTGGGAAAGATATTCATCACAAGCTTTCAATTCCATTTATTCAAAAGAATATTTTTAGTAATTGGGAAGAAGAATGGAACACTAAATCCAAAATACCATTCAAAGAACAATATCAAACGTTTCTCGATGAAGCCCAACAATATCTACGCACTGCTTATAAGAGTTTGGCTAATAAAATCGAAGACGAAAAGACACTTAGAACTTTAGGCTGTTACAATTCGGATACAAAAGGCTCAGGTACGTCTACAGTCATCGCAGGTATTTTTCTTTGCTGCAAATATCATAAAGAACCAATAAAGGGAATAGAACAGGCTGTTAATTCAATTGGAACTGATACAGACAGCATTGCGGCTTTTACAGGTGGGTTGATTGGTTCTCTGCACGGTACGTCTATTATTCCTGCTAGATATAATTCAATTCAAGATTCTGACTATCTTGAAAAGATAGCTGTAAGGTTATTAGAAATTTCAGAGAGCAGGGCAACAGAAATAAAAACCGATAAATATTCAGAGTTAAAGTCAATAAATACTATTAAGAAAGACAATTTTGAATTAGGTGAATATGTATTTTTCTTACCTCTTGGCAAAGGTAAGGTCATTCATATTGATAGGCAGGATACTTTAACTAAAGGGAAGTATAATCTAATAATTGATGTTGAATTTGACTTGGGACAAAGTTGTCGATTCGCCCAAATATTGAATAAAACAGAAAAGGAAATTTCTAAATCTGAGTCCACCGACAGCTTTAACGAAATCGAAAAAGATATAAACTTTTTAAATGTCTTAAGAACAGACTTCCAAACAAGAGAACGAATTGACAAATTCTTGAATGGATTAAGCAAAGAACAACAAAAGGAATTCAGAGAAATCTTAAACCAAATAGAGAAGAATGCCACACACATTGCCAAACTGCATTAGCCAACGTATGGCAAATAGTGTGCATACTCCATCGCACGACCAAAACGACCAACAATTCAACGGACTAAAAAGAACAACGAAGGCACAATAATCACCTATACGCAAGCAGGGGTTTGGAGCTTCGTAGAAAAGGGAAGTAGTAGATTTAAAGTTCGTTACTTCGTAGAAAGTTCTGTGGTAAAAGCCCCCGCTGAGGTATAGCTGCAAACCGTTAGCATCAAAAGTTAAAAGATATTCTTGAAGAGTATTTTCTTGAGATTTTGTAGTTTTTCCCAGAGAAATGTTTACCTTTATAGAAGTAAATCAAGTATTCATTGAAGCATCGCAGAATAAAGAAAGAAAAAGAAACTTGCTCGTTCCCAACTCGTAACCCATTTACCCTTTATTCATTCTTATTTTGTTGATTATCTGAAAGATACAAGTTTCTTGAATCTTCTGCGGGCATAATACGAAAAGCCTTCTGTTTCCTTCCTTCTTTTTCGTTACCAACTCCCACCACATCCCAATGCACAACACGAAGAATCTTGGTTTCCCTCTGCCTTACTTCTGCTACCCATCTCAACCGCATTCCAATACACAATACAAAGATACTTGATTTTCTTCTCCCTCTCCTGCCACCAACTTCAGCTATATTCCTAATTCAAATTATATTCTTTTTCTTCGTTCTTCCAACACTTTTTGCGAAAAAGTTTGGCCTTTCGTTAGAAACCTTGTATCTTTGCAGTTACAAACTTATTTCCTTTCGTTCTATTGACGACATTTAATAAGTCGGACTTGTAGCTCAGTTGGTTAGAGCAACAGACTCATAATCTGGAGGTCCCTGGTTCAAGCCCAGGCTGGTCCACAAATAGGTTTTAAGAGGACGTCAAACAATATGTCATTTTAGCTATCAAAAAAGAAAAATCGCTGTAAAACCTTGATTTTACAGCGATTTTTGTTTTTTTATCCACATTCATTTGATTACTAATCTATCTTTTGATGGTCATCATTCGGTCATTTTCTGCTACATAAACTGCTACACAAAAGCAGGCTATCAAGAAAATGTAGCAGTGAATGGAAAATAACTACCAAATTAATGGCATACAAATCTTTCGTTTTCAACAATTTATGTTGAACTTTGTGGCCGAAAAATTACACCAAAATGGTGCATTATGAAAACGACTTTCAAAGTATCCCTACTACCTACGTTCCAACTACGAGAACAAAGAAAGTCGTCCGTAATGCTTTGAATGTGCCTCGGGCGAGAAATGGCAAATCTGGGTTTCACAAAAATTTTCGTGGATAAAGCCAAATGGAGTAACAAAACTAATCGAATGATTTGCAGTACTGCAGAAGCACAGCCCGTTGAAAAATACACTCTACTTCCCCAAGATGGCCGGTTGAGTTTGACAGCTGTTTAAACAGTATTCCATCGTGTTTTATTGGAAACCATCGTTAATTTGGCATATACGGAAAAATTATACGACCTGCTTTTTCAATTATACTGCTATATCATAGCTACATCAGACCGTAGTTGGTTTTGTCTACGGATTCTGTTAATCTTATTCAAATTGAGATAGTATTTTTCTCACCTTGTTTTATTTATTATGTAGCCGATGGGTTGAAAAGAAATATATAAAAATTTGCAGGTTAATCAAAAACAATTACCTTTGTATCCGTGAAGGCTACCTTAAATGGGCATACAATACATTTGAACAAACACTATCCGATGAAGAAATACTTGATAAACATTTTTGTTGCACTGTTTTATGTCGTAGCTGATATCGGTCCAATACGCGCTGCTGGTGTAGAAGGTGTATGGATTGCTCCGCCTAATATTGACGGTCAGGCGTATGGCGTGTACTATTTTCGCAAGCAGATAAAGCTGAATTCTCGCCCTAAGACATTCTGCATATATGGAACGGGGGATAATCGGTATAAGTTATATGTCAACGGTAAACTGGTTGTAGCCGGTCCTGCACGAAGCGATGTAGCCCATTGGAATGTCGAAGAAATCGACTTGGCAGCGTTTTTACACAAGGGAGAGAATGTTGTGGCTGCTGTCGTATGGAATGATGGGACTGCTCGCCCTGTAGCCAACACATCTTATCGCACAGGACTGCTGATACAAGGAACTTCAGACGAAACTAAAGTGCTGAATACCGACGGTTCGTGGCTTTGTAAAGAGGATAAAGCCTATAAGCCGCTTTGCGTATTCTTTCCCAATTATTATGTGGCAGGTGCCGGAGAGTTAGTTGATATGAACCTAACGGTAACTAATTGGCAGATGGCAGATGTATCGACCACAGATTGGCAGCAAGCTCAGCCCATTCGCAAGGCTGTATATATTGCACACAATGATGTGCCCAACGCAAGTGGTTGGCTATTGCAACACGCACCGATTCCTTTGCGTGAGTTGCACACTGAGCGCCTGAAAATAGTGAGGCAAAGCACGGGGGTAAAGCTATCCAATCGTTTCCTAGCAGGTAACAGTCCTGTAACCATACCTGCCCATACGAGCTGTCGAATCGTTCTCGATCAGTCGCATCTTACCAATGCTTATTTTACACTGCGCTTTTCAGGTGGTAAAAACAGCACGCTGAGTATAGGTTACCAAGAAGCGTTGTTTGAAAAATATCCCGAAAAGGGTAATCGTAACGAGATAGAGGGCAAGATGTTGATAGGTCGCAAAGATAGTATTCTGTCCAGCGGTGCTGCTGATCAGGTATTTGAAACCCTTACTTGGCGTACCTATAGATATGTAGTACTCAACATCAACACAGCCTACAGCCCCTTGGTTCTCAATGATGTTTTTGGCACGTTTACGGGCTATCCTTATCAGCTGAAAGCCTCTTTGCAGACCACTGACAGAACCATAACCGATATTTTTAACATCGGGTGGCGAACGTTGCGTGCCTGCACAATAGAAACTTACATGGATTGTCCGTATTATGAACAGCTGCAATATCTCGGTGATACACGTATTCAGGCACTCATCACGCTCTATAATACGGGTGACGACCGCATCGTTAAGAACTTTCTTACACAGGCTGATATTTCACGATTGCCAGAAGGACTGACTCAAAGTCGCTATCCCTCGGATGAACGACAACTGATACCCGCCTATTCTCTATCATATATTGGAGCTCTATACGATTATATGATGTACGGAAACGATAGTATTTTCGTGGCAGATAAGCTGCAGGGTATGCGTAATATCTTGCATTACTTTCAACGTTATCAAAAAGAAGACGGATCAATAACAGCATTGCCATGGTGGAATTTTACCGATTGGGTAGATGCACAGGGTTGGAACAACGGCGTATCTGAACCTGGACGAGATGGTTGCTCAGCTGTTCTTGACCTGCAATTGCTATATGCCTACGAATCTGCTGCTGCTTTAGAGGCACATTATGGCATGCAGGTGTGGGCACGCTTATATGCTGACAAAGCAGAACAACTGAAGCAGACCATACATCGCAAGTATTGGGACAATGAACGAAAACTATTTGCCGATAGGGCAGAGCACGACCACTTTTCACAGCACACTAATGGACTGGCTATTCTTACATCAGTGGTAGAGGGTGATGAGGCTTATCAAATAGGCAGGCAACTACTTGAAGACAGTACCCTTGCACCGGCTTCTATCTACTTTAAATATTTTTTATATCAGGCACTTGTCAAAGCCGGTTACGGAGACAATTACATGAATTGGCTAGATAAATGGAAAGAAAATATACGGATGGGACTTACTACATGGGCGGAAACATCGGATGTAAATCGCTCACGAAGCGACTGCCACGCATGGGGAGCAAGTCCCAATATCGAGTTTTTCCGTACAGTGTTAGGCATTGACAGCGATGCGCCTGGTTTCCGAAGGGTAAAAATAACGCCACATTTGGGTAATATCAAGAATATAGGTGGTAGTATGCCACATCCAGTAGGAATGATTCAGGTAAGCTATCAACAGCACGACCACAGGCTGAATGCTACAATCAGTCTGCCGAAATCGGTTAGTGGGGCACTCGTATGGAAAGGTCGTACCTATCATTTGCAAAGCGGTAACAACAATATCAGAGCCGAATAATCACAGCAGTAATGCTCACTCATGGGGCTGCATTGACAAGCTTTCCGTTCTGCTTACAGTTCTTTTCGACAGCTCCTGTTGTAACAATCTTTAGTAGAAAACAAGTGGAAGATAGGATTTTCAACAATATCTACAAGCAATTTTACAAACGCTCGTATCGCTTTGTAAAGTCGTATATCCATGCAGATCTGGCAACAGAGGATATTGTTGCCGAATCGTTGATTATCCTATGGCAAAAGATAAAAGAGGAAGGAACCACGGAAAGAGACCCTGCTCCTTTACTGTTTACCATTCTTCGCAACAAAGCCTACAACTATCTGAAGCACGAAGCGGTGAAAAGAACGGCAATGGAGAACTTGCAAGACTTGAAAAGCTATGAACTTTCTATCCGCATTGCCTCGTTAGAAGCCTGTAATCCCGACGAGATATTTACCAAAGACATCTATAAAATTATTGACACCACCTTGCGACAGCTACCCTTGCAAACGCAGAAAATTTTTAGGATGAGTCGTAACGAAGGAAAATCAAACGCCGAGATAGCCACAGAGATTACGCTGTCTGAAAAGAGTGTGGAATATCATATCACCAAAACATTGCACGCACTGCGCATTGCTTTGAAAGATTATCTGGTTGTGCTTCTCTTTCTCTTTACATAACTTACGGCATCGCTAACAGCAAAAGTAAGAAAACATCTTCTGTTTGCCAGTAACAATCTTTATCAAATGTTCAACCATTATATATTCACTTTAAGTTCTAATTAATTATGAAAAAAATTATTGTATTACTATTGATGCCTATTCTGTTGGCTTGTGGCGATAAGAATTCGCCAGAAATACCGCCCACACCTCAGCCTAAACCTGAGCCGCCTACCCCACCGGTTGTTGTAGATTCCCCACCCACAATTCGTGGATTTATGGTTGAAACAGCTAATAGATTGCACGAAACAACCATTAAGGATATGAGCGCTTGGGGAGCTAATGCCATGCGCTTACAGCTGCACCCCGCAACCTACGCACAGAAAGTTGCAAAAAAAAGTTTGAAAGCAAGTCTGCCAGCTTATCTCAACATCGTTGATCAGAAACTTCGCATCGCAAAGAGTCTGAATTTAAAGGTGGTTTTAGACCTACATGAGCCACCCATCTACGTTAATGGAAAGGTACCTACGCTCGACGACCACAACAAAAAAGGTTTCTGGGCAAGCCATCCCGAGATGAAAGACTCACTCATTTGGTTTTGGACTGAAATGGCAACCCATTTTAAGAAAGACGAATTTAAAGACGTTATCTGGGGCTACGACCTTTTTAACGAGCCCAGTACCGGAGGTAGGCATGCCGTACAAGAATGGTTGAACATGGTACCCGACATTATTGCCGCCATCCGCAAGGTAGATACTAATGTCTGGGTAGTGTTCCAACCGGGCTTGGTCACCGAAACCTTCGAGAAAGAAAAAGATAAAATCCTCCAGAAAGATAAGCGTGTGGTGTACAGTTTGCATTTCTACTGCCCCGAAACGTTTGCCGGACAGGGTATAATGTACGACCACGAGTTTTCTTCCGGCAAATTTAAAACCCACGCAGAAGCCGTTGCCCACTTTAAACGCGAATATCCCGGCAACTCGAAAAACCACTGGTG
Source organism: Prevotella sp. (assembly GCA_013333935.1). Lineage (GTDB taxonomy): Bacteria > Bacteroidota > Bacteroidia > Bacteroidales > Bacteroidaceae > Prevotella. The sequence continues at coordinate 20,379 of JABCNV010000060.1, read as the reverse complement.
GGAATCTGAAAAGTATCAAGACAAGGCTACACTCGAAGCAGAACTGAAGCCTTTAACCGAGTTTGCACAGAAAAACAAAGTGCCCGTTCTTATCGGCGAGTTTAGCGTTATCACGTGGGCACCCGTACCATCGGCACTCAATTGGTTTAAAGACGTTATCGATATCTTTGAGGCACACCACTTCTCTTGGTGCTTCCACGCTTTCCGCGAGTGGCAGGGTTGGAGTCTTGAAAGCCCCGAAGGGCCCGAGGCATTTTGGTTCAATGGTGAAAAAAGTCCCGCTCCGAGCGCTACAGAAACTCTGCGTGCCAAATACTTTAAATCGGTATTTAAGCAACTGAATAGTAAGAAGACGGCAACTCAAAAGCCTTAAAAGGTCGTTGAACTTAATACCGGACATTTGCCGAAGAAGCTCATGTGATGGATATCATCTAAATCGTGTTCAAAGTATTCCAATTCGACAACTTCGAGGGACAATTCTGTTTGGCCAAAAGGGGTAAAGCAGAGTGGCTTTTCAAACGTTGATGCAGAAATTAACACTTCCTTTATGAGTAAGAACGGGGTCGCGTTGCATGCTTTGCGGGTTCGTGAATGTGAGAAGTGTACCAAGAGCGTTCTTCAAATTACCCTTGATAGTACAAGTTTCTTTTGTTTTTGCTGCACTTGCAGAGGCTGGAATCAGCACAATTGCGATAGCAGCAAAGCGGAATAGGAGCTTTTCATGTTGGGAAAATTCGGTCGTTTTAATATGATATTGGAGAAAAGCAAAAAGTCCCTGGCAAAAATTGCCAGGGACTTCGCATATTGTGTCATTTCTTTTTCGGCTTGCGGCGCGCCCATCCTTCTTCTGAAAAGTCGGGCTCATCGCCTTTAAACTTGAATGGTTTGCCTTGCATCAGAGCTTTCCAATCGTCTTTTCCTCTACGCTGATCGTCGTCACCGTAGCCCCGTTTACCTTTTGAGGAACGCCCCGTACGATCGCGTCTGTCTCCACCTTCGTAGCCGTGTGATGAATTTCGTGTGTTGCGAGCCTCACGCCCATGGCCTCCTTCGTCGGCATCGTTGCAACGAATTTCGCGTCCTTTATAGCTTGTGCCACTAAGGACACGCATAACTTTTTCGGCATCACCTTGCGGAACTTCGATATAACAGAACTTTTGGAGCAAGTCGATATGGCCTATTTCCTGGCGCCCATGGATGTGATGGTTCATGAATTGCATAATCTCGCCCGGGTAAAAGCCATCTTGTTTACCTAAGTTTATGAACAAACGGCGGTATCCTGCCTCTGCTTTGTGAGAGCGACGACTACCTGAATTACTGCGCCCTGCGCGCTCGGGACGTTCGCTTCGCTTTGACGTTGGCTTGAGAATCTCGGGGGCGTTCTTGTAATAATCAAGGAAACGACCGAATGTTATGGTCACCATCTTCTTGATAATATCTTCTTTGTCAATGTACTCAAACTGGCGATCGATCTCCTTCATGTACGGTTCAATCTGGTCTTCGTCCACATCTGTTTTCATGATATCGTCCATCACCTTATATAATTGCTTTTTGCAGATTTCTTCAGGTGTAGGTAAAGTGCCATTAACAAAATCCTTCCCGATGATTCTTTCAATGTTGCGAACCTTGGATTTCTCACGTGTGTGGATGATGGATATTGAAGTTCCCTTCTTCCCTGCGCGGCCGGTCCGACCCGAACGATGGGTATAGTTCTCGACATCATCAGGCAAACCATAGTTGATAACATGCGTAAGGTCGTCCACATCCAGCCCTCGGGCAGCCACGTCTGTGGCCACAAGAAGTTGCACCGTATGCTGACGGAACTTCTGCATAGTCAAGTCTCGCTGTTGCTGACTGAGGTCACCGTGCAGTGCTTCCGCGTTATAGCCGTCCTTAATCAGCTTGTCAGCTATCTCTTGCGTTTCGATTTTTGTCCTGCAGAAGATAATCGCGAAGATGTGTGGATAAAAGTCTGCAATGCGCTTGAGAGCGAGATACTTGTCCTTTGCATTAACAAGGTAATAGATATGATTGACATTTTCTGCGCCCTCATTGCGCGAACCTACTACAATTTCTTTATAATTGGTAAGATAACTCTTGGCTATTTTCTCTATCTCTTTGCTCATGGTTGCCGAAAACAGCAATGTATTTCTGTCGGCAGGAGCGGCTTCAAATATCGTATTTATGGAATCAGAGAATCCCATATTCAGCATTTCGTCGGCCTCATCAAGCACTATATTCCGCAAATTATCAAGCTTAACGACTTTCCGTTCCATCAAATCGATGAGGCGTCCAGGCGTTGCAACAATGATTTGTGCACCGTGACGCAGTTCATGAATTTGTGTAGTGATTGATGCTCCACCGTATACTGCCACGATGTGAAGCCCGTCAATGTTCTTGCCAAAGCTTTTTAGGTCGTCGGCAATTTGCAGGCAAAGCTCGCGTGTCGGACTTAAAATAAGAGCTTGTGTTGTTTTAATCGTGGCATCGGTCTTTTGTAAAACAGGAATGCCATAAGCGGCAGTCTTTCCCGTTCCTGTCTGTGCCAGAGCAATAACATCGTTATTTTCACCCAATAAATAAGGTATAACCTCTTCCTGAACTGGCATAGGATGCTCGAATCCCAGTTCTACAATGGCGTCACGAATAGCCTCATTGACGCCTAATTCTTCAAATGTCTTCAAAAATAAATGTAATTAAAATAAATAAACCGTAGGGACTTCTTTAAAACGCCCTGCCGTTTTCGTCAGGTCCCCTTTCCGTTGCAAAGGTACGATAAAGTATTGATAATGGCGCAATAAAGGTGTAAAAAACGGATTTTTATAGCGATTTGACGTTGCTGTTATGATTTTCCGAAGATAAAAAAAGCAGTGGCTTATCGTGTAAAACCACTGCTATCATAACATAAAAAAGTTATATTTCTTAATCGTATACAATAGTACCATTAGCATCTACGTGCATACGGGGCTTATGTTTCGGTACTTCAGTCTTCTGCTTAGGCTTGGCAACCTGAGGCCTTGCCGACACTGTCTGCCTCCTTGAAACTGCAGAACGGTTATTTCGTATAGAAGAATACCGTTTCCTTTCTGTTGCAGTTGTGCTATGTCTATTGCCTGCCGATGCATTATTTTCGTCGTAAGGGTCATTCTTTTTTAAGGATATAACCTTATCGATTACGTACAATCCTTCGGGCCTTGCTTCTGAATATTCTATGTGTGCATAGGCTATATCGTTTTTTCTGATGATGGTATCAGTTAACATTTGCCCTTTACTCATTCTGCTTCGCTGTATGATATTGCCGTCCTCATCATACTTATACTGCATGCCTTCAAGCTTATCATTGCGATACGTTGCAGTACTTTCTATCCATTCTTTCTCGGTATTGTAGAGTGGAGTATGATATGAAATATATTTTCCTTCTTTTTTACCTTGATGGTATTCAGTAATAGCACTTACCTTATTATAGGCATTATATTCTATAAGAAGCCCCTCTTCCAATCCGTTTTTATAGTCACACTCCTCTATTCGGCCGCCATCTTGTGCATAGACTATCCAATGACCTTCGCGCTTTCCTGTTTTCTTATCCTTGAAACCCGATACAAGTAGTGTTCCGTCTTCGTAATGGTCCTCAAACTTTTTTATCTGTGACCATCCCGAAAGAGGTAGCAGAAGCATGATAAGCAAGATGAAATGTTTCATTTTTTAGGCACGGAATATTCAATGGGGAAATAGTAATGCCGTTGGAATTTGCCGTCCTTCAAACTCATACTATAACAGTAATCGGTTTTCAGGCTTACGTAATTATCTGGACGTAGTTTCATCCAAAAGTTTGCTTTGTCGCGTGCAACAAGCCCCCAATAGATACCGTCGTCCAATGCTTTTGTCCATAATATTTCACCATTAGTGCTTCGGAGCTGTACAACTGTTTTGGCTTCTCTCGATATTGTAGGGTAATACATTAATAAAATATACTTCGAATCTCGATAAATTATTTTACAATCGAATGCCGTAAACCATTCCGTAGCTGGCTCGTAACTTACTAAACGGTGGTCGTCGTTCCAACAACCCTTCATGTCTGACGGGAAATAGTTAGTGTCTTGTGGGTCTCCAAGATGAAACTTTATGTGTATACGCCATAGCCTATACCGCCCACCCCGCGATAAATTTGGGTTAATATTTTGTTTCTGTATATGGAAATACACACTGTCGCGCAGCTCATTTCCAAGCTCTGAAGGCGGCAGATGCTTGGCAAATTCAAAGGCATCTTTCGTGTATAAGCGGTTGGTGGCAGGGAAATAATAATATGGAATGCCTAGGTTATTGGTTACAATGAATCCCTCTCCATAGTCATTGTTGATGAGAGAAGCCATGGAAAGTCCTGTATCCATGGCAGGCTTATTGGCAAAAAACGCTTTTGTGGCGTCGCGCACAGTAAGTGTATTGGGGTTGATTTCGTAGATATAATGGTCGGGAATAACCATATACCATTTTTTCGACTGATAGAAGTAGCTGATGTCGGCATCTGAAGGCCTGAACGATTCGGAGCTTCCGTTGTCGGTTGTTTTATAGAAAAGCGCATCTTTTAGCACCTTACCGCTCTTCGAATCAATAAATCCGTAATAGTAACCATTTTTAAATTTGGGCAAGGTATCACCATAAATATTGTACCGTCGCCTTGTAAGGTAAAAGAAACAAATATCTTTTCCATGGTGCATGGGGATGATAAACTTGTAGTCCTCTTCCACATTGATTGAATCACCGCCCGATAAATACGAACTGTTTATGCTGTCATAATGATTGCTGAAGAGTGTGGTAATACTGAAAAGAAAGAATAATATTATTGTTCCCACGGTTACAGCCACAGCAAAAATGCCCATAGTCTTCTTACCCTGGTCAAACGATTTTCCGCCAAAGTCGATATGATGGTTGACGTTTATCGTTATATCATCATCATCAATATAGAATTCCGTGCCACAGTTCTTGCAGCGAAAGCGATTCTCTCCAAGGTCAACATGCTTCTCACTTCCGCAGTTGGGGCACTTTACCGCCCTTATTTTTGTAGTCATTTCTTGCGGGGTTACTGTTTCTTCGTGTAATGGATGGCCAGAAACGTAAGCACTGCCTGTGCAGCCGTGAGCACGACAAACGTCATGATCCACCAGTTATCCTGCATGTGTGCAGGTGCAAACAAGCCGCCGATATACTCAAACAGTCCGACAACGAGGAAAATCATGCCCAGGCTTAAGCGGTGGGTGCTCTCGGCTCCAAAGGTAAACAGTAGAGCCACGAGCAATGTATTGACCAATATAGCCAGGCTTGTGAAACACACGTTAGCCCATGGATAGAACGACAGCAGCAAGCCTGCGAGCAGGTTAACCGTCAGTGTGGCACCGGCCACAACCATTATCTTTTTCATATCTTAGACAGAATTTCGTTCTTTTTCTTTTCGTATTCTTCTTCGCTGATAAGCTTCTCGTCAAGCAGTGCTTTCAGCGAGCGCAGGCGTTGCGTGGGGTCTTCTGCTCCCTCGCCCTTGAAAATATCCTTGGCCAGTTGCACACCGGCACCCAATTGCAGACCAGCACCGGCCAATCCGCCTTCGTTGCGGGCGGCATCGCGCAGTGCAGCGAGCTTCTGCATACCTGCATAATCAAGGTCAACTTCTTCGGCAGCACGTTTTTCGGCTGTCATATCGGCCACGCGTCCTATACGTTCTATGGTTTCGTCATCGAAAGTAACTGAGTCAATCCTGAAGTCAGTGAGCTCTAATCCTAAGCGTAAAAGCTCTGCGCTTGTACGCAATTTCAGGTCGGTCGACATTTCCATCAGGTGGCTGTCTACCTCACGATAGGGATAGGCTTTGGCAGCAAGGAACGACGTCAGCGGTGCCACGATACGCGAAGCAACAAGGTTTTGCACGTCCTGGATGCTGTAGTCGCCCACTGTTCCTAACAACGTGGTGAACATTTGCTCGGCATTTGCCACCTTCACAGAGAAGTTTCCGCATGCTCCCAGCGTCACGGGGATTTTGTAATCAGGTTCCATATACTTCACCGGCGAAGCGGTACCCCACAGTACGTTAACCAGCTCGGCCGTGCGGAAGAAGTAGAAACGCATCTTGTGCTCGCTCTCAGCCTGTTGCGCCAGGTTAAGCAACGTCGTGACGAAAGGGTGATTGTCCGTCTCCATAGTGTAGACACCAGGTTCGGTTAACGTGCCGTTCACCTTGCCGTCATATACTACAATACAGCCCTGCCCGGGAGCAATGATAAGCTTGCTGGCGTTTTTAATCTCGTCAGTAGTGGTGTCCATCAGATGGAAAAGCAGGTTGGCGTCTTGCTCTTTCCACTCAATGACGGTGCAGAGCTGCCGTTTGAATAAGTTTTTTAATCCCATATCCTTATTGTCTGTTAGCGTTACGGTGTCGCATCCACCCGCCCGGGTAGAAGCCTTCACCTTAATATGATGTTGCAAAAATAATGATTTGGGTTGAAAATTGCAAGGAAAACAGGCGAAATCGTGCAGGTTGTCTGTCGTCCGTGATGGTAGTTATCCTGCCCGAAACTTGGCTGGCCGGTAGTTTTCTGCTATCTTTGCAGGGTACAGAAAAGTGCGTAGGTATGACCAATTATTATGACATACTGACCACTATCCGGCATAAATCAGAATCGATTAAATCGTTAAAAAATGAAGATAGCAGTGTTCTGTTCGGCCAACAACAATATTGACAAGGCCTGTTTTGAGACAACTCGTGAACTGGGTACGTGGATAGCCCGTAAGGGTTACACCTTAGTGTATGGGGGATGCAATGACGGACTGATGGGCTGTATTGGGCAAGCCGTACACCTTCATGGCGGTATGACGATAGGTGTTGTGCCTCGGATACTTCTTTCTACGGGGCGCGTGGCCGACGATATCGACGTAACCATACCCTGCGAAAGCCTTGCTGACCGCAAGGAACTGATGCTGTCGCAGAGCGATGTGTGCCTTGCGCTGCCCGGAGGAATAGGTACATTGGACGAGATTTTTACGGTTGTCGCATCCCGTACCATAGGTTATCATCGTAAAACAGTGATAATATTCAATCTCAACGGCTGCTGGGATGCACTCGTCAGGCTTCTTGATGCGCTTCAAGCACAAGGCATGATTCGCGGGCAGTGGCGCGACATGATCAGCATTGCCAACAGTGTTGACGAAGTGAAACGCCTTGTATCGGTCTGCGAATAGCCTTTTTTCGTCGTATAGATAGCCTCATCTCACGGTATGAATAGCCGTTTATTCTACCTTGCCGGCCCTTTTTCTCTCCCGTCCTTATTTCATGTTTGGCACTGTGCGATGGCCGTCATACGCGTGTTCCACGGCCGTGGTATAACCTGTATGGCGCCCGCGGTACGCCCGTACGACGGCCGCCGCACAATAGTTCTTACTGGCTGCCGGACGGAGCCTTGAGTTAATTTTGGGGAGTCGGGAGTTAAGGAGTCAGAGGGAGTTCAGACATTACCCAAGGGGCTGGAGGGAATGGGACAGAAGGAATCCGGTAGTTTCTGGATTTTCTGAATATAAGAACAATTATACCGAGAAAACTTGCAGGCAGACCGCCAACCATGAAAACGCAGAGCCGATATCCTGAAAAAATGATATGATTCCACGTCTAAGGCGAATTGAAACCAAACGAAACAAGGCGCAAGACCTGTTTCATAACGAGTCTTGCGCCAGTAAGATAAGAGGGTTATAAGGATTTCTTATGCGGGGGGATTTCCGTCGCTCAATGTAGAACAAGAAACATTTGCTCCCACCTTTCCATTCCGTTTGATTCCGGCATCAGAATAAGTGGCAGGCATCAAAGGTATAGGCAGTGGACATATAAAATATAAGTAACAAACAGAAAAGGCATAGGCAGTGGATAGCTGAAGTTAGATTTGTTACCATCTCTTTCTATATCATTCCTCGATCGGTCAATAACTATTGCCTGAAATAGACTTTCTTCATGAAATAAAAAAGCTATGCCCCACCAAAATGGTGAGGCATGGCATAGGGTTATTCGTCCCAAAGATTTCCGGAATGGTTTTTCCAGATGTTTTCTTCTTCCTCTTCATAGAAGAAGCCTTGTTTGGCATCGGCTGCACCTCCTTCCTCGCTGCCTCCTGCCTGTGGAATGGAGGTCACATACATTACGGGAGATATATTTGCTGAGATAGTCTCCGTTGTCGGAGCTTCGTATAACTTCTTGTATGTTATTATCATTTTACTGTTACTTTTTTACCATTGTGAATGTAAATACCTTTGACAGGCTTAGTCACTCTCTGACCGTTGAGATTATAGTAGAAACCGTCACCAACGGCGGGTGCCTGCTCTACGTTTGCAATGCCTGTAGTTTCTCCACCGAGTTCGTTTCCGTCGTCGAAGACGAGCACGGCCTTGGCACCGAGGGGCAGATCTATGTTCATATAAGCCTTGTGCACGCCGAGAGTCAGTTTACCTTCAGTCTTGAACTGAGCCGATTGTGCCACTTTATAAAGCTTGTTGTTGGAAAGATAGAGGTTGGTTTGCCCGTTTTCCGTTGTTGCTGTCAGGCTTTTGTTGTCCACAGTTACGGGCTTCATTACGTTGACGCCTGCGTAATTGTTCACGTCGTCCTCGCCGATACGGTAGTAAAAACCAGCGGGCAGATGTCCGTCAATGGCCTTGAGCACCACGCCTGTATTGGCCGGAACATAGAGCCCGTCCTTGTTCTTGGGGCCGTTTAAATTGATACTTGACATTCTGACATACTTGAAATGGTTGCCATTTTGCACGAAGTCTCTCTGTTCACCGGCCGTAAAGGCGATAACTTTCGGGCTGTTCTTGGCAGCATCCCAGAAAAGAGGATTATTACTGTTGTCAACATCTCCGAAGTCTACATCGAATTCACGTGCAAAGGTGGAGTACTGCTTATCGGTCAAAGCTGGCGTGCCCGTTATCTTATAGTCTATCTGATTGTAGAACTGATAAGCGGCAGGGCTGTCTTTCACCGTATTTGTAGGAATATCATACACCTGCTTTTTCCACTTAGCCTTATAGTCAGCTAATACCGATTTCTTCACGTATATATGGGTTGTACTTGCAAATTCCCTGTAGTTTTTGCCTGTTTCGTCAAGTTCGAAGCGAGTGGTGCTGAGCATCTTCTTGCTCGGGGCATTGCTGATAAAGAATACGTTCTCGATGGTACTGCTGTTGTTGTTGATGTCTGTCATGAACGCTTGTGCACCCACATACTCAATATGGTTCTTCACAACCACCTCCTTGATTTTATTACTTGCCGACTGAAAAGCATAGTCGCCGATGAGTGCGACGTCAAGTCCCGCCGTGGTTTTCTCGGGAATTACGAACGTGTGATTCTCACTCTTAACGGAAAGAAGGTCAACCACGGTGGCAGCAACCTGCAGATATTCATTGCCATTCTCGACGAAAGAAGGCTTGATGCTCTTGAAAGTGCTGAAGAAGGGATGTGCCTCGTACGCGCTCTTTAATTCCTTGCGTACATAGATGTTGATGTTTGACGGCATATTGGTTGTGTTTGCCGTTCCATCGTCGAAACTCTTGTGGTTGGTCAAGTGGTTGATGTTTCCGTTGGGGATAGGGTGATCGCAGAGGAAAGCAATATCTTTCAAGTTCTTACAAAGGCTGAATGCACGGTCGCCGATAGACTCAACCTTGTTAGGAATCATAACACTTGTCAAGTTCACACACTCATAGAAAGCAAAATCGCCAATCTTTTTAATAGATGGAGGAAGAAGTGTGAATTTGGCGTGCGCCTTTCCGTGAGGAAAAAGTACGAGGGTTTCCTTATTTTTAGAAAGGAGGTAGCCATCCACACTGGAATAGGTTGGATTCCTTTTATCCACGTTAATGTCGGCAAGGTTCTCGCAATACTTAAAGGCTTCCGAACTGATGTCGGTTAAATTCTGTGAGATATTGACAACAGTCAATGCGGCACACCTGCGGAATGCTTCGCGTTCAAGTTTCGTAACACTTTTCGGAATGTCAATAGAAGTCAGACCGCAATCGGCAAAAGCACCGGCACCAATGGTTGTGATTACGGCATTGTCGTCAAACTTTGCTGTTTTCATAGCCGTACATCCGTTAAACGCATTGTTCTCAATAGTTGTTACACCTTTTGGGAAGTTAAACTCCTGCAACTGGGCAAGGCTTTGGAAAGCCCCAGCCTTAATCGTAGTCAGGTCGCAATCGCCGAGGAAATTGAAGTGCTTGAGTTTTGTATTGCTTTGGAGTGCATTATCGAGAATTTTTGTTAGCTTAGAACCATTAGGTACATTAACAGTTTCCAGATTACTGGATAATGAAAAGATTGCCGCCAATTCTGTCAAGGAAGAAGGCAATGTTACATTTTTCAGATTGTCGCACTGACCGAAAGCTCCCTTTTCAATAGTTTTCACTTTTGAAGGCTCTTCAAAGGTGACTTTTTCCAAACCATATATATTATTGAACGCACTCTCCTTAATCGTCTCAACATTAGTAGGAATTGTTAAATCCTTTATCGTTTTAGAACCTAAGAATGCATTTTTCTCAATGGTCTTAACCCAATTTCCAACAATGTACTTTCCATCAGTCACAGGCTTTGCTGGTGGAAAGAAGTAGAGTGTAGAACGGTTACCTTTAGAATAGACTACGCCATTAACAGCTTCAAAGTTTTGGCAATTATTTGGAGTCTTATATTCAGATATATTATAGCAGTTCGCAATTGCACCTGACGCTCCTGTCACTTGCAGATTCGCTGGCAACGTAACAGTTTTCAGTCTGTGATTTGTGTATAATGCATTGGTGGATAGCGTTACGACATCATTCAAGTCAATGGTCTCCATAAAACGACTACCTTCTATACCGCGCTCTGCAATACTGGTAATACCATTAGGCACTTGGTAGTTTTTAGTGGATTTGGATGGTGGATAGTTAGTTAATGTGTTATTCTTAAATAACACGCCATCGATAACTCTGAATGGACTTGTGCTACTTGGTGTCAACGAAAACATTTCCAGGTCCTTCGTCAAAGGAATAATAGAAGGGAAGCCTGTCTCTACGTCTTGGAGGTTGTTGGGGAGCTTTATTGTTTTAACTCCTTTTGTATTGGTAAAAGCACACTTGAAAATTCTCTCGACCTTATTGTTTACGGTATAGGTACCTCCTGAAGTCGGCACATTGGAGGGAACTGCATAAAGGTCTTTCTTATCATAGGAATAAAGACACCCATTTGCATCAGCAGAGAATGTTGTACTGCCAGAATTCACGGTAAACTTTGGAAACTCAAGAACCCTGTAAAATGCAGTATGGCTAATAGACGTCACTGATGCAGGAATATTCAGCTCTGAAAGCGAAGCAGCACCGAAACTTCCATAATTGATTTTCGTAATGCCTTCAGAAAGTTTAATTTTGGTAACATGGGCACAGTCGTAGTTTTCATTTCCTCCCACCTCTGTTACGGTGAAATGTGTTCCCTTATCATCGTCGAAACTTGCTGGTACGGTAATCATACCTGATACAGAAGACTCTGTACCAATAAAGGAAAGCTTGAAATTTACTCTGTCTATCACCTGATAAATAAGACCGCCATTCCTAACTATATCTCCGTTAGTGTAGGCTTGTATCGTTGCAGGTAATGCCATTAGTAACAATAGCAAAAATAAAAGTTTTGTTTGTTTCATTGTCTTGATTTTATTATTATAAGATTTTCTTAGCTCTCTTAATTTAATGGATAATATTAGTAAAAGTATTCTTCTTATTTTATATAATGGAACTTAAGTAAAAGGACACAAATATTCAAGCAAAGGAAACTTCTGAAAGTTCTTTACCAACAAACTTTTTATTGGATACCTCTCGCGTATAGATAAATTCTTTTGTGAAAGGTAACTTGTGTATCAATAAAATATTCGAATCTGCCCAATATAAGAAGTTTGAAGTTGCACGGGAATTCTCGTTTTCAGGCAACTTCCCTATATCATTATTATATAAGAAAAAAAGACACATACCTATTTATTTAACTCTCTGTGGCATACCGTTATTTCTTAACGGTGCGTGCAAAGGTAAACAATGTTTCTTAAATCTGAAAGAAAAGCCTTTGAAAAGTAATCTTATCCCATTAAAAAGTAAGATATACGCTAAAGAGAGATTGAAAGTGTAGAATGTGATCAAAGACTGCTAGGTTCGAAATATTAAGATCGAAAGGACAAGATAACATCATTTGTAATGTTTAATGCTTCTTTTTACACATTCTTGACTATTACAAATTAAAAAGATTAAATCCTGACGAATTATCTTGACTTTTTTATGTAGTTTCCCTTTTTATTTTTTCTTTATTTTATATTATTTTCAGTCCTTTACTGTTTTATCTCTCCTTTATTTTTTAAATCTTTTAATTCTTTAGTTTTTCAACCACCACCGCTATTGCGCCATCGCCCGTCACGTTGCATGCCGTGCCGAACGAATCCATGGCTATGTATAGCGCGATAATAAGGGCTTGCTCGTTACTGCCAAAGCCAAGAATGCTGCCTAAAGGTGCCAGTGCCGCCATGACGGCACCGCCAGGTACTCCAGGTCCTGCCACCATCATGATGCCGAGCATCAGTATAAAGTTAATGAATAGCAACGGGTCATGAGGTAATCCTTCAAGCAGGCACACGGTTAAAGCGCATGCGGTGATTTTCATACACGAGCCAGACATGTGGATGGTGGCGCATAAAGGCACCACAAAACCCGCTACACCACCGCTCACCCTGTTCTTCAGGGCACACTTAAGCGTCACGGGGATGGTGGCCGCAGAGGACGATGTACCCAACGCTGTCATGTAAGCGGGTAGCATGGTAAGCAGCATGCGCAACGGATTGCGATGTGCGACGACACCCGCCACGCTGAATTCGTATAACAAAACCAACAGGTGAAGTACAAAAATAACGACGATAATCTGTGCAAATACTATCAGAATGCGGTAGGCTTGCCCCGAGAAAGTCATGTTCAGAAAGATGCCAAAGATATACAATGGCAGCAGTGGGATAATCACTTTGCCAATGGTAAGGCTTACCGATTGCTTAAAATCGCCGAACACTTTCTTCAGCGTCGACAAACCTGCATAGGCGATAGTCAGTCCCAATACGAACGAAAGCACGAGGGCTGACATCACATCAATGAAGGCTGGTATGCTGACAGAGAAATAAGGCGCCAGTTCTGTGGCCTTCTTAATATTGCCTAAATGCGGGGTAGTTGCAACCATATCGGGGAACAGCCACGAGCCCGTGCCGTAGGCCAATAATCCTGAAAGCACAGTATCGCCGTAGGCAAGAACTACCGTAATCAACAGCAACTTACCGGCCCCGCGGCCAATATCACCAATGGCGGGGGTGACAAGGCCTATGATAATCAGTGGTATCATGAAGCCCAGAAACTGGCTGAACAGTCCGTTAAAGGTGACAAACACCCTCACCCAGCCCTCAGTGAGCACGTTTCCCAGGGCTACCCCCAGGATAATGGCAATGATAACTCTCGGCAGTAAGCCGATACGGAGAAGATGAAGCTTGCTCATGGCCGTAACGAAAGGGGGCGCAGGCCTCCTTTAATCCTTTAATTCTTTAATTCCTTAACCTTTTAATTTTTTAGCCTCTCCGAAGTCTTTCGACACATAGTTGTAAATACTGCCGCAGCAGTTAGCCGAGAACTCCTGTGCGCAGGCTATGATACGGTCCCACTGGTCTTCCGTAAGGCCCTGCTCGATATGTGCACGGGTAATACCAAATTTCAGCATACCGTAGATAAAACCTGCATTGAAATTATCGCCCGCACCGATGGTACTTACCGTCGACGTCTGGCTTGTGGGATAGCTTTTAGCCAGTCCGCCGTCGGCCCTTAGCTCGACGGGCGACGCTCCATGCGTATAAATAAACTTCTTGCAATAAAAGGAAATCTCGGCATTATATACCTTATCGGGCTCCTCCAACTTGTAAAGCACCAGGAAATCCTCATGGCTTCCACGCACGATATCGGCGTATTCGAGGTTCTCCAACAGATTGGGAGTAATTCTCATTACATCGTTCTGGTGCGACGGGCGGAAGTTAACGTCGTAGTAAATAATGGCTCCACGGCTTCGCGCATAATCGAGCAGCCCCGTTATCTGCGGGCGAATGACGGGATTCACGGCATAGAACGACCCGAAAATCACGATATCATCGGGCTGAATATCAGGATAAATAAAGTCGAGCTGGTCATGTGGATGGTCTTTATAAAAGATGTATTCAGCATCATTGTTCGCGTCAAGGAAGGCAAGGGTAACGGGCGATTTCGACTCGGGAAAGACGTTTACGTTGCTCACGTCAATCCCATTCTCCTCCAGAAAACGGGTGATATTGCGCCCAACCCTGTCATTACCCGTCTCACTGATAAACGTACACGACGCGCCCGCACGCGCTAGAGAGATGATGGCATTGAAAGTAGAGCCTCCGGGATAGGCGCCGATAGGCTGCTCGTTCTTGAAGATAATGTCGAGAACCGTTTCGCCTATTCCTATTACTTTTCGCATGATGACTGTCGTTTTTAATGCTTGCAAAGATAAGATATTTTAGCCTAAAGCCATAAGTAAAGGTTGAAAATTTGCCCCTTTCTTCCCTTTTCATTACTTTTGCAGCTTCACGAAAACTTGCCATTGTCATGCAATATTTCACCTCATCGCTCCCCAACGGGCTGCGTGTGCTGTTTATTCCCTCTTCATCACCGGTTGTATATTGTGGTTACCAGATAGCCGCGGGCTCGCGAAATGAGGCTCCGGGCGAGGAGGGACTGGCTCATTTCTGCGAGCACGTCACCTTTAAGGGCACGCAAAGACGCCGTTCGTGGAATATCATTAACTGCTTAGAGAGTGTCGGGGGCGACCTGAACGCCTTCACAAACAAGGAGGATACCGTCTACTATGCTGCCGTATTGAAAGACCACATGCCCCGCGCCATCGACCTTCTCACCGATATTGTGTTCCACTCTACATACCCTCAGCGTGAGATTGACAAGGAAATCGAGGTGATTTGTGATGAGATTGAGAGCTACAATGACAGCCCGTCGGAGCTGATTTACGACGAATTTGAGAACATGATATTCCGCAACCATCCGCTCGGTCATAACATATTGGGTACCGCCGACAACGTGCGCTCCTTCACCACAGCCCATGCACAGCGCTTCACGAGCCGCTTCTATCGTCCGCAGAACACCATTTTCTTTATTCATGGCGACGTAAAATTCGACCGCGTTATGCGTCTTTTGGAGCGGGCTACCGGCGATTTGTCCACCTCCGCCTTTCCTGTTGATATGCCTACAATCTGCTTAAGCCACCAGCCCGAGCAGCGAACCGTCAACCGGCACACCCATCAGGCCCATGTCATGATGGGTTGCAGGGGCTATGCTGCCGACGACGAGCGCCGCATGTCACTGTATGTTCTGAACAACATTCTTGGCGGGACGGGTATGAACGCGCGCCTCAACGTAAGCCTTCGCGAGCGTCGCGGTCTGGTCTATACGGTTGAAAGCTCCATGGTTAGCTATGGCGACGCAGGCCTTTGGTGTACCTATTTAGGCTGCGATGCCGGCGACGTGCAGCACTGTCTGCGGCTTGTCCACAGCGAACTTAGCCGCCTCATGGAACACCCGCTCACCGAGCGGCAACTGCTTGCAGCCAAAAAACAGCTCAAGGGCCAGATAGGAATTGCACGCGACAACCGCGAAAATCTCGCCCTCGACATGGGTAAAAGTTTCCTGCATGAGGGCAAGTTGCGCGATGTCGACGACCTTCTGCGCCGCGTTGACCGCGTAACGGCCGACGACATGCTGGCCGTATCCCGCGAGCTTTTCGCCCCTGACAGCATGTCAACACTGATTTACGAATAACCGCCTGCAGCATACCCATGACCCTTTTCCGTTCTTAATCATCTCTTTTTCTGTTCATAAACATACTCCTTTCCGTTTATAGACATACCCCTTTCCGTTTATAGACATACCCCTTTCTGACCTATTCAGAAGCCCTTAACACCCCATTTTTCGAGCCTTTCAATGCTTCTGCCCGTTGTATGGCGACCGCGGGACGTGCGTACGGCGACCGTCGTCAAACGCGTATCACGGCCGTGGCACACGCGTACGACGGCCGCCGCACGTCGGGCAAAAAGGCTAAAGATATAGCCTTTACATAAGAAAGTTATATCATTTACGCCGTAAAGGTTTTATCTTTACATCGTAATCGTCTCGCCTTTACGATGTAATCATGCACCCTTTACGGCGTAATCGCAAGGTTTCAGCGCTGTAAGGGGACAGTTCTTGCGGTGAAATCGTGAAAAATGGATGTTGGGAAGGCTGCGCAAGGCCACCGGAATCTGATTTTTATATAGCAATTTTCTATTTGACCCTATTGAAAAAGGGTAAAATATTCAGAATTATTTTTACAATACGAAAGTGGCTTTGTCTGGAATAAAAAACCAGTATAAAGCCGGAAAGAACGCTGATGCGGTGCAGCCTGCAGGTTTATTTCGTCACGAGCCAGGCACTTAAAAGCACCAGAATGAGGGCTACGGGCTTGTCCCATGTCAGCACATCTTGGCTGAGCGCTATGGCTACAAGTGAGGCCACAATGGGCTGTAGGTTGGTATAGACGCTCACAGTGGTTGCCTTTAAATAGCGCATGGCAAAGGGTATAGCAAAGTAGCCAGCTACCGTAGCAAACACCACGATGAAAGCCATTTCGGCTAATCCGCTCCACTGTGTGGCGGAGCTGTACAGGGGTGCGCTCTGTAAGTCGGTCAAAGAAAAGGGTAATACGGCAATGGCCGAAGCCAAAAACACCCATTTCATTTGTGTAACGGCCGTATAACGAGCCGATACCTTTCGTGTGATAATGAGGTAAACGGCCCATGTAAACATGCTTAACAAGGTAAGGGCAATGCCTAAAATATCGTTCTTTCCCGAGCCACCTTGCCACCCTATAAACACCATGAGCATGGCTCCAGCTACGCCAAGCGCAACGCCTGCGATGCCGCGTGTCGATATTTTTTCGCCTATGAAGAGGACTGCACAAAGCATGGTAGCCACGGGGGTGAGCGTAGCGATGAGCGAAAAGTAAACGGGCGTGGTGAAAGTAAGTGCCCATGCCGTGAGCGTTTGCGAAACAACGATGCCCAGTAAGCCGCCAAGGATGATGACGGTAAGGTCGCGTGGTGCCACCTTTTCGTGCGGAAGAAAGAGGGAGATGAGCCAGAAGATGGCGGCTGCACCGAGGCAGCGCGTTGCCATATAAGCCATGGGCGATACCCATTGGTCGAGCAACAGTTTGGTTACAGGCACGCCAAGGCCGAAGATAATGTTCGCTAAGAGTACGGCTGTGTGGGCTTGAAGTCGGTGGTTTTGCATGGAAATGTATAGTCTTTTTATTAGTAAATGTGTGGTTTGGGGTGCAAAGGTATATAATAAAAGCATAAAAGCAGCCGTCACGGGCTGCTTTTATGCTTATCGGTGAGCCTTGCGGGAGGCTGCTTTACTTGTTGCTTTTTACTTCCTGACAAGATATAATTTTAGGCGCCGTGAACCCTAACCTGAACGCTTTGCTTAGCGTGATATTGTCGGACGCGTTGCCAACGAGGGCCGTGTACGTGCCGGGTTCGGGCATCCAGCCCTTATCTGCCTCACTGTAATAAGCTAAATCGTCAACACCTATTTTAATATTTACGTCACGTACCTCGCCTGGTTTCAAACTAACCTTGGCGAAACCTTTCAGCTCTTTGTACGGACGGTCGACCGAAGACTTGTTGGCATGGATGTAGAGTTGCACCACTTCGCTGCCCTCGCGCGTGCCTGTGTTGCGCACATTTACCGTAACTGTGAGACTGTCGTCGCCGCGAAGCACGGGCTTGTCAAGGCGAATATTAGAAAGTTTAAAGGTGGTATAGCTCAAGCCATGGCCGAAAGCGAAGAGCGGATGCGTCTTTTTCTTGTCTACCCAGCGATAGCCTACGTAGATGCCCTCTTTGTATTCTTCGTCGATTATCTTTTTATCGGCGCGCCATGTACCCGGGTAAGTGTTCAGTGCGTGGGCACCAACATCGTTCAAGCGTGCCGGCCACGTGAAGGGGAGCTTGCCTGAAGGGTTGGCGTCGCCAACGAGAACGGCTGCCAAAGCTTCTCCGGCCTCCGAACCAATATACCATCCCTGCACGATGGCTGCTACCTTATCCTTCCACGGCATAGCCACAGCGTTGCCCGAAATGTTGACGAAAACGAGGTTCTTGTTGACGCGGGCGAGGGCCTCTACCAGCTTATCCTGCGCGTAAGGCAAGCCGTATTGCTGGCGGTCGGTGTCCTCACAGTCCTGATGATCGCTCTTATTCAGTCCGCCAAACACCACTACATAATCAGCCTTACGGGCCTTGTTTACGGCATCTTCAATCAGCTGGGCTTCCGAACGGCTGTCTTTAAGGTCCTGCCCTGTGGTTACACCGTTGTAGTTGCCCGTAGTATCGCCTACATATCCACGTTCATAAAGCACGTCGGCATAGCCGCGAAGGCGGTCTTCCAAGCCTTTAAGCGGCGATATCTCCTTCTGCACTTTCAGCGACGAAGAGCCGCCGCCTACGGTCATCATCTTAATAGCGTTTTCGCCTACAACTAATATTTGGCGCTTCGCGGTGCCCGAATTCTGTTGCCCCATGGGCTTTGTCGTTGCCAGTCCGCCGTATAAAGGCAGCACGTTGCCCTTGTTTTGCAGCAACACAATGCCCTCTTCGGCAATAGCCTTAGCAGCGTCATAGTGACTTCCAGAGCAAAGGAAACCGCGGTTTTCGTGCTTAGCCATCGTGGTTCTAAAGAAGAGACGCAACACGCGGCGCACCTTGTCGTTAAGCTCTTTCTCACTGTATTTGCCCGCCTTTATGCCCTCCTTGTAGGCATCGGCCAGGTAATAGGCATCGTAAGCCTTGGCTTTTCCTGCTGCGAGGCCGTCGGTCCAGGTGCCGAATTCCATATCGAGGCCGTTCTTAACAGCCTCATCGGTATTGTGCGTACCACCCCAGTCACTTACCACTACGCCGTCAAACTTCCAGTCTCCTTTGAGTATTTTGTTGAGCAGAATGTCGTTATGGCAGTTGTGTTGGTCCTTATAAAGGTTATAAGAACCCATTAATCCCCACACCTTACCTTTGGTAACGGCAGCCTTATAGGCCGGCAGGTAAATCTCGTGCAAGGCGCGGTCGCTGATGACAACATTGGTCGTGTGTCGGTTTACCTCGTTATTGTTCAGGGCATAATGCTTTACACACGCCGCAACGCCGTTCGATTGCAGCCCCTGAATATACGGAACAACCATCACGGAAGCTAAGAACGGGTCTTCGCCCATATACTCAAAGTTGCGTCCGTTTAAGGGTGTACGGTAGATGTTTACGCCCGGACCGAGTATCATATTCTTGCCACGGTATAGGGCTTCCTCGCCTAAACTGCGGCCGTAAATCCAGCTCATGTGGGGATTCCACGTTGCCGTGAGACAGGTTAAAGCGGGAAAAGCCACGCACGAATCGTTGCTCTGACCAGCCTGTTCCCATTGATCCCACAACACATCAGGACGTACTCCGTGAGGCCCATCGTCGGTCCAGAAGTCGGGTAAGCCCAGTCGCTTCACGCCTGGAGACGAGAATTTGCTCTGCGCATGGATGACAGCAATCTTCTCATCAAGCGTCATGCGGCTGAGAGCATCCTCTACTCGCTGCTCAATGCTTTTGGCAGCATCGAGATAAACGGGTTGGGAGGTGGGTTTGAAAAAATGTTTTTGTGATGCGGTTTGAGCCATTGCCGCATGGCTTCCTGAAAGCAGGAATACTGCAACCAGCAGGTTTTTGAAAGCTGATGTCATGTTAGTGATAAAGGTTTATTGTTTAACGTGATAACGGGCTAAGGGTCGGAAATAGTATGAAATAGCCTATATAAATTTGTTATACATTGTTGTTTCCGAGGGGTTGTGATAATATCTGAAAGAAACTTTAATGTGAGATGAACAAAAAAGAATTTAAATAGTGTGGTATATGTGTCGAAAAATGCTGTAGATAATGAAGTTTTGAAGATGTATTAGAAGTGATATAGGGTCGGAAAAGGGTAGTAAAATAATATATAAAACGACTCGTTTATATTTTTTTTAGGGATAGGGGGATCTACTTTTCCAACATAAGATAGTTTGGTATAACGGTCTTATTATTAGATATTTGAATTATAATTATTGTTTTTTATCCTCGCAAGTTCAACATA
Organism: Prevotella sp.; assembly: GCA_013333935.1. Taxonomy (GTDB): domain Bacteria; phylum Bacteroidota; class Bacteroidia; order Bacteroidales; family Bacteroidaceae; genus Prevotella. The sequence continues at coordinate 81 of JABCNV010000060.1, read as the reverse complement.
GAACTGCAATCCCAAGTGCTGGTTTAGCTTAATAATCTATACCAGAAAACACCGAGGGGTTTGGGGGCGAGCAGCTCCCAT
>JABCNV010000033.1 GCA_013333935.1 Prevotella sp. | reverse complement strand
TGCGGCAATAGCTCAGTTGGTAGAGCGCGACCTTGCCAAGGTCGAGGTCGCGGGTCCGAGTCCCGTTTGCCGCTCTTTTTCTTTTTCTTAGAGAAACATCTTCTTTTTCAATGAATTTATATTTAAGATATTTCGATAAAGAGACGCTTGTCTCTAATGCTGACCAGGCAATTGACTTCCTTCATTCCATTCAAGACATTGAGGTGACGCCGGAACTGGAAAACGATGTCAGGGAATATGCGGAAAGCGACGTGTTCTATCCCAAGCGTTACAAGATACGTTCGCACGTTTATTTTATCGTGATTAAGACCATGGCGCAGACCATGCTCGACTTTAAGCAGAAGAAAGCCGTGCATCCGGCTGTGGGCAGACAGATGTCGGACAGGAACGGCATGGGCGATATGGTGATTAACCGGCTGAACGAAGTGCGCATGGGATGGTATGAGGGAGAGCTTGATTTCAAGCGTGTTGTCGTCATTCCTTCGACGGGAAAGCATGAGTATCGCGATACCAGGTTTGTGGCCCAATGCAAGGCCGAGTCGGGCATCGACTGCTACAGCCGCATCGTTGACTATCTGCGCACGCGCGTAGATAATCGCAGCCAGTTCCCTTCTGCCAAGGGAAAGAACTTCCGTTTCAAGTATTTGGGCTTGTGGAAGTAGAAGTTCCGGCGTAACATCATTTCACGATAAACGGAAGGCTGCGGTTATGAACAAGGTGATGCTGATAGGAAACGTGGGGAAAGAACCCGATGTCCACTACTATGATGCTGACCAGGCGGTGGCAAAGGTTTCCCTGGCTACGACGGAACGCGGATATACGCTGAAGAACGGCACGCAGGTTCCTGACCATACCGACTGGCATAATCTGGTGTTTTACCGGCAGCTTGCGAAAATAGTTGAGCAGTTTGTCCATAAGGGCGACAAGCTTTATGTGGAGGGTCGCCTGCGTTATAACACCTACGATGACAAGCAGGGCAAACGGCATTTCGTAACGGAGATTATGGTGGAAAATATGGAACTTCTTACTCCAAAACAGCAATCATAGAACATTGTTGAGCACATTGATTATATTACAGATAAGTAACTTGGTAGTATTTCATCCAATTACTACGGGGACGGTGATAGCAGTCTTGTTGACTGCTTTTTTACTTTTGGTGTCGGGCTTTGCAAGCGGTTCGGAGATTGCGTTCTTCAGTCTTTCGCCGCAGGACCTGGAAGAGCTGGATGCAGATAAGAATCCGTGTGATGCAAGGATAGAACAGCTGCGCAACGACTCTGAACGGACGCTGGCAACCATCCTGATTGCCAACAACTTTGTGAACGTAACCATCATCATGCTTTGCAATTACATCTTTAGTTCGCTGGTGCAATTCAAGGTGGCATGGCTGGAATTTATTGTCATTACGGTTCTTCTTACGTTCATGTTGTTGCTCTTCGGTGAGATTATGCCGAAGATATACAGTCGTCAGGCCCCGCTGAAGTTCTGTCGCAAAGCCGTGAGTGGAATCATGTTCCTGCGGAAAGTGTTCTGGCCTTTGGAAACAATCCTGATTAAAAGTGGCATGATTGCGGAGAAGGCTGTGCCCAAGGAGAGTCGCCAGTTGAGCGTGGACGACCTGGAACAAGCCCTCGAGCTGACCGACGAAGACGACATAAAGGACGAGCAAAGCATGCTGCAGGGTATTATTCGCTTTGGTGACGAGACGGCCAATGACGTGATGACGCCCCGTCAGGACATCGAAAACATTGAGATTCATAGCAGTTTTAAGGAAGTGTTGCAGTTTATCAATGATAACAATTACAGCCGTATTCCGGTCTATCAGGGCAATGAAGACAATATCCGCGGCGTGTTGTATATCAAGGATTTGCTTCCATATATCTCCAAACCAGAGGGTTTTCGTTGGCAGAGTCTTATTCGCCCGCCTTATTTTGTGCCTGAAACCAAGCGGCTTGATGACCTGCTTCGCGAGTTTCAGGAGAACAAAATTCATATCGCTATCGTTGTAGACGAGTTTGGAGGCACAAGTGGACTGGTTACGCTTGAGGATATTCTTGAGGAAATTGTCGGCGAAATTAATGATGAATATGACGAGGATGTCAAGCCTTATACGAAGCTGAATAACAACACATACATTTTTGAGGGTAAGATTCTGTTGAGCGATTTTTGCAAGGTTCTTCAGGTAGATGATGACGAATTCGATGATGTTGCAGGGGATGCAGACTCTTTGGCAGGCCTGCTCCTTGAGCTGAAGGGCGATTTTTTAAGTTTGCATGAAAAGTTGTCGTATAAGCAATACACCTTTGAAGTGATGGAAGTGGAGGAGAGGCGCATCAGCCGCGTCAAGGTTACTATACACGAAAAGGAGCAGAATGCCGCTGATAAGGATTGACTCTGTTAAGGGTGGCGCGCGTCTGGCTTTATGGGAAATGACAGAGCGTACGGCAGATTTGCAATGCCCTTGCGATGTGGATTTGGCGTCCTTTCGTTCTGAAGCGCGTCTGAAAGAGCGGCTGACCACGTATGCTATGCTCAAGGAGTTGACAGGAAATGGTGCCTTGTTCCTCTCCCATGAGCGCTCAAGCAAACCTGTTCTGGAAGGTTATGAAATTAGTATCAGCCATACGAGGGGATGGGCTGCTGTTATTTTGTCCACTGACAGGCCTGTAGCCGTTGATGTTGAATATCGTTCAGACCGTGTGACAAGGGTTGCCGACCGGTTTATCCGCCCTGATGAGGATAAGTCGAGCCTTGATATTCAGCTGGTTAACTGGAGTGCAAAGGAGACGGTTTATAAGTTGCTCTCTGCAGAAAACCTTCATTATGGTGAGATGCGGTTGCAGCAATTTGCTCCCTTAGCTCGTGGAAAAGTATGGGTTGAAGACTTGAAGTGTCCTAAAATCATTGAGGTTGAGTATCTCCTTACTTCTGATTATGTTCTGACTTGGGCAGTATTAGATTGAGCCTCTTTTCCTTTTCCGCTTTGATAAAAGCCTGTTTTTATCATATTTTCAAAAAAATAAAGTTAAAACGCGCTTTTTGAAACGTTATTTTATTATTTTTAGCTTAACATTTGGTTGTTACCTGCTTTTTGACTATCTTTGCAGTGATTAAGCACAGATATTGATAAATAAGGTTTATTACATATTGCTTTCAATGGTGTTGTTGTGCACAGCTTGTGAGTTCAAACTGAAGCCCAACGATGACGATAATAATGCCGAGTCGATGAAGGTTGAGCGTTATGATCGTCTGCAAAGCCGCTATTTGATTACCGGTGACTTCTCTGCCCTCCAGCAAATGAATACGGAATATCCTATCGAAACGAGGACATTGGTAGAGAAGATGCTTCAGATAGGCCAGGTCAGCGACCATGATATCAACGAGAAATTCCTCCATTTCTATCAGGATTCAACGCTTCAGACGTTGATCAATGATGCAGAATCGGAATACGCCAACATGGATGATATCAATGAAGCGCTTGAAAAGTCGTTCGGGAATCTGAAGAAATGGCTTCCTGATATGCCGTTACCCCATGTCTATACACAGATAGGCGCATTTGATCAAAGCATTGTTGTGGGAGGGAAAATGATAGGCATATCTCTGGATAAGTATATGGGGGCCAAATATCCCTTATATAAAAGGTATGGGTATTCGAATGAACAGCTGGAATCGATGGGGCGTAACAATATAGTTCCAGATTGTCTGACTTTCTACTTGCTGAGTCTATACCCGATGGATAACTACGATTCGCGCTCGCAACTTGAGAAAGATTTGCATATGGGTAAGGTGATGTGGGTAGTCAATAAGGCTTTGGAACAGCACTTTTTTGATACAGACTATGTAAGCATTGTAGGGCGTTATATGCGTCATCACTCTGGTGTTACCGTGGCACAGTTGCTGCAAAGCGACGATTACAGCATGTTTAAGTAATCTTCGTCTATCTAAATTTCGGCTAAACGATTGTTTAGCAGGTTCATAAATTCATAATTCTTCAGTCCCCATTTCGGTGCAATGAGTATCTCGGGAGGGCATTGGCTGACAAATCTTTCGAGCACAAGGTTTTTCCTTAACAGTGAAATATATTTGGTAATCAGGTCAATATACTCTTCAACTGTGTATAGATGGAAGGGCTTTTGTGCGTATTGTGCTGCAAGTTCCGTACCTTTAACGATTTGCAATTGGTGTATTTTCAGGAAGTCGAGCGGCAGGGAAGAGATGAGAGGAGCCTGCCGGAGGCTCTCGGCTGCATCCTCTCCCGGAAGTCCTAAAATAATATGTCCGCAGGTTAATATGCCTCGGGCATGTGTCCTTTCAATGGCATCCCTGCTACACGCAAAGTCATGGCCGCGGTGAATCAATCGTAATGTATTGTCGTTTGCCGACTCAATACCATATTCTACAATCACAAATACTTTCTTACTAAGCTGTTCGAGGTAATCGAGCAGGGCGTTTTCAACGCAGTCGGGGCGCGTACCAATAATAATTCCTACAACGTCTTTTACGCTCAATGCCTCCTCATATATCCGTTTAAGCTCGGCAAGCGGTGCGTAAGTATTGGTGTAAGCCTGAAAATAAGCCAGGTATTTCATGCCCGGATACTTCTTTGAGAAGAAAGCCTTTCCCTTTTCTATTTGCTTGGTAACCGACTCTTTGGGAGAACAGTAAGAGGGGTTAAACGACTCGTTGTTGCAAAAAGAACATCCGCCTTTCGAAAGTTTTCCGTCCCGATTCGGACATGAGAATCCGGCATCTATTGAAATTTTCTGTACCTTAAACGGAAAACGTTCACGCATCCATGAACCGAAGTCGCGGTAAGTCATTGCCCTGTTCTGTCTTTTTGCTGATTTTATATTGCAAATATAGTGAAAAAAGGCTATCTTTGCGATGAAATGGAAAGAAAACAATATCCTTATGAAGAAGATCATTATCATGTGTGTTGCTCTGGTCATGGCGTTGTCAACTGTCTCTGCCTATGAAAAAATGAACTTGAAAGATGTAGCCGAAAACAAGTTCGCAGCGCAACGCATTGACGGCATAAACCCTTTGAAAGGAACTGATCAGTATGCACAACTCTCACGCGATGGCAAGCAAATTGTGCAGTATTCTTTCAAAACGGGTAAGCAAACAGCCGTACTTTTTGATGTGAATAACACGCAGGGAGAACGTATTTCGCAGTTTGATGGATATATTATGTCGCCGGATGGGCGGCATATTCTTATTGCCACGCAGCGCCGGGCTGTCTACAGGCGCTCATACAAAGCCGTATTTTATATTTACACAGTGCAAAGCAGGAAGCTTGAACGCCTTTCAGACGGCGGACCTCAGCAGGCTCCAGTCTGGTCGCCTGACGGCAATGAAGTGGCCTTTGTAAGGGATAACAATATCTTTCTTGTCAAGCTTCTTTATGGCAATAGCGAAAGCCAGGTTACCAAGGATGGAAAAATCAACGAGGTTATTAATGGCATACCCGATTGGGTAAACGAAGAAGAGTTTGGCTTTAACACTGCGCTGACCTTCAATGCAGACGGTAGTATGCTGTGCTGGATAAGGTATGACGAGTCGAAGGTAAGGCAATATGGTCTGCAATTTTTTAAGGGAAGCAACCCGGAACGCACGGAAAACACCACTTATCCCGACATTTATAGCTATAAATATCCTAAGGCAGGTGAGGATAATTCAAAGGTATCGGCATGGAGTTTCGATATCAAAAGCCATCGCATACAACGTTTGGATATTCCTCTTGATGCAGACGGATACATGCCTCGCATCCTGTCGACAGATGATCCTGACAGGATTGTGGTCTACACGATGAACCGACATCAGGATGTTTTGAACCTTTACGGTGTGAATCCACGCAGTACGGTATCGCACCTGCTGATTAAGGAGAGCGTGCCTAAATATGTAAAGGAGGAAGCCATGGCAAATATTCGTCTGGGAAAAGACTACATTTTGCTTCCCTCTGACCGTGACGGATACATGCATCTTTATCTGTATAGTGGTACCGGAACTTTGAAAAGGAAGATTGGCGACGGCAATTATGACATTACCGATGTGTATGGATTAGACGAGAAAACGGGCGATGTTTATTATCAGGCAGCAGCTTTGAATGCGCACGACCGGCAGATTTACGTCAGCCATGCCAATGGAAAGACCGAGCGTCTCACGCGTCAGGAGGGCTGGAACTCGGCTGTTTTCTCTGGCGATTTCCAGTATTTTGTCAATATCTGGAGCGATTACAATACCCCTTATGTGTATACAACGCGCAAGAATGACGGCAAAATCATCGCCACTGACGTTGATAACCATGAACTAAAAGCAAAGATTCAACGGTATGGCTGGGCGAAACGTGAGGCCTTTTCTTTCACAACATCAGAAGGTATTAAGTTGGATGGGTGGATGATTAAGCCTGCCGATTTTGATGCTTCCCGAAAATATCCCGTCATCATGTATCAGTATGGCGGCCCGGGCAGCCAGCAAGTTGTCAACTCATGGAGTGCAGGTTCGATGGGCCAGGGAGGCGCTTTCGACCAGTATCTTGCCCAACAGGGTTTCATCGTTGTGTGTGTTGACGGACGAGGTACGGGCGGACGCGGTACCGATTTCGAGAAATGCACCTATTTAAAAATGGGTGATTTAGAGTCGAAAGACCAGGTAGAGGCAGCCTCTTATTTAGCAACGCTGCCCTATGTAGACAAGAACAACATAGGCATTTGGGGCTGGAGCTTTGGCGGTTTCAACACATTGATGAGTATGAGCAATGGTAAACCTATCTTCAAAGCAGGCGTAGCCGTTGCACCTCCTACCGATTGGCGCTTCTATGATACGGTGTATACCGAACGTTATATGCGCACGCCGAAAGAGAACCCCGCAGGTTATGATGTCAATCCTATTCGGAAAGCCGACAAACTTCACGGCTCATTGCTCATCTGTCATGGCACGGCCGACGACAATGTTCATCCACAAAACACGTTCGAATATGCCGAAGCGCTGGTGCAGGCTGACAAGGATTTCAAGGAAAATTACTATACAAACCGTAACCACAGCATCTTTGGAGGCAACACGCGCAACCATTTGCTCCGGCAAATTGCGGAGTGGTTCGTCAGCCATCTGATGAAATCCAATTAGCCTGTGCGCTATAAAACGCTCCTATCCGCATTTGCAGCAACGCTTCAGCTTTCGTGCAAGGGGCATCAAACAGAGGCAGTTCGTTTCTTTTTCCTGCCTTATCGTATTCAGAATGCCCTGTGGAGCCTGCATCAGAAGCATCTGCCAGACATGGAATAAGAGCTTCGGGAGCTGATAGATTGTGCGTGAAAGGGTGTTGTTATTGGGGGCGTGACGCCGTTACTCAATAATACCCGAATCCCTCCACTGTTGTGCGAGGGCCTCGGCGTCTTTCAAAGCTACGTCGTGCGGCAGCGGCTTGTTGTCGGCTGTCTCGTAGTTTTCCATCAGAATCTGTGCCATATCCTCGGTGGAAAACTCCTTACCCTGCAAGCTTTCCCATAGCAGTTTCGAACTTTCGTTCATGCTGATGATATTACTGAAGTCCATATTCTCCTTGCCTTCAGCAATGAGAATAAAGGTTCCGCAAACGTCCTGAAGTTTAAAGCCAGCTTTTTCTTTCATATTGAGTTGGTGAATTGATTTCAGATTAAAATTGTAATTCCGTTTCAGAAATACCGTATTCGGGGCTGCTCCTGCGTCAAACGGCACCGAAAACAGGTATCCAAATGCGTCTGTAAAAGGCCAGAAGCCAGCGGCGCAACGGGCGGAGCGACATCCAAACCTTAGAATATAGCTTCCATTTTCTGCCGTCAGTCCGGTCCATTTTATTGCGTCCCTTGCGGTAAAAGCCCTCTACCGATGCCTTGATGTCGGTTGTGAGGCAGTGTTCGGGCGACAGATTACCGTCGCCCAACAGCGTAACTTGCTTGCCCTTGATGCCGACGATACGGTGCAACACGTAGCGTTTGGGTGCTATTTCAGCCAATACGGGCGCGCCCACCCTTATGTTCCTGGGACTGGTGAGCAGCGCCATGTCGCGGTTGTTCTCCAGAAACGGACGCATTGAATAGCCTTTCAGGGGCAGCGTTACCGTGTGTCCCTGCTCCAGATACTTGATAATCTGGGGAATGAGAATGGCGTTGGGTATCTCTATTGCCCGAGTTTCTGCTTTTGGCTGATGGCTTTGTTGCATATAACGGCTGATTCTTTGTCGGGCAGACAATGGAGTGTATAAATGCCCGTTGTTTCGATAATGCTGGTTAACGTGTTGCAGATGTGGCCGAAAATAGCCTTGTCCCATTTCATGGACGAGACGGAAGGCAACAACGATGCAAACGCTTCCACGACCCTTAGCTTGTCTATTGAGTTTGCCTGTGCGCGGTCAATGCGTGTTATGGCGCCCAGCGGGGCCTTGACGTTACGGTAGCACGGTGTTTTTCCGCTCCACGGGCCGCCGAATACAAAAGGCTTGCCGTCAATCATGCGTATGATGGGGTTGTCGTCGTTCATCAGGTCGCAGCCGGGCAGATAACGCAGCCAGTTGCTGACCTGTGTCGACTTTCCGGTTCCGCTTTTGGCTATGAAAGCATAGCCGTAACCGTTCTGTCTTACCAGTGATGCGTGTATGAGCAGCGTCTGACGCGTGCTGCCTGCAAAGGCAAATATAAGCATCAGGGCGTTGTTCAGGCCGAAGTAGCGCATGTTGTAGCCCCCGTTCAGGGCGCACCGGCAGTGTTTGAAGTCTTTGTCGGCTATCAGCAGGCAACAGTCTGAGCCGTTGATGTCCTTGATGATATACTGGTAGCCTCCGTCGCTCAGCGCGTCGACGATGGTAATTCCGTTGCCCGTGTCGAAGTCTCTGATACGCTCGCGCTGCTTCTTGGGCATGGGGCGCAGACTGTCATCAACCGTCAGCTCGAAGAGAAACTCATCAGCATTGAGTTCGTCGACGCGGAACGGGTCGAACGATGGCAGCATGTTCATGCTGTTCCTGCCTTTTTTTTCGAAGATGATTCGGACGCCGAATTCAGCAATTCTGAAGTTGTTGATATCGCGAGTGGGCATATATTTGCTTCGTGTAAGGTTATGCAGGGTTGTGCCGGTACACGCCACGGTTTATTCCTGCTCCTTGATGGGGACGAAGAAGAAGTCGGTCTTCGAAAGGTCTTTCACCGTATATTTCCCGCCCTGGGTATATCTTTTGCGCAGTTTGGCATACTTTTTCTCGGCCGCCTTGCGGTTCAGGGCGAACACCGTAGTGCAGGTATAGTTCTCGGCGCCGTGCGCTGAAAGATAGTCGCGAAGCTGATAAGAGTAGTTATCACGACTGTACAGAAACTTGGTTTTTGAGTCAATATAAACAGAATCAATCTCCTGAAGCGACGTAAAATATACTGTTGAGTCGTTGAAAGATGCTGCGAAGCCGTACATGTACACCTTTTCAGGTTTGTTGACAGCCGATGCGGTCAGCGCGGTGAGGGCAACAACCAGTGTGAGGATAAGTTTTCTCATCTTGTCAGAATAATGAAATTTGCATTGGGCGCAAAGGTACGAAAATTCTTTTATAATGACGGAAATAAGGCGAGGAATATCTGCGGGCGGGATGGCGATAGGATGAAGATTTTGCCTTTAGCCCGTAAAGGTTTTGTCTTTACGTCGTAATCGCGCGGCCTTTACGTCGTAATCGTCTCGTCTTTACGCCGTAATCGTTTTGTCTTTAGGGGCTAAAGGCAGGGTGTTTTCTGTGTTTGTAAAATACTGTGATATAACAGGTTGTGCGTGTCTTCCCGTCTTTCTGCCGTAAAGGTTTTGTCTTTAGCCCGTAAAGGCGCGCAAACACGAAAAAGCCACTCCCGACAGGGGTCGTCGGAAGTAGCCTGAAATTTTTTCAAATCTGCCGCGTGGTGGTCGCTTAATCGTCGTTGCCTACCTTGACAGCCATGTAATCGGTCTTGCCCGAAGGCCATATACCCTTGATGAAGAGCACGGGGTTCTTGCTCGTTGACGCCTCCTTGACGGCATCCTGCAGGTCGGAAATGCTCTTCATGGGCTTGTCGTTGGCGGTGATAATCACAAAGCCGTCGCTGATTCCACCGGCTTTGAAGGCCCCGCTCTTGACGTTCTTCACCTGCAGGCCATAGGTAATGCCCAGTTCCTTCTTCAGCTCGCTGCTTACCGGAATGACCTGTGCACCCAGAACATTAAGGTCGGCCGTCTTCATAACCTTGGTGTTTCCCTGCTTGTTCTTCAGCACAACGGTCTTCGAGAATTTCTTTTTGTCACGCAGCCAGCTTATGGTAGCCTTGTCGCCCGGGCGCTTGGCGTTGACGGCTTCTTGCAGTTCGGCCATCTTGCTTACGTGTTTTCCGTCAATGCTTACAATGACATCGCCCTTCTTCAAGCCTGCTTCGGCCGCAGCTCCGTTGTCTTCAACGGTGTCAACATAAACGCCGTCGTTGGTACCTAAGTCGGGCGCTTCCTTGCCGTTCTCCTTCTGCGAGTTGACGTAGTTGAGCACGTCTCCGCCGCGGATGCCGAGGAAGGCACGCTGAACAGTGCCGTATTGTTTCAGGTCGTCGACCACCTTATTCATAATGGCCGTAGGAATGGCAAAGCCATAGCCTGCATAGGAACCTGTCTGCGAGTAGAGCATGGCATTGATTCCAATCAGTTCGCCGCGGGTGTTCACCAGTGCACCGCCCGAGTTTCCGGGGTTAATGGCAGCATCGGTCTGAATAAAGCTTTCGACACCATTGGCGCCCAGGGAACGTGCTTTCGCCGAAATGATTCCGGCTGTTACGGTGTTGTTCAGGCCGAAGGGGTTGCCCACGGCAATGCACCACTCGCCAACCTGAATCTTATCAGAATCGCCGATGGGGAGGGTTGGGAGGTTTTTACCGTTTATTTTGATAAGCGCCAGGTCGGTAGAAGGGTCTGTACCGATAATCTTGGCGTTGAATTCGCGGTTGTCTTCAAGGGTAACTGTCAGTTCGTCAGCCCCGTTTACCACGTGGTTATTGGTTACGATATATCCGTCGCTGCTGATAATGACACCCGATCCTGTGGCTTCTTTCTTGGGTGTTTGTATTTTCTGCTTGCGCGTTCCTCCCTGCCCCTGGTTGGGATTGCCGAAGAGCCCGAACGGGTCAAAGAAGAATCCTTCGAACGGATCTTCCTGAGCGTCGACGGTTTGCGTCTTTGAATTCTGCACATACTTGATGTGAACCACGGCCGGAAGCGCTTTCTTTGCAGCATAAGTCAGGTCGACAGGTTGCCCCGTCTGCTCAATGTTGTTGGTGGCTGCCTGCGCCTTGTAGAAGGCTCCGCCTGAGAAAGCAAGCGAGACCACACACAGACTCGCTATAAGATAACTTGAAAACTTTTTCATTTGCTTATTGATTTTAGTTTGTTTCTTTATTTCAATATCAATCGGAAACCTTTGCGTTTCTTGTTGAAAGTGGTGCAAATATAGACGCAAAATTCGGTAATGTGCCAATTTGGCTGACAGCTTTATCCGATTTTAACAATTTAAATTTAACACTTAACGGCTCTTAAGCAGAAACAAGTTTTATTTTACATTCATTTAAAAACTTGCAAAAACTTAAAGCGAGTAACCGTGCTCTCAAATTATTTTCTTACTTTTGCAGACATGGTAAGGCAGTGCTCCGGCTCGTCGCTGGCGTTTTTTATGACGCGAGAGGAAAGTCCGGGCAGCACAAGGCGCTCCACTTCTGAAAATAGAAGCTATTGGTGACAGTAGGTGAAGGCAGAAGAAAAGAACCGCCCTGACGGAACTGACAGAACATGTTTTGTCAGACCGGGGGTAAGGGTGAGAAGGTGGTGTAAGAGACTACCGGCCGGCGGGTGATCGTCGGGCCGTGCCGTCTGGAGGCTGTAAGTTCATGTAAACCGTCGTCATGTCAAGGGTAGCCTGCCCGATGTGCCTCGAGTACAACGACGGAGGGTAGAACGCTTGAGGTGCAGGGTGACCTGTAAGGTAGATAAATGACAGAGCTCTCTCCATCCGTGGAGGGATACAGAACCCGGCTTATCAGGGCACTGCCTTACCTTTTTAAACTGATATGTTCCTATGGTTGCGGCCATTGTTGCCTTTGTTATAGTATGAAAGAACTACAAGTAAGCATTTTAGACGATTTTGAACACTTGATAACGGGTGCAATAGAACGTCACGGGGATGAACCTGATTTCCCGAAGATGGGAGAGAATGTCGTGCGCAAGGAGCTCGATGACTATCTGTATGAATATCAACGTATTCTTGACAGTGAAGGCACGCAGCGCACACAGCTGACAAAATACGGTATTGTGGCAATCGTCCCTATTCTTATCATGAGTGCCTTTCCTGAACAGATGCTTCCATGGGGCAAGCATTCGTTGTGGGTGGGACTTCTGGCAGGTCTGGTCATTGCTCTGCTTTTGAAGGGCATCAGCATGCTGGTTGTCAAGACCCGTCTGGGCCGTCTGCGTCGGGATAATGCTGAAATTGCGGCCTATGCTGACAAGGTAGCCACCTACGTAAGCAAGAAATCATAAAAACCTGATAAACAAAATTGTAAAATGGCAAATCTGGAATTACCCGACTTCATGAAGTATGCCGAGAAGTATACCCCGGGCAACTTTATGGAAACCATATCGCGCGTTGCCAAGCGTGCGGGCTCAAAGCTGGTCTATGCTGCCCTGATATTATATTATACCCTTCAGAGCGATAGCGTCCCGACTAAGGATAAAGCCATTATTATTGGTGCATTAGGTTATCTTATCAGTCCGCTTGATGTCATTCCTGATGCTATCCCTATCGTCGGTCTTGGCGACGACCTTACAGTTCTTCTCTATGTTCTGAAGAAAGTCTGGGGCGACGTCCCTGAAGATGTCAAGGAAAAAGCCCATTCGAAACTGCGTAAATGGTTCGACGAAGACGAGATGTCGGAGGCAGAAGACGTCTTTTCTGCTCCGGAAACATAGCGTCATGGCATAGATGGGGCATCGAAAGATAATTCATGTAGACATGGACGCGTTTTTCGCGTCTGTAGAGCAGCGTGACCATCCTGAACTAAAAGGCAGGCCTGTTGCCGTTGGACACGACGGGCCGAGGGGTGTTGTTGCTACGGCAAGCTATGAGGCACGGCGATTCGGTGTGCATTCGGCTATGGCTATGACAACCGCCAGACGTTATTGCCCGGAGCTTATTGTTGTTGCCTCTGAATACCATTATTATAGAGAGGTGTCAACGCAAGTTCATGAAATATTTGCGGATTATACGGACAAGATAGAGCCATTGTCAATAGATGAGGCTTTTCTTGATGTGACAGACAATAAGCGGGGAATAGGTTCGGCTGCCGATATTGCAACTGAAATTCGCCGGAGAATCAGGGAAGAACTTCATTTGACAGCATCGGCAGGGGTGTCTTACAATAAATTTCTGGCAAAGATAGCCAGCGATTACCGTAAGCCAGACGGACAGTTTGAGGTGTCACCCGCTGAAGCTATGGATTTTTTGGCTATGTTACCTGTAGAGAAATTCTGGGGAGTGGGGGCCAAGACGCGTGAGCGTATGCATAAAATGGGCATTTTCACAGGTTATGACTTGAAAGCCGTGTCGCAGAAACATATGATAGAAGTGTTTGGGAAGATGGGTAATGTATATTATAATTTTGCCCGCGGCATTGATGAACGACCTGTAGAACCGTCTTTAGTGAGGAAGTCGGTAGGCTGTGAACAGACGCTGTTGGAAGATATTACCGTGCATTCACAAATGCTTATCGAACTATATCATCTTGTACTTGAACTGATAGAAAGGATAGAGAAGGCAAAGTTTGACGGAAAAACCTTAACGTTGAAAGTGAAGTATGCTGATTTCAAGACGGTTACGCGTAGTGAATCGTTCGACCATCCCTTGTTGACAAAAGAGGATATTCTGCCAGAAGCTAAGAAGTTGTTGCAGAAAGTTGATTGTTCTATTGTCCGGCCTGTGCGCCTTGTGGGTTTATCGGTAAGCAACCCTGAATTTGAATGTAGGCCTGCATGCGGGCAGGAATGGGTTCAGGGATGGCTGAATTTTGGCGAAGACTTTCCGCATTAATTTATAATTTACTTGGCTAAACGGGAAAATGTTTCTATCTTTGTGCACACCTCTTGGGGGCGCGAGTCTGTCAGGAGATAAGGAGTTTCATTTTTAAACATGGCAGGCGAGACAGCAATTAAAAAGACAAGGAAGCCGGTAACGACCCGAAGAACGTCGCGTGCGGCCGGTTCCGGGAAAGGGAAAAAACGTGATGTGAAGCGTAACATCCCTACAGAACTTATACCTATAGAAGAGGAAACCTGGCTTTTGCAGCCTATCGCGGTAACCATGATGCGACATGACTATTCGCTGATTCAGATTCGCATACTGGTCAGCATTGTTGAGTTTATGCAGAATAAGCTTCATGACATGCTGAACAAACGTAAAATGGAACCAGAGATTTTCCCCGATTCTGAGCTTGATGATGATGGACGACTGGAGGTAAAAACTTATTTTAAGACGCTTGGCGTTGACCCTAATCATTATCCCCAGTTGCGGGAAAGCTTGAAGCTATTGGCGTCGGTGCCGGTTGAAATTCCTTACAAAACTGCTGATGGCCGTAGCTATCAGAAGGTAACAAACCTTTGTGATGTGTATATCCCTAACGACTCCGGCATCTATGAAAAGTATGCTTTGTTAAAGATTGATCATGAGGTAGCACGCCGCCTTGTGTCACTTGACCTTGGTTATCACAGATTAGGCAAGCAGATTGTATTTGCCTGTCGGAACCGTTATACGCAACGTATCTATATGTTTATTGAAAGCTGGATAGACAAAGGCTTTACAGTTATCAATACACTTGACTTCAGGAGGATGCTGCGGCTTGAGAGTCGTTATAGCAAATTCAGTGATTTTTGCCGTCGCGTGCTCGATCCTGCCAAGGAAGAACTGACATCATTATCGGATAATGGTTTCTGTGATTGCTTCTTCAACTATGAGAAGCGCTATAACCATAATCAAAGGGGAGGTGAGCCGGATGAGCTCGTTTTTCATATTTATCATTCTAAGAATCGCCTGAACAGTAATCTACAACGTATAACAGATATGCAACGCCAGCAGTTTGCTGATATGCTTACCCGATATTTTGGCTTTGATATTACTGTAGCAGCAAAGATGAGCGAGCGCATTACGGCAGAAAATTATCAGGATGCGGTGTCGAAGTTGATGGAGCTTCGTAACCGGATGAGCCATGATATGAGCATTAATGACCGCGCAGCGTATACTTACGCAGCAATGGATAACCTTTTCAGAGGCGTGTCAATTGTCAGGAAAAGCTAAGCCGTGAATGAGACGGGGAAACGAAAGAACAGGATAAAAGTAAGTTGGAATCTAAAATAAAACAATAATGAGATCAAGAGCATCTGTATGGTTTGAAACAAAAATACGTTATGACAAAACTCAGGAAGACGGCAGACAGAAGCCTGTGACTGAGCTGTACGTTGTTGATGCGTTGAGCTTTAGTGAGGCAGAAACCGCGATTCTTGAAGAAATGAAAGTATATATCAGCGGTGATTATAAGATAACCGATATCCGCCCGGCAGCGTTCCATGAAGTATTCTTCAGTGATATGGACAGGGATGACAAGTGGTATAAGGCTAAGTTGCAGTTCTTGACCATTGACGAAAAAACCGAAAAAGAGAAACGCACTACCGTTATATACCTTGTTCAAGCGGCAACTTTGAACGGTGCTGTGAAAAACATTGATGAGATTATGGGTGGTACAACGATAGACTATGATGTGGTTTCGGTTAATGAAACCCAAATCATGGACGTGTTCGAGCATCATTCGAATTCTGCTAAACATGAGCAAACGGCGGCAGATGATGTACCGGAATATATGAAGGGTGAGCAGGCTGTAGAGGAGATTAAGTAATGGGGACTGATGTTGCTGAAAATCTTCGTGAGGTACTTGGTAACTTGCCTGATGGTGTACAGTTAGTTGCTGTCAGCAAGTTCCATCCTGAAGAATATATCAAAGCTGCCTATGCTGCCGGACAGCGTGTTTTCGGAGAAAGCCATGAACAGGAACTGGAGCAGAAAAGGCAAGTGTTACCTCAAGATATTCGCTGGCATTTCATCGGACATCTGCAAACCAATAAGGTAAAATATATTGCACCCTATATTGATATGGTGGAAGCTGTTGATACTTTCAAGCTTATGAAAGAAATCAACAAACAAGCACTGAAGAATAATCGTATTATTGATATTCTGTTGGAGTTACATATTGCAGCCGAAGAAACGAAGTATGGATTTACGCTTGATGATTGCCGTAAGATGCTTAAGGAAGGCGAATGGCGTGACCTGAAAAACGTGCGGATATGCGGACTGATGATGATGGCCAGTAATGTTGATGACAAGGAGCGAATTCGCAAGGAGATGCAGACTGCAGCAGATTTCTTTGATGAGTTGAAGCACGATTACTTTACTGATGCCGATTACTTTAAGGAACGCTCGTGGGGCATGAGCCATGACTATCTGATAGCTGTGGAATGTCGCTCAACCATGGTTCGTATAGGTACATCTATCTTTGGGCCAAGGATCTATTAAAACATAAATTTATTTACTATACTTATGAAGACAGGAAAGGTCGATGTTTTGCTGGGGTTGCAATGGGGCGATGAGGGAAAAGGTAAGGTTGTTGACGTTCTTACCCCCAAGTATGATGTCATTGCTCGTTTCCAGGGAGGCCCGAATGCAGGACATACGCTGGAATTTGAGGGACAGAAATATGTTCTTCGCAGCATTCCATCAGGTATTTTCCAAGGCGGGAAAGTGAATATTATAGGTAATGGTGTGGTTTTGGCTCCCGATCTCTTTATGGAGGAAGCCAGAGAGCTTGAGAAAAGCGGACATGAACTGAAGTCGCGTCTTCACATCTCTAAGAAGGCCCATCTTATCATGCCTACGCACCGCATACTTGACCGCGCTATTGAGGCTACAAAAGGGAAGAATAAGGTAGGAACAACAGGGAAGGGTATCGGGCCTGCATATACGGATAAGACAAGCCGGAACGGATTGCGGGTTGGTGATATCCTTGACGATTTTGCTTCAAAATACGAAGTTCACAAGCAGCGACACCTTAATATATTAAAGGCCTTGGGCTGGACTGACTTTGAGAGTTTCGAAGAGACAGAAAAGAAATGGATGGAGGGAATAGATTACCTTCGCCAGTTCAATATTGTTGACAGCGAACACGAGGTGAACGGTTTATTGCGTGATGGTAAGACTATTCTTTGTGAAGGTGCTCAGGGTACCATGCTTGATGTCGACTTTGGAAGCTATCCTTTTGTGACGTCAAGCAATACAATTTGCTCAGGAGCCTGCATTGGTTTGGGAATCGGTCCGAACAAAGTAGATAATGTTTACGGAATTATGAAAGCCTACTGTACTCGTGTAGGCTCTGGCCCTTTTCCAACAGAACTTTTTGATGAGACAGGACAAGCAATCAGAGATTTAGGTCATGAGTATGGGGCTGTGACAGGGCGTGAACGTCGTTGTGGTTGGATTGACCTTGTACAACTTCGTTACAGTATTATGATTAACGGAGTAACGGAACTCATTATGATGAAAAGTGATGTCTTAGACAGCTTTGATACCATAAAGGCATGCGTGGCTTATGAACTTCCTGACGGCACACAAACCAATAATTTCCCCTATGATATAGAACATGTCAAGCCAATTTATCGTGAGCTTTCGGGCTGGAAAACTGACATGACTCGATTTACTTCAGAAGAACAATTTCCACATGCTTTCAAAGATTATATTAAGTTCTTGGAGACAGAATTGGAGACACCAATTGGAATTATCTCTATAGGTCCTGACCGCAAGCAAACCATTATAAGGAAATAAAGAAACGAAAGATTTGATCATAAAATGGGAAATAATAAACCTTCAATACCAAAAGGTACACGCGACTTTGGCCCAGAAGAGATGGCTAAGCGCAATTATATTTTCAATACCATCAGGGAAGTGTATGCGCTATATGGTTTTCAGCAGATAGAAACTCCTGCAATGGAAACACTTCATACCCTGATGGGGAAATATGGTGATGAGGGAGACAAGCTTCTTTTCAAGGTTCTGAACTCGGGCGACTATTTTAAAGGTATTACTGATGGGGAACTAATGGAACGCAATATACTGCATTTGCAGACCAAATTGTGTGAGAAAGGACTTCGTTATGACTTGACGGTCCCATTCGCACGCTACGTAGTTATGCATCGCGAGGAACTGCAGTTGCCGTTTAAGCGTTATCAGATTCAACCCGTTTGGAGGGCTGATCGTCCTCAAAAGGGGCGTTACAGAGAGTTCTATCAGTGTGATGCTGATGTAGTGGGCTCTGATTCATTGCTTAATGAGGTTGAATTAATGCAGATTGTAGACACAGTTTTTTCAAGGTTTGGTGTTCGTGTTTGCATTAAAATCAATAATCGGAAGATTCTTTCCGGCATTGCAGAAGTTATCGGTGAAGCTGATAAAATTGTCGATATCACAGTTGCTATTGATAAATTAGAAAAGATTGGACTTGACAATGTAAACGAAGAGTTGCGTAAGGATGGTATTTCAGAAGAAGCCATCAACAAGCTTCAACCCATTATTTCACTCTCTGGAACGAATGATGAGAAACTTAATGTGATTCGTGATGTATTGAAGAATTCTGAAACCGGATTGAAAGGAGTTGAGGAAACTCAGTTTATTCTGGATACTTTAAAGACTACAGGCCTGAACAATAAGATAGAATTAGATCTTACGCTCGCCCGTGGACTTAATTATTATACGGGTGCAATCTTTGAGGTTAAGGCACTTGACACGCCGATGGGTTCTATTACCGGCGGTGGCCGATATGATAATCTTACAGGAATTTTCGGCATGCCTGGTCTCTCTGGCGTAGGCATTAGTT
The DNA here is from genome assembly GCA_013333935.1 of Prevotella sp. GTDB lineage: Bacteria > Bacteroidota > Bacteroidia > Bacteroidales > Bacteroidaceae > Prevotella. Next base: position 34,564 of record JABCNV010000033.1, on the reverse strand, counting down.
TTGGTGCCGACCGTATTTACGATGTACTTAACGCTTTGAATCTTTATCCTGAAGAAGCTGTATCTGCAATCCAGTTGCTGTTTATCAACTTTGGAGAAAAGGAGACGGCCTACTGTTTGCCTATCGCAAAAGCGGCTCGTGAGGCTGGTGTCAGGACGGAAGTTTACCCAGACTGTGCAAAAATGAAAAAGCAGATGAACTATGCCAATGCTAAACATGTGGCTTTTGTTGCACTTGCAGGTGAGAATGAAATTGCACAGGGTAAAATAACACTTAAGAATATGTTAACAGGAGAGCAGAAACTGATTACTCCCGGTGAGCTTTTGAATGAGCTCAAATAGGCTTTTCAATATTTTGTAAGGACGTGTTTTCGGTAGTTTGTCGAAACCTTTCTGATATAGCTAGATTGGAGAAATCGAATAAAATAGTAATTTTTCCAATCTTTTATTTTGTACATTTAATATTTATTCTTAACTTTGCATCTACAATAACAACTCATATTACATTAGATTAGGGATTAAGCAATATGGAGATTAGACGACAGGCTTATGATAGGTTGACAGAAAATGGTGTGCGCCCTTCGGTACAGCGCCTCACAATTATGGAGTTTCTCCTAAAAAATCATACTCATCCAACCGTTGAGGAAGTGTACCAAGGTGTAGTGAAAGCAGTACCAACGCTGAGTCGTACAACAGTTTATAATACGTTGCGCATGTTTGCGGACATGCACATTGCCCAAATGATAACCATTGATGACCACAGAGTCTGTTATGATGGTGACCTTCACCCTCATGTCCACTTCTTCTGCAGAAAGTGCGAACAGGTCTTTGACCTGATGGATGAAGAAGCTCCGAGTTTGTCCCAGCCGATTAATATAGCCGGTCATTTCATAGATGAGGTGCAACTTTATTATAAAGGAGTCTGTAAAAATTGCGCCTCTAAGAAAGGTCTGAAGGCATTAAGAGTGAATAATTAAGCGTTCTTTTTATTATACAATCATTTATTATACAAAAACATTATGAAAAAGAAATTTATTTGCACCGTTTGCGGTTACATTTATGAAGGTGAAGAAGCTCCGGCAAAGTGTCCGCTTTGTGGTGCTCCTGCAAACAAGTTTACAGAACTGACCGAAGATACAACTCCTGAGTTTGCTGCAGAACACAAGCTCGGCGTAGCTCTTGAAGAAGATGTTCCGGCAGAACTACTGAAGCACTGTCGTATGACATTTGCAGGGGAATGTACAGAGGTTGGTATGTACCTGGCAATGGCTCGTCAGGCCGACCGCGAAGGTTACCCTGAGGTGGCACGTGCTTTTGAACACTACGCTATGGAAGAAGCCGGACACGCTGCCCGCTATGCAGAGTTCCTCGGTCAAAGTATTCTTCATGATACCAAGACTAATGTCGAGGTTCGTATGGCCGCCGAAAAGGGAGCTTCTGCCGAGAAGTTCGAAGCTGCTAAGTTGGCTAAGGCCAATAATTTGGATGCACTCCATGATAGTATTCACGAGATGGCTCGCGACGAGGCCCGTCATGCAGCCGGATTCATGGGTTTGTTTAAACGTTATTTTGAGAATAAGTAAACTATATTTTAAGCGTTTTTACGATATAAAAAGCAGGTAAAGTATATACTTTGCCTGCTTTTTTGTGTAGCCAAATAATTAACCTTTATCTTGGCTTTTCAGCAGGATTATGGTATCTTTGCAAAATAGATTAGTTAAGAAAGCCATATGGGGATATTCGGATTATTCAATAAAAAGGAAAAGGATACGCTTGATCAAGGCCTTGAAAAGACAAAGCAGAGTGTATTTACAAAGCTTTCGCGTGCAATTGCAGGTAAGTCTACGGTTGACGATGATGTGTTGGATAATCTTGAAGAGGTGCTTATCACATCGGATGTCGGCGTGGAAAGCACAATAAAAATTATTCATCGTATTGAAGAACGCGTAGCTCGCGACAAGTATGTATCCACTGACGAGCTCAACCTTATTTTGAAGGAGGAAATCGCTGGCCTGCTGGCCGAGAATAATAGCGATGATAATTCAAACTGGGATTTGCCTGCTGACCATTCACCTTATGTGATTCTTGTTGTAGGTGTCAATGGCGTAGGCAAGACTACGACTATAGGCAAGTTAGCTTATCAGTTCAAGCAGGCAGGTAAAAAAGTATATTTAGGTGCAGCCGATACTTTCCGCGCAGCAGCTGTTGAGCAAATACAGATATGGGGAGATCGTGTTGGAGTTCCTGTCATCAAGCAGCAAATGGGATCCGATCCTGCAAGTGTGGCTTTTGACACACTGCAGAGTGCTAAGGCCAATGGTGCAGATGTGGTGTTGATTGACACCGCAGGGCGGCTCCATAATAAGGTAGGTTTGATGAACGAACTGAAGAAAATCAAGGACGTCATGAAAAAGATCGCTCCAGAAGCTCCTGATGAAGTGTTGCTCGTTCTGGATGGAAGCACGGGTCAGAACGCTTTTGAGCAGGCCAAGCAATTTTCTGCAGTCACCCAAATTACATCGTTGGCTATTACCAAACTTGACGGAACGGCCAAGGGAGGAGTGGTTATTGGCATATCCGACCAATTAAAAGTGCCTGTAAAGTATATCGGACTGGGCGAGAAGATGGAGGATTTACAGCTGTTCAATAAGAAAGAATTTGTCGATTCATTATTTTAATGAATGAAGAAAAATCAGATTGATTTTATAACGATGGGGTGCTCAAAGAATCTTGTCGACTCCGAGCAGCTCATGCGTAAATTTGAGAATATCGGCTATCATTGCGTGCACGACTCGAAGCGTCCGCAAGGAGAGATAGCTGTTATCAACACTTGTGGCTTCATTGAAAGTGCGAAAGAGGAGAGCGTGAATACCATTCTTGAGTTTGTCAATGCCAAGAATGAGGGGCGCCTCAAGCGGCTTTATGTCATGGGTTGCCTTTCACAGCGCTATCAAAAAGAGCTTGAAGAGTCGATTCCCGAAGTTGACAAGTTTTATGGAAAGTTCAATTTCCGCCAGTTGATAGAGGATATTGGCCCCGTGCAAACAATGAAAGGGCGGTATGCAAAGCATGCTGAAGCTTTTACTGCACGCCGCACTGATGCCAACAGTCGCCGTATGCTGACAACTCCTTCACACTATGCTTATATCAAGATTGCGGAAGGATGTGACCGTCATTGTGCCTATTGCGCAATACCTCTCATCACGGGGAAGCACGTCAGCAGGCCTATAGAGGACATACTTCAAGAGGTTCGAGAATTGGTTGCACAAGGCGTAAAGGAGTTTCAGATTATTGAACAGGAACTTACTTACTATGGTATCGACCTCTACGGCCGGACGCATATTGCCGAGCTTATCAGCAGAATAGCCGATATTGAAGGCGTAAAATGGATTCGCCTTCATTACGCATATCCCAATAATTTCCCGCTTGAACTTCTCGATGTCATGCGTGAGAAGCCCAATGTATGCAAATATCTTGACATTGCGTTGCAGCATATCTCCGACCATATGCTGTCACAAATGCACCGCCACGTGACGAAAGCAGAGACCCTTTCGCTTATCAAGACCATTCGTGAGCGTGTTCCGGACATAACCATTCGCACGACGCTGATGGTAGGTTTCCCCGGTGAGACCGAAGAAGACTTCCATGAACTTATCAACTTTGTGCGCGAAGCCCGTTTCGAACGTATGGGCGCCTTTGCTTATTCGGAGGAGGAAGGAACCTATTCGGCCTTGCATTATACCGATGATGTTCCTGCTGATGTGAAGCAACGGCGTCTTGACGAGCTGATGGCTGTACAGGAAGAAATCAGTTCTGCCGTCGAAGCCGCCAAGGTTGGGCGTACGCTTACTGTTATCATTGACCGCAAGGAGGGTAACTATTACGTGGGTCGGACCGAGGCCTGCTCGCCGGAAGTAGATCCCGAGGTGCTTATTCCTGCCAGCGAGCGTACGCTACGGGCAGGCACTTTCTATCAGGTTCGCATTACCAACAGCAACGAATACGACCTTTATGGCACTGTAATATGAACAACAAGGAATACATATCAGCGTTGGCCGATCAGGCTGGTTACACGCAGTCTGATACGCAAAAGATGGTTCGAACCATCATTGAGGCAATGAGCCAGCATCTTGAAGACGGCGACAGTGTGCAGCTTTCTAATTTCGGAACTTTCGAGGTGAAGAAGCGGTTAGAACGCATAGTTATAAACCCGTCAACACAGCAGCGCATGCTTGTTCCGCCAAAACTTGTGTTAAACTTTAAGCCCGTGTCGGCCATCAAGGAAGACTTGAAGCGCACGGACGACGATAACATCTGATAAGAAAATGGGTAAGGTAGGTAATAAAGAGCTGGCTCATACGCTTGTTGAGAAATACGGGCTGGACAGAAACGCCGCCGAGCAGTTTGTTTCTGAGGTGTTTCAGGTGCTCATGGCGGGCCTTCATGAAGACAAGCAGGTAAAAATCAAGGGGTTGGGAACCTTTAAGGTAACCAGTGTGGCATCGCGTCGCAGCATTGATATCAACACCGGTGATCCTATTGTCATAGAGGGGCGCGACAAGATAAGCTTTGTTCCTGATGCCTCTTTGCGCGACGAGGTGAACCGTCCCTTTTCACAGTTTGAAACGGTTGTGCTGAATGATGATGTCGATTTCACCGAAATTGACCGCAAGTTTGCGGAAGATTCGGATGCCTTTGTGTCTGAAGTTCTTCAAACCAACGATGTTACGTTACCGGAAGATGAGGCTGCAGAGGAACCTCGTACTGTGGAAACTTCCGCTTCCAAGCTTGAAAAGCCTGTTGAAGAAGCTGTTGCAGGCATTATTGAAACGTCATCCGAACCGGTTGCTCCCGTTGAACAGATGGAAGAGACAAAGACTGTTGAGCCGGTTATATCACAGGAAGTTGCCGGTGTTCCCATTGCAGAACCGGTGACCGAAGAGGAGAAGAAGGAAGAACCGACTCCGGAATCGCAACCGGTTCAGCTTGAAGAGGCAGCATCAAAAGAGGATGCAGAGCCTCTGCCTTCATCAATTGAAACCTCTCAAATGGACGAAGATACCCCGACTGTTGAGGATGAAGAACCCGAGAACAGCACGCTGGCTGCTGCCGTTCGCAGGCAGCGCGGCGTGGTTCGCGTGCTGATTGCGGTAGCTGTTGTGTTGCTGCTGGCTTTCGTGGGCGGCATATATTATTTCCTTGGAGAGCTGCAACAACGCGACAATCGCATTGAACATCTTGAGGCACAGATGGTACAGACGGCTAAACCGCATGCTGCACGCCATGCCGTTACACCAGAATCGGCCGACCCTATGGCTGCAAAGATGGAGCATTTAAAGGCGTCGGTCAACAAAGCACAGAACGGTTTGAAACAATCGCAGGAGGCTGCAGCCCGAAAGTTGGCTGCACAGGAGCAGAAACCACAGCCTGAATCTGTCAGACAGAAAGCGCCTGTTCATAAGACCACAGCACCGGAAGTTAAGCCTCGCGCTGCCGCCGCTGACAAGGATTATAATCGTGATGCGCGTGTACGGACGGGTGCTTACCGTATTGTGGGCGTTGACAAGACGTTGACGGTGCGTCAGGGACAGACGCTTGCAAGCATCAGCCGTGCCTATCTTGGTGCCGGAATGGAGTGTTATGTTGAGGCTGTCAACGGCGGCCGAACTGAGTTTAAGGCCGGTGACAAGCTGAATATCCCGAAACTTGAATTGAAGAAAAAGAGGCACAAGAAGCGGTAATGCCGATTCTGTAACGTGCGAAAATAATGCTGTTCTTGGTGTGGAATGTAACCTTGCGTGCCTTGTTGTTTACCCGTCCAGCCCATATTTATAAGGCGTTTACGGCGGGTATGACGGCATCAGAGTGCCTGACGGATAACAGATTATGAAAAAGCTCTTGATTCTCTATTGCGTATTGGCCATCTTGTGGCTTCTCGTTTATTTTGTCTTAATTCTCAATTCGTACGTCAGTATCAAGTATGAGATAGAAACCATTGCGAACGATGCCATTGTCGGCAGTATTTATCAGGTGTTCGACGTTGGCGGAGTGCTGAACATAGTGTGGTTTGTTGTCAGTGCGTTTTTGTTCTTCATGGTTTATTGGAAGAGCCGAAACTGTCAGAAATAAACGCCTGACGGACAATTCCCGACGTATATTTCCTGAAATTCTCTTTTTGGCAGACAGTTTATGTTCTGCCGGATTGCATTTACAGGAATATGCAAGGGTTGAAGGCTCTGTCTCTGTCTTTACGCCGTAATCGTTTTGTCATTACGCCGAAAAAGCCTCGTAGGGTTTGTATCTTGTTGCTAATCAGATTGTTATAATCAGTGTTTTAATCTTGTCTTTAGCCCGTAATGACAAAACGATTACGACGTAAAGACGGAATGATTACGATGTAAAGGCAATGCGATTACGACGTAAAGACAATGCCTTTACGGGCTAAAGGCAAAACAACCGTGTTGTAAGGGAAAAAACTTTACAGAATATGGTGTGGTTGCAAGCATGGGAAAGAGGCAGCCCAGCCTGCGGAGAAGCCCGCTGATTTACTTGGAATATTTCTTGATAAGGCCTTCGGCGCGAGGGTCGTTAAGCTCCTGGGCCTTTCGCAATGCGGCTATTCCGTCTTCCTTTTTCTTGCTTTCGCAGAGGGCAACACCTTTAATAATATAGAGGTCGGCATAGCCCGGGGCCATCTGTAAGGCCGCATCGCAGGTCTTGACAGCATTATCAATCTGGTTGACGCGCAGCTGAAGGCTTGCCATTTCAGCATAATAGGTCGGCTCCGTGCGGTTAAGGACGATGGCGTGTGCAATGTCGTTGAGTGCCAGTTTGTATTGCCTTATCTTCGTTTCGCACTGGAATTTGAGATAATAAAAATCGTCATTGGCGTTGTAATTCATCAGAGAGTCGTACGTCATATAGTCGTTGAAAGCCTTGCGATATTCCTTATTCGCGTCGAGCATACGTCCTCGGGCCAGAACGTAAGGGGCGGAAGCCAGGCCCGTTTGTGCCTGTACGGCCTTGTCGAGAAGCTGCATTATGTCGGCATCAGGTGCCTTAAGTTGCATCTTGCATTGTGCAGCTTCGTAGTAAATCTCTCCGTTCTTGCCCAGTTCGGTTGGCTGCAGCGAGGTAAATATTTCCAGTGCCTGCTGATAATGCCCCTGTGCATACAATATCTGTGCCTGCTGATGCTTGTATATGGGCAGCGGATTCAGCTTTTCGGCCTGCTGTGAAAGTTCGAGTGCCTTGTCGAGATTCCATTTGGTAAAGGTCGAATCGAGCCTGTAAACAGCAGCTTGATAAACCATTGTGGCATAGTTGCTGTAGGCTACGTCTTTCTTAGCCGCGCGCTTTACTTCCTGCTGAAGCATCTCATCGGCCCTGTTAAACTGACCCCTGCTGAAAAAGCGAGTGGCGCGCGCATTGTATCCTTCGGTAGAGGTGGGGAAGCGATTGATGAAGTCGTCTATGTAATTCTCATATCTTACACTGTCGTTTAGCTGTGCGGCCAGCACGAGCATAACCGTAGCCTGTTCCTCGTCCTGAGGTAGAGCTACGCGTATGCCCGTTGCCTTCAGCGTGGGGTCGTTGATGGACAAGCCGTTAAGCTTGAAGGTTTCGCTTAGTCGGGCATCGGCCGAAAAAGCCTCACCGCCAGCCTCGGGGCGCTGCATGATGCCGAGCAGTTGACCTGATTCATTGACAATGGGGCAGCCAAGCATGGACGCCGATACGTCAATGTCGTTGAAAACATAATAGTTATTGGTGGTCATAAACTTCTCGGTGCGCACAGGAGAGAGCTTTTTGATGTCGGCTTTCTTCAGGTCGTAGCCCACGGCATAGACGGTCTGCGCCGCTGCATCCGTGGTTACAAGCTGGAGAGGTGGTGCATTCTGCACGTCTTTGACACGAAAGCGGCAGATGTCGTAAAGCTCAGAAGCGCCCAGCATGGCATCTACGTCATACTGCTTTCCACGAGCATCAATAATCACTGCGCGGCTGGCGCCCGTGAAAGGATGCCACATGGCAATGGCTTCGCCGTTGTTACCGCAGAACACTCCGTGCGTAGTGGTATGGATAGAACCGTCTGCATTGAACGTTGTGAGGGTGAAAACGCTTTGCGCGGCTTTCCTGATCTGCGGGGATTGTGCAAATGCAATGGCTGCCTGCATGATGAATATCAGCGAAAGTATAGGTGTAAGGAATAGTCTTTTCATGTTATGATGGTAAATGGTTATGGGGTGGTTTGTTATTAAAAAGGTATGGATTTATGCCTGTGAAGCCGAGTTTTTCAGTAAGATTCTGGCGTTGGCGACGGCCGCTTCTGAAATAGCGCTTCCGCTTAACATCTGTGCAATCTCTTCCACGCGCTCCTGCGGGGTCAGCATCTGCATGTGGCTGACGGTGCCCTGCGGTGTTTCTTCCTTGCTCACCTTGTAGTGGGTTGCTCCCATTGCCGCAATCTGGGGCAGGTGAGTAATGGATATTACCTGGCGGTGGTTGTCGCCCATCTCTTTCATTATCTGCGCCATCTTCTCGGCTACACGTCCGCTTACGCCGGTGTCTATTTCGTCAAAGATGATGGTAGGTAGCTTAACAGCACCGCTGATCATGGCTTTCAGCGACAACATAACGCGCGAGATTTCGCCTCCCGAGGCCACTTGTGAAACGGGTTGCAGGGCTGTACTGCTGTTTGCGCTGAAAAGAAACGACACCTTGTCAATACCGGAAGGCGAGCAGTCGCGCTCCTTAAACTGGACAGAAAACCTCACGTTGGGGATGCCTAAAGGCACTAAACGCTGCTTCAATCCTTCCTCAACCTTCAGCGCTGCTTTCCTGCGGCCGTCGCTTAACTTGCGGGCAAGCTTCATCGTGGCGTTGTATTTCTCTTGCATGTCCTGCTTAAGCTGCTCTAATTGCTCATCTCCTCCGTCAATGTTTTCGAGCTCACGTTGCAGACGTTCATACTCTTTTATCAGCTCATCTACCGATGAAACATGGAATTTCTGCTCGAGCGTGTAAATCAAATCAAGGCGCGAGTTGATGTCATCAAGCTGGCGGGGGTCAAAATCTACATCCTCCAGCTTGCGCTCTATTTCCTGCGCGATGTCCTTTAACTCGATGTAAGATGAAGCGAGACGCTCGTCAACATCCTTGATTTCAGGGTAAACCTTGGTGATATCATGCAGTCGGGCCGATGCCGTTTTGGTTTGCTCTACGCTACCTCCTGTCTCAGACGACAGGGCCGAAGAGGCATCGAAGAGCGCGCTTTTGATGTCTTCTACATGACTTAACGTGCGCGATTGCCGTTCTAACTCCTCATCTTCGCCTGCGACGAGCCTGGCCTTGTCAAGCTCTGTGAACTGAAAGCGCAGGAATTCCTCGTTTTCCCTGCTCTTCCGGCAAGCCTCCTGAAAGGCGTTATAGTGTTTGGTGGCTGTGCAATATTCGTTATAAGCCTGCAGATAACTTTGCTGGAGCTGTGCATTATCGGCAATAATGTCAATTACATTCAGCTGAAAATCTTCTTTCTGAAGCAGCAGATTCTGGTGCTGACTGTGAATATCGATCAGCTGTTCGCCCAAGTCACGCATGGTGTTCAGGGCTACGGGGGTGTCGTTTACAAACGCTCGGCTCTTGCCATTATCGTTTACTTCGCGTCTGATGATGCAGTCGGCGGCATCGTAATCAATGCCGGCCTGCTCGAAAAAAGCCTCTAAATCATAGTGCAAAAGGTCGAAATGGGCTTCAACTACACACTTGGAACTGCCGCTTTTTATTTGTTTTGAATCGGCCCGCGCACCCAACAGGAGGTGCAATGCTCCAAGAATAATGCTCTTTCCTGCACCTGTTTCGCCGGTGATTACGGAGAAACCTGAGCGGAAAGTAATATCTAATTCGTTAATCAGCGTGAAGTTTTTGATATAAAGTTGCTTAAGCATGCGTTTGTTATTGTTTTATTTTCTCCCAGGCATTGTTCTGTGATGCATTGATGGAAAAAAGAATATCGTAAACAGTTTCTTTCTCCTTTTGCGTGCCTTTCCCCTTGTAAATATTGGCCAGTTCGTCGCGTTTGTAGTCGGTCCATATCTGTGGGAGCATACTGCTTGGGCGGTCTTCGTGACACTTTTTCAGGTCTTTCTCCAGCGCTGTAGTAATTTCTGTACGGCCCCGTTCGGCGTTGGCGGCCATCTCGTCAAGGCCTTTCCGGTAGTAATCGTACTGTAATTGCCGGAAAGGGCGCATGGCTCCGTCAAGATAATCGTTAATAATGGCGAAACGATTACGATTGTTGTCGAACGACTTCCAACCCGTAAACTCCAGATTTTGTGCGTTATTCGTCAGATTCATGCAACGTTGCAGCACATCGGTTCCGCCCATGGGAGAGAAACTGTCAAGATTAATACCAATGACAAGATAGGCGTAATAGGCGAAAAGTGCCGTTAACTGGTTGTTGATTGCTTCCTCATTAAACTCCAATTGGTCAAATTGAGCAAAGCGGAAATTGAAGTCGTTGTCAATGTTATTATACAGCGTTGTGGTGTAAGATGCATTGTAAACGGGCCTGTTGGCTTGTATCAGGGCCTTGCATGTAAAGGTATTGGAAGGCTGATCGTATTTGGTAACCGTGATGTTGAAGTTACAATTGATACGCTCGTTTTTCTGAAACTGCATGTTTGTCCACTGTTTTTCGTTGACAAACTGGGTGAGCATTTGTTCCAAATTTTCAAAAACAGAGACATCTGTACCTTGAATCTGGTTGTGATTGATGGTGATTTTGGCGTTCAGCTCCTGCGCATGGGCGGCGCGAGAGGCCCCCAAGAGAAGCAGAAACACGAGGATAACACGGAACTTCATACGCACAAAGGTCTTTAGAAAATGGTATCGGGGCCTTACTTATTCATGTTCAGTTTGGCCTCTCTAAGGCGGATACGGGTGAGGACCTGCTTGGTATTGAGTGTAAAATCAGACGAAAGCATCCAGCTATAATAGCCTGAATCGCGATGCAGTACGTCGGTCACGGCCCATCCTTTGTATTTGCCGAAGTTGAAAACTTCCTGTCGGCGTGGCTTCCCGTCGGCGTCAAGCAGTGGCTTTCCGTCCGGCCCCGTCATATCTTGCCAGATGATTCGACCGGCGAAATCGACGAAATCGTTTACTTTCGACTCCTCATTCAGTACGTCCATATCATTAGGCAGGGCTTGTGATTCTTCTTCAACGGCGTCGGGATTATATCTGTCAAGCTGTCCCTGAAGCACGCGATAGGTGGCCTCGGTGTCCTGATCGGCACGGTGTGCACGGAAGTCGTCCTCCATCTTATGGCCAGTATAGAATCGGTATGCCGCCGCCAGGTTGCGCGGTTCATGCTTATGGAAGATGGTTTGCGCATCAATAAGACGGCAACGTGAGAAGTCAAAGTCGATACCCGCACGAAGGAATTCCTCGGCGAGCATGGGTATATCGAAGCGGTTTGAGTTAAAACCGGCGAAGTCGCAACCCGTAAACGTGTCGGCCAGACTTTTGGCAAGCTGCTTGAAGGTTGGCGCATCCTTCACCATTTCATCGGTAATTCCCGTCAGCTCCTGCACGAAAAGAGGGATAGGCCTGTCCGGATTGACAAAGATGCTTTTTCGTAATTCCTCACCTTCTGCGTCGTCAGGGGCTACCTTAATATATGATATCTGTATGATTCGGTCGTTGACTAAATCAAGACCGGTCGTCTCCAAATCGAAGACGACCAGCGGTTTTGTCAGTTGAAGTCGCATGTATCTCCTGTTTAATCGTTGAGGAGCAGTGGCATAATCAGCATCAGAACATCCTCATTTTCAGGCTGTTTGCTTGGTACAACAATGCCTGCACGACTTGGATCTCCGAGCTTAATCTTAAGCTCGTCCGTATCAATCGAGTTCAGAATCTCGGTAAAGAAGTCGCCGCGGAAGCCTATTTGCAGGGGTGCTCCGGTGTATTCGCAGACGAGGCTCTCCTTTGCACGCGTTGCAAAATCGATGTCTTCGGACGACAATTCCAGCATACCGGCCTCCAGACGAAACCTGATAAGCTGACTGCTCATACTGGCAAAGGGCAGTATGCGGCGTATGGCACTCAGCAAAGACTTGCGGTCAATGGTCAGCTCATTGGGGTTATCGTTCGGTATGGCCGCATTATAATTGGGATAATTTCCTTCGATAAGCCGACATGAAAGTTTGCCTTCGGCGAAGTGAATCTCGGCAGAGTTCGAGTTGAATTTGATGACAACGTCGCCGCTGTCCTTGTCGAGCACGCTCCTTAACAGCGTTGCAGGCTTCTTCGGAAGGATGAAGGCTGCAGGCGTTTCGCTCTTGATGGAATAGTCGCGGCAGCGTACGAGTTTGTGCCCGTCGCTGGCAACGAAGGCCAGACAGTCGGTAGTGAGGTCGAAATAAATACCGTTCATCACCGGCCTGATTTCATTATTGTCAGTAGCGAACAGCGTGCGGTTGATGTTTTCGTTAAGTGCCGTGGCATCAATCGTGATGGCGTGCACGTCGTTCTGTATCGGTGCCGTCTGGGGATACTCGTCTGCATTCTGTGCCGTAAACTGATACTGGCCGTTCTGATAGCCCACGGTCACCTCAAACGTACTCATGTTTACTTCGAACGTAAGCGGCTGCTCGGGAAGCTCTTTCACCGCATCAAGAACGGTGTGGCTGGGTATGGCAAAGTCGCCGTCGGTGTCAAACTGGTCAAGTTTCAGGCTTGTCTGCATGACGTTCTCACTGTCTGACGCCGTAAGCGTGAGCTGACCATTATGAACCTGGAAGAGAAAGCTCTCGAGGATAGGGAGCGAGTTCTTACTGTTGATAACTTTTGCAAGGGTCTGTAAACGGCTGCTTAGCGCGTTGCTTGATAAGGTAAATTTCATGAATATTCTTGTTTTGTTTTAGTTCTTACATTGCATGACAAAGTTAAGAATAAAATAGGAGAAACTAAAACGGGAAGTGTTATTTTTCGTTTTTTTTGATTTTTATGAACCGTTTACTTGCCGTTTATTGATAATTTGCTTACTTTCGCAACCTATATATACATAAATAATATTAAATAATAAAGCTATGGCACTACAAGGTATAGAAGTAGAGGGAGTGATTATCAAGGAATATCCGGCCAAAGAAGGCGTATCAAGCAGGACGGGTAATGCATGGAAGTCGCAGGAATTTGTTATACAGACGAAGGAACAATACCCTCGTGCCTGCCTTTTCCGTGTGTTCGGGGCCGATAAGTTAGAGCAATTCAATATTCATCAAGGCGATGCAGTGCACGTCTGGCTTGACATAAATGCCCGCGCCTGGCAGGACAGGTACTTCAATGACATCAATGCTTTCCGTGTCGATCATATTGATCCCAACAGCCTGAACGCCGGTACGCAGACGTCGGCTCCCGATTCTCAGCTTGGCTCTGCGCCCGCAGCACCCGCCGACAACGCCCAACCGGCAGCCGATCCGCTAAATGACGGCAACGGCAGTGTTGACGATCTGCCGTTCTAAAAGCCCTTTAAAAGCATGTGAACAAGTTGCGGGGATGCCTTCAGAAAGACGTCCCCGTAATGTGTCTCCGGTGTAAGGGCAGTGTTGCGACGGCCGTCATACGCTCGTGCGGCAGCCGCCATACAATGCGTGTCACGGCCGCGGTACGAGCGTTCGGCGGCCGCCGAACGGCATCTTTTCAGTTTAAACGATATACGGTGACGTGCGGGGGGTATTGCCGAAAGACTATATCCTACATGCCCAATCGGTCTTTCAGCTGTGCGATACTGATGATATGCCTCCGGCCGGAGGCTTGACGGCATGAATTTAAAAGGCGCAAGGCCTGTCCGGTTTATTCAGACAGGCCTTGCGCTTGTTATTTGACGGGCATCGGAATCTTCCGTTCGCGCTCGTTGATATAGCCGTGGCGATAGGCGTACAGCAGCTCTTCGAGGTCGGCAATCTGGGCGTTCAGCTCGTTTCCCTTGTCGGTATCGGCTACCAACATGCGGTGGGCCGACATCTCTACAATCTGTGTAGTCGACTTGATATCGGTGCCGGTCAGTATCGCGTCTTCGGTGCTGGTGAAAGGTTCGTGCTGTACCAGCTGGAAGCCTCGGCTGTGATAGACGAGCGTGTAGCCCGCAATGCCCGTTTCCTTATGATAGGCCTGCGAGAAGCCGCCGTCGATAACCATCAGCTTTCCGTTGGCCTTGATGGGCGTTTCGCCCTTGCCAACCTTCACCGGTACGTGGCCGTTGATGATATGTCTGTTCTTACCCGTCACGCCAAAACTGTCCATGATATAGTCGCATTCTTCTTCGTTGTCGCGCAATTTGAAGTAATTGCCCTTCTCTTCTGCGTGTGTTTTCTTCTCCTGGATGAAGTAGCGTTCGAAGGTTGCCATCTTCGACTTGTCGAAAAGCGGACTGTCAGGGCCGAGCCACAGGTACATAAAATAGTCGATGGCGTATTGTTTCTCGTCGGCATTCGTATCAGTCTGGAAGGCCGAACGGATTAGCATGCCAACTTCTTTCATCAGATTCATGCCGGAGAATTTGTGCCCCGGTGCAATCTCTACCTCCTTCAGGGTGCCGTCTGCGTTAAGCGGAACGGAGGCATGGAACAGCAGATTGTTGTTGCAAATGCCGTACATGCCGCCGTGTGCCAGCAGCGTGCGGATGTGCTTATGAAGTTTTTCACTCACCTCGAAACTGTGATGCAACTTCCCCAACAGCTCAAGCTCTTCAGCTGTCAGCTTGTTGGGGTGGCGGGGGTCGATGGTGGGGAAGTTGCAACTGGTCATGGGATACTTGTTTCCATTGACGGTGATGATGCCCTTTTCGTAGTCAATGTAATTGAATAATTCCCTGTCCTTCATGCCCCACTCGGGGTGTTGCTCGTATAATTGGGCCTCAACCTTGAACTGCAACACCGCAATGGCCTTGTGCATGCGTGCCGTAAGCTGCTGGGTTTTGTCGTCCATACGTTCTGATCCGCCTGAAAGCTTCGGCACAAACTCGGTGCAGGGGTCGTCGCCGTAGAAGTCCATGGAGAACGTTGCCAGCGGAACGAGGTTGATTCCGTAGCCGTCTTCCAGGGTCGAGAGGTTGCCGTAGCGCAGCGATAACCTGATAACGCTGCACATACAAGCATCATTTCCCGCAGCCGCCCCCATCCATAGGATATCGTGATTACCCCACGTAATGTCCCAGTGATGGTAATGTTCGAGCAGGTCTATAATCTTATGGGCACCGGGTCCGCGGTCGTAAATGTCGCCAAGAATGTGCAACTGGTCGATGGCAAGGCGCTGAATGACGTTCGAAATAGCGGTGATGAAGTCGTCGGCGCGGCCGGTAGAGATAATGGTGTCAACAATAACGTTGACATAAGCTGCCTTGTCTGTGTCCTCGGTTCGCTCGTGCAGGAGCTCCTGTATAATGTAGGAGAAGTCGGCCGGCAGCGATTTTCGCACCTTCGAGCGGGTGTACTTGCTCGATACATCTCGGCAAATGGCTACGAGATGATGCAGTGTAATGTGATACCAGTCGGTGATATCGGGCTCGGCTGCTTTCACAAGTTCCAGCTTTTGCTCGGGGTAATAGATGAGCGTGCAGAGCTCGCGTTTCTCGGTTTCGCGCAGCGTGGTGCCGAAAAGCTCATTAACCTTTCGCTTGATATTTCCCGAAGCGTTCTTCAGAATGTGCTGAAAAGCTTCGTATTCACCGTGTATATCGGCAATGAAATGCTCGGTGGCCTTGGGCAAATTAAGGATGGCCTGCAGGTTTATTATCTCTGTACTGGCCTCGGCTATTGTTGGGAAGGAGTTGGAAAGAAGCTGCAGGTAGCGCATGTCTTTCCCAATGTCGTAGTGCTTGCCTTTCTTCATGTCGGTAGAATTAATTGTAGTTTTATCGTGTACAGGCTCTGTTATCATCATTTGTATATTCCGAATTTTGTGAGTTCTGTCAATAAATGTTCAGCGTGTTTGTCGTTTTTGGGGAAAAATGGCATAAAACCTTCAGTCAGACCAAGGAAGTTTTCCATGACGGTCATCAGGCGACCGGCAAAGTCGTCAAGGCCCAACTCGTGAACCATATCCTTTGCCATATCTTCATCAAGATTGGTAAAGCGGATGAATTGGTAAAGGTTGACCAGATGAAGCAAGGGTGCCTTGTGGCGCGAAAGCTCGTAGTTGAGATTCAGTATGAGCAGAGAGAGCGTGCGTTCGTCGCTGCCTCGGTTGGCAAACGCATCCTTGACCTTGTTGCGTAACAGCAGGCTCTTTGAGAGCAAAGCGTCTGCTTTCAGGTCGCCTGCAGGGTATTCGATATCTGGCTCAAACCTGTTTATTTCATCAGTATTTACTTCGGGTATGTCTCTTTGCAGCCTGCGGATTCCTTCCGTCAGCGGAATGGTGATCCGTTCCTCTTGTGCATAGATGAAGATTTGGCGCCAGTCGTCGTCGGTTAACGTCTCAAAAGTTTGCTGAAGCTTCGCTATATGGTCGTGTAAAAGAAGCGTATTCTTGTTCGCTCCCAACTGCAGGAGCGAGCCAATCATCTGTCGGGCGGTTTCGCTTAGCAGCAAACGGGCGTTCGAATCAAGAATTTTCTGGTAGAGATTTGTCAGCTGTCGGGCGGTCTCTTCAAAGGAAATCTGGCTGGTTAATATCGGATTCTTGATTATCTCCTGCCGTTTGTTCCATCCCAAATGCGTGAAAGTCTCTTGTTCTAACTTCCCGCAGACGTGCACTGCAGCGGCTTTTGACGTGAGCTGATGCTGCTTGTTGAAGAGCGTTGAGCGGCGATGTTGTACCATCTCCCAGGGCTGAAGGGCGCCCAATGGTGTAAGCAGGTAGGGGGTGTTATGCCTGTAAGCCCTGGCCGCAAGCCTGCAAGCGCTGTTGCTCCAGCACCCGAAGAAGTGAATAATATCATAGTCAGACGGCTGGATAACATCTTTTTTTGCGCCAGATGTTGCCATGCTGACGTCGGCTTCTGACGATAAACATTCTTTCAAACGGGTGATTAGTTCGTGGTGAATGCCTATAGCGTCGATATGATCGGGTACAAAAAACAGAATCCTATGTTGCTTCATAGATAGCCGTTTGCTTGTTATTGTTTATGCGTTGTGAAGTCGAGCTTGCTGGTTTGGGCGTATCTTATGAGATATGTAAGGTTATGCCATACGAGGGATATTTCGTAAGGGAAACATGCGAGTGCAGGAATCTTCTCGTCGAAAGCCCGTGCGGCCTTGCGCGCCAGGATGGTTCGGGTAACGAGAGAGATAAGAAAGGCGACGAGGGATGCGGCTATAAGAATGACGTTTTCGCTTGAAATACCGTAGATGAGTGCCGCAATCTCTAATAGAAGATTGCCATGAAGCGCCGTCTGATCGAGGTTAAACCAAAACCTGTGCATCATACTTCTTGCCAGAATGCGCCTTGTGTGGAGATAGAAAAGGTGCTTGTTGAGCCATGTTTTGCGCGATGGCGCATCTTCAATCATCCACGCACGGCGGTCGGTAACGAGGGCAACGTTGCGTGTTGCATATTTATTGACAATGAAATCATACTCACCACGAATCATGTTCAGGCTGCCACGAAACCCTTCTCGTTTCATAAAGTCGCTCTTATTAAACATGATATTGTAGCTCTGTGTGCGGTAAGGGCGACCCTTTTTTGCCTCACGAAGCAAGTAG
This sequence comes from Prevotella sp., assembly GCA_013333935.1. Lineage (GTDB taxonomy): Bacteria > Bacteroidota > Bacteroidia > Bacteroidales > Bacteroidaceae > Prevotella. The sequence goes on along the minus strand of JABCNV010000033.1, from coordinate 16,857 downwards.
AATTCGGTATAAAGGCGTTGGAATCGTTTAAACGAGGACACCTCGTTACAATATGCACCATAGCCGATAACAAGACTGTCGTCGGTATCTTGCTGCGCGGCCATGGTCTGTAACCATAAGTCTGACGCGGGTTCGCAGCAAGGTTCGGTCAGCAAAACTTTCTCATTGACGGCGGCTTTTACGCCTAATGTGATGCCGAGTTTTTTGCGACTCATGTATCTTGACGTCTCGGGGATGTAGGTAATGTATAGTGTAGCATCTGCCGGATGCGCCTTATAATCGTTCTCTAAGCGTGTCAGAGTGTCTTCAATCTCATGCTGTCCTTTCTCAACCACGACGATAACCTGAAACCCTGCGGGGTATTTCTGATGTAGAATTGCGGGCAGATGCCTTTCTAATTGGTCAGCTTCGTCGTGAGGTGTAAGGATAACGGAGAGGGGAGGCGGGGCTTGGGCTCCTGTGTTTTCTTCGTCAGAATTATTATCTTCTGATGTATCGGTAGGCAAAGGCCGGTCTGCGGGCTTCCTGAATCTGAAGAAAGGACTCATCAAGGAGCTGATAATCGCAGCTCCAATCAGTATGGAAGCCACAATGATAGTGGTATTATCTATTGGAAAATTAATCAACATGTAACTGACGGAATGCTCAAAAATATTCGTTTATTCTATGTCTTCAGTGATAAATCCCTCGGGCAATGGCCTACAGTTATACTGGCAGGCCATAATCTCGCCATAGGCACCGGCCGAGCGTAACGCAATCAGGTCGCCGCGATGCACCTTGTTCAGCTTGACGTCTTTATCGAAGACGTCGCTCGATTCGCAAATAGGACCAACCACATCATAGACTTCTGGCGCCTCATTGCTGCTTAAATTTTCAATGAAATGGTGCGCATGGTAGAGGGCCGGACGTATTAAATCGCTCATGCCGGCGTCGACAATGCAGAACCTTTTATACGTTCCCTGCTTGACATATAGTGCGCGGGTGATGAGCGTTCCCATCTGGGCGACGATAGATCGTCCCAGCTCAAAGTGCACTTGCTGCCCTGCACGCAGCCTGAGATGCCTGTCATAGATATTGAAGTATTGTGAAAAGTCGGCTATCGGATGCCCTTCGGGGTCTTCGTAATCAACGCCAAGCCCGCCGCCTACATTAATATTCCTGACTGCTATATGATGTTCTTCCAGCACGTCCTGAAGTTCATTGATGCGGTTGCACAGCGCTTCGAAGTCGCCCATATTGAGTATTTGGCTACCGATATGGAAGTGCAGACCGAGGAAATTAATGTTTTTCATCTCTTCAGCCCGCCTGATAATGGGAAGCATATCCCTCATAGCTATGCCGAATTTGTTCTCAGCGAGGCCGGTTGTTATATTGGCATGCGTGTGCGCGTCTACGTCAGGGTTGATACGGAAGCACACATTGGCTACCTTGTTTTTGGCTTGGGCCAGTTCGTTTATGATTTCAAGCTCGGGCACGCTTTCCACATTGAAGCAGAAAATAGAGGCTTCGAGGGCCAGGTTTATTTCCCAATCGGCCTTGCCTACGCCTGCAAAGACTATTTTTTCAGCGGGGAATCCTGCAGCAAGTGCGGCCTGAATTTCCCCTCCGCTCACGCAATCGGCACCCAGCCCGGCCCGTGCAATGATGCCCAGTATTTTGGGATTGGCGTTCGCTTTAATGGCATAGTGGACATGGAAATGCCCTTTCCCCGACACCTCTGCGCAAACAGCCTGCAGCGTTTCGTGCAGCAGGCGGGTGTCATAATAATAAAAAGGTGTTCTCTTCTGCCGGAATTTATCAATAGGAAACTTACTTTTCATCTCTTGTCTGTGTCGTATCAGTTCTGCCGTTTGTACGGCAATTTCAACATCTTACGGTAGTATTACCTGAAAAGTATGTCAGAGAGGCTTTGCAAAGCTTTCTGTTTGTCGGCCTCTCTGATAAGGAACGATATGTTGTAATTGGAGCCACCGTATGATATCATGCGCACGGGAATGTCCTTCATAGCCTGTGTTGCCAGTGTCTCGAAGCCGATATTGCTCCAGTCTAAGTCGCCAACGACGCAGATAATACACATGTCAGAGTCGACCGTTACCGTGCCATACTTCTTCAATTCATCAACTATTTCACCGAGATGTGTGTTGTTATCAATGCTCATTGACACGCCAACCTCGGACGTTGTAATCATATCGATGGGGGTTTGATATGCCTCAAAGGTTTCAAAAACCTTGCGCATGAAGCCCGTTGCCAGCAACATTCGTGACGATTTTATCTTGATAGCCGTGATGTTGTCTTTCGCTGCGACAGCCTTTATCTTTCCCTTTACCAGCTTGTTATCGATGATAGTGCCTTCGGCATGCGGGTCCATCGTGTTCTTCAAACGCACCGGGATGCCTGCAAATTTTGCAGGTTGAACGCACGTGGGGTGCAGAATCTTTGCACCGAAATAGGCCAGTTCGGCTGCTTCTTCGAAGTTAAGCTGGTGTATGGCCGTCGTTTTCTCTACGAAACGAGGGTCATTGTTGTGCATGCCGTCGATGTCGGTCCATATCTGTATCTCCTCAGCGGGCAGGGATACACCTACGAGAGACGCCGTATAATCGGAGCCACCGCGTTGCAGGTTCGCCACTTCGCCGTAGGCATTACGACATATAAACCCCTGCGTTATGAAGATTTGGGTTTCCTCGTGCCCTTGCATGGCCTCTTTCAAATGGTGCTTGATGTATTCCATGTCTGGCTCCAGGTTCTTGTCGGTGCGCATGAAAGAGAGGGCGTCTATGAGCGTAGTGCTGTATCCTTGCTCTGAAAGGTAGTTGGCCATCATGTTGGTTGACATGATTTCTCCCTGGGCAACAACTTTCTGTCCTTCAAAACTGGTGAAATGTCCCTTGGCAAACGACCGCAGGTAACTGAATATTTTCTGCAGCGTGTCCTGCGTTTTCTCTTTATATTCCTGTGTAGAATAGAGTTCCCTTACGTGTGCAAGATATTTCGTTTCCAGGCGGTTGATTAGTTCATTGGCGCCTTCGGGGTTTTTCTTGTTGAGGTAATCGCTGACTTCTATCAGCGCGTTTGTTGTACCGCTCATGGCAGACAGTACAACGAATACCGGCTCTTTTGGAGCGGTTACAAGCGTGGCAACGTTCTTCATCAGTTCAGGACTTCCGACGGAAGTGCCGCCAAATTTCATTACCTTCATCGTGCTCAAGCTGTTTATATGTGGTCAATATGGTCTTGTTTGGCAGGCAGGCGCCCGCTTTACCGTTCTTCGCCGTCTTCGGAAAGGTCGAGAAGGTTATACTCGTTCGTCACATCGGCAATGTGTCCTTCCTTGCATCGGTAAACGATTCCGGGGTAAGCGTCGAGCATTGCTATATTATGCGTCGACATGATGACAGCAGTTCCCTGCGACGTGATGTCATGCAACAGGTGCACAATATTGTCTGCCGTCTCGGCATCGAGGTTGCCGGTAGGCTCGTCGGCAATGATAATCTTCGGGTGGTTCAGCAGTGCGCGTGCAATGGATATGCGCTGTTGCTCTCCGCCCGACAGCTCATGGGGCATGGCGTTCTTCTTGTCGGTCATGTCCACGGCTTCCAGAACCTCGTCAATGCGTTGCTCAATCTTCTCCTTGTCCTTCCATCCTGTAGCTTTCAGTACGAAGCGGAGGTTTTTCAATACCGTATGATCACGCAGAAGCTGGAAGTCCTGAAAGATGATTCCCAACTCGCGTCTCAGCGCCGGAATATCCTTGCGTTTCAGCTTAAGCAGGTCGCGACCGAGAACCTCTGCTTTCTCTGCCTCTTTCTCGTACAGGTCTAGTTCGCAGTAAAAGGTTTTTAAAAGCGAGCTCTTTCCCGACCCTACCTTTCCTATAATATATACAAATTCGCCTTCGTCTGCGTGGAAGTCGACGTCATCAAGAACAAGTCTGTCCTGCTGATATACCTTTACTTTCTGATAATCGATGAACATTTCAGTCGTAATAAACCTTTGTTTTTCCTTGCCGGTGCTGCATCATGGCAGCGTGGCAAGTTCTTTTTCCGTTATATTTTATGGTGACGCCCTCGGAGGATATTTACGTCAGCATAATCTGATGCAAATGTACATAATAATATTGAGTGTAGAAAATAAATAGCGTGTTTTATGTTGTGTTGAAAACATGGGGCCGGCAGAGCTTTTCCTGCATGGCGTCGGCTCATTGCAGAACAGGGCGCAGGAAACGGAGAAAACATCACTCCCACCAACCTCTTCAGAAAGGAAAGCCTGAAGATAAAACCGAAAATGTTTCCGCACGATGATGTAAAGATTTTTACTCTCTGTAAATTCTCCTTATCAAACTGTTTATCCAGCCTATGGTTAAAAGAAACCATCGGTATCGGGCAACGGGTTTTCCACCGAAGCTTAGTATAAAATCGCGCAGCCGATTGTGGGGCAGGGGCAGGCCTACGTCGAGGAAAAAGAGGTGGGCGTAGTTGTGTTTCCACGACCATTTCAGGGCTTGCCATATCGTCATCAGGTTGGGATGCAGGGGCGCATAGGTCTTGCGGCGGGCGGCCAGATACCACAAATATACGTCGCCCTCGCTGAACACGCACAGGCAGCCGCCGATAATCTTTTTGCGAAACAGGGTGATAAACACCTGCCCGTTGTTGCTTTCGTAAAGTTGTTTTACCTGTTCCTCGGGCGGAATCAGCCGTCGGACCTTCATCTTATAGAAGCCACGGAGCAGCTTGTAGAACTCATGCACCTCGGCAGAAGAGGCTGCAGGTCTTGTCTCTACGCCGAGCCGATAAACGTGTTCTATACGGTTTTTCATCCTCTGCGTGAGGCGTTCCTCGGGCGGCATAGAGTAGAGCGAGTTGTGAACCTCCTGCCAGTTGATGGGGAAATAGCCTTCACGGCGGAACAGCTTGTAGCCGAACATCTTGCGTGACAGGTCACTGAACTCGATATAAAGGCACAAACGGCGCCGCAGCTTGCGGGTAATGGCGTGCAGCAACTGCCCGAAAATCTGTTCGCGGTCAACGTCGTCGTCGTATTCACCTTCGCCATAGACGCGCCCTTGCATATACAGATAGGGCGGTAGCAGCGAGCCTTTGCGGCGCGTGATGGCCAGCATGTGGGCGCGCACACGCCCTTCTTCGTCCGTGGCTACGGCCATGTAAGGTGCCTCGGCGGGCGTTTTCTCAACAATGTGGAATAGCTCGGCGCTGTGGAAAAAGTTGTTGCAGGTCATCTGCGGCAACGTCTTACCCTTCGAATAGATGCTGACATGGTATGCCATATCGTGACAAAGATAGTAAAAAAACAAATGCACGCGCGTTTTGTGGCTGTCTTTTTTTATGTCGCCCGTAAGGAAAAGATACTTCGGGAACGGGGTACGGCCTGTCTGCCTCCTGCCGCAGGTTCCCGGTTCGGCGTCTCCCGGCCCGTGACGTTCGCGTTATTTACCGTCGTGGTTCTTGCGTTATCCTTGTCGTACGGCGGCCGTCACACGCGCGTGCCACGCCCGCCTCACAACCTGTATGACGGCCGCCGTACGGTTCGTTCAACAGCCGCCGCACCCTCACCTTTATGCCATAAACAGGGCGGAATGCTGCCGCAGGCGTAACACCATGACAGCGTGTGGGCATAGGCAGGGCGTAGCCGACGGTGGCCGCTGAAGCCACAACGAAGAAACCGCGGGCGGACGGCTTGCGCGTTCCATCTTTTTTTCGTATCTTTGCCCGTGTGTATAATCTGATAAAACAACAATCTTTTTTAATTATTACAAGCAGCAGATGAAAGACTTTAAAACCCTTGTCCAGCAACGCCGCAGCCACCGTAAGTTTACCGAGCAGGAGGTCAGTGCCACCGACGTGCAGCTTATCCTGCGTGCGGCCCTGATGTCGCCCACGGCCAAGAACTTGAGAGCGTGGCGGTTTGCAGTGGTCGACAATAAGGCTGATATCGTGAAAATGGCCGATGCCAAGGAGGGCGGAGCGGCCTTTCTTGCCGGTGCACCACTGGCCATTGTGGTGCTGGGCAATCCTGACGAGGACGAGTGCTGGATAGAAGACGGAAGCATTGCAGCCGTCTCCATGCAGTATCAGGCCGAGGAATTGGGCCTGGGCAGCTGCTGGGTACAGATGCGGGGCCGCGGCCTTTCTGACGGAACCAGCGCCAACGACATCATTCACGGCATACTCTCGCTGCCTGAAGAACTGCAGGTGCTGTGCGTTCTGGCCATTGGTCACCCTGCCGATGAGCGCCCCATGCAGAACGAAGACCGCCTGAAATGGGAGAACGTTATCATCAAAGACTGACTTCGGGCCATGATAAACTATGATTTAAAGCGGATAAAAGCCATAGTCTTTGACGTTGACGGCGTGCTTTCGGCCTCGACCATTGGCATGGACGGCGACGGCATGCCGGTGCGCACGCTGAACATCAAGGACGGATATGCCATACAGTTGGCCGAGAAAATGGGAATAAGATGCGCCATCATGACCGGCGGAAACTCTGAAGCCATACGCAGACGGTATGCTTATCTGGGCGTGGAAGACATCTACTTGAAGTGTGCCGTGAAGACAGAGGCGTATGAAAAGTTCCGGCAGCGCTACGGCCTTACTGACGACGAAATAATCTATATGGGCGATGACATCCCCGATTATGAGGTGATGCAGCGTGTGGGTTGCCCGTGCTGTCCGGCCGATGCCTGTGCCGACATCAAGGCCGTATCGTTGTATGTGTCGCAGCACAGGGGCGGTTTCGGCTGTGCCCGCGACATTATAGAGCAGGTTCTGAAGGCCCAGGGTCACTGGCTTAGCAGCGCAAAAGCCTTTGGCTGGTAAGGAAAAGGAGGCTGTCGCGACAGGGAAGGGCGGGGCCGTCCTGCACGGAAAGAAACGGAAAAGATGAAGAAGATAGTGTTGTCGAGCAATTCACCCCGTCGCAAAGAGCTGTTGGGTGAATTGGGTATCGACTTTGAAGTGCGCGTTGTCAAGGGCATTGATGAAGCCTATCCTGCAGATTTACCCGTAGAAAAGGTGCCGCAGTATATTGCTTGTGAGAAGGCCCGTTGCTACACCGTGGCTGAAGGCGAGGTGCTGCTCACCGCCGATACCGTTGTCGTGCTGGGTAACGAGATAATGGGAAAGCCGCACGACGAGGCCGACGCCATGCAGATGCTGCGCCGGTTGAGCGGTAAAACCCATCAGGTTATTACGGGCGTGTGCCTCACTACCGTTGGGAAGCAGGTGGCTTTCTCGGATGTAACCGATGTGAGTTTTGCAGAACTGACCGACGAGGAGATAAAATTTTACGTAGAAAAATTCCGTCCTTTAGACAAGGCTGGGGCATACGGCATACAGGAGTGGATAGGACTGGCGGGTGTTGCAGGCATCAGGGGCAGCTACTTCAACGTGATAGGCCTTCCCGTGCACCGTGTATATGCCGAGCTGAAAAGGCTCGGAGCCTTGTAGACGACAGCGTGCAGGGCGGATAATTACAGCTTCGATGCAAAGACGAAACAGGCAGGGAAGGCTTCCTTAACTTGCTGTGGTTCACTACGGAAAAGGCCGAAGAAGGCGCTTCCGCTTCCGCTCATCTGCGCATATACAGCGCCGAGGTCGTATAATTGCTGCTTGATGGCGGCCAGTTCCGGATGCTGACGGAAGGCGGGGCCTTCGAAATCGTTGGTCAATAGCGTTTTCCACGTCTCGACAGGATGGCGTACAATGTCGCGGCAACAGTGCTCGGGCTGACGGCAAACCATCTGTTTGAAAGCCTCGCGAGTGGATACAGCCACGGTGGGCTTGACGATAACGACATGGCAGCCTTGCAGATTGTTCTCTGAAATTCGGACTGGTTCGAGAACCTCTCCGCGCCCCGTGGCGAACGATGGCTCCGCGGTGATGAAGAAAGCACAGTCGGAACCCAGGCGGCTTGCGTAGCGCTCCATCTCGGCTATGCCCATATTCAGGCGGAAACGCTCGTCAAGAAGCCGAATCATAAAGGCGCCGTCGGCCGACCCTCCGCCAAGACCGGCCTGCAGAGGAATGCGTTTTACCAGATGGGTATGGACGCGGGGCAGACTGAAGTCCTGTGCCAGCAGCTTGTAAGCCTTTACAACAAGGTTGTTCTGTTCGTCGCCGTCGACGGCATTTCCCGTAATTTTCAGGTCGCAGGGCTCGCAGGAAGGGAAGTCGTCGTGCATGAGCTTAACCTCCAATGCGTCAGTAAGGGGAACGGGATAAAATACGGTTTCGAGATTGTGATAGCCATCCTTGCGTTCGGATGTAATGTTAAGGCCAAGGTTAATCTTGGCGCAGGGAAATGTCAGCATATCGGGACAAGGTATTAAAAACTATTGCAAAAATAAGAGAAAAAGCCGAAAGGCAGGAAACATATTTGTGGAAATTTTGTAAATTTGCCCAACTAATCATCAACAAAAAAGCATGCCAGACTCGAACAAATCATCGAATACGGGCTCTCGTCGCAAAAGAGCCACAGCACCTATTGACCCTGCCTACGGCCACTTGCAACCGCAGGCTGCCGACATTGAGAAGGTTGTTCTGGGTGCATTGATGATAGATAAGGACGCGTTTTCGGTGGTTTCGGAAATGCTTCGGCCTGAAACTTTCTACGAACCGCGTCATCAGAAGATTTACCAGGCGATACAGAAGCTGAACTTTGACGAAAATCCGGTCGACATTATGACCGTTACAAACGAGCTTCAGAAGGAAGGAACGCTTGAGGATGTGGGCGGTCCGACTTATGTTGTAGACCTTACGGCACACGTGGCTTCGTCGGCACACATTGAATATCATGCCAAAATTCTGCAACAGAAGTTTCTGGCACGCCAGCTTATTTCGTTTGCAAGTGTCATCGAAACCAAGGCTTTTGACCCTACTGTAGACACGGATGAGCTGATGCAGGAGGCGGAAAGCGGACTCTTTGAACTCTCACAGAAGAACATGCTGCAGGATTATACCCAGATTGATCCGGTTATCAGGCAGGCCGTTGACATCCTTTCGAAAGCGTCGGCAAACTCTTCGGGCCTGACGGGTATTGCGTCAGGGTTTACCAAGCTCGATGATATTACCTCGGGATGGCAGAAGAGTGACCTTATTATTATTGCCGGACGACCGGCCATGGGCAAAACATCGTTTGCGCTTTCCATAGCTAAAAACATTGCCGTTGACTTTAAAACGCCGGTAGCTTTCTTCTCATTGGAGATGAATAATGTGCAGTTGGTTGACCGTTTGATATCGAATGTCTGCGAAATTGAGGGCAAGAAGATTATGAATGGACAGCTGGCTCGCGACGAGTGGGAGCGCTTGGACAAGAACCTTTCAAGGCTTACGGGGGCACCTCTTTATATTGATGACACGCCGGGTATGTCGATTTTTGAACTTCGTACCAAGGCACGGCGTCTGGTTCGTGAGAAGGGAGTGAAGGTGATTATGATTGACTACCTGCAGCTGATGAACGCCAACGGCGCCCGCTTTGGCAACCGTCAGGAGGAGGTTTCGACTATTTCGCGGTCGCTTAAGGGGCTGGCCAAGGAGCTTGATATACCTATGATAGCACTCTCGCAGCTCAATCGTACGGTAGAAAACCGTGACGGTCTGGAGGGAAAACGCCCGCAACTAAGCGACTTGCGTGAGTCGGGAGCCATCGAACAGGACGCCGACATGGTGCTTTTTGTGCATCGTCCCGAGTACTATCACCTGTACGAGGACGAGAAAGGCAACGATCTTCGCGGTAAAGCACAGATTATTATTGCCAAGCATCGTAAAGGAGCGACGGGTGATGTATTGCTTGCTTTCCAGGGACAATATACGCGATTTGCCAATCCAGAGGACGCAATGCTGGCCCCTTTACCTAATGATTTAGGTGGCGGTGAGATTATTAGCTCGCGCCTCGGGCAGGGAGACGATGACCCTCTGGGCGGTCCTGATACAATGGTTCCGTTCTAATTACCAATTGAAATAATTCAGAATGTTGCTGTATGATGTTGGAATCATCATGCAATAACTTGCATATAACAGCCTTTGCATAGTATAGTCTAAAGGAAGCAAGCCTGTTAAGTCATTTCTTTTATCGGGGTTAGATTCAACCCTTCTTGTATAATAAACTTTCCTCCCTTGTATAATACAGCTCCCCTCCTTGTATAATACAGTTCCCCTTCTCGAATAATACAGCCCCCCTTATTGAATAATATAGTTCCAATTATTGAATAGTATAGTTCCAATTATTGAATAGTATAGTTCCAATTATTGAATAGTATAGTTCCTGTTCTTGAATAATATAGTTCTTTTCCTTGTTTAATATAATTCCGGCGTTTGTATAATACGACTTTCTTTTTTGTATAATGTAGTCTCCTTGTTAGTATAATGTTAGTCCGCTTTTTGTTTAAAGTAAAATTATTTCTGATTTAAAGCACACAAAAAAGCCGCCTCGGGCGATGCCCAAGGCGGTGTCTCTCAATTTTCAATTCGTGCTAACGAACTAAAACTTACTTAACCATTGCGGTGTCAGCAGTAGTTGTATCAGCAGCAGTTGTGTCAGCAGAATCAGATACAGCTGTTGTGTCAGAATCACTTGTAGAAGCTGCAGTAGTGTTCTTGTTACCACAAGATGCGAAAGAGATAGCTGCGATAGCTACGAACATTAAAACTAATTTCTTCATTTTCTTTGCTTTTTAAAATCTGTAAAACAATCAGTTGTTTATTAAAACACTGCAAAGGTATGTATTTTTTCAATACGTTGTTCTCTTTTTATATGATTTTTTTATGCTCCTTTTGTAACATTTTTATAATGCACTGATTATTAATTGATTATGGACTTTAAACAAAAGTTAAATTTGATTTGGGCCTTCTTTACGCCTAAATTGGCAATGCAAAACGGGGCTAAATTCGGTGGAAAAGGGTAACTTTGCAGAAAAAGGATTCATAAAATGATAGATACGAGTGCATTCCAGGGAAAGAAAGCCGTATATTATACATTAGGATGTAAACTGAATTTCAGTGAAACATCGACGTTCGGCAAGCTGCTTTCCGAGATGGGTGTTACTACAGCTGCCAAGGGAGAGCATGCAGACATCTGCCTTGTCAATACTTGTTCGGTTACGGAAATGGCAGATCACAAGTGTCGTCAGGCCATTCACAGACTGGTTAGAGAGAATCCCGGCTCGTTCGTTGTTGTGACAGGATGCTATGCCCAACTCGAAAGCGAGACGGTCAGCAAGATGAACGGCGTAGACCTTGTGCTGGGATCGAACGAGAAAGCCAACCTTATTCAATATCTTTCAGAGGCCTGGAGTGAGCCTCGCGAAGGCCATTTACATCGCTTCCATCACGTCAAGACCAAGGATATCAAGAGTTTTCAGCCATCCTGTTCGAGGGGGAACCGTACACGTTACTTCCTAAAGGTGCAGGATGGCTGCAATTATTTCTGCACCTATTGCACTATTCCCTACGCCCGTGGCTTCTCACGCAATCCCTCCATAGCCTCTTTGGTGGAGCAGGCAGAGCAGGCAGCCCGCGAGGGTGGCAAGGAAATAGTGCTGACCGGCGTCAATATCGGCGACTTTGGTGAGACTACGGGCGAGAGCTTTATTGACCTTGTCAAGGCTCTTGACGGGGTAAAGGGCATCAGCCGCTTCCGTATCAGTTCGCTTGAACCTGACTTAATCGGCGACGATTTAATAGAATTCTGTGCAAGGAGCCGTGCTTTCATGCCGCACTTCCATATCCCTTTGCAGAGCGGTAGCGACGAAGTGCTGAAACTGATGCACCGCCGTTACGACCGCAATCTGTTTGCACATAAGATACACCTTATTAAAAAGGTGATGCCCGAGGCCTTTATCGGCGTCGACGTGATGGTGGGGTGCAGGGGCGAAAGGCCTGAATATTTTGAGGACTGCTTCAATTTTATCGACTCGCTTCCGGTGACGCAGCTGCACGTTTTCCCTTATTCGGAGCGTCCCGGAACGTCTGCTCTCGCCATTAAATACAAGGTAACCGACCGCGATAAGAAAGCACGCACCCACCGTTTGCTGAAGCTTTCTGACGAGAAAACGCAGGCCTTTTATGCCGCCCACATCGGGCAGGAGGCCGAAGTGCTGTTTGAAAAGGCCACGGTTGGCAAAGCCATGCACGGCTTTACCAGGAATTACATTCGTGTAGAACTGCCTCCACAGCTTGCCCGGGCGGAGTATGACAACCGGCTTATGCGTGTGCGCCTCGGCGGATTCAACTTTGACAAGAGTGCGCTAAAGGCTGAACTTATCTGATAAAAGCCACTGAACGACAATAGCTTATGAAAGTAGCGGTAGTGATTCTGAACTGGAACGGCGAGGCTATGTTGCGCCGTTTCCTGCCCACTGTGGTGCGATATTCGTGTGACGAGGCCGAAATATGGGTGGCCGACAATGCTTCGGACGATGCTTCCGTGCAGCTGTTGCGTGAGCATTTCCCTTCGGTGAGACTGATTCAGCTTGATAAAAACTATGGCTTTGCCGAAGGATATAACCGAGCCTTGGCGCAGATTGAGGCCGAATACTATGTGCTTCTCAATTCGGATGTGGAAGTAACGCACCACTGGCTCACCCCTCTCGTCGAATATATGGACGCTTATCCTGACGTGGCTGCGTGCCAGCCCAAGTTGCTTTCAGAGGCAAACCGCGACTATTTTGAGTATGCGGGTGCGTCGGGCGGCTTTATTGACCGATACGGTTACCCCTTTTGCCGCGGACGCATATTCAATACGGTAGAGGAGGATAACGGGCAATACGATTACATTATCGACATTCTCTGGGCGACCGGAGCCTGTATGCTGATTCGCTCTGCCGACTATCGCGAGGTGCACGGCCTTGACGGGCGCTTCTTTGCACATAATGAAGAGATTGACCTTTGCTGGCGACTGCGCCAGCGTGGCAGGCGTATTGTCTGTATTCCGGAGAGCGAAGTCTATCACGTGGGGGGAGGAACGCTGCCTAAAAGCAACCCGACGAAGACCTTTCTGAACTTCCGGAACAACCTGACCATGCTCTACAAGAACCTGCCTGACGGCGAACTGAAGGGCGTCATGCGTGTGCGGCGCGTGCTGGATTACGTGGCAGCCCTGAAAATGCTCGTCGCAGACAGGAGCTGGGTCGACTTTAAAGCCGTGGTAAAGGCTCGCAGGGCGTTTTACCGCTGGCGGCACAATTTCGATGACGACCGTCGCGAAATCGGCCGGACACGCACGGCAGGCCCTTCTGAACGTGTGGGTTACAGCATTCTCTGGCAATATTACGTCAAGGGGAGAAAGACCTTTTCGCGACTTTAAACTGCCTGACTGCCTGAGATTTACCTGAATGCAGGCAGCCCGCTCGCATTGATTTCAGATTGCGGAAAAACGCAACGGGACGAAACCCCACGTCGGCCTTTACGGCGTAATTGCTTTGCCTTTACGCCGTAAAAGCCGGAAGATATTTATATCCTGCTGTCTGACAATAACTTATAAGCCGTGTAAAGCCCCTGTCTTTAGCCCGTAAAGGTAAAACGATTACGATGTAAAGACAAGACGATTACGATGTAAAGGCAAGACGATTACGACGTAAAGACAATGCGATTACGCCGTAAAGGCAACACCTATATATTATTAAGGTATAATTCTTGCGAAATGAGCGCTTCCTGAAATAGATGTCAAGAGGCAGAATTTCCCTCGTATTACACGTATGAAAGCGCCTTTTATCAGTCCTTTTCAGAGGTTTCCCTGTGGTAAATTCTGTCGAAAACCTTCCGCAGGCGTGCCTTGTCGGCGATGGTTTCGCGCACTTCGCGGAGCTTCTCCTCGTTGGGCGACTTCGGAATCCAGAGGCGCATGTAGCCGCTTGTGCTGTATTTTTCTTTCATGTGGCGGTCAAAGCGTTTCCACTGTCCTTCCTCGTCCAGTTCCGGATTGTGCTCAATTCCAAACAGGATGGCACGCGTAAAAACTACCTCCGGTTCAAGATCACGGTCGGCTTCAGCCACAATTTTTCCGTAGATGCTTCTGGGCTCGTGCGATGCCGACGCGCGGTGGTCTTCTACTGCCTCCTTCATAATCTTGATTTGTTCGGGCGAAAACCATTTCCTCAGGCGTGCGTCGCCGAGCAGAATCTTTCCGCTCGTAATATGGTGTATGGCGCGAGGGCCTTCCATTCCAAGGTCATGGTAGGCGGCTGTTACGTATGCCATGTTGAGGTCGGCGCCCGTCATGGCGGCCAGTTGCAGCGAGTTTTTGATGACCCGCTGCACATGTCCCAGGCCGTGTGACCTGCCGAAGGCGTTATAGCGCGGCAGAATCTGCTGCTCGACAAAGGCCATGATATCAAGGTTTACCTGCTGTTTCATGCGATGCCCAGTAGTATAATATTAAAGGAGGTGATGATTCCGTAGACAAACATATTCCTTGCCGTCAGGCCAAGAACCTTGTTCAGTTCGCGCCCTCGGCCTATATGCTTCATGCTTTTGAACGCTCTGATGTGCAGAATAAGATAAACGAGGAAGAGCGCCATGCCAGTCAGGGGGATGCCTAAACGGCTGTGGCTCAGTGCCGTAGCGAATAGGACGGCAACGGTAACACCGCATCCCGTCAGCCCCGTGGCAAGATAGAGCAGGGCTCCGCCCCGTTCTCCTAGGCGCACGACGAGGGTTCGTTTGCCGTCTTTGCGGTCGTTGTCGCGGTCGCGATAGTTGTTGATGCACAGCAGTGTGTCGATAACCAGTCCGCATGCAAGCGAAATGACGGCCACTTCAAGGGGGACAGTCTGTGCCCCCGCAGGCATAATGACGTAATATGTAAGGCAGACGGGGATGACGCCAAAGAATACAAGCACCAGCACATCGCCCATACCGTGGTATGAAAACACCGTTGTGTAGAGGAAAGCAAACAGCAGGCAGGCGGCTCCGACAATTGTCATTTGCCAGCCTCCATACCTTATCAGCGGTGCTCCTGCAAGCGCAGCCAGCGCTGATATGGCAAGAATGCCACGCCTCATGGCAGGCAGCGTTATCCATCCTTCGGCGCAGGCCCGCTTCGGTCCGAGGCGGGAGGTGGTGTCATCGTTGCCGTGGATGCAATCGAAATAGTCGTTAATGAAGTTAGAATCTATCTGCATAATCCAGGCAAACAGCAGGCAGAGCACGGCCGGAATGGCCTGGAAACCTTCCGTTCCTGCGTCTTTCCACGCCAGAGCAATGCCTATGATGACGGGGGTTGCGGCGCCGGTCAGCGTCTTTGGCCTCGCCGCGAGGAACCATGCACGCAGACTGTTGGTTGTAATTTTGTCGTTTTCGCTGATCATGCAGCCGGTTTTTTCGTTCTGATTTCGTCGTCTCCGCCCGCCGTAACCGTGCGGAAGCCTTAGTTTGCAAAGGTCCAGCTCACGCCCAAACGGAAAAGACGCTCGTTCAACGGGTAGTGAGGGGTAAGGAAATAACGCTTGTTTCCCATGCCGCTGTTGATGTGGCTCATCATCGCAAAGAACCTTGCCTTCTTCAGCTTAAAGTTGAAATAGGCGTTGACGATGGGGTAATTGCCGGTCTTTACTTTCGTGCTGTTGTCCTGAATAGCGAATTGTCCGATGGGCGCTACGTATTCAGGGGCCTCATATTCCGTAAAATAGCGGGCGTCAACACCCAGTTCACAGTTCAGCACACGCGCTATCTTGAACTTCAGGTACAGGTTTGTGTATGCGTTCAGAGCGGGCAGGGGCAGGACATTATTGTTGGTCGACTTCTGGAAAGTGAGCACGGTTTCCCAATTCAGCGGGCCAAAAGTGAAGTCTTGTGCAACCTCCGCCGTGATCACCGTAATAGGACTGGCCTGCTGTTCTGCCTGTACAACGTTCTGCAGACGGGCGTCCTTGGTAGTCGTGTAAGTAGTAGAGAAATAGGTATAATTCTTGATTTCGTCAAAGGCTACACGCAGACGCGTGCGCGTTTTCTGATAGTTGAGCACACCCTGGGCCCTGAAATGATCGGTCATTGAGAGGTCGTCATTGTCCCACCACAGGTGTTTGCCGTGATAATGGCGGTAGTAGAAGTCGGGCTTTTCGTGATGGAAGAATCCCGATGCCGCCAGAGTCATCGTGTCACGGAATAATGGAAAGTTGACGTCAACGCTGCCGTCGACGTGTATTTCTCCTATATTATATCCGGCTGTAGCGAAGTCTCCCGTCACGTTATAGTGCAGAGTTTTTCCTTGAGTCTTACTTAATTGCGCGCCAATTACGATGCTATGCTCGTTCCATATGTTCCTGCCGTTGAGACCTGGTAAGGTATAATGGTCAAGGTTATGGGAGGCAAAAACCTTAGCTCCCATCTTAACCCACTTGTTAAAACCCTCAAGAAGCGAGATGGCGAAGGTGTTATTCAGACTCCAGTTCATCGTACTGTCGTAGATAGAATCGCCCCGAAGCTTCTCCATGGCGTTGTAAGCATACAGGAAATAGTTCTCGGGAACGTTGTATGCCTCATATATTCGCCGGTAGTTCTTGAAGTCAAGGGTATGGATAAAGCTGGTTATGGGCACGTATTCGTTCTTTATCCATGACGTGTCTGCGTTTGTTTTCGACTGGGCTGCCAGCAGGCTGTCGGCCGCAGCCTTGCTGTTTATTTTGATTCGCTGGCCGGTATGCAGCGAGTCGTTCTTCGAAGAGTCGGCTGCCGTAGCCTTTGTTGCAATTCTGGCATCGTCGGGACGACCCGCATATTTGTTCGGAACCGTCACCTTATCCAGGTCTGCTTTGTCCACGCTTTCGCCGGCATCCCTCAGTGCTTTCTCCTTAGCTTCGCGCTCTTCCTTTTCTTTTTTGGCGGCAAGCGCGAACTTACGAGC